>NZ_JAEPIV010000001.1:0-445 GCF_016632405.1 Azospirillum aestuarii
ACGTGCCGAAGATCAAGGGCAACCACACCGCGATGAAGTCGGGCATGCTGGCGGCCGAGGCGGTGTTCGAACTGCTGTCTGCCGATGCACCGGCGCGCGAGGCGGTGGCCTATCCGGAGAAGCTGAAGGCGTCCTGGGTGTGGTCGGAGTTGCACGCGGTGCGCAACATCCGTCCGGGCTTCCAGAAAGGTCTGTGGGCGGGTCTGGCGAACGCGGCCTACGAGACGGCGACCAAGGGCAAGTCGCCGTGGACGCTGCACCACCGGCACGGCGACCACGAGACGCTGAAGCGGGCGTCGGAGATGCCGAAGATCGCCTATCCCAAGCCGGATGGCGTGGTGTCGTTCGACCGGCTGTCGTCGGTGTATCTGTCGAACACCAACCACGAGGAGGACCAGCCGGCGCACCTGACGCTGAAGGACGCGTCGGTGCCGATCGCGGTCAA
>NZ_JAEPIV010000001.1:495-969192 GCF_016632405.1 Azospirillum aestuarii
CCGCGCCTGCAGATCAACGCGCAGAACTGCGTGCACTGCAAGACCTGCGACATCAAGGACCCCACCCAGAACATCAACTGGGTCGTCCCCGAGGGCGGCGGCGGCCCGAACTATCCCGGTGGGATGTAAGCCCGCTCTACCGTCGCGGTCCGAAGCGCTTGCGCGGGGCGCCGCGGAAACCGGCCTTGGGCGGCGGCTCGCGCCGCTGCCCGGCGGACCGCGCCCCGCGCGTGGCGAGCAGATCGGCCAGACGCCGGCTGACCTCGCCGCGGCGGCTGCGCACAGCCTCCCGTTCCGGGAACAGGGACGGGAACTTGCGCGCCGCCCAGTAATAGAGGTCGCAGGCCCGCGACAACCCCTCCAGCGCCGCCCCGTCCAGCCCGTCGAGCCGCGCCGGGACGAAGCGCCCGAGCGGTGACGGCTCCCCGGCCTCCACGGCGCCGAGGATGGCGGCGAGGATGCGTGCCTCGGCCTCGTCCTCCAGGTCGGCGGGGATCAGCAGCAGGTCCAGCTTGGCGGGCAGGCTCAGCCGCCGCTCGTCCAACATCACCGCCAGCCGCCGCATCCCCGACAAGTCGCCCACCCGGTAGGGCGACCCAGCCGTGCGGGCGTCGGCGAAGCAGTCGAGCAGCAGGACCGTCTCCTCCGTCCCGATATGCCCGGCCAGACGGGCCAGCATGGCGCGGGTCGGCCGCACGGTCAGCGGGGCGTCGGCCCGCAGCCGTCCGTCCGCCTTCTCCAACAGAGTGCGCAGGGCCTGCGGCGTGCCGCGGCCGACCACGCCGAACTCCCCCGACTCGAATTTGCCGAAGCGCCCGGCACGGCCGGCGATCTGCTTGACCTCCGTCGCGGTCAGCGGGCGGACGCTGGTCCCGTCGAACTTCTCCAGCGCGGTGAACAGCACGCGGCGGCAGGGCAGGTTCAGCCCCATGCCGATGGCGTCGGTCGCCACCACCACGTCGGCCTCGCCGGACAGGAAGCGCGCCGCCTCCCGCCGCCGCACCTCCGGGGCCAGCGCGCCGTAGACCGCGGCGACCGACAGGCCCTTGGCGCGCAGCGTGTCGCGCACGGAATGGATTTCCCGTCGGGAGAAGGCGATCAGCGCGTCGCCGGGCTCCACCTCCTCCCAGTTCAGGCGGCGGTCGATCAGGGTCAGCGGCACCTTGCGCTCCAGTTCGATCACCTCCAGCCGCTCGCCGAGATGGGCCGCCACCCGCTCGACCAGCGGACGGGCCTCCGGGGCGCCCAGGATGTAGACGGTGTCCGCCGGCGCGCCCATCAGCGCCGCCGTCCAGGCCCAGCCGCGGTCGGGATCGGCGAGCATCTGGATCTCGTCGATCACCGCCACCTCCACCGGGCGGTCGGGGTCCATCACCTCGATGGTCGAGGCGGTGTGGCGGGCGCCGGGCGTCGTGATCGCCTCCTCGCCGGTCAGCAGGGAGGCGGGTGTGCCCTCTGCGTTCAGCCGCTCCATCACCTCCAGCGCCAGCAGGCGCAGCGGCGCCAGATAGATGCCGTCCCAGGCGCCCCTCAGCGCCTCGATGGCGTGGTGGGTCTTGCCGGAGTTGGTCGGGCCGACCACCAGGACCAGCCGCCGCCCCAGCCCGCGGGCCACCGGGAACAGCTTCTCGAAGCGGGCGAGGTCGAAATGCCGGTCCACATAGGCGCGGCCGCGCGCCTCCGCCCGCTCGCGCCGCCACACGGCGAACTCGCGGTCCCAGCGCTCCAGCAACTCGTCCACGCCATGGCGGTTGCGGGCGGCGCGGGACAGCCGGTCGGCCAGCGAGGCGAAGGTCCAGCTGTCCTCCGTTCCGTCCGTCTCCCCAGCGTAGCGGTGCAGCCGGGCGGCGGTGCGCGACAGCGCGTCCTCCAGCGCGGTGGCCAGCGCCGGGTCGCCCTCCAGCCGCAGGGCCAGATCGTCGTCCGTCAGGTCGGCCAGTTCCATGGCGTCGAGCGCGCGTGACACCTGGAGCCGCACCGGGGCGGGCAGGCCGGGCCAGGGCAGGTCCTCGCTGCGCACCGCCCTGACCCGCGTGCGGTCGTCCGCCGGGTGCAGGCTGGTCGACCAGCCCTCCAGCGCGCGTCGCCCCTGGGAGAGCAGGGCGTTGCGCCGCCGCGCGCGGTCGAGCGTCCCCTGGATTTCCAGAAGCACCGCCTCGCGGCGCTCCGCCGGGACCAGCAGGTCGCGCTTGCCCTTGGGCAACGGCAGGCCGAGCGGCACCAGACCCAGCCCCTCGCCATGGGCCACCCGCGCCACGCCCGCGGCGGCGGCGGTCACCACGTCGGGGTGGGCGCTGGCCAGCTCGTGCACCAGATGCGGGTCGGCGGACTCGTCGGCGCCGGAAGTGTCGGGGGAGGTCATGTCCATAGGGCGCGGTCTCTGGAGAACTTTTCACAAATTCGCACTGGCGATCCGAGCCCATCCATGTCATGAGCCACGTCCCGCAGGGGCAGTCCCGGCCCCGAGGCAGGCATCAAGCCATGACCAGACCGCTCCGCGCAAAGATTCTCCGACCCGACCTCGATCCGGCCGCCCGCAAGGGCGCCAGCGGGGAGAACCGCTGCCGCTGCTGCGGGCGGCCCGGCGGCGCCGTCGTGCGCTGCCTGCCGGACGGGCGTTGGTACGACGCCGCCGACCAGACCTGGCGCGACGGGCGCGGGCGGCGGGCGGCCTGGCCCGACGTGGTGGAGTATGCCGAGACCCGCGACGTGCAGGTCGTCGTCCGCCCGGTCCGCCCCTCCGGCAACCCGGAGGCCCGCCCGAAGAATCTCTGCCGCCGCTGCCACATGCAGGAGGAAGCGTTGCGCAACGCCATCCGTTCCCGCATCCGGGCGCGGATGCGCCGCGCGCTGGGCGACCTGTTCCTCGGTGACTATTCGGCGCCGGGCATTCTGGAGCGCGCGATGGCGCTCTACCGCCGCAAGCCCTGATGGTCCGCTACACGGGTTCCTGCGGCTCGCCGGGCATGGGCGGGGCCTCCACCGGCTCGTCCGGCGGGGCGTCGGGCGGCGGCGGCATGGGGATCGGCACGTCGGGTTCCTGGCGGGGCGGCGGGTAGGGGCTCATGTCCGGTTTCCGATGATGGGGTGGGCTGTCCTGTGGAAACACCGCCTCTGCGCAATCGCTCCACCGGCGCGGCGCATGACCAAAATCAAAGCGACGGACCGGGGCATCGGGGAGAATGCCCGCGAAAGGATCGCCCGCCCATGCCCAGAAGCTTCATCCTCGCCCCGCTTGCCAAGACCCAGGCCGATCAGGCGCTGCCCGTCGTCCAGACCCTGCACCGCAACATGACCCTGGACGAGTGGCGGGAGGTGGCCTCCCTCTTCCTGCAGTCCGGCGGCGACGGCGGGGTGATGGCCTGCGAGATGAGCGACGGCCACATCCGCGGCCTGTTCTGCTACCGCGTCAGTGCCGAAGGAATGATCCGCGTGCTGACGGTGCCGATCTTCATCGCGGTGGGGCTGTTCGACGCGGCGGTGACCTCGGCGGCGCAGGCCGACGGCATCGACCTGCTGGCGCGTAAGCTGGGCTGCTCGTCGGTGGTGGTGGACGAGCGCGGCTGCGTCGTCGCGGCGACCGCGCCGAAGCTCGACGCTGCGGGCCTGTTCACCCGGCTGGGCTATCGCCGGGTCGGGCAGGCCTTCGTGAAGGACGTGGCGGCGGGGTTCGGCGGCGAGGGCTATCCGGTGGCGGGCCGGGCCTGAAACGGAATGGAGCGGGGGATCAGGCGGCGGCTTCGAGCACCGCCGGGTCCTCGATGCGGATGCGGTCGTTGGTCAGGCGGGTGATCGCCCCGGCGCCCTCCAGCTTGCGCAGGACGCGCGACAGCGTTTCGGGGCGCAGGCCGAGATAGGCGCCGATGTCCACCTTCGGCATGGGAAGGAAGACGCTGGGCGTGCCGTCCGCTAGGGGCCGCGACCGCCGCGACAGGGCGAGGAGGAAGCTGGACACCCGCTCCACCGCCGTCTTGCAGCCGAGCAGCAGGATCTGGTCCTGCGCCGCCGACAGCTCGACCGAGGTCATGGCGAGCAGCCGCCCCTGCACCGCCGGGTGCCGCTCCATCAGGCGGCGCAGCGCCGTTCGCGACATGCGGCAGACGGTGGAGGCGGTGACCGTCTCCGCGGTGTAGGCGTAGCCCGTGCCCACCGCCAGCCCGATCACGTCGCCCGCGGTGGCGAATCCGGTGATCTGCTGCCGACCGTCCGGCAGGGTCTTGTAGAGCTTCAGCATGCCCGACATGACGGTGAAGACGGCATCGGCCTCCTCCCCCTCCATCACCACCGGGGTCGCCGACAGCAGGTCCAGCGGACGGGACGTCGTTGACAGGTCGGGAAGGTCCCCGGCGGTCAAGGCGCCGCACAGGCCCTTGCTCCGTGCCGAGCAGCCGGCGCAACGACCGGTCACCGCCTCCGCCGTCCGCGGCTGCGGGGCGGGAATCGGCGGCGGGGCAACGGCTTCGGCGGCAATGGTGGCGACGGAGAAGGTCATGTCTTGTACCCCTGGTCTGTCTCGCTTCGGCGCCGTCAACGGCGCGCTCGATTCGGACGTCCGGTCCAGGCCAAAATCAGACTAAGGTCCTGGAACCGAGCCAAAGGTATGAAGTTCGACCAGGACCCGCCCTGATCTGGATCAACCGGACCCCGGATCGCCCGGCCATGGAAACGCCCAAGCTACGGGGCAGCCAGACAAGGCGACGGCCCGGAGGATGGTCCGGGCCGTGGGGGGTGACGTCTCTGCGGCTCAGAAGGTCCGACCGGGCCGTCCGCGCGGCGGGAAGCGGCTGGAGGTGGCGCGCATGGTGTCCTCCGGCATCGGCATGGTGCCGGACTCCGCATCCTCCTCGTCGCCGCGGGGGCGGCGGGCATCGCGGTCCGTCACCCGCGCCGCCTCGGCGCGGGACAGCGAGGATTCCAGCTCGCGGATGCGCGCCTGCAGGCTGCCGACGACCGCGGCGCCCGCCTGACGGGACTTGAACTGTTCGAGATCCTGCTTCAGGCGGAGCAACTGGCTCTTCTGTTCCTGAAGGCTCGGCCCGTCCCGGCGCTTCGTCACGCGATAGACTTTTTCGTCGAATCGGTTCACTGCGTTCCTCCTGTCTGCTCTTAAGCAGATTGGGTCGGCGCGCCGCTGCACCATCGTTCGAATGGGATAGGCCCTGCATTTCCACCGCTGGTGGCAGCGGCGGCGATCGGTGTCCGGCGGTCAGGGCATCCGTTCATTGACGCTTCGCTCGGCGGCGACCGCGGTGGCCAGCGCGTCGCGGTATCGACGCAGCCGCGCGTAGGTCGGCCAGGCCATGCCGACCAGCGGGTCGCACCAGTGGACCAGCACCATCAGCCCCATTCCGGCGAATCCGCCGATCAGCGTGCCGTAGAGCAGGCCGGGCAGGGCGCCCAAGATCCAGGGATCGGACAGCCGCCCGGCGTCGTAGGCCTGCATCCCCGCCATCCCCAGCGTGGCCGCCAGGGCGAGCAGGACCCCGACACGGCCCGGCGCGTACCAGATTCGCAAATCCTCCCGAGTCAGCCCATAATCCTCAGGCACCGGGCGCGCCGTGGCCTCCGCGGCGCCGTCCGGGAGCGCGCCGCCATCCCGGGGCGTGCCGGACACCTCGACCGGGGCCCCGCCACCTTCGATCACCCGCCAGCGCTGCCGTGGGCAGCCGCCATTGTCTTCCAGCCGTTCCATCGCGCGATATTGCGCGGGTGGAGGGGATTCGGCAACGGCGCTGTTTCGCGGCGTTCTGACCTGGAAACTCAGCCGGGGCGGCCTTCCGCCGAACCCGTGCCGACAGCCGGCCGGAAACCGCCATCGGACGGCATGGCCTCGCAGTCCGCCTCCCGGGCGTACTTCACGATGCTGCCGTCGGCCAGCCGCAAATCATAGGATGGATGCCCACCCAAGGTCCGCGCGATCACCATGGCGTCCTGCCCATGATGCCGGACCTTCGTGCCCAGTCGCAGCATGGTTCCAACTCCCGCATCCCGAGTTTCGTTAACGAAACCTTACCTCAGGTTGCCGTCAACGGACGAGCAACAAAAAGAGGCATCGGAATGGGGCGGCGAGCCGCGACGATCAGGCGATGTGTGGGTGGAGGAGGAAGAGTAGGTGGTTTGGTTGGGGGACTAGGATTCGAACCTAGGTAGCCAGAGTCAGAGTCTGGAGTCCTACCGCTAGACGATCCCCCAATGGTGGTCCCGACTGGGATTGAACCAGTGACCCCTACGATGTCAACGTAGTGCTCTCCCGCTGAGCTACAGGACCAAACCGCGAGATACCTAAACCTAACCACAAGAAACGTGGCGCGAGTGACGGGACTTGAACCCGCGGCCTCCGGCGTGACAGGCCGGCGCTCTAACCAACTGAGCTACACCCGCGTCGTAGGCGACCTTCTAAAGAACAAAGACCGCCGAAGCAAGCACTAAATTCAACCTTACCCAACTTACTCAAGTCAACCAACCAACCGCCGAAGAAGTTGGTGGAGCCGAGGGGGATCGAACCCCTGACCTCCTCATTGCGAACGAGGCGCTCTCCCATCTGAGCTACGGCCCCATGGTGCTGCCAGAGAGGATTGAACTCTCGACCTCTCCCTTACCAAGGGAGTGCTCTACCACTGAGCTACGGCAGCGTCCGGCGGGAGCGGGTGAATAGCAATCCAGGCGGCCCCCTGTCAAAGGGAAAAATATCGAAGGGGGCATTTCTTTCTTTTCACCCCGCCAAGGGCCGCAGGCGGCACTTGCATCCCGCCGCTGACGCGGGGCATCTGTGCCCCATTCCGACCATGCCCGACCGACAGGTTTTCCCCGTGGATGAGGTTCTGACCGAAGCGCGCCGCCTGATCGCGGCGCGGCATTACCGGCAGGCGGTGCGCCTGCTGCGGGACACCGCGGCTGACTCTGCCGGGTCCGCCGAGCGCGACCGGCTGACCGGCATGGCCGCTCTGGGCCGCCGCGACGCCACCGCCGCCACCGCCGCGCTGCGCCGTGCCCTGACGCGCGAGCCGGGGCACTCGGAAACCCTCTATCATCTGGCCCAGGCCGTGCTGGCTGGCGGAGACCGCTTGCAGGCCGTGCGGTGGCTGGAGCGGGTCGCGGCGGCCGATCCCGCCTATCCCGGCCTCCGCGAGGCGCTGGCCGGCGCCTACCGCCGCGACGCCCTCTATGAAGAAGTGCTGGAGGTGACCGGAGAGGCGCTGACCGCCGGAAACCGGTCGGCGGACATCCTCTATGAGCGGGCGGTCAGTCTCGCCCATCTCGGCGACGCGGCGGGCGCGCTGGCCGTCTTCGACGAGCGGCTGGCCGACGATCCGGAACACGCCGCCGCGTGGTTCGGCAGCCATGCCGCGGCACTGGGCCTGAACGGGGTGGAGGACGCGCTGCGCCGCCTGCGCCGGGCCGCGGACTGTCCGGGGGCGGCGGGCAAATACTGGGGCTTCCTGTGCGCCTATCTGCTGCTGCTGGGCCGCGACGCGGAGGCCGAGGCGCTGTACGGCGAGAAGCTGGCCGGTCAGCCGAAGCGCTTGGCCCTGGTGGAGGCGGTGACGGCGATTCGTCCGCACCTCGCCCCGGACGCGCGGTTGTTCGGTGTGGGGGCGGACCTGCTGCGTTTCGCGCTGGAGAGGGCCTGGGTGCCCGGTTTGGTGCTGGAATTCGGCGTGCGCCGCGGCACGTCGCTGAACCAGATCGCCGCGGTGGCCGGGCAGACCGTGCACGGCTTCGATTCGTTCGAAGGGCTGCCGGAGGGCTGGGTGAACGCGCCGCGCGGCGTGCTCAGCACGGGCAAGAGCCTGCCGCCGGTGCGCGACAACGCGGTGCTGCACGCGGGCTGGTTCGAGGACACGCTGCCGCCCTTCCTGACGGCCCATGACGGCGCGGTGCGCTTCGTCAATGTGGACAGCGACATCTACTCGTCGGCGCGGACGGTGCTGACCGCCCTGGCGTCGCGCTTCCGGGCGGGGACGGTTCTGGTCTTCGACGAGTTCATCGGGAACCGGACCTGGCGCGAGGACGAGTACCGCGCCTTCATGGAATATGCCGCCGAGTCTGGTGCGGCATGGGAGATCATCGCCGTCAGCCCGCACACCAAGCAAGTGGCGATCCGGCTGACCGCGCTTCCGGTGTCGTGACGGGGCTCCCGCCCCGGCCGTCGTTTCCGCGCGAGAGCAGGAACGGCGGCCGGGGCAGGGGGCGTGCCGGGTGTTAGGACACGATGCGCCAGCTGCCGTCCGGCTGCTGGCAGGCGGTGCCGTTGGCCCGCTCGGCCTTGCCGCCGACATAGACGGTCTGCTGGTACTCGCGGCAGTAGTTGCCGGAGTTGTCGCGGCCGTCGCGGATCGGGGTGATGGTGCCGCGGTTGCCCGATTCCGGGTTGTTCCACTGGATGGTCGAGCCCATCGGCGCCGCATAGGCCTGGGTGGCGGCGCGCTGGGCGTAGCCCTCGTCCGCGCGGTCGAGCGACTGGCCAAGCTCGCTGCCGAGATAGGCGCCGAGCAGCGTGCCCACACCGGTGGTGATGAGCTTGCCGGTGCCGCCGCCGAACTGCGAACCGATCACGCCGCCAGCCGCCGCGCCGCCAAGCGCGCCGACCGTCTGCTTGGTCCCCAAGCCGCTGCCGCCGCCGCTTTGGGCACAGGCGGTCAGCGACAGGGCGACAAGGGCGGTAACAGCGATCTTCTTCATGGGGTCTCTGCCTCTTGGTTCCGTATAAGCCATCAACACGTAAGGCTTCGCTTTAATCCGGGGGAGCCTGCGCTTTGGTGCGTATCACTCCCGTTCAACCGCCTCTCCCGTCATAGGCGGCGGCGGATAGAAGCACGGACCCGGTGTCCGTCGCCTGTTATCAAAATGGCGCACAAATGTCTGGCCGGCCCCGCCATGCTCGCCGCCGTTGAGCATAAGAGCGAGGGAACCATCCAATGGCTTCGACCACCACGGGCAAGACCGACGCCAAGATTGTCGTGAGTGCCTATGGGCAGTCCGCCGGAGGCATCTGGCCGCATTTCCGCCTGTTGATCGACGGCGTCGAGGTGGGCCAGGCAACCGTGAACGCCACCAGCCCGACCGCCTACAGCTTTACGGTGCCGGTCACCGCGGCGCAGGCGCACAAGGTGCAGATCCAATACGACAACGACGCCGTGGTGAACGGCCAGGACCGCTCGCTGATCGTCAGCGGGGTCTCCATCAACGGCAAGACCCACAAGCCGACCGACGCCAACGTCACCTACGACAAGGGCGCGCTCGACGGCAAGGACGTGGTCAAGGGCCAGTCCGGGATGTGGTGGAACGGCACGCTGGTGGTGGACACCCCGGCCTCCGACTTCCCCGCCGCCCCGGCGGCGCCGGTTGCCGGAACCTCGACCTTCGTGGTGAACGCGCAGGGTATCTCGGCGGGCGGCACCAACGCGCATTTCAACCTGATGGTTGACGGCAAGAAGGTGGGGGAGGGCACGGTCGGCACCGCGGCCAAGGACTACAGCTTCACCGCCAACGTGGCGCCGGACCAGGCGCACAAGGTGCAGATCCAGTATGACAACGACGCCGTGGTGAACGGGCAGGACCGCTCACTGATCGTCAACAAGGTCACGATCAACGGCAAGTCCGTCTCCGCCACCGACAGCATCGTCACCTACGACAAGGGTGCCTTGGACGGGAAGGACGTGGTCAAGGGCCAGTCCGGGATGTGGTGGAACGGCACGCTGGTGGTGGACGCCGACAAGAGCTTCTTCGCCACCGGTACGGCCACGCCGACGCCGACCCCCACGCCGTCCCCCGCCCCGACCGGGCCGGCGATCTTCGTGGCGACCAACGGCAAGGACAGCTGGTCGGGCAAGCTGGCCGCTCCCAACGCCAACGGCACCGACGGGCCGAAGGCGACTCTGACCGCCGCTCGCGACGCCATGCGCGCCGACCCGAACATCGACGTGACCTACGTCCGCGGCGGCGACTACTACATGAAGGACATGCTCTGGCTGGACGGCCAGGACAGCGGGGTCCGCTTCGCCGCCTACGGCAGCGAGAAGCCGGTCTTCCACGGCGGCTCGCTGGTTGACAACTGGGTGTCGCGCGGCAACGGCCTCTACAGCGCGCAGCTTCCCGGCGGGTCCAAGGCGGTGCTCGACCTGTCGATGGACGGCGATCGGCAGACGGTGGCCCGCACACCCAACGCCGACCCCAGCCACCCCATCGACGGCGGCTGGCTGATCGCCACCAAGGCCGGGGCCAACGCCTCCACCCAGTTCGGCTTCAAGGCGGGGGCGATCCCGACCTATTCGAGCACCGACGGGCTGATGGTCAGCGTCTTCAGCCAGCACGGATACGACAACATGACCGTGCCGGTGAAGAGCATCGACTACGGCAGCAACACCATCACGCTGGCCCAGGGCACCTACGACGCGCTCGGCGCCGGCAGCCGCTTCTACCTGTTCAACGGCAAGGATCAGCTCGACACCGCGCGGGAGTGGTTCTTCGACAAGGCGTCCAACCAGGTGCTTTTCAAGCCGGAGGGCGGGGCGGTCGCCGGGCACAAGGTCGTCGCCGCACAGCTTCCCGTTCTGATCGGGCTGGGCGGTGCCAAGAACGTGACGATCGAGGGGCTGACCCTGACCGACGGCGCGCCGGACGGGCACGCGGTCTATGCCAACAACGCCGCCGGCCTGACCTTCAAGAACAACACCGTCACCAACACCGGCTACGGCATCACGGTGGAGGGCAGCGCCAACAGCACCGTCTCCGGCAACCATTTCGCCGAGACCGGGCGGGAGGCCGTCTACGTCAAGGCGGGTTCCAACTTCACCAAGGTGTCGGACAACCTGATCCAGCACGCCAGCGCCGTCGACCACGGCGGCGACGCGCTGTGGGTGAACGGCAGCAACGACGTCGCCATCACCCACAACCAGATCGAGGACACGCCGGGCAAGGCCATCGCGGTCGGCTCCGTCCAGGCATCGGGTGACGCCACCTACCGGGCGACTATCACCCACAACAAAATCGTCGGCGCCAACCAGGAGACCAGCGACGGCGGCGGCATCTACCTGATCAACCGCCAGCAGGATCTGGCCGGCCACACGGTGGCCTACAACGAGGTGTCGGGCACCACCGCCTTCGGCAACGTGACCTGGGACGGCAAGGTCTCCCCCACCTTCCTCGACCCGACGAAGCTGGTGAGCTGGGGCATCTATCTGGACGACTGGACCAGCGGCACCACGGTGAAGGGCAACGTCGTCCACGACAACGTCGGCGGCATCTTCCTGCACGGCGGCTGGAACAACACGGTCACCGACAACATCCTGGCCGACAATCTGGGCACCCAGATCGGCCTGCAGCAGAGCGTCGGCTGGGGCGGCTGGAAGGGCACGCCGATGGCGAACAACACCATCACCCAGAACATCGTGGACGCCGGGGACGGCCGCGCGGTCGCCATCGACGGGCCGAAGACGGCGGGGACCTTCACCGGCAACTTCTACGCCGGCCTCGACCCCAACGAGGCGTTGTTCCAGGTCTGGCCGCAGGTGATGGCGAGCGGCGCCATCGGCACGCTGGCGCAGTGGCAGGCCGCCGGCTACGACAAGGGGTCCTTCACCGTCGACCCGCAGTTCACCGACGCCGCGCACGACAACTTCGCGCCGGCCGCCGGCTCGGCGGTGTACCAGCATGGGTTCGACCATCTGCCCTTCGACCAGATCGGCCTGCTGGGCTGAGGATCGCGAACGGCGAAGGGAACCGGGGGCGGGGCGGGAGCGTTATCGCGGCATGGACATCATACGCATCATCCTGGCGCTTCTGCTGCCGCCCGTCGGCGTCTTCCTCCAGGTGGGGTTCGGCGCCCAGTTCTGGATCAACGTGCTGCTGACCCTGCTCGGCTACATTCCGGGCATGATTCACGCGCTGTACGTCATCGTGAAGTACAAGGACCGCTCCCCGGCGTGAGGCCGGGGGAGCTTCCTGTCTTGGGCCCATTCTAGCCCTCTCCCCTCCGGGGAGGGGGTGGCCCGTAGGGCCTCTCGCGCTGGCCGAAGGCCAGCGCTCACGGCGGCAGGCGAATGCCTCTGGCATCCGCTGAGAGCCGGTGAGGGGGTTGCGCATGGCGGTACGTCCGGCACAAGCGCAACCCCCTCACCCTAACCCTCTCCCCGGAGGGGAGAGGGAATAAATCGCCTCGTTAAGCCGCGCGGACCTTCGCGAGGAAGCCGCTGACCTCCGTCCGCAGGCGGGCGGCGGAGCGGCTCAATTCCTGGGCGCTGCCCAGCACGCGGCCCGCCGCGGTCCCGCCCTGCGAGGCGGCGCCGCTGACCTGTACGATGGCCCCCGACACCTCCGCGGTGCCCGCCGAGGCCTGCTGGACGTTGCGGGCAATCTCCTGGGTGGCGATGCCCTGCTGCTCGACCGCCTGGGCGATGTCGTCGGCGATCTGGCTGCTCTCGCCGATGACCTGGGCGATTTCCCGGATCGACTGCACGGTGCGCAGGGTCACGTCCTGAACCCCGGCGATCTGGGCGGTGATATCCTCCGTCGCCTTGGCGGTCTGGTTGGCGAGATTCTTCACCTCGCTCGCCACCACCGCGAAGCCCTTGCCGGCCTCGCCCGCGCGGGCCGCCTCGATGGTCGCGTTCAGCGCCAGCAGGTTGGTCTGCTGGGCGATCGAGTTGATGAGCTGCACCACCTCCCCGATCTTCTGCGACGTGCTGACCAGACCTTCCGCGGTCGCCTGGGTGTCCTCGGCGTTGCGGACGGCGCGGTTGGCGATGTCGGCGGACTGGCGGACCTGCTGGCCGATGCTGCTGACCGACCCGGCGAGCTGCCCGCAGGCCGCCGCCACCGATTCCACGTTGGCGGTCGCCTGGGTCGCCGCGGCGGCGACGGTGCCGGCCTGATCGTTGGCCCGCTCCATGGTGGCGTTCAGCGTCTGGGCGGCGCCCTCCAACTCGGCGGCGGCGTGGGACACCAGCTCGACGATGGAGCCGACGCTGCGCTCGAACTGGTCGGCCAGCCCGTTCATCGCCTCGCGCTTCTCGGCCTCGGCGCGGCGTTCCGTCTCCTCCTTCTCCGACTCCATGCGGCGGGCGCGGACCATGTTATCCTTGAAGACCTGGACGGCGCGGATGATCTCGCCGACCTCGTCGCGGCTGGTCGCCTGCGGCACCGCGATGGTCAGGTCGCCCTCGGCCAGCTTCAGCGTCGTGTCGGTCAAGCGGCGCAGCGGCCGCACCGTCAGGATCGACCACCAGGCGAGTCCGGCGCCGAGCAGGACGGTCACCGCGCACAGCGAGATCATCAGAACCTGGAAGCTCTCGGACACCGTCCGGGCGTGCTTCGCCACCGCTTGGCTCTCGGCTTCCTGAAGGTCGATGAAGGCGTTGATGCGGGCCAGCCACTCGGTGAAGCCGGGGCGGGCCTGCTCGACCAGGATCTTGACGGCGCGGGCGGTGTCGCCGGCTTGGCGCGCCTCGATGACGCCGCGGGCCAGCGGCAGGGTCTTGGCCTCCGTCTGTTTGATGGAGGCGAGGATCTCGCGCTCCTTGGTGCTGATGTGGGTGCCGACGGCGAACATGCGGTCCAACTGCTCGGCCGAGCGCGCGTAATCGGCGGCCAGCCGGTCGATGGTGGCGAGTTCGGCCTTGAGCGCGGCGTCGTCGGAGAGGAGCGTGACGTCGCGCAGGCTGATCGCCCGGTCATGCACGCTGCCGCGGAAGTTGATGGCGTAGCGCTGCTTGACGTTGTTGACGTCGTTGATGGTGGAAAGGCTGTCGTTGATGCTGTTGACCTTGTAGATGGCGATGGCCGCCAGGGCGACCATCAGCACCAGGATGCTGGAGAAGCTCAGCATCAGCCGAAGGCCGACCTTGGCGTTTCGGAACCAATTCATTGTCCACACTCCCGCCGGTCCGTGTCGTCGAAGACTCGTTGGATGCCGCCGGTTGCCGATAGCCCGTCCTGCGGCGGAACCGACGATAGCACCAAAGAGTTGATACGGATTTGCCGAGAGATTGGATCAAAAGGAAAATTTTTCAGGACGCGGGAGGGGATGGCTGGGTTGAGGGATTTGTCACAGATAATTGCCCGCCGTCCGGCTAAAGTCGCGCGCGTTTGAAGCCCCCCCTTGCGAGACCCCGATGGCTGGACCCATGCTCAAGCTGCTGCTCGCCCTGTTGCCGCTCGGCGCGTCGCTGCTGATGCTGGCGACGGTTCAATGAGGAAACGGGTCACGAGTTGATGACCCGCCGCACCATCTCGTAAATCCCCATCCGCCGCAGCCCGCCCTGAAGGGCGGCGCGCAACGGCGCCGGAATGGACAGCAGGCGCCGCGGCTCGATCCCCGCCCGGCGCGTCTTGTCGAAGGCCGCGCGGTCGTCGTAGGCGACCCGCCGCACGCTCACCGTCCTGCGGCCGGTGTCGAACAGCATCCAGGTCGCCCGCCGCTCCTCGCTCCGCGGCTCCCCCACCGTGCCGGGATTGAGCAGATAGCAGGAGCCGCCGCGCAGGGCGACCTCGCTGTCGGGATCGTGCTCCGACAGTTCGCCGTTGCGGTATTCGTGGATGCCGAGCCGGTGCGTGTGACCATAGGCGCAGACGCGGGCGCCGGAGGGGTGGCCGAGCAGGGCCTGCGCCGTGCGCCGCAGTCGATCATCGCTGTTCAGCCGGACCAGTTCGCAGCCCCGGTCCACATGCAAGGCCCCGTGAACGGCGACGAGCTGGTCGCCGACGCTGGTCTTCAGCGGCAGGGCGGACAGCCACGCGACGTCCTCCGGCGGCAGGCGCTTGCGCGTCCAGGCGATGGCCCGGATGGCCCGGACGCTGAAGCCGTCGGTGGGGATCTGGCGGGTCACCGCGCGGTCGTGGTTGCCGGCGACGCAGACCGCTCCGGCCTCGCGCAGCAGGGCGATGCAGGGCGACGGGTCGGTGTTGTAGCCCACCACGTCGCCCAGGCAGACGACGCGCTCCACCCCGGCGCCGCGCATGTCGGCGAGCGTGGCCTCCAGCGCCTCGCGGTTGGCGTGGATGTCCGACAGGATGCCGATCCTCATCGCCGCGGCACCCTCATTGCGCCGTCATCGCGCCGCCGGGCGCGTCGTGAGGCGCACGCGACGGCAGGAAACGGGCGAGCTGGTTGTGCAGGAAGGGCATGGGGTCGTCGAGCGCGATGGCCTTGGCCTCGCAGCCCAGCACCCAGGGCAGCCACGTGGCCATCGACAGGCCGCTGTCCTTTGCTGCCAGCCGGTCCTTGGTGATGTGGCACCAGCGCGCCCCGGCCCGCGCCTTGCCCACCGCCGGACGCGGCAGGCCGAGCCGGTCGGCGTGGACCAGCGCCGGCAGGTTGACCCCGGCCACCGCCCCCAGATGGTGCCACAGGTTAAAGCGCGGGTTGACCTCCAGCAGATGCAGCGAGCCGTCCGGGGCGCGCTTGAAATCGAACTTGGCGACGCCGCGCAGGCCCAGCCGTTCGGTCAGCGAGCGGCCCAGCGCCGCCACGTCCGGCGCGTCGGTGATGGTCAGGGCGGTGCTGTGCCCGTAGGCGAGCGGGTAGGTGCGGATCTTTGCACCCGTGAACTCCCCGGCCACGCCGCCGCGCTCATCGACATAGACGTGGTAGCTCTCGATCCGGGTTTCCGGGCCGGGGATCATCTCCTGCACCAGCAGGTCGAGCCCGACCGCCGCCAGCCGCGGCCACAGGGCGCGCAGTTCCTCCGCGGAGTCGACCTGGATGGCCTTGGCGAAGCCGTCCGCCTCGTCCCACACCCGGCGGCGGGTCAGCGGCTTGACGATCAGGGGAAAGCGCAGGTCCACCACGTCGGGTGCCGCCTCGCGGGTCGGATAAAGGCGGTGGGTCGCCGGGACGGGCAGGTCCAGCCGCTCGGCCAGCGCCTGGAAGCGGCCCTTGTCGACCAGATCCTCCACCAGCTCGGCGTCGGCGATGGCGAAGCGGAACCCCTCCGCGAGACGGTCCCGGTTGCGCGAGACGAGCAGGAGCTGGGTGTCGTCCTGGAAATAGAGGACCGGCTTTTCCGGCTGGTCCTTGGCGAAGGCCATCATCACCTCGACCAGCCCGTCCGGGTTGCGCGCAGGGTCGTCCCACAGGATGGCGTCCCTGGTGAAGCGGGAGTGCAGGGCGGGGGCGCCGGGATGGGTGACCACGGCGCAGCGCAGCCCGGCCAGCCCCAGCGGGCGGACCATGTCCATGTCGCCCATCACGCAGGCCAAGGCGGGGTTGATGGCGGCGGACTTCATGGCGGCGGGGGTGTTCTTCATTCTCGGCATCCTCCAACCGCCCGGTCGGCGGCCCTGCGGTTGCGTCTCTAGCGGTTCATCAGGGGCAGCGGGCTGCGGATCAGCCGCCTCATCCGGTCGGCCAAACCCGCCTTGACTCGGCGCAGGCGGGTGTCGATCTGGCGGCTCAGCCGGTCGGGGCCGAGCGCGATCCAGTTCATCGGCTGCTCCGTGTTGGACAGCAGCGGCTTGTGCCCCGCCGGGGTGGACATGAAGTCATAGCAGTCCTCGCCGCGGGCCAGCGTGTCCTCGATGGCCAGGACATGGGCGACCAGACCGGGCTTCAGCCGGTTGTCGGCCTCATAGGCGAAACCGCCCTGGTAGTTCATCACCCGCCCGCGATGGACGAAGTTGTAGAGATAGCCGATGACCGCGTCCCCGGCGCTGACCCGGCACAGCCGCACCGTCCCCGCCGGCACGCCGCCGGCGATCAGCCGCTCGTGGAAGGGGCGGAAGGCCGGGTTCGAGAAGGCGCCGGACTGACCGCGGGCGTTCCAGCTCGCCTGATGCAGGATCTCCATGGCGTGGAAATCCTCCAGCGCCTCGTCCGCCGTCGCGGCGACGCGGTAGGTCAGGGGGCCGCGCTCCGTGTAGAGCCGCATGGCCCGGCGCACCGCGGCGCGGGTGTTCTTGCCGAGGCTGGCGAGGTAGCCGGCCCCCTGCCGGCGCACGCCGTCCAGATCGACCCATTGGCAGCTGTCGGCGACCCGGACCTGCAACTCGTGGCCCTGCCGCGCCGCGGCGAGCCGCACCGCCGCTTCCGCCCCGGGCTCCAGCCCGCCCAGCACCAGCTCGTCCCAATTGGTCAGGCGGCGTCCCAGCCAGTCGAAGCAGGCGGCCAGCACGGCGTCCGCGCAGCTCCGGTCCGCCAGGATGCCGTTGTATTCCACGAAGAGCCGGTCGAAGGTCCGCTCCCCGGTCTCGTGCAGCAGCCAGCAGCGTGTGCGCAGCAGACCGAAACGCCATTGCGTGCGCGGGCAGAGGAGCGCCAACCCGACGACCTGTCCGCCGCGCCGGGCAACCAGCGCGTGGGGCCGCGTGCCGGGGGGCAGGGAGGCCAGCCAATTGCCGATCCACTGCCAGCTCAGGAAGAAGGATCCGTCGGCGCGCCGTTCCAGATCAATCCAAATCTTCTCAAATTTTCGCGGATTTTCCAGAGGGTGCAGCGTGATGTCGATGGAGTCGCCGTCGTCCTCAACAAGAGTCCTCATGTCCATGGGCTCGGTCTTCCCTGGGGGATGTTGATGAAGGGGCGGCTTCGAATGTCTACGTGCATAAAATGGAATTGGATCGACATCTCGAAAACTTGGATTTCATCCGATCTTTCCTGTGTTCCGGCGTCTGCTTCATGTACGGATGACTGCGGCAAAAAACGCGGTGGCGGAAGGTGGGTTGCGGTGTCCCGGTGGGGGAGCCCGTCCGGGTCATCCGGGGTATCGGGTGGTGATGCGACTGCGAGATGGGGGTGTCCGTCTGCCTCGTGGAAGCCGTTCGCCCGATGCCATGGGTCGGAGGGCCGGCCATCCGTCCCCGGCCATTTGTCCAGGTCTTGCGGATGACCGTTGTCCTTTTCGGGATTCCTCTCCATCTCTTTGAGTCCATGGGTTAGGCATCGGAAAGGACCGGCCCCGTGACCACGCCCGAAGAAGCCCTGCCGTCGCGGCTCGAACGCGCCTGCGCCGAGCGGGGGTTGAAGATGACCGGCCAGCGCCGGATCATCGCCCGCGTCCTGTCGGAAGCCGCCGATCACCCCGATGTGGAGGAGGTCTACCGCCGCGCGGCGGCGATCGACGCCGGAATCAGTCTGGCGACCGTCTACCGGTCCATGCGGCTGTTCGAGGAGATCGGGATCATCCAGCGCCACGATTTCGGTGATGGGCGGGCCCGTTACGAGGAGGCGCGGGGCGACCACCACCATCACCTGATCGACATCGAAACCGGCGAGGTGGTGGAGTTCCAGGACCCGGAACTGGAGGCCGCCGTCACCCGGATCGCCCGGCATCTCGGCTTCGACATGATCGGGCAGCGACTGGAGATCTTCGGGCGCCGCGTCCAGCGCAAAGGCCCGGAGACGACCTGATGGCGGCCGAGCGGAGAACCGGGCCGGAGCGCGATCCGGCGGAGCGCTTCGCCGCCTGCGAGGCCGCGGTCTGCGGCTGCCGTCCGGTGGTGGAGCGGGCCTACCGCGAACTGGTCGATTGCGGGCGCCCCGACCGCCACGCGCTGGAGGCCGCCACGGTGGTGCTGCGCTGGCATCATCCGGAACTGGACGTGCCGCAGGCGCTTCAGATCGTTGAGCGCTGGGTGATCGCACAAGGCCGGCTGCATTGATACCGGCTGCATTGATGGTGCATTGATCTTGCCTTGGCCGGCGGAGCGGTTCTAAAGCTCTGTCCCTACCGCGACACCGCAGGGCCATTATGGACGCCGACGCCGAAAGCCGCCTGACCGAGCTGGAATCCCGCCTCGCCCATCACGAGCGTATGGCCGAGGAGATGTCCGCCGTGCTGTTCGAGCAGGGGCGGGCCATCGACCTCATGACGGCGCAGATGCGTCGCCTGCGCGACCGGATCGCGGAACTGGAGTCCGGGGTTTCCCGCGCGCCGCAGGACGAGCCGCCCCCGCCCCATTACTGATCATTCCTTGCGGATCGTCACCGCATCTTCCAGCCGCCGCGCGGACCGCACCAGCTGAGCTGCGGGCCGGCGGGCGGCTGGCGCGAGCAGTCGGCCTGGGCGCAGTTGCAGGCCGGAAACAGGCAGCGGTCGCCGTTCACGTCGGTGGCCTGCACCGCCAGCTCGTAGCGCGTGCCCCGCATCAGTTGCGCGCCGGCCGCGCTGTTGCGCTCATAATGCTCGACGACGGCGAGCAGACGCAGCATGCGGGCCCGCTGTCCCTTGGTGTCAAGGCTCATCTTCCAAATCTCCCGCCATGGCCGTCCGAATCGTGCTCCGATGGACATGAAACGGCAGAAAAGGGCCAAGGCTCCAGCGTGCAACGGCCTTACCCACCGCTGGCCGGGCGCCCCGCCGGACGCGGTTCCCCGCTTGGCGGAGGCTTGGCCGCGGGGCCTAGGACGCTGGGGTCTCTGTCGCCTCCGCGGCTATGCCCCGGCTCTCGGCGGGGGAGGGCGGCAGGTCCGCCGTCCAGCGGATGCCGCGGTTGCGGCCCGCGCGCTTGGCCTGATAGAGCGCCTGATCGGCGCGGCGCAGGGTTTCCGCCACGTCGGGCGAATCCTCGGGCCACAGGGAGATGCCGATGGAGCAGCCGACCCGCACCGCCTCGCCGTCGATGCCGACGGGTTCGTTCACCGCCTCGATGATGCGGCGGGCCAGCCCGTCCAGGTCCGGCGGCTCGACCCCGGCGCGTTGCGGCAGCACCGCGGCGAACTCGTCGCCGCCCAGCCGGGCCACCACGTCGTCGCCGCGGAAGCAGGCGGCCAGACGTTCCCCCACCTGACGCAGCACGAGGTCGCCCGCATCGTGGCCCAGCCGGTCGTTCACCGGTTTGAAGCCGTCCAGATCAATGTAGAGGAAGGCGGCGGAGCCGTTGCCGGCGGTCGTGGCCTCCACATACTGCTCGAAGTAGCGGCGGTTCGGCAGGCCGGTCAGCCGGTCCTGATAGGCGATGTCCTCCAGCCGGACCAGGGCGGCGTCGCGGTGGGTCAGCCCGTCCACCAGATCGCGCAGCGTCGCCGACAGCGAGGTGATTTCCGCGCTGCCGCCCAGCACCGGCATTTCCGCCCCGCGTTCGCCGCTGCGGATGCGCTCCGCCGCCTGGGCGATGCGACGCAGCGGCCGGGTGACCCGCCCGGCGGCCATCCAGCCGAGCACGCTGAACAGCAGCACCATGGCGCCGCCGGCCAGCACGGTCTCGACCATCTGGGCGGTGGCCGGGGCGTAGGCGACGGCCAGCGGCTGGCGGGCCACCACGCTCCAGCCCAGGCCCGGGTAACTCAGATAGCCGTTGCCATAGGCGTAGCCGGTCAGGTAGCGCTGCCCGTCCGGCCAGCGTTCGACGATCCAGCCGCTCTCGTTCTTCTGCGCGCTCCGCACCGCCGCGATGTCCAGGCTGGTGCCGAGCATTTCGCGGGGGCCGAGCAGCACGGTGCGGTCCGCCGCGACCACGATCAGCTCCAACTCGGAGCGGCCCCGCATGGTGTCCATCAGGGAGCGGCGGATCTCGCGCGTCCACTCCCAGCTCAGATGCGTGGCCAGCACACCGACGACCTCGCCCCGGTCGTTGTGCACGGGGGTGGAGATGTCGACGAACTTCATGGCCTCGCCCGTCGGGTTCGGCAGCAGGAAGGCCAGCATCACCGCGTCGTGCACGTCACCGACGAACTGCGATTTCTGCCCGTTGCGGAAGACCGGTCGCTGGGAAATGTCAACGCCGTCCAGCAGGCCCCCGGTGGCGGCCAGCACCTTGCCCTTGGTGTCGGTCACGCCCATCCAGGAGACGGTCGGGAAGAACTCCTGGAACTGCTCCAGCAGCCAGCGCAGCCGGACCGGATCGTCCATGGCCGGCGTGATGCCGAGCTTGGCCAGCATGCCGATCTCGCTCGCGCGCGACCACATGGAGCGGTCCAGCCGGTCGGCCATGTTGTGCGCGGCTTCCGCCAGCGAGTGACCGATCTCGCTTTCGATCCGCTCGCGGGAGCGCAGGCCGGTCAGTGCCGCCAGCACAACGGAGACGCCAAGGACCAGAACGGCGCCGGTCAGAGCCACCGTCGTCCGCAGACCGCGTTCCCTCGCCATGACGTCCGGCCGCTCCCCTCGACACCCGCCGCCGTTCCGTCAGGAAGACCGCATACGAAGGTTCTAACAAGTTCGGCCAGGTTTCAAAAGTGACATCAGGGGATGGCCGTGCATACCGGCGCATGATTTTGTTGGGAAGGCGGGTCAGCGAGCGGGCCGAGTCCCCACGGCGGTGCGGCGGCAGTCGGACAGGATGTTGCCGACGGTGACGCGCTCCCGCTCGTCCATGGTCAGCTCCCAGCGCGCTTTCACGGCGATCCAGCCCGCCACATAAGCGCAGATGTACTCCTCCCGCGGGGGAAGCCAGTCCTCCGGTCCCTTCGACCCCTTGGCGCGGTTGGCCGCCGCCGAGACGGTGACGAGGGTCAGCGGGTCGCTCAGGTCGTTGGCATAAGCGGCGCGCTTCTCGCGCGGCCAGTCGTAGCCGCCGCTGGCATGGGCCTCCTCCAGCGGCACGCGGTGGTCGATGTCCACCTGTTTCGGCTCGGTGAAGGTTTCGCCGGTGTAGGGATCGTTCCAGACTCCGGACTGCACGGAACAGCCGTTGGCGGACAGCTTCGCCGGCTTCGCGGAATCGCGGATCAGCACCTGCTCGCGCGTGTTCAGGCATTTGGCGTCGAGGGTCAGCCAGTGCGGCCACTCGTCCCGCACATAGCCGCGGCGGCGCTCCTCCTCCACCCGGATGCGGTCGAGCTGGGCGGCGACCGCGGCGTAGTCGATGCTGGCGTCCGGGACGGGACGGGGAATGGGCCGGGGGCGCTGCGTCTTCTCCTCCCCGAAGATGGAATCCAGCGTGCCGGGCGGGACGAGGTGGAAGCGCTCCGCCGCATAGACCGCAGCCAGCGCCAGCAGAACGGCGATCAGCCCGCCCAGCGTCAGCGGACGGCCCCTCCGGCCGCCTCGCGGTGCTCCGCTTCTCCGTCGCGCCATGCCCTTGGTCCCTCAACCCTGTTCTTCGCCATACCTGGATATGGTTCCTGGCCTGTTCTATGGCGCTTTGGGGACGTGGCGCAACGGTGCGAGAGGAGTGGTTGCGCCGGGTAGCCCCGTCACGCCCACACCGGCTCCGGAAGGCTTTCCATCAGCAGGCCGGTGACCAGCTCCACCCCGCCACCCCGCGCCGCGCCTCCGGTCAGCAGCGCCAGTTCCGTCTCCGGCAGCGCGGGCAATCCGTCCGCCACGCCCAGGAAGCGCGCTCCGGCAGGCAGGGCGCTGTGGGGAAGCACGCTGACGCCCAGCCCGCCGGACACCGCGGCGCGCACCCCGGCGTGGTTGGGGCTTGAATAGGCCACCCGCCAGCGCCGCCCGGCGCGCTCCAGCTCATGCACCGCGCGGTTGCGGTAGACGCAGCCCTGGGGGAACAGCACCAGCGGCAGCGGGTCATCGCGGTGCAGATCCTCCACCGCCGGGCCGACCCAGCAGAGCGGCTCCCGCCACGCGCGCAGCGCGCCGGGGCGTCCGGGTTCCTGCTTGACCAGGGCGATGTCGAGGTCGCCGCACTCCACGTCCGCGCGCAGCCGCACCGACAGATCGCAGCGCACGTCCAGCCGCAGCCGCCGGTTCGCCCGCGCGAAGTCGGCGAGCAGGCGGGGCAACCGCTCCACCGCGTAATCCTCCGGTACGCCCAGCCGCACCACCTCCGCCGCCGGGCGCCCGGACAGCACGGCGTTCGCCTCGTCGTTCAGCGCCAGCAGCCGGCGGGCGTAGCCGAGCAGCCGCTCCCCGTCGTCGGTCAGCGCGACGGCGCGGCTGTTGCGGTCGAGGAGCGGCAGGCCGACCTGCTCCTCCAGGCGGCGGATCTGCTGGCTGACCGTCGATTGCGTCTTGTGCACCCGCTCTCCGGCCCGCGTGAAGCCGCCGGCGTCCACCACCGAGACGAAGGTGCGCAGCAGGCCCAGATCCATCTCACGCACCGGACCGACCATTCAGGTTTCGAATGCAATGGATGATATCATCCAATTTCCAAATGAAAAGAGTCCGCGCCATCCTCTCCCCAACGCAGAGCATTCCGCATGGGAGAGGATCGGCCATGACGCACGCCGCCACGCACGCCGCCACGCACCCCTTACCCCTGACCGACCCGCGGGCGGCGCCGCTCGCCCTGGTCGTGCCCTTCTGCCTCGCCTGGAGTTCGGCCTTCGCCGCGGGAAAGATCGGGCTGGCCGACTGCCCGCCGCTGCTGCTGCTGGCCTTCCGCTTCCTGATCGCCGGGGCGCTGCTCGCCGCCGTCGCGGCGTGGCGGGGCGAGTATCGCGGGATAGCCGGACGGACGCTCGGCCTGCTGGCGCTGCTCGGCCTGCTCAACCATGCGCTCTATCTGGGGTTGAGCTACAGCGGCATGACCTACGTGTCCTCCGGCCTGACGGCGCTGATCGTCAGCGCCAACCCGGTGCTGACCGCGGCGCTGGCCGCCCTGCTGCTGGGCGAGGCGATGAACCGGCGCAAGGCGGCGGGGCTGGCGCTGGGGGTGGCCGGGGTGGCGCTGGTGGTGCGCGGGCGGCTGGGCAGCGGAATGGATGCACCGCTGGGCATGGCGCTGGCGGTCGGCGCGCTGGTGGCGCTGTCGGCGGGGACGCTGCTGTTCAAGCGGCTGGCGCCGCAGACGGGGCTGCTCGCCGGCACCGGCGTGCAGGTGCTGGCGGCGGGGTTGGCGCTGCTGCCCATCGGGCTGCTGCTGGAGGACGCCGGGTCGATCCGGCTGACCGCCGGCTTCGCCGGGTCGCTGGTCTATCAGGCGCTGGTGGTGTCGATCGGCGGCTACCTGCTGTGGTTTCGCCTGTTGCAGCGGACGAGCGCCACGGAGGCCAGCGCCTATCACTTCCTGATGCCGCCCCTGGGCATGCTGTTTGGCTGGCTGCTGCTGGGCGAGGCGGTGCAGCCCTGGGACCTGTTGGGCATTCTGCCGGTGGCCCTGGGCATTTGGCTGGTCACGCGGGGGTGAGCGGAAGGCCCGAGTGCGGCGTCCCGGCAAAGGGGATACGCCTTTCGCGGGGGATCAGGTTGCGCCCTGCGATTGTTACGTTTTCATGACGCCCCACTCTCCATCGTCCTTTTGTTGAGGCCCACACGCCGGGAGGCCCGCCATCACGACCGCCGCCGTCTCGCCCACCCTCGTCCTGATCGACATCCTTGGCGCCGTGGCGCTGCTGCTGTGGGCGCTACGGCTGGTGCGGACGGGCGTCTTCCGGTGGGGCGGAGCGGCGGTCCGCCGCTGGGTCGGTTACGGCACGCGCAACCGGCTGGCCGCCTTTTTGGCCGGCGTCGCCGCCACCATCGCGGTGCAGAGCAGCACGGCCACCGCCCTGATGACCGCCTCGATGGCCGGGCAGGGTTTCATGACCACCGCCATGGCGCTGGCGGTGATGCTGGGCGCCGACGTCGGGACGAGCCTCGTCGCCCGGCTGCTCGCCGTCGACCTGCACTGGCTCTCGCCCAGCCTGCTGCTGATCGGCGGGGCGCTGCACGCGGCGGGCGGCGAGCATCGCGGGCGCCGGGCGCTGGCCCGCATCCTGGTCGGCATCGGGCTGATGCTGCTGGCCCTGAAGCTGCTCGGTGCCGCCACCCTGCCGGTCCGGGAGTCGGCGCTGGTCCAGGCGATGCTGGAGGCGCTGGGCGGCGAGCCGCTGTTCGCCCTGATCGTCGCGGCGGCGCTGACCGCGGCGGTGCATTCCAGCCTCGCCACGGTGATGCTGGCGGGGTCCCTGGCCGGGGCGGGGGTGATCGGGACCGAGACGGCGGTGGCCCTGGTCCTGGGCGCCAATCTGGGCGGCGCCGTGCCGGCGGTGCTGGCCACGTCGGCGGACGGGGCGGCGGCGCGGCGGGTGCCGCTGGGCAACCTGCTGGTCCGGGTGACCGGGTCGCTGCTGGCCCTGCCGCTGGTGCCGATGGCGGCGTCGTTCCTGGCCGGGATGGCCCCGCTGACGGCGGTGGTCACCGCGCATGTCGCCTTCAACACGGCGCTGGCCTTGCTCTTCCTGCCGCTGGTGACGCCGCTCGCCCGGCTGACCGAAGGGCTGCTGCCTGAACCGGCGGACGTGGGCGAGGACGCGGCGACGCCCCGGCATCTCGACGAGTCGGCGCTGGAAACCCCTTCCGTCGCCATCGCCGGCGCGGTGCGCGAGACCCTGCGGCTGGGCGATCTGGTGGAGGACATGCTGTGCCGCAGCCTGACCGCCCTGCGCCAGAACGACGAGCGCCCGATCGCCGAGGTCAGCCGCGCCGACGACCGGGTGGACCGGCTGCACACCGCGCTGAAGCTCTACCTCGCCAAGCTCGGCCGCCGCCACCTCGACGCCGAGGAGACCCGGCGGGTCGACGACCTGATGGCCTTCGCCATCAACCTGGAGCACATCGGCGACATCATCGATAAGAGCCTGATGGAACTCGCCGCCAAGCGCATCCGCCACCACCTGCATTTCGCGCCGGAGGATTTCCGGGAGGTGGAGGAGTTGCACCGCCGCACGGTGGAGAATCTGCGCACGGCGCTCGGCATCCTGATCGGGGAGGATCGGCGGCTGGCCCGGCAGCTCATCGCCGGGAAGGACGCGGTGCGGGCGCTGGAGCGCACCGCCGCCGCCCGCCACCTCGACCGCGTGCGCCGCGGCGACGCCGCCAGCATCGAGACCAGCGCCCTGGTGCTGGACATCCTGCGCGACCTGAAGCGCATCAACGCCCACGTCGCCGCGGTCGCCCTGCCGATCCTTGATCAGGTGGGGGAACTCCGCGAAAGCCGCCTGAAGGTGGTCGGGCTGCCCCGGCTGGAAAGCCGCGACGTGTAGGGAAGGGGAAGCGCGGCGTTACCGTGGCATCTGCCCGGTCAGGGTGGCGCTCAGCCCCTGCAGCAGGCCGAACCGGCAGCCCTCGCCGAAGGCGGCGCGCAGCCGTGCCGGGTCGCCGATGGACACTCGGATGTCGCCCGCCCGCGCCGGCTGGTGCAGGCGGCGCACCCGGCTGGCGCACAGCTCCTGCAACACCTCCAGCAGCATCAGGAGCGAGGTCGGCCGGCCGGTGCACAGGTTGAAGACCTCGGCCCCTTCGGGGCGGCGCTCCATCGCCTTGACCTCCATCGCCTTGACGAGAAAGCGCACGACGTCGCCGACGAACACGAAGTCGCGCACCTGCTCGCCGTCGCCGAAGATCGTCACGTCCTCGCCCTGCGCCACCCGGCGGGCGAAGATCGAGATCACCCCGGAGTAGGGCGAGGACGGGTCCTGCCGGGGTCCGTAGACGTTGAAGAAGCGGAAGCCCGTCGTCGGCACCCCGTGGATGGCCCAGGCGACGTTGGCGTGCAACTCGCAGCCCAGCTTGTCCACGCCGTAGGCGGACAGCGGGCGCGTCGCGGCGTCCTCGCGCAGCGGGGTGGCCGTGTTGTCGCCATAAACCGCGGCGGAGGAGGCGTAGACAACCGGCACCGGGTTGCCGTTGCGGGCGCTGCGCGCCGCCTCGAAGACGGTGACGGTGCCCGACAGGTTGGTGCGGTGGGTTTCCGCCCACAGTTCGCGCGAGCGCTGGACGGACGCGACGGCGGCCAGATGGAACACGCCGTCCACCCCCTGGATCGCCTGCTGGACCGCGTCCGGGTCGGCGACGTCGCCGACCACCAGCTTCGCCAGCAGCGGCTTGTTCTCCAGCCGGCCGGTGCTCAGGTCGTCCAGGATGGTGACGCGGTGCCCGTCGCCGATCAGTCGGTCGGCCAGATGCGATCCGATGAATCCGCAGCCGCCGGTCACGAGAAAATGGGCCATGCGCCGTCCTTTCCACCTAGGCAATGCATGGTGTCATAGTGGCGAGGCGGTGCGGGGCGGACCAGCCCATCTTAGGGGTAGCGAAGGGCGCAAGGGGTGCGCCGATCCTGGCCGTTCGGGGTGTCGCATCCCGAATCGGCGCCGATTCAGGGGCGTTTCCCGGCACCCCCGCGGCGGGCAGGCGGGACCGAGGGTTCAACAGCCTTATCCACCATCTTATGCACTATTTTGTGGATAACTTCGGTCAAGGAGAGCGATGGCCGCCGGAGCGCCCCCAGGGTGTCACAGGGGTGTCATCGTGTGTTTTGAGCAACATCCGGAAGAGATGGCCCCGCTGTCAGCCGGCCTCGGATTCGCCCGTCATCGACAGCAGGCGGGCCACGGCCTTGCGCAGCTCCTCGTTCAGGAAGGGCTTGTAGAGCACGGCGTCGGCCGCGAACATCTCGGCCATCTTCAGCGCATACCCGGCGGGCAGGTTCGGCGCCCCGCCGGACATGGCGAGCACGCGACCTCCGGGGTTGCGGGTGCGCGCGGCCTTGATGACCTCCACCCCGTCGGCCTCGGGCATCAGCACATCGGTGACGATCAGGTCGAAGACCGCGCCGCCGTCCAGCAGGGCGATGGCGACGCGGCCGTTTTCCGCCTCCGCGACCTCGTGGCCGGCCTGTTCGATCACTTCGGTGACCGCCAGCCGCACGGCGGCCGAATCCTCAACGACCAGCACCTTCGCCATGAACCAGCATCCCATGTGTCGTTTGGCCCGGTCCGCCGGGCGGGGCGGTGGGCAGGTCGATGATGAAGGACGTTCCGCGTCCGAGGGCGCTCTCCACCAGAATGTCGCCGCCCCCGTTCCTTACGATACCATATACCACCGAAAGCCCAAGCCCCGTCCCGGTGCCGACCGGCTTGGTGGTGAAGAAGGGGTCGAACACGCGCTGGCGGGTCGCCTCGTCCATTCCCGTGCCGGTGTCGGCGACGGTCAGCCGCACATAATCGCCTTCGCCGAGCTGGCGGCGGGATGCGTCCCGCTCCTTCAGGCTCAAGGAATGGGCGCCGATGGTCAGCGCGCCGCCCTGCGGCATGGCATCGCGGGCGTTCTGGATCAGGTTCAGGAGCACCTGGGTCAGTTCGGTCGCGGTGATCGTCACCGCGTTCAGGCCGGATTCCAGCCGCGTGCGCGTTTCGATGAACGCCGGCATCGAGGGCGCGGCGAGTTCCAGGGCGGAATGCACGGCCTCCTCGAGGTTGCCCGGCGGAGACTCGGCCACCTCGACGCGGGCGAACTGTAGGACGTCGCGCATGATCGTGCGGGCTTTCACCCCGCTGTCGTGGATGGCGTTCAGATAGGCGTGGAGCTTGCGGTCCTCTCCGGCGCGGCCGCGCGCCAGATCGGACAGGCTGATGACCGGCTGCAACAGGTTGTTGATCTCGTGGGCAAGGCCGCCGACGAGGCTGCCGAGCGCCGCCATGGTCTGCTTCTGCCGCGCCGCTTCCGCCGACTGGCGCCGCGCGCTGATGTCGCTGGTCGTGCCGCGGTAGCCGAGGAAGGTGCCGCTGCCGTCATAGCGCGGCGTGCCGCTGACCATCACCCAGCGCGCACTCCCCCCCGGCGAGGCCAGCGGAAAGGACAGGCGGCGGAAGGGTTCCCTTCGGTGCAGCGCCTCGGCCAGGGCGGGGAAATCCTCCTCCGGACGGTTGCGATCCAGGAGGTCGGCGTGGGTGAAACCCAGAAGCTCCGCCCCGCCGCGCCCGGTGGATTCCTGGGCGCGTGGCGACAGGGCGGTGAAGCGCCCGCGCTCGTCGGTCTCCCAGAACCAGTCGTTGGAGCATTCCAGAAGCGCCCGCCAGCGCGCCTCGCTCTCGCGCAGTTCGGCGGTGCGGGTGGCGATCAGCGATTCGAGTCCGCTCAGATGGTCGCGCAGGGCCTCCTCGCTGCGGCGCATCCGGTAGAAGGCGAGGTCGTAGGGGTTTTGCAGGGCGGTGACGATGATCGCCCGGTACAGCAGGTAGAAGGACAGGATCTTGATGAAATGACCCAGCGCGTTCATCGGCCCGTGAGGATCGGTGTAGAGCGTGAAGATCAACTCCTGCGGAGCCAGCAGGGCGATGCCGGCGAAGGTCAGGCCGAACACCCTGGGCTCGAACTGCCGGCGCTTGCGGCACAGCAGAAGGCAGGCGACGACCGCCGCGGCGCTGAACATGTACTCGGCGCCCACCTTGAAGGAGGTCAAGCCGATGCCTGGAACGAAGCTGTCCGGCATGATGCCGAAGGTGAAGATCGACAGCAGGGTGCAGGCCACGACCGCGGCCTGGACCAGCAGCACGTCGCCCGCGCGCAGCCGCCTTTCGGTCAGCAGCGGCGCGGCCAGGAAGACCGCGACCTGAAGGCCGCGGGCGGCGATCCAGAGCTGGGTGGATTGGTTGGCGCCGGCCCCGCCGATGACGTTCATGCCGGGAAAGGCGATGGCGTGCAGCAGGTCCAGCAGCGCGATGCCCGGCATGGACAGGCCGACGAAGGCGAGGAAGGGCGATTGATTCGTGTCGCGCG
The DNA here is from genome assembly GCF_016632405.1 of Azospirillum aestuarii. Lineage (NCBI taxonomy): Bacteria > Pseudomonadati > Pseudomonadota > Alphaproteobacteria > Rhodospirillales > Azospirillaceae > Azospirillum > Azospirillum aestuarii. The sequence continues at coordinate 29,808 of NZ_JAEPIV010000001.1, forward strand.
TGTTCCAGGCGATCGTGAAGATCGTCATGGAGATGGCGACGGCGAACAACTCCACGCAGAGATGGAACAGCAGGTAGTTGTGGCGCATCACCGTGCCCAGCACCGCCATGAGGATCAGCAGGGCGGTCAGGCCGGACAGGAAGGAACGCTCCCGGAGCCAGCGGGTGAACGTCGGTCTGATGGCGGACGGCTGGGTCCCGCTCATGAACGGTCGGCTCCGCGGTGGACGGGAGGGGCGGCCCACGGATGGCCCGATCAGCCGACCGTGGCGATGCCGCTGGACCGATCAACACACCAAATCCCGCCGCAGCGCAAGCCGGACGTTGCTTCGTTCAATCGGACGCGGCGATTCCTCACAGGCGAGTGGTTGAAACCGTCCTGTTGTCGGCACACGCGCGGCTCAGCGGGATGCCGCCAGAGAATTCAGCCTTCCTTGGCGGGCTGGGCCGGAGGCTGGTCGAAGGGCGTGCTGACGAAGGGATCGCCGCGGCCATGGCCGGCGCGGTCGTGCCCCTTCTCGGTCGCCGCCTTGCGGTAATAGCCGACGATGAACACGCGGACCGCGTTGGCCAGCGACACGGCAACCCCGCGCGACCGCCGGGACTGCGAATCGAGGCGGTCCTTGAGGTCGCTGCACAGCTCATCCACGGTCAGGTCTTCCCGGTGGCAGATGTCGTCCAACGCTTCCCAGTAGGAGGGTTCCAGCCGAAGCGGCGTCGGTTGTCCGAACAGCTTGACGGTGCGCGTCACCAGCGGGATGGCGCTCAGCGGCGATGGCGCGTTGGACGCCTGCGAATCCTGACCCGACATAGCCCTGTATTCCTTGAATGTCAGTCGTGTTTGAAGTCACGCAGCCAATATAGCGCGATTGAAAAAATTTGCGACGATAAAACTCCTCAGACGTGCAGGGTGGCCTTACGGCACGTCACCCGACTCTCCCGCCATATCCTTCAGCATGTACAGATTGGTAACGACGATAAAACCTTTGTTATAGGTAATAGCTCCGGAGTTGCGCAGTGCACGCAGACTTTTGTTCACCATCTCGCGGGTAACACCCAACATTGCTGCCAAGGCCTCCTGCGACACGGGCTGGTTGATTCGCAAGCCTGTTGGAGTCTTCTGCCCATACGTGTCGCCGAGCAACAGGATTCGCCGGGCCAGCCGGCGCGGCACGTCGTGGAAAACCGCATCCTCGATGTTCTCCGATACCCAGCGCAGCCGTTCGCACAGCACGCCCATCATCCGGATGCACAGGGACGGATGCCGCTCCAGGAAGGAGATGAATTCCGGACGGTCGATGCGGAACAGTTCCGCCGGGCGCAGCGCGGTGGCCCCGGCGGTGCGGTCCTTGCCGTCGATCAGCGCGATTTCCCCCAGCACGTCGCCGGGGTTCAGGATGTTGAGCAGCATCGTCTTGCCGTCCTCGGACGAGGTCGAGACGGCGATCTGCCCCTTCATGATGGCGTACAGGCAATCGCCGGGATCGCCCTTGCTGAAGACGGTCTGGTTCTCACTGAACCGCGACACCCGGCCCAGCGCGACCAGCTCCTGCATCCGGGCGTCGTCGAGAACCCCCAACATTCGGTTGCGCTGCAGGATGCCGGCGACGTCCTTCAGTAAGGCCATGGCGTTCGCGGTCCCCGGTTGAGTGCCGTCGGACCGTTGATGGCACCCGGCGGACGATCAGTCCAGCGGATTCCCCGCCGTGGAATGCGGGGCGGGACGATGCGCGCCGTCCCGCAGGGCGCGCTCCCACAGGGCGGTGTGCTCGAAATGGAACCGCGCCTCGGGCGCCCGGCCGCCGCCCATCGCCCAGCGGCGCATGGCCTGGAGCAGGTCCAGCGCGTCCTCCCGTTTCTGGTCGCACCGCCCGGTGGGCAGCCAATGGCGGAAATCGGCGAGTTCCTCCTCCGGCAGCCCCTCGGCGGCGGCGAGGCGGAGCATCCGGCCAAAGCCGCGCTCGCGATAGGGCAGGGCCTTGGCGATGGCCTCCAGCCGCCGCGCCGTGGCGGCGGGGACGACCCTCTCCTGCGCGGCGTCGGCCAGGGTGCGGCGGATGTTCACCATGGCCTCGGACAGGCTGGGATAGCCGAGTTCCGCCGGGCCGTGGATCACCGCCACCTCGTCGTCGTCCTCCAGCCGCCCGTCGCGGAAGGCTTCGAAGACGGCGCCGACGCCGATCATGCCGAAGGGATGCAACTCCGCGGCGCGCAGGGCGCCCATGCTGGACGCCCCGAACACCGCCACCCCCTGGTGGATGGCGTGCAGGATCTCCTTGTGCCAGACGGAGGGGATGTTCTCGAAGTAGCCGTCCACGATGCCGATCGCCCGCGGTCTGCGTTCGCACAGCCGGATGATGTCGCCCTGGGCGACCGGCGGCAGATAGGTGGCGTCGAGCCGCCGGGCCGCTTCGCCGCGGGGCAGGGTGGGGCCGAGAAAGACGTAAAGGCCGTCCGGCGTCTGCATGGGAGTCTCCGCCTTCGCTCTCTCTATCATAAGGGCCGGATCATGAGGGCCGGTGTCAGAGGCCGGCGACGGCGCGCGCCCGCGCACCCATCGCATAGTCCGGGGAGGAGTCCAGCCCCTCCAGGCCGGGAATGACCAGGCGGACCACGGCGATGCCGAACTCCGGCTTGGTCAGGTCCACCGCCACGGCCTCCTCGATGCCGGCGGCGCGCAGCCGGTCGAGCTGGCAGGCCAGGTCCTCCTCGATGGTGCGCCCGGCGAGGCTGGGGATGGCGGCGACGTCGCGGCCCCCGGTGCCCTCGGAGATCAGCGCCTTCCAGCGCGCGTGCTGCGCCGGGTCGAGGTGGCGTTCGTACTCGGAGCGGGGCATGTCGTCGCGCGCCCCGGCGATGAAGGTCAGCCGGCTCTGCGCCGCTTCGGTCAGCGCGCGGGACAGCGCGACCTCCGGCGCGGCGTGGCAGCCCATGCCCATCGCCGGGCGGATGCTGTGCTGCGGCGCGTCGTCCAGCGTCGCGATGCGGCAGAGGATGGCGGGCAGGCCGATGTCGCTGGTGATGTCCCACAGGCCGACCGCGACTCCCGCGTCGTCGAAGCGGTCGAGCAGGGAGCGGCACACCGGATCGGCGACACTGGCCGGATCGATGCGGGTGGCGGCCTGGGCCTCCGCAGAGGTCAGGCGCCACAGGGTGGCGGCGTCGCGCTCGACCAGCTCGGTCATGGCGTGCGCGGTCGCCTCGGCGAGGCTGTTGCCCGAGGCCAGCCCGTTCGACCCGGCCAGGAAGCAGCCGGACCCCGGCGGCATCGGCAACGTGAAGTTCAGATGCACCGTCTCGAAGGGCACCCATGTCCGCCCGCCGCCCAGCAGGTCGTCGCCCTCGATCCACAGCATCGGGGTGTGGGGGGTGAAGGCGCTGGTCGACAGCCGCGGCAGGCGGGACACGTCCACCACCCGGTGGGTCCAGCGCAGCTCGTCGTAGCTGGCGTATTTCAGCGGCAGGGTGATGCGTTCGGCGTGGTAGCTCTCGATCGCCTCCATGACGCCCGACGCCTTGGCGGCGGCCAGGGTCACGCCCTTGCCCTGGGCGACGGAGATGGAGCGGGAATTCGGCCGGGTCACCATCACCACCGGGATGCCGACATGGTCCAGCCCCGTGACGTTCGCCACCCGCGTGATGCCCATGACGGGAAGGAAGGGGGCGACGCGGGCCAGCGTCTGGTCCGGCGTGGCGATCCGGTGGGTTCCGGTGGTGTGGACCTTCAGCGGCTGGTCGGACATGGCCGGGTCCCGCGCGATGCCGCGGACGAAATCGAGGGGCATGGGAGAGGGTCTCCGCCGTGGAAGGCCCGTTGTGGACCGGAATGGAAACAGGCGAAGGACGAGGGAGCGGGCGGGGACCGTGGCAGGCCGGTCAGGGAAAACGCCGGCCGCCACGGCCCGAAGAAAAATGCCCGAACGATGGGCTTTGGCGGGTTCGCCCCGCCGGTCAGAGGCCCGGGGTGATCGCGTGGCGGGCGGCCTCGTGGTCGTCGCTGTTGAAGGCGCGGCGGTCGCCGATGCGGGCGGCGGCGGTCAGGGTGGTGGCCTGCTCGGCAACCTCGGTCACGCCCTGGGCGGTCACGGCGAAGAGACGGCCGTCGGCACCACGGATGAGGGCGGCCTGGTCGATGATGGCGGTCATGGGAACAGCTCCTGGGCGTGGGTTTCGAGGAACCGCGAATACTGCGGTATGTCGAAACCTTGGCCGCTATGACCCGCCCGGACTGTGAAGAACTTCACATGCCGGACGCCCCGGCGCCGGGTAAAAATCGCTTACACGCGCACACACGCATGTTCAGTCCCGGAAAAATTCCGGCGACCCGGGAAAAATTCGCCAAGCCGAGAACCGGCCAGCCGAGACAGGAGCGTACCGATGAAGTTGGACCGCCGCATTCCCCGCAGCCTCGACGAAATGGCCGACCTCAGCTCGCTCGCGGCTCCGCCCGCCGTGGTGACGCGCTCGCTGACGATCGGGGGGCGCCGCGCCAGCCTGCGGCTGGAGGCGACGATCTGGGATGGGCTGAAGGACATCGCCAAGTCCCAGGGCAAGTCGCTGGAGGCGCTGTGCGCCGACATCCACGACAGCCGGACGGAGGGAATCCCCTTCGCCACCAGCGTCCGGGTCTATGTGCTGAACCATTTCCGCAGCACCGCCGCCGGCACCACCACGCTGGTCGCCTGACGCTCCGGCGGGGCGTTCACCGGGTCAGGTCGGACGCGGCGAGGCAGCGGCGGAAGGCCCGGCAGCGGTCGGAGAGCGGCATCATGGACAGCTGGCGGCTCATCGTCTCGGCAGCCGCCAGATGCTCCATGGCCTCCCGGCGCTGGCCGGTGGCGGTGAAGGCCTGAGCCAGGGCGAAGTGCGACCAGCCCTGTTCGGACAGCTGTCCGGCGTCCGTCGCGATGCTCAGCGCCTTGGCGGCGCAGCCGATCGCGGTGTCGTGCTGCGCCGTTTCCAGGGCCAGGTCCGACATCCAGTTCAAGATCCGCGGCCTGGGCAGCGAGTGATTCAGGATGTGCGCCTGTTCCAGGCTGGCGTTCAGCAGGCGCGCCCCCTCCGCAGAGCCGCCGGTGCGGGCGATGGCGTAGCCCAGCGCGCCCAGCGTGATCGGTTGGAAGATGTGCAGGCGCGTCGCCTCGGTGATCGTCACGGCGTCCTTCAGCAGCGGCAGCGCCTCGGCGAAGCGCTCGCCGATGATGTGGACCAGCGCCAAATGGACCTTCACCGACGACACGGAGAAGGCGTGCCCGACCCCTTCCGCGATGTCGAGCGCGTGGAGCATCACCCGGACGGCCTCCTCGTCGCGCCCCAACTCGGCGAGGCAACGGCCCTGGTAGGCGGCGGTGATGGCGACCGCCACCGCGGTCAGGCCGAACCGCGCGCGTGGGGCATGGGCCAGCGCCAGGCTGCGCGCCTGCTCCAGCTTCTCCTGGGCTTCCGGGAAATGCCCCTTGTCCACCAGCATGCCGCCCAGCCGCATCAGCCCCTGGATGCGCAGTTCCATCGTCCCCTGGTTGCCCAGATGGTCGAGCGCGCTGCGGCTGAGCGCGATGGCTCCGTCGAGCACGCCGTAGACCCATTGGAAGGACGCCTTGAGCGAGGTCGCGCGGGCGTAGCGGATGCGGTCGTCGATGCCCAGCGCCATGTCCCGCGCCTCCTCCAGCGGGTCGCCGGCCAATTGGCGCCCCTGCGGCAGCAGGACGAGAGGGATGCCGACCCACAGGTCGATCCGCCGCTGGGTGTTGCGGCGGGTGTCCGGCAGATGGTCCAGGGCCTTCAGCGCCTGCTCGTAGAAGCGTCCGGCGTCGAAATGCTTGCAGCGCATCTCCGCCCGGCGCCCGGCCCGGCGGCCATAGGCGCAGGCGAGCGGCCAATTCTCGGCGTAGAAGGCGTGATGGGCGATCAGTTCCGCCCGGTTCGGCAGGTTGCGGTCGGACCGCCGCCGCAGGGCGTGCAGGACGCGCCCGTGCAGCGGCTGGCGCTCCCGCTTGGTCAGGGTGGCGTAGGCGACTTCCTGGACCAGCGCGTGGCGGAAGGTCAGCTCCAGGTTCGGCAGCAGGCGGGAGCGCGCGAAGAAGCCGCTCTGCTCCAGCCGGGCCAGAGCCGACGGCAGTTCGGCGGCGGGAATCGGGGACACCGCGCGCAGCAGGCCCAGATCGACCGAGGTGCCGATCACCGCCGCGTGCATCAGCACCCGCCGCGGGCCGGGCTCCAGCGCGTCGATCCGCGAGGCGAGCAGGCCGTGCACCGTGGCCGGCAGGGCCATCCGGGCGTCCGCCTTGCCCAGGCTGTAGCGGCCCGGACTGCCGACGATGGCCCCGGTCGTCTCCAGCGTGCGCAGCGATTCCTCCAGATAGAGCGGCACGCCCTGGCTTTGCGCCGCGACGCGCGCCTTCAGGTCGGCCAGCGACGGGCTGTGGCCCAGCCAATGGTCCAGGAACTCGTCGGCCTGCAGCGGCTCCAGCGGTTCGAGCGCGAGGGCGTGAACGGAGTCCGGCGCGGTCCAGCCGCCCGGCGTGTCCGGCCGTGACGTGACCAGGACGAGGACGCGGGCATCCTCCACCCCTTCGGCGAGGGCGTCCAGCAGGCGGTTGGTCAGCCCGCGCGTCCAGTGCGCATCCTCGACGAGGATCAGCAGCGGGCGCTCCACGGACAGCTCGCGGATCGCCGCGACCAGCCCCTCGACGCTGAAATCGGCCTTCTGGGCCGGGTCGAGCCCCTGCCACAGCGGGTGGACGGAAAGCTGGCCAAGCAATTCCCGCATCGCCTCGCCGGCCAGTTCGCCACCGTTGCGCGCCGCGGCGGCGGTCAGCCGCGCCACCGCCGAGCCGTCCACCACCCCGCAGACCGACAGGGCGAGGCAACAGGCCGCCGCCTCCAGGTCGTCGGGGTCACCCAGGCGGCGGATCGGGAATTGCGGCCAGATGGCGATGGTGAAAGCCCCGGCTTCCGGGCTGCGCATCAGCTCTCCGGTCAGCCGGGATTTGCCGATGCCGGCCTCTCCGATCAGGATGGCGCAGGCGCCGCGGCCCCGCTCGGCCCGCCGCAGCGCTCCGGTCAGCACCGCCAGTTCGGGTTGGCGCCCGACGAACAGGGTGCCTTCGGCCGACAGCAGGTCCATCGCCGTGAGCCGCATCGCCCGCGCCGCTTCCAGCGCGAAGGCGGTCACCGGCTCCGCCGTGGCGGACAGGCGCAGGGTTCCCGCCGGGCGGACCGTCAGGCCCTTGGGCACCAGATCCAGCGTCTCGCGGCTCAGCAGCACGCTGTTGGGCTGCGCCCGCTGCTGCAGCTTGGCGGCGATATGAACGGTTTCGCCCACGGTGCGGTAGTCGGTCCAGACCCCCGTCTCGATGATCTGGGCCACCACCTCGCCGGAGCTGATGCCGACCCGCATCTTGAACTCGTCCGAATCGATGGCCGAGCGGGCGATGTCCTGCGCGGCGAGGCAGGCGCGCAGCGCGTGGTCCTCCTGCGCGGAGGGCGCGCCGAACACCGCCATGATGCCGTCGCCCAGCACCTGGGCCACCGTGCCGCCGTAGCGATCCACCGAGTCGGTGAGGACTTGCAGGATGGTGAGAAGGGTCTGGTCGGCCTCCTCCGGGTCGCGGCCTGACACCATGCTGGAGGATTCGACGATGTCGGCGAACAGGACGGTGACGACCTTGCGTTCCGCGCTGTTGCGCCGGGCCGCTCCGCCATCCGCTGAATCCGCGGCGCGCGTGACGTCTGGCGCGGGCATGGGCCGGCACAACGCCTCCCGAGGCGCCGCCGTGGGCATCGGTCGCGATTCGCCCAGGTCCATATCCGTTCCGGCCATCGAAGCCCCCCTGCGGAGCGTCATCGGCATGTTAGAGGAAACAAATTCGAATGCGCAGACATTCAAAACAACGGTTGGGTAATTCCGTTCTGAACGAGGCAGCGTAACATATGTTGGTATGTTTTATTGCGCAATCCGCAAGCGGCGGCCTCCACCCGCCTGCATTCCTGCCGTGCCGAGGCTCCTTCGACGCACGGATTGGCGTCGCGTGAAAAAATAGACTTGCTTTGGCCGTCGCCGGGGCGTATACGGGCGCTCCTCCGCTGGAGCGGCGCGGGCGTAGCTCAGGGGTAGAGCACAACCTTGCCAAGGTTGGGGTCGAGGGTTCGAATCCCTTCGCCCGCTCCATGACACAGCGCGGATGGTACGAAAAAGGGCGGCCTCGGGCCGCCCTTTTCGCGTTTTGCGTTTCTTTGCCAAGCCGTGAGTACGGTCCGTAAGCCGGTGGCGGGCCTTTTCGGCCCGCCGTGCCGCGCTCCGGCGTCGCGGCTACCACAGCACCCGCGACACCTCGTAGAAAAGCGCGCCGACGATGGCGGTCGCCGGCAGGGTGATGACCCAGGCCATGACGATGCCCTGCGCCAGACCCCAGCGCACCGCGCTGGTACGGCGGGCGGCGCCGACGCCGATGATCGCGCCGGTGATGGTGTGGGTCGTGCTGACCGGAACGCCGAGCCATGTCGCGACGAACAAAGTGATCGCGCCGCCCGTCTCCGCGCAGGAGCCCTGGACCGGCTTCAGGTCGGTCAGCTTCGACCCCATGGTCTTGACGATGCGCCAGCCGCCGAACAGCGTGCCCAGCCCCATCGCGGCCTGACAGGTGATGACCACCCAGAAGGGCACGTGGAAGGTCGGCCCCAGCAGCCCCTGGGAAAAGAGCAGGACAGCGATGATGCCCATGGTCTTCTGCGCGTCGTTGCCGCCGTGCCCCAGGCTGTAGAGCGCGGCGGAGCCGATCTGCAGGTGGCGGAACAGCCGGTCGACCGCGAAGGGGGTGGTGCGCCGGAACAGCCAGGACACCGCCACGATCATCACGCTGGCCAGCAGGAAGCCGACCACCGGCGAGACGACGATGGCCGCGGCGGTCTTCGCCAGACCCGACACCACCACGGCGTCCAGCCCGGCCTTCGCCACGCCGGCCCCGACGAGGCCGCCGATCAGCGCGTGGGAGGAACTGGACGGGATGCCCAGCCACCAGGTGAAGACGTTCCAGACGATAGCGCCCATCAGCGCGCCGAAGATGACGTGCGGGTCCACCACCCCCGCCCCGACGATGCCGGTACCGATGGTGGTCGCCACATGCAGCCCGAAGAACAGGAAGGCGATGAAGTTGAAGAAGGCGGCCATCGCGACGGCGGTCCGCGGCGACAGCACGCGGGTGGAGACGACCGTTGCGATGGAGTTGGCCGCGTCGTGCAGCCCGTTGAGGAAATCGAAGAGGAGGGCGACGCCGATCAGCCCGATGAGGATGGGCAGGGCGAGGGTAGCGGCTTCCATGGGATCAGACCTGTTCGACGATGATGCCGTCGATGGTGTCGGCCACGTCCTCGCACGCATCGAGCACGCGTTCCAGCAGCTCGATGATCTCGCGTTGAAGGGCGTGGCGATGGGTGATGGGGGCGTCGAGCCCGCCGCTCTCGTCGCGCAGCCGATGGTTGGCCTCGCGCAGGAGCCGGTCGCCTTCGCTCTCGATCCGCGAGACCTCGGCGGTCATCGCGTGGAGTTGCTCGACGTGTTTGGGAATGTCGCGGAGCAGGGGGATGCCCGCGCTCAGCCGATTGGTGCAGCGCACGATGGCATCGGCCTGGGCGTGCATTTCCGGCGTGTAGTCGTTGAAGCCCGCCTCGACGAGGTGACGCGCGGTCTCCTCGATGAGGTTGAGGACGTCGTCCATCCGCTTGCCGAGTTCCTGGATGTCCGAACGGTCGAAGGGCACGATGAAGCTGCGGTGGACGGCGAGCTGGATGTCCTTCTCGATGGCGTCGGCCTCGCTCTCGACCCGGCGGATGGTTTGGAACCGCTCCTCCAGGTCCTGGCCGCTGGCCATCATCGCCCGCAGCGCCTCGGCGCCCGTGGCGACGGTCCGGGCATGGTCGGCGAACAGGTCGAAAAACCGTTCTTCGCGCGGCATCAGGGCCCGGAACAAATTCAGCATGCGTGGTTCTCCAACTTACGCCGGCCTGCACCGCTGGGGACCCCGCACGGACGCGCGCGAGCCCCAGCGTCGCGGCTGGTGTAACATCCCCGGCGCTTATGGGGAGTCACAAAAGTGTCATGCCGGGCCGGCTTGCGGCGAGATTTCACGGGGGTGCCCGGCGGAAAGACCGGTGATTTGCCGCGGCGGGCCGCTTATCCTGCCGCCGACGGATCGGCAGCGGGGAGGCGGGTGGCGCGTGGCAGGGGAAACGCAGATCGGCACGGAAACCCAGATCGGGCTAACGGCGGCCATCGTTTCGGTGGGCGTGTCCTCGGCGAACGGCGCCGAGCCGCGCGTGGTGACCGTGCGCAGCGGCTTCGAGATCCCCGAATCGCACCGCCGCGGCGACGAGCCGCCGCCCCACCGCGACGCCCTGCCGGGCGCGCCCTTCGATCCCGAGCGCTTCCGCACCCTTCAGGACGGCCTGCGCGCGGTGGCGGAGGACGCGGCCGGGCTGACCCTGCGCTATGTGGAGCAGCTCTACAGCTTCGGCGACCGCTACCGCGACCCGCACGAGCTGTTCGGCGGCCCGCGCTCGCTGGTGGTCGGCTATCTGGCCTTGCTGCGCGAGGCGCCGCTGCGCATCGACGGGGCGGAGTGGCGCGGCCTGTACGAGTTCTTCCCCTGGGAGGACTGGCGCGATGCGCCGCCGCCGCTGCTCGATTCGGTGATCCGCCCGGCGCTGGCCCGCTGGGTCGCCGCAGCGCCGGACGAGCCCGCCCGTGCCCGGCGCGGCGAGCGCGCCCGCATGGCCTTCGCCCTGGACGGCGGGGACTGGGATTCCGAACGGGTGCTGGAACGCTATGAGCTTCTCTACGAGGCCGGGCTGGTGGTGGAGGCGTTCCGCGACCATGACCTGGCCCGCCGGGCGGGGGTGGAGGAGCGCACGGTACGGTTGGAGATGCCCCGCGCGCTGGGCCGCCCGATGGCCCGCGACGGCCGCCGCGTCCTGGCGACGGCGCTGGAACGTCTGCGTGGCAAGCTGAAATACCGCCCCATCGTGTTCGAGCTGCTGCCCCCGACCTTCACCCTGCACCAGCTTCAGCAGGTGGTGGAGGCGCTGTCCGGCGAGCGGCTGCACAAGCAGAATTTCCGGCGCCTGATGATCTCCGGCGGGCTGGTGGAGCCGACCGGCCAGTATGAGAGCCAGACCGGCGGGCGCCCCGCCGAGCTCTACCGCTTCCGCCGCAGCGCCATCCTGGAGCGGACCAGCACGGGAGCCATCGCCTCCCCGGAGGATTGACCATCGCCGTTTAGGGGGTATCCTGCCGCCAATACCGAAACAAGGGGAGCGAACGCGCATGACCGATTTCGACAGCACCTGCGACCTCTACGACCGGTTCGAGAGGACCGCCCGCGTCGCCGACCCCGTCTTCCGCGATTTCGGCCGGCGTTGCAAATTCAGCGGCGTGGCGGTGACCGTGAAGTGCTTCGAGGACAATTCCCGCGTCAAGGAGACGCTGGGCACGCCGGGGCAGGGCAAGGTGCTGGTGGTGGACGGCGGCGGCGGCCTGCGCGCCGCCCTGATGGGCGACCTGATCGCCAAGGACGCGGTGAAGAACGGCTGGGAGGGCGTGGTCATCCACGGCTGCGTCCGCGACGCCGCCGTGCTCGCCACGCTGGACCTGGGCATCAAGGCGCTGGCGGCGATCCCGCGCAAGACCGTCCGCTATGGCGAGGGGCAGAAGGATCTGCCGGTGACTCTGGCCGGCATCCGCATCACCCCCGGCGATCTGGTCTTCGCCGACGAGGATGGCGTGCTGGTGCTGACTGCCGAGGAGTTCGGCGCAACCGCCTGACCCGGCCGATCGAAAGCCCTCTCCCGCCGCGCGGGGGAGGGTTGGGTGGGGGCACCAACGACGGCGCCCTGTCGCACCTCAGCCCGCGACCTTCTCCCATCCCATCTTCTGGTACCGGTACTCCAGGATCGTCGGCGCCGCGCAGGCGTAGCCGACCCAGACGCCCAACGTCATCAGAACGCCGGTCGGCCACAGTGGGATGGAGATGAGGATCAGCGCCGCGTGAATTCCGGCGTGCAGCCATTCGGCCTTTTTCGCGAAGTAGACGGGGCCGAGCAGAAAGGCCCAGAGGATCTCGCGGTTGGTCACCGCCTCCCGCTGGCCGCTCTCCGGATTCTCGAACACCATCCCGGACGGAGCCGCTGCCATCCCTGCCTCCCTTTGATTGTTTGGGAATCAGATTTGACGACGGCGGCCCGGTCTGTCGAGACCGCGACGAAGTTTTTCCGGATGGTGGAGACGGCGCCCTGACGGATGGATCAGGCCGCCGCTCCGCTCCGCCCGGCCTGCGTCATGGCCAGGAAGCGCCGGCATTGCTGTTCGCGGTCGTAGCCCAGCAGCGTGCCGAGGATGAAATCCTCCTCCGGCGTCAGTTGGTTCAGCGGCTTGCGCACCACGCTGCGCACCATCGCGACACAGGCCGCGTTGCCGAAGAAGACGTTGACCTTGGCCTCCGTCACCGTCTGGACGTGGTAGTCGACGAACCGCTCCGCCAGCTTGCGGGTCACCGTGTCGGCGTCCCGCGTGCTGAGCGTCATCATGACCATGGGCCGGACGCCCTTGCTGTACTCGTACAGATGGTGCCCGAGCAGATGAACGGGCATGGCCGGCCCGTCATTGGGAATCACGTCAGTTGGCTGATCCATGCGGTGATCCGTTTGTCGGTTTGGGAGGACTGGTTGTCCTGGTCGAGCGCCAGCCCGACGAACCGCCCGTCACGCTCGGCGGTGGAGCCCGAATGCTCGTAGCCGGTGGTGTCGGTGAAGCCGACGACGACCCCGCCCTGCGCCACCACCTGATCGTAGAGGGTGCCCATGGCATCCACGAAGGACTCCGGGTAGGTCACCTGATCGCCGGTGCCGAACAGGGCGACCTTCCGGCCGTTCAGGTTGGCCGCCTTCAGCGTGGCGAAATTGGCCTCCCAGTCGCATTGCAGATCGCCCACCCCGTAGGTCGGCGCGCCGAGGATCAGCAGGTCGCAATTCTCGAAATCCGCGGTGGAGGCGCGGGCGATGTCGACGGTCTTCCCCTGAATCTTCTTCGCGATGCGCGAGGCGACCGACTTGGTCGCGCCGCCGTCGGAGCCATAGATGATCGTGACGTTCATGGTCTCTCTCTGGGCAATCCTGTGGGGCAATCGGATCAGGGCCGGCAAGCAAAGGCGAGAACGTCCGGCCTGAGGAGAATGATAATAAGAATGATTCGCATTTGCAATATGACCATGAGGAAATTGCGGGAATTTGTCGAGGGACGCACCGCGCCAGGGGTACGGCGCGGCTCGTCGACGGTTCAGGAAGCCTTGTGCGGGGAAACGTTGGGCAGAAGGGCGGCGGCGAGGCCGAGCAGCGGGACGACCGAGCAGGCCTGGAAGACGAAGCCGATGCCCTTCCAGTCGGCCAGGACGCCCAGCCCGGCGGCGGCCATGCCTCCGATGCCGAAGGCCAGACCGAAGAACAGGCCGGAGACCATGCCGACGCGGCCGGGCATCAGCTCCTGCGCGTAGACGATGATGGCGGGGAAGGCCGAGGCCAGCGCCAGCCCGATCACCGCGCTGAGCACGACCGTCGCCGTCAGCCCGACATGGGGCAGCAGCAGCGTGAAGGGCAGGATGCCGAGGATGGACACCCAGATGACCGTCTTGCGCCCGATCCGGTCGCCGACCGGCCCGCCGATGATCGTGCCCATCGCGACCGCCGCCAGGAAGACGAACAGGCAGAGCTGCGCCGAATCCGGCGCCAGGGCGAAGCGCTCCATCAGGAAGAAGGTGTAGTAGCTGGTGAGGCTGGCCAGATAGACGTATTTGGACAGGATCAGCACCATCAGCACGGCCAGCGCCCGGTTCACCTGCCCGCTGGTCAGGCCGGGGTGACGGACCGCGGCGCCGCGGCGGACCGGGCGGGCGTGGTCGCTGCGGGCGTACCAGCGCCCGATGCCGGTCAGCAAGGCCATGCCGCCCAGGGCGGCCAGCGCGAACCAGGACAGGCTCTCTTGCCCGCGCGGCAGGATGATGTAGGCGGCCAGCAGCGGCCCCAGCGCCGAGCCGGCGTTGCCGCCCACCTGGAACAGCGACTGCGCCATCCCGTGCGCGCCGCCGGAGGCCAGACGGGCGATCCGCGACGCCTCGGGGTGGAAGACGGAGGAGCCGAAGCCCAGCAGGGTCGCCCCGATCAGCAGCGCCGCGTAGTTCGGCGCGAAGGCCAGCGTGACCAGCCCGACCAGCGACGCCCCCATGCCGATGGTCAGGGAGTAGGGCGCCGGCCGCCGGTCGGTGGCGAGCCCGATGATCGGCTGAAGCAGCGAGGCGGTGATCTGGTAGGTCAGGGTGAGCAGGCCGATCTGCGCGAAGCTGAGGTCGAATCCGCCCTTCAGAAGCGGATAGATCGCGGGCAGCAGGGACTGGATCAGGTCGTTCAGCAGATGGCAGACGCTGATCGTCCCCAGGACGGGCAGCGCCGTCCCCCCGGCCTTGGGCCGGGACAGGGTGGTGTCGGTCACGAAGGAAAGCCTTTTTTGGCGCTTGGCCGGGTTTGGCGCTTGGCCGGCGGGCGGCGCGTTGCTTGGTGTAGGGCAACAGCCTATGGTGAGCCGTGGCGGCCTGCCACCGCGGTCAGGCCGATTTCTTACGAGACTGGGCCATGGTCCGGAACCTGCGCATCGACACGGTCGAGGAGTCGCCCAGCCCGCTGATCGCCCTGGGGCAGGATCACGCGGACGGCACCTTGCTGGCCGCCCACACGCACCGGCGGGGGCAACTGCTGTCCGGGGCGACGGGAACACTGGTGCTGTCCACCGCCCAGGGGCGCTGGGTGATGCCGCCCCATTGCGGGCTGTGGATTCCGCCGGGCGTCCCGCACGAGGTCCGCATGATCGGGATGGTCATGACGCAGAGCCTCTATCTGGCCCCCGCGCTCGCTGACACCATGCCGGGCCGTTGCGAGGTGGTGGCGCTGTCGCCCTTCTTCCGCAGCCTGATCGCGCGGGCGCTCGATGTGCCGGTGGACTACGATCCGGACGGCCACGACGGCGCGGTGATGGCGTTGCTTCTGCACGAGATGCGGCGGCTTCCGGTGGAGCCGCTGTCGCTGCCCTTCCCTGCCCACGCCGCCCTTGCGGAGCGCTGCCGGCGGTTCCTGCAGGAGCCGACGATCCAGGTGACGATCGAGGCGTGGAGCGACGGGCTGGGCATGAGCCGCCGCAACTTCACGCGGCTGTTCCGGCGCGAGACGGGGCTGAGCTTCGTGGAATGGCGCCAGCAGGCCTGTCTGGTGTCCGCCCTGCCGCGGCTGGTCGCCGGGGTTCCGGTGACGACGGTGGCGCTGGACCTCGGCTACGACAACCCGGCGGCCTTCACGACGATGTTCAAGCGGACATTGGGGGCGTCACCAAGGGCGTATCTTGCGAAGGCTGGTGGTCATGGCCCGGAGCGTTCGGCCTGAAGCCGCGCAAATTTGGCGGGTCTTGGCATTTAAGAAAGTTGAACCACAGAGACACGGAGACACAGAGAGGCAATGGCGCGTAGCCTGAAACTCTCCGTGTCTCTGTGGTTCAAATCTTGATACCAAAAAAGAAAAGCCCCGCCGGAGCGATCCCGGCGGGGCTTTTCATCAACGCAGATATTCTCTCACTCGGCCCCCCTCCCGGCCTCCCCCCGCTGGGCGGGGGGAGGGGAAGAGTGGATCAGGCGGCGACCGTGTCGGCGACGTCCTGGAACTCCTTGATCTGGTCGAAGTTCATGTAGCGGTAGATGTCGCCGGCCTTCTGGTTAACGACGCTCACCTGCTCCAGATACTCGGCCGGGGTCGGCAGCTTGCCCAGCAGGGCGGCGACGGCCGACAGCTCGGCGGAGCCGAGATAGACGCGGGTGTCGATGCCCAGGCGGTTCGGGAAGTTGCGGGTCGAGGTCGAGATGGCCGTCGAGCCCTTGCGGATCTGCGCCTGGTTGCCCATGCACAGCGAACAGCCGGGCATCTCCATGCGCGCGCCCGACTTGCCGAGAACGCCGTAATAGCCTTCCTCGGTCAGGATCTGGGCGTCCATCTTGGTCGGCGGGGCGATCCACAGGCGGGTCGGGATGTCGGTCTTCCCGTCCAGGATCTTGCCGGCGGCGCGGAAGTGGCCGATGTTGGTCATGCAGGAGCCGATGAAGACCTCGTCGATCTTGTCGCCGGCAACCTCCGACAGCAGCTTCACGTCGTCCGGGTCGTTCGGGCAAGCGACGATCGGCTCCTTGATGTCGGCCAGATCGATCTCGATCACCGCGGCGTACTCGGCGTCGGCGTCCGGCTCCAGCAGCGACGGGTTGGCGATCCAGTCCTCCATCGCCTTGATGCGGCGGCCGAGCGTCCGGGCGTCCTCGTACCCGTTCGCGATCATCCACTTCATCAGGGTGATGTTGGAGCGCATGTACTCGATGATCGGCTCCTTGTTGAGCCGGACGGTGCAGGCGGCGGCGGAGCGCTCGGCCGAGGCGTCGGACAGTTCGAACGCCTGTTCCACCTTCAGCTCGGGCAGACCCTCGATCTCCAGGATGCGGCCGGAGAAGATGTTCTTTTTGCCCTTCTTCTCCACCGTCAGCAGGCCCTGGCGGATGGCGTAGAGCGGGATCGCGTTGACGAGGTCACGCAGCGTGACGCCCGGCTGCAGCGTGCCCTTGAAGCGGACCAGCACCGATTCCGGCATGTCCAGCGGCATGACGCCGGTCGCGGCGGCGAAGGCGACGAGGCCCGAGCCGGCGGGGAAGCTGATGCCGATGGGGAAGCGGGTGTGGCTGTCGCCGCCGGTGCCCACCGTGTCCGGCAGCAGCAGGCGGTTCAGCCAGGAGTGGATCACGCCGTCGCCCGGACGCAGGGCGACGCCGCCGCGGGTCGAGATGAAGTTCGGCAGCTCACGGTGGGTCTTGACGTCCACCAGCTTCGGATAGGCCGCGGTGTGGCAGAAGGACTGCATGACCAGATCGGCGGAGAAGCCGAGGCAGGCCAGATCCTTCAGCTCGTCGCGGGTCATCGGGCCGGTGGTGTCCTGCGAGCCGACCGTGGTCATCTTCGGCTCGCAATAGGTGCCCGGACGCACGCCCTGGCCTTCCGCCAGACCGACCGCGCGGCCGACCATCTTCTGGGCGAGCGTGAAGCCCTTGCCGCTGTCCACCGGGGAGGACGGCAGACGGAACAGGGTCGACGGGGCGAGGCCCAGCGCCTCACGCGCACGGGCGGTCAGGCCGCGGCCGATGATCAGCGGGATGCGGCCGCCGGCGCGCACCTCGTCGAAGATCACGTCGGACTTGACGGTGAACTCGGCGATCACCGCGCCGTTCTTCAGGGCCTTGCCCTCGTAGGGGCGCAGCTCGACCGTGTCGCCCGTCTCCATCTGCGAGACGTCGAGCTCGATCGGCAGGGCGCCGGCGTCTTCCATCGTGTTGTAGAAGATCGGGGCGATCTTGGAGCCCAGGCAGACGCCGCCAAAGCGCTTGTTCGGGACGTAGGGAATGTCCTCGCCCGTCCACCACAGCACGGAGTTGGTGGCCGACTTGCGCGAGGAGCCGGTGCCGACCACGTCGCCGACATAGGCGACGAGGTTGCCCTTGGCCTTCAGATCCTCAAGCTGCTTGATCGGGCCGCGAACGCCGGCTTCCTCCGGCACGATGCCGGGGCGCGGGTTCTTCAGCATGGCCAGGGCGTGCAGCGGGATGTCCGGGCGCGACCAGGCGTCCGGGGCCGGCGACAGGTCGTCGGTGTTGGTCTCGCCCGACACCTTGAAGATGGTCAGCGTCAGGCTTTCCGGGACGGCCGGGCGGCTGGTGAACCACTCCGCGTCGGCCCAGGACTGGATCACCGCCTTGGCGTTGGCGTTGCCCTTGTCGGCCAGCTCCTTGACGTCGTGGAAGTAGTCGAACATCAGCAGCGTGGTCTTCAGGCCGGCGGCGGCGGCCTCGCCGCACTCGGCGTCGCCCAGCAGGTCGATCAGCGGCTTGATGTTGAAGCCGCCGAGCATGGTGCCCAGCAGCTCCGTCGCCTTGACCTTGGAGATCAGCGGCGAGGTCTCGTTGCCCTTGGCGAGCGAGGCCAGGAAGGCGGCCTTGACCTTGGCGGCGTCGTCGACGCCCGCCGGAACGCGGTGCGTGATGAGATCGACCAGGAAGGCTTCCTCGCCCTGCGGCGGGTTCAGGAGAAGGTCGACCAGCTCCTCGGTCTGCTTGGCCGAAAGCGGCAGGGCGGGAATTCCGAGCGCGGCACGCTCAGCGACATGCTGGCGGTAAGCTTCAAGCACGGTGCGATCCTCTCATCCAAGGTTGCTCGACAGTCGTCCGATTCCCCGACCTGGGGGTCCGCTCGCGGGTCCGGTTTCCTCGCCCTTGCGGCGCCTTCCCACACTGCGGGACGAAAAGGAAAGGGCCGGATGCGCACCCCACGCCGCCGGTCCTTCCATTCCGGAAGGAACTTCCGCGGAACGGAGATGTCTTACGTCGCCGCCTTGGGAGTCGTCAAGTCAACGCTCCGCCTGCGACACGTTTTCAGGCGCCGGCCATAGAAGTGGTATTACAACTTGCTCCCGCCGGGCTTGTGGAGGGGTGTCGATTTGCTGAATTCCTCATCGTTTTTGCAATGAACGCCCCGGCGGGGTTTCTGCGCAGGCCGTCGCATCACCATGACTAGCCCGTCGGCGAAGAGGTTGATGGCGAACAATTGGGCATGTAGGGTGTTCCGGCTGTGCATCCACGGCACCGCGCAGGCCCCATGCCCTCTGGCTCCACGCCCCCTGGTTCCATGTCCCCTGGCCCCATGCCCATTCGGAACCGGATCGCCGCCCGGTTCCTGAGCCTTCTTCTGGCGCTGGCTCCGCTCCAGCCGCTGCCCGCCGCCATCCCCGCGGCGGTGCCCGTCGGGCTGGCCGCGGCCACCGCCGCGCTGCTTTGGCCGCAGGCGGCGGAGGCGCGGGCCGGTGGGGGGCGCAGTTCCAGCGGGGGATACAGCCGCCCGTCCGTGCGTACCCCGTCCTTCTCCACCCGCTCCGCCCCGTCGCGCGCGCCGTCCACCGGCAGCGGCGGCTACAGCCGGCCCAAGAGCGGGCCGTCCTACGGCTTGCCAGGCGGGGCGCCGTCCGGCGGTGGCGATCTGGGCGTGTCGCGGCGGTCGAGCGGCGAGGCGCTGGACCGCTACCGAGCGCAGCAGCAACAGCAGCAGCAACAGCAACAGCGGGAACGCACCCCGCCGGTCGCCGCGCCGCCTCCCCGTTCCGGCTCTGGCTCCGGGACCGGCTGGGGCGGGGGAGGGTGGCAGGGCGGCGGCAACTCCGGCT
Organism: Azospirillum aestuarii; assembly: GCF_016632405.1. Taxonomy (NCBI): domain Bacteria; kingdom Pseudomonadati; phylum Pseudomonadota; class Alphaproteobacteria; order Rhodospirillales; family Azospirillaceae; genus Azospirillum; species Azospirillum aestuarii. The sequence goes on from NZ_JAEPIV010000001.1 coordinate 49,137, forward strand.
CGGGCTGGGGGCAGCGGCGTACCGGCGGCTATGGGCCGGGCGGCTGGTACGGCGGCTGGCGCCCGCCGGGCTGGGCCTATGGCAGCCGTCCCAGCTTCGGCCTGTGGAATGGGCTGTTCCTGTGGTTCCTGCTCGACAATCTGTCGCGCCCCGGCTACGCCGACTGGTTCCACAACCACCAGGGCGACCCCGGCTACGCGGAATGGCGCGCGGAAGCGGAGCGGCGCGCGCAGGACGACCCCGACCTGCGCCGTCGCCTGGACGATCTCGACACCCGCCTCCGCGCGCAGGACGACCGTCCGCGCGATCCCGGCTACCTGCCGCCGGACATCCCGCGCGACGTCGCGCAGGCCGCGCCGGAGACGCCGTCTTCCTCGGGTGATTCCGGGGGAGGCATGGGCACCTTGCTCCTTCTGATTCTGCTCGTCGGGGGGATGGTGGTGGCCGTGACCGTGCTGCGCCGCCGCTCGTCGGGCTCCCGCTCCGGAGGTTCCGCCATGACCCGTTCGCCCTGGAGTACCGCCGCCGGCATCGTCAAGGCCAAGGCCACCGGCGCCTCCTACGAACCGTCGCTGTTCCGCGTGGGCATGACGCTGACGCCCGATCCCACGCCCTTCCTGTTGGGCGGCGGCGCGATCAAGGCCGTGGCGCCGGAGGGAGCCGGCACGATGGTCAGCGTGGAGGCCGTGGGCACGCTGACGGGAGGCGGCGTGACGCTGCACCGGCTGTATCTTCCGGGCGGGCGCGGCTTCTACCAGCTTCATCTGGGAGCCGGGGGCGCGCCGGACGAATGCCGCTGGTTCAGCGTTCTGGACGAGGTCCACCCCACCGACAACGACGAATGGGGCTTCTGGCTGGACCCTGGCGACGGGATGATCGGCTACCCGCAGTTCCAGACCAAGGACGGCAAGCTGTACGGGCGGCTGTGGTCGCCCGGCGCGTCCCGCATCGCTCCCATCACCTTCGACGAGACGCTGACCGACCACCGCGGCAGCCGCACCCGCCGCCTGACCGCCATGCTCTACGCCGCCCCCACCGGCGCCGCGGACCCCGCGCCCCGGACCGAATATGTGCTGGCGGCGGCGGTGGAGGACGGCGGCGAGGCGTGGGTAGAGGTCCGCGCCGGCATCGACGTCAACCCCGCCTCACTTTCGCTCGCCTGATCCCGCCAGCCCGTATGGAAGACACCATGGACACCAGCGTCGCGCAAATCCTGCAAGGCCTCGAATCCGGCCTGCCGCTGCTGCTTCTGCATTTCGGAGCGACCCTGGCTCTGTTTCTGATCGGGGTGGCCGTCTACGTCGCGGTCACGCCGCTGCACGAGCGCGACCTGCTGGCGAGCGGCAACCAGGCCGCCGGTGTGGTGCTGGGCGGCACGCTGGTGGCGCTGGCGATCCCGCTGGCGGCGACGCTGGCGACCAGCCTCGTCCTGGTGGACATCCTGATCTGGGGGTCGGTTGCCCTGGTGCTGCAGTTGATTACCTTCCTGATCGCCATTTGGCTGTTCCGCGACCTGCGCGCCATGATCGAATCCGGCAACGTCGCCGCGGGCACGGCGCTGGCCGGGCTCCAGATCGCCGTCGCGCTGCTGAACGCCGGAGCCATGGCGGGATGAAGACCCGCCCAAACAGAGAGGAACCGCAACCATGATCTCGTTCATCCGCAACCTCGTCGGGGTGAAGACCGATCAGGCCGTCCAGTCGGCGGTGGAAGCCCTGGTCCGCTGGGACCCGAAAGCCGCGACGGAGGCCGAACTGCGCACGATGGAAGAGCATCTGGACCGTCTCGGCCTTCAGGTCGCGCAGGCGCGCGCCGCCTATGAGAAGGAGCAGAAGGAGGCCGAGGTCATCCTTCAACTTTCCAGCCAGCGCATGGCCGCCGCCGAGCATCTTCAGCGTCAGATGGAGGCGGAAACCGACGCCGGTCGCAAGGCCCAGCTCGAAACGAGCCTGGAAACGCTGGTGGGGATGCTGGAGCAGATGGCTCCGGACATCGATCGGGAGGAGCAGGACGCCGTGGACGCGCGCGAGTTCCTGACCATGCTGGAAACGACCTACGCCGAGGCCGGCGGCAAGTTGAAGGCCGCCCGCAGCGCGTTGCAGCGGGCCGAACGGCACATGGGCCGCGCCGCCCAGCAGCGCGACATGGCCGAGCAGCGGGCGGAGGCGGCCCGGCAGGCGGCGGGGCTGAGCGGCGCCACCTCCAGCCTCGGCACGGCGCTGAAGGCGATGCAGGACGCGGCGGCCCGCGACCTTGCCCAGGCGGAGGCGTCCAGCGCCAAGGCCCGCCTGCTGAAGCCGTCCAAGCCCGAGGAGGACGATCCCAACATCAAGGCGGCGCTCGATGCGGCTTCGGGAGCGAAGCCGGCGCCCAGCACCCTGTCCGACCGTCTGGCCTCTCTGAAAGGCCGGCATTGAAGGGTATGATGAATAGGATCATCCTATTGATCGAATAGGATGATCCGCATAGATCCTATCGGATTCCTCCGCCATGATGCCAGACGGTGAACGTCTGCTCGCTGGAGGAACCGATGCGCAGGTCTATGGCGGAGCTGTTGAACGAACTGGAACGGCACGGCGTGCGGCTGCTGCCGGGTGGGCGCCTGCTGGTGCAGGGCCATGTTCCGGCCCCGCTGCTGATGCGCGCCCACCGCAACCGCCGGGCCCTCAGCGCCGCTTTGGCGCCGCCGCGCGGTTGACGGCAGGCTTGACCCCAGCCCGCGAGGCGTTGTTCCTGCGCGGACGGCGCCCCACGTCAATGCAACGCCCCCGATGTTCCGGGCGATCCCGTGCCCAACCAGGAGACCCTGTGTGACGATCCAACTGACCACCCTCGCCAACGGATTCCGCGTGCTGACGGACCACCTGCCGCATCTCGGCACGGTGACCAGCGGCGTCTGGGTCGGCGTCGGGGCGCGCAACGAACGGCCGGCGGTGAACGGCATCGCCCATTTCCTGGAGCACATGATCTTCAAGGGAACGGAAAGCCGCGACGCGCTGGGCATCGCGCTGGAGATCGAGAACCGCGGTGGCGAATTCAACGCCTACACGGACTACGACGTCACCGCCTATTACACGCAGATGGCGGCCAAGCACGTCGACGTCTCCTGCGAGATCATCGGCGACATCGTCCTCAACTCCGTCTTCCCGGAGGAGGAGGTGGAGAAGGAGCGCGGCGTGGTCATCCAGGAGATCGGCCGCTACGCCGACGAGCCGGAGGACGTGGTCTACGAGGCGTTGCGCCGCACCGCCTTCGACGGGCAGGCGCTGGGCCGTCCGATCCTCGGCCCGAAAGAGAACGTCGCGGGCTTCGGGCGGGAGCATCTGTTCGACTACGTGTCCCATTACGACCCGCGCCGCATGGTCTATGTGGTGTCCGGCAACGTCGATCACGGCACCGTGGTGCGCCGGGTGGAGGGGCTGTTCGGCCATCTGACCGCCAAGGACGACCCGTTCCAGGAGACGGTCGTCAACAAGGGCGGGGCGGCGCTGCTGAAGCGCGACGCCGAGCAGGTGCATTTCATGGCGGCCTTCCCCGGCGTCGGCACCGAGGATTCCGCGAGCTACGCGCTGCGCCACCTCGCCAACATCCTGGGCGGCGGCATGACCTCGCGCCTGTTCCAGGAGATCCGCGAGAAGCGCGGGCTGGTCTATTCGGTCTACGCGGCACCCATCCAGTACGCGGACGGCGGTGCGCTCAGCTTCTACGCCGGCACCGGGCCGGAAGAGGTGGCGGAGCTGGTGCCGGTCTTCTTCGAGGAACTGCGCAAGGCCCGCGACGGCGTGACCGCGGTGGAGCTGGAGCGGTCGAAGGAGCAGATGCGCTTCTCGGTGGGCAAGTCGCTGGAATCGACGATGCGCCGCGCCGACCGCTTCGCCCGTACCCTGCTGCGCACCGGCGAGGTGCGGACCATCGAGCAGATTTTCGAGCGCATCGACTCCGTGACCCCGGAGGATGTGGCGGTGGCGGCCAACCGCGTCTTCGCCGGCCCGATGGCCGTGTCCGCGGTCGGCAAGCTGGACCATCTGCCGTCCTACGAGGACATGCAGGGGATGCTGAAGGCGGCGTGAGGCTGTTGTGCAGCGACGCTTGCCCCCACCCCGGCCCTCCCCCGCCCAGCGGGGGAGGGAGATGATTGCGCCGTAGCCTCCGTTCCCTCCCCCGCCCAGCGGGGGAGGGTTAGGGTGGGGGCAATACGTCGCCTCTACCAGACCACCACCGGCAGCGCCGCGACCTTCAGCGGACCCAGGAACAGCCCACGGTTCTGCACGGTGACCGGGGCGGTCAGCACCGGCTCGCCGTTCGGACCGGTGGGGCGGGCCAGCAAGCCCAGCATGGTGCGGGCCATCGCCAGCTCCTTGGGCCGGAACATCCCCTGGAGCGCGTCCAGCACCGCCTGATACCCGCGCACCTCCGCGGTCAGCGCGGCTTGCGGCTGCAAGGCGGCGTCGAGCGCCAGCGTGCCGTTCATCGCCAGCTTCAATGGCCCCCAATCCAAATTCAGCCCGTCGAGTTGAAGCGTGCCGCCGTCGCGGCTCCAGGCCGACAGGCTGACCGGCTCCGGCTTCGGCGGCTGGCCGAGGATGCGGGCGGTCAGCAGAAGCCGCTGCACCTCGCGACCCAGCGAGTCCGGCGCGCCGTCGGGAAGGGTGGCGCCGCGCGCCTCCAGAGTGACGGACAGGCCGGTGTCGGTGTGGCTGGCCGGCGGCGCGGCGGGCTGGGTGGCGGTCAGGTCCAGGGCGGCGATCGGAACGGGCAGGGCGTCGGGCTGCGCCACCAGGTTGGTGAAGGCGAGCCGCGCCTCGACCGGCTGGCCAGTCAGGGTGAGGCCGACTTGGCCTTGGCCGCCGTCGCGGGCTACCAGCGTGAAGGGCGGCTGGTTCGCCTGCACCACCGTCACCCGCTGTTCGCCGGGCAGGGTCAGGGCGATGCGCGTGTGGTTCCAGGGAGGCGCCTCCGCCACCAGCCGGGTGCCCCGCCATTCCATGTCGCGGGTGGCGAACTGCGGCGCCTCCAGCGCGGCGCGGATGGTGAAGGGGTAGCCGCCGACGCTCAGCCCGCCATGGTTTACCACCGCACCGGCCGCCCGCTGCTCGTCCATCCAGGCGAGCACGCCGCGCTCCACCGCCGCTGCGGCCTGCCACCACCAGACCGAATAGGCGCCGGCCAGCAGGGCGAGGGCGAGAACGGCGAAGCCCAAGATCTTCCGAACGCGCATCTGTGGCATTTCCGTTTTGTGGCACCCACCTTATAGCGGGCGGCCTGGGGCCGTGCTAGCATTCACCGTGTCGCCACCAGTCGGCGCACGCTGCATTACTTAAGGGTCATGCTGCTCGATACGCAATCGCCTGTTGCCGAGCTTCCGGTCACCGCACCGACGCAGCGCACGGCTACCGCCGCCTCTTGCTGGTCCGCCGACATCGCCGTGACGCCCGGCGACGACCTTTGGGTCTTCGCCTACGGCTCGCTGATGTGGAACCCGGAGTTCCCCTTCCTGGAGCGCCATCCGGCGGTGCTGGGCGGCTACCATCGCCGCTTCTGCGTGTCCTCCCACCGCTACCGCGGCACGCCGGAGCGGCCCGGTCTGGTGCTCGGGCTGGACCGCGGCGGCTCCTGCCGCGGCATCGTCTTCCGGGTGGCGGCGGAGCGGGTGCCGGAGACGCTGGACTGCCTGTGGGACCGCGAGATGCTGAACCGCGTCTACCGGCCAAAGCTGCTGCCGGTGCGCCCGCGCGACGGCGGGGCGCCGGTCACCGCCTGCACCTTCGTGGTGGACCGCCGCCACCGGCAATATTGCGGCTGCATGGACGAGACCGCCATGGCCGAGCGCATCGCCGGATGCCGGGGCGAGCGCGGCCCGAACCTGGACTACCTCGCCAACACGGTCGCCCATCTGGAGGCCATCGGCATCCACGACCGCGGGCTGTGCAGCCTGCTGACCGCGGTGCGCGCGCGGGTGGGGTGAGGTGGTTCCGGTGTTGCCCCCACCCTAACCCTCCCCCGCTATCGCAGGGGAGCGGACTGCCGCCGCTTTGCGGGATTCTCCCTCCCCGGCGCAGCGGGGGGAGGGCCGGGGTGGGGGCAAGCGCAACACCCACACCACCGCTGGCGCGGCGCAGCCCAAGCCTTATATTCCTGGGCCATGCGCACCCTCTTTCTCGCCCTATGCGGCATCCTCGCCGCCTCGCCCGGCTGGGCCGCCGGCCTGCACCATGATCTGACCGTCACGCTGGACCCCGCCGCGCGGCGGCTGGAGGTGGAGGACCGTCTGCGCCTGCCCGCCGGTCCGCACCGGCTGCGGCTGGCGCCGGGGCTGGCGGTGGGGGAAGCGCTGCTCGACGGGAAGCCGGTCGCGGTGCGCGGCAACGCCCTGCCGGTGACCGTGCCGGAGGGTGGCGGGGAACTCCGCCTGCGCTACGCCGGAACCCTGCCGCCCCTGACGCCGGAGTCGCGCGGCGGGGGCGGAGGGGCGGAGGGCGCCTATCTGCCCGCCGGCACCGGCTGGATTCCGACATCCGAGACCGCGGAGTCCCCGCCCTCCTGGCGCCTGTCGGTCCGGGTGCCGGCGCCCTTCGTCGCGGTGGCGACCGGCCGTCTGGTCGAGGAGACGCGCGACGGCATGGGCTATGCCGCGACCTTCGCCGAGGACTGCAGCGTCGAGGAACCGTCGCTTTTTGCCGGACCGTGGCGGGTGACGGAGCGGATGCACGGTGGTCTTCGTCTCCGCACCTATTTCCATCCGGAGCAGGCCCCGCTGGCCGAGGAGTATCTGGACCTCAGCGCCCGGACCATCGACGCGCAGGCGGCGCGGATCGGCGCCTATCCCTTTGCCGGATTCGCCGTCCTGTCGGCGCCGCTGCCGGTCGGTCTGGGCTTTCCCGGCCTGACCTACATCGGGCGGCAGGTGATGCCGCTGCCCTTCGTCCGCGCCCAGTCGCTGCCCCACGAGATCCTGCACAACTGGTGGGGCAATGGGGTGCGCGTCGGCGAGGGCGGAAACTGGCCCGGCAACTGGTCGGAAGGGCTGACCACCTTCATGGCCGACTACGCGGCGGCGGAGACGCGCGGCGAGGACGCGGCGCGGGCGATGCGGTTGGACTGGCTGCGCGACTACGCCGCCCTGCCGGCGGAGCGCGATTCCGCCCTGACCGACTTCCGCGCCAAGGTTCACGACGCCGCCCAGATCGTCGGCTATGGCAAGGCGGCGATGCTGTTCCACATGCTGCGCGCCGAGATCGGGGCGGAGGCCTTCGACGCGGGCATCCGCCGCTTCTGGGAGGAGAGGCGCTTTCAGGATGCGGGGTGGGACGACCTGCGCCGCGCCTTCGCGGCGGCGTCGGGCCGGGAGCTCGGACCCTTCTTCGACCAATGGCTGACCCGCGTCGGGGCGCCCGCACTGGAACTGGTGGGGGCGAGGGGTGACGGCGACGGGGTGGTGCTGACCCTGCGCCAGGGCGAGCCGGCCTATGGCCTGACCGTGCCGGTGGAGGTGCGGACCACGGCGGGGACGGAGCGCCACACCATCCGTCTCGACGGGAATGAGACCACTGTGGCGATCCGGACCGCCGGCGTGCCGCAGGCCCTCGCGGTCGATCCCGGCTTCGGCCTGTTCCGCCGTCTCGCGCCGGGGGAGGCGCCGCCAACCCTGCGCGACGTGACGCTGGACCACGCGGCCACCACGGTGATCGCCGCCGATGGTCCGGCCGCAGCGCCTGCGCGCGCGCTGGCCGAGCGTCTGGCCGATGGCAAACCGCGCATTGCCGCCGCTGAGCGTTCCGATCCCGCCGCCCCGCTCGCCGTGATCGGGACGGCGGGGGAGGTCGAGCGGTTGCTGGCCCGGCTCGGCCTGCCGCCGATGCCGGACAGCCTCAAAGGGCGCGGCACGGCGCGGGTGTGGACCGCAAGAACCCCGCAGGGCCGCCCATTGCTGGTGGTGGCGGCGGATGACGCGGCGGCGCTCCAGGCGTTGTTGCGCCCGCTGCCCCATTACGGGCGGCAGAGCTGGCTGGTCTTCGAGGGCGTCCGCGCCGTGGACCGCGGCGTCTGGCCCGCCGGCGACAGCCCGTTGCGTGTGTCTTTCGAGTAGCCCCGACCGCCCGGCAGCTGTCCATGGAGCATACCCCGCCTTTGCCTGTTGTAGGGGAAACGGCGCGCGATGCGCGCGTTCTGCGGGAGAATGCACATGTCTCGGATGACGAAGACTTTCCTCGGAACCCTGGCCGGTCTCGGCGTGGCGGCGGCGCTGGCCCTGCCCGCGGCGGCGGCCCCCGGTGACATCCACACGGTGACCGGCGAGAAGGTGAACCTGCGCGCGGCCCCCTCCGACAATGCCTCGGTCCGCTCCACGGTCACCCGCGGCGACGAGGTGATCGAGCTGAAGCAGGAGGGCAACTGGATCGGCGTGCGGTCGATGCGCACCGGCGAGGAGGGCTGGGTCTTCGGCGACCTCGTGAAACGGCAGACGCCGAGCACGCTGGGCGGCGCGTCGTCCGCGGCGTCGGACGCCGGGTTCGGGCGGATCTCCTCGGGATTCGACGGGCTGCTGGCGGGCATCAACAACCAGCTCGGCTACCGCTTCGCGGAGCGGGTGGAGCAGCCGGGCAACGGCGCGCTGCGCGTCATCCCGACCCAGGAATGGCTCTACAACACCAGCCGCGAGGCCAAGATCTACGCGGCGCTGGCCCTCTACGAGATGTGGAAGAACCACAACAACGGGCGTCCGGTGAGCGTGGCGCTGGGCTCCCCCGGTTCCTCCGCGATCGCCATCGAGGATTCGGGGCGGGGGCCGGAGCTGTCGCTGCCCATGATGGGCGCCTCGAAGTAAAGGGGCTTCGCGGCGGGGAGGGCGTGATGCCTCCCGCCGCGCCCCATTCTTGATCCGCATCAACGCCAGCGCTCCCCGCCGCCGTCCAAATGCCGCTGTGGCAGGCGGAGGGGGCGGGAAGCGATGAAGTACGTCGATGAATTCCGGGACGCGGCGCTGGCCCGCGGCATCGCCGCCGCCATCGGGCGAGAGGCGGCGAGCGGGCGGACCTATCACCTGATGGAGTTCTGCGGCGGCCACACCCACGCGGTGTCCCGCTACGGCATTCCCGACCTGCTGCCGGACAACGTGCGGATGATCCATGGGCCGGGCTGTCCGGTCTGCGTCCTGCCGGTCGGGCGGATCGACGACGCCATCGCCATTGCGCGTCAGCCCGGCGTGATCCTGTGCACCTACGGCGACGTGCTGCGCGTGCCGGGATCGGGGCGGGTCAGCCTGCTGAAGGCGAAGGCCGAGGGGGCGGACGTGCGGATGGTCCTGTCCACCCAGGACGCCCTGCGCATCGCCGAGGACAACCCGGACCGCGAGGTCGTCTTCCTCGCCATCGGCTTCGAGACGACCACGCCGCCGACCGCGGTGGCCGTTCATGCCGCCCAGGCCAAGGGCCTCCGGAATTTCAGCGTCTTCTGCAACCACGTCCTGACCCCGGCGGCCATCCGGGGCATCATGGACAGCCCGGAGGTGCGCAGCATGGGCACGCTGCCGCTCGACGGCATCGTCGGGCCGGCGCACGTCTCCGTGGTCATCGGCAGCCGTCCCTACGAGTTCGTGGCGGAAAGTTACGGCAAGCCGGTGGTGATCGCCGGGTTCGAGCCGCTGGACGTGCTCCAGGCCATCCTGATGCTGATCCGGCAGGCGAACGAGGGGCGGGCGGAGGTGGAGAACCAGTTCACCCGCGCCGTGACCCCGGACGGCAACCGGAAGGCCCAGCGGATCGTCGCCGATACCTTCGACGTGCGTCCCAGCTTCGAATGGCGCGGCCTCGGGTCGCTTCCCGACAGCGGCTTGCGGTTGAAGAAGGGCTTCGCCGCCTTCGACGCGGAGCGGCGCTTCGCCGTGCCGGGGCGCGCGGTGCCCGACCACAAGGGCTGCGAGTGCGGCGACATCCTGCGCGGGGTGAAGAGACCCAGCGATTGCAAGCTGTTCGGCACGGTCTGCACGCCGGAGAACCCGATGGGCTCCTGCATGGTGTCGGCGGAGGGGGGCTGTGCCGCCCATTACACCTATGGGCGTTTCCGCGACCACCGATCGGCGGTGCCGTGACCGTTGGTTTCAGCGGCAAACCGTTTGTCACGAAATATTTCGTCAGGGAAGCTATTCGCTCCTTGCACGGCTAACCTTTTGCGGGGGTTCGGAGGACGCTGATAGGTTCGTTCCCGAACAAAAGAACAGGAGGGGACTTCCCGCATGAAACGCCGTTCATTCCTCGCCAGCGCCGGTGTCGGCGTCGCGGCCAGCACCCTGGCGGCTCCGGCCATCGCGCAGAGCACCCCGGAGGTGCATTGGCGCCTCGCCTCCAGCTTCCCGAAGAGCCTGGACACCATCTATGGCGCCGCCGACGTGATTTCACGCCGCGTCGCCGCCATCACCGACAACAAGTTCACGATCCGCCCCTTTGCCGCCGGTGAGATCGTCCCCGGCCTCCAGGTGCTCGACGCCGTGCAGAACGGCACGGTCGAGTGCGGCCACACCGCCAGCTATTATTATGTCGGCAAGGACCCGACCTTCACCTTCGATTCGACGGTCCCGTTCGGCCTCAACGCCCGCCAGCAGAACGCCTGGATTCTCCAGGGCGGCGGCATGGAGCTGCTGCGCGACTTCTTCAAGGGCTACAACGTCGTCAACTTCCCGGCGGGCAACACCGGCACCCAGATGGGCGGCTGGTTCCGCAAGGAGATCAAGACGGTCCAGGACCTGAGCGGCCTGAAGTTCCGCATCGGCGGCTTCGCCGGTCAGGTGCTGACCAAGCTGGGCGTCGTGCCGCAGCAGATCGCCGGCGGCGACATCTACCCGTCGCTGGAAAAGGGCACCATCGACGCCGCCGAGTGGATCGGCCCCTACGACGACGAGAAGCTGGGCTTCAACAAGGTCGCCAAGTACTACTACTATCCCGGCTGGTGGGAAGGCGGCCTGAACGTGTCGCTTCTGGTCAACCAGCAGAAGTGGGAAGAACTGCCGAAGCCCTATCAGGCGGCGCTGGAAGCGGCCTGCTTCGAGGCGCTGGCCATCATGAACGCCAAGTACGACTCCGACAACCCCGCCGCCCTGAAGCGTCTGGTCGCCGGCGGCGCCCAGCTCCGTCCCTTCCCGCGCGAGGTGATGGAGGCCTGCTACAAGGCGGCCTACGAACTGTACGACGAGACGGCCAAGAACAACCCGAAGTTCGCCAAGATCTACGAGCCGTGGAAGAAGTTCCGCGACGAGGAGTATCTGTGGTTCCGCGTTGCCGAGAACAGCTTCGACAACTTCACCTTCACCGCCGGGCAACGTCGTTGATCAAAGGCCGGTAAGGGCGGGTCGGTGCGGCGCGTCGCGGCGCCGCACCGTTTCGGCCGCTACTGGGCCGACACTTTCTGGGACAGGCGTTGCAGATCCTGCGACGCGCGGTCGGCGACGCGCTGGGCAGCCACCAGCGTGTCCGTCAGATTGCCGACGTCCGGCGCGATCTCGCCCGCGGCGTCGGACATCTCGTTCAAGGCCTTCACCGCGGTGTCGATCAGGCGGATGACCAGCCCCGCGGGGCCGTCGGCGTTGTCGTACCCAGCCATTCCAAAATCTCCATGGTTGCGCAACCCAGCCCGAACGACACGGGGACGAGTTTCCATGGAGGCCACGGGTTGCGCAAGCCGCTTGTTGCGGCGCACGCATCCCCGCTTTGACCGGCCGGCGTCAGTGGATGCCCGGCGCTTCCTGCCCGGTGCTCGCCACATACTCGGTGTAGCCGCCGCCGTACTGGTGGATGCCCTCCGGAGTCAGCTCCAGCACCCGGTTCGACAGGGCGGCCAGGAAATGGCGGTCGTGCGAGACGAACAGCATGGTGCCTTCATAGGCGCCCAGCGCCGAAATCAGCATCTGCTTGGTGTCGAGGTCGAGGTGGTTGGTCGGCTCGTCCAGCACGAGGAAGTTGGGCGGGTTGAACAGCATGGTCGCCATGACCATCCGGGCCTTCTCGCCGCCGGACAGGACCCGGCACTTCTTCTCGACGTCGTCGCCGGAGAAGCCGAAGCAACCGGCCAGCGCGCGCAGCGACCCCTGGCTCGCCTGCGGGAAGGACGCCTCCAGCGATTCGAAGATGGTCTTGTCGCCGTCGAGCAGGTCCATGGCGTGCTGGGAGAAATAGCCCATGCGCACGCTGCCGCCGACCGCGACGGTGCCGCTGTCCGGCTCGGTGGCACCCGCTACCAACTTCAGCAGCGTCGATTTGCCGGCGCCGTTGACGCCCATGACGCACCAGCGCTCCTTGCGGCGGATCGTCAGGTCCAGCCCCTCGTAGATGGTCCGGCTGCCGTAGCCCTTGTGCACGTTCTTCAGCACCGCGACGTCGTCGCCGGAGCGTGGGGCCGGCGGGAAGTCGAAGGTCACGATCTGGCGGCGCTTGGGCGGCTCGAAGCGTTCGATCTTGTCGAGCTTCTTGACGCGGCTCTGGACCTGGCTGGCGTGTGAGGCGCGGGCCTTGAAGCGCTCGATGAACTTCAGCTCCTTGGCCAGCATGGCCTGCTGGCGTTCGAACTGCGCCTCCTGCTGCTTCTCGCGCAGCGCCCGCTGGCGCTCGTAGAAGCCGTAGTCGCCGGAGTAGCTGGTCAGCGACCCGCTGTCGATCTCGATGATCTTGTTGACGATGCGGTTCATGAACTCGCGGTCGTGCGAGGTCATCAGCAGGGCGCCCTCGAAGCCCTTGAGGAAGCCCTCCAGCCAGATCAGGCTTTCGATGTCCAGATGGTTGCTCGGTTCGTCGAGCAGCATGACCTCGGGCCGCATCAGCAGGATGCGGGCCAGCGCCACGCGCATCTTCCAGCCGCCGGACAGCATGCCGACGTCCATGTCCATCATCTCCTGGCTGAAGCTGAGGCCGGCGAGCACCTCGCGCGCCTTGCCCTCCAGCTCGTAGCCGCCCAGCTCGTCGAAGCGGGCCTGGACCTCGCCGTAGCGCTCGATGATGGCGTCCATCTCCTCGGCGCGGTCGGGGTCGGCCATGGCGGCCTCCAGTTCGGCCAGTTCCGCGGCGACGGTGCTGACCGGGCCGGCGCCGTCCATCACCTCGGCGACGGCGGAGCGGCCGGACATCTCGCCGACGTCCTGGTTGAAGTAGCCGATGGTCGCCTGCTTCTCGATCGCCACCTGACCGGTGTCCGGCAAATCCTCGCCGGTGATCATGCGGAACAGTGTCGTCTTGCCCGCCCCGTTGGGACCGACCAGCCCGATCTTTTCGCCCCGGTTCAACGCCGCCGATGCTTCGAGGAAGAGGATTCGGTGACCATTCTGCTTGCTGATGTTGTCGAAGCGGATCATGTGCGGCTGCGTTCCTGCGGCGTTGTTCCCATGGCGTGGCGGGGGCTCTTATGCCACAGGATGCGCGGTGCGATGGAGTCCTGATCGGTGCCATGCGAAAATCGCAATCCGAGAACAGTGTCATGGGAAGGATCGTCGTCATGGGGCGTCCGCCGCAGGTTTGGGACTATTGGCGCCCCATCGGCGGCGGCATCGTCGAGCTGGGGACGGTGCGCGGCGTCGACGTGGCCTTGCCGGTGCATTTCCATCGCGAGGATCAGCTGACCTTCGTCCTGGCGGGGCGGCGGCGCTTTGTCATCGCGGGCGAACTGTGCGAGGCCGGTCCCGGCGAGGGGGTACATATCCCCGCGGGAACGCCTCATCGCTCCCTGTGCGGGCCGGACGAGGTCGTCTGCATCAACCTCTACACGCCGCCCGGCCTCCACGCCGCGCCGGAGATGGTTGCCGCGCTGGCCCGGCACTGTCGGAGGACGGGCGGGCTGGAATGGGCCGACCTGACGCGGATCGCCGAGGACCACCGGCTCGCCATCGGGACTGGGGTGGAGCCCTTGGTGGAACTGACGGGGGACGAACCGTGGGACACCGTCGGCGCGGCGGCGCGGCGCGCCGGGATGAGCCGCGAGGGCTTTTCCCGTCGCTTCCGCAAGCAGCACGGCGTGCCGCCGCACGCCTTCCAGCTTCAGGACCGGTTGAACGACGCGCGGCTCCTGCTCCGCGCCGGTGAGCCCATCGCGGCGGTCGCGGCGGACACCGGCTTCGCCGACCAGAGCCATCTGGGGCGCTGCTTCCGCCGCGCCTTCGGCGTGACGCCGGGCCGCTACCGCGCCGGATAGGTCACATCCGTACCAGACCGCCGCCGGTCCGCCTGCTAACCATCCGTCCGAGAGCGCCGCACGGACACGGTCCGGCGGTGCGGCCACAGGCAAGCTTGGGAGCATGGCATGTCCATCGCAGTGTCCGCCGTCTCGTACCTCCTGGTGGTCGGCGCCGGGGTCAGCGTCGCGTTGCAACAGGTCCTGAACGCCAATCTGCGGGCCGATCTCGGCTCGCCCTGGTGGGCGGGTTTCGTCAGCTACGTCGTCGGGATGCTGGCGATGCTGGCGGTCGCGCTCCTCGCACCCGGCCCCCGCCTTGCCGACGCGGTGAGCGGGGCCGGATCATGGGTCACCTGGACCGGCGGGCTGTTCGGCGCGCTGTTCATCGGCACCGCGATCCTGATGGTGCCCCGCCTGGGGGCGGCGACGGTGCTGGCGCTGATCGTGGTCGGCCAGATGCTCGGCTCCCTCGCCTTCGACCATGTCGGTCTGCTCGGCCTGCCGCAGCAGCCGGTGAGCCCGACCCGGCTGGCCGGCGCCGCCTCCCTGATCCTCGGCGTCGTCCTGATCCGGCTGTAGCGCGCTCAAAGACTCCGGTGCAGGGCGAAGCCGGACGCGCCGGGGGCTTCCAACTCCGGGCGGAGTTCGAGGCTGGGGATCGCATAGTCGCCGCCGTTCTGGCGGCGGAAAGGGATCGGCGGCGCCGTCTCCAGCGTCCGCATCCGCTCCCGCAAGCTTTCCGCCGCCTGCGCGAAGCCGGCCTCGTCGAAGCGGTCCACCCGGTAGGCGACGAAGGGCGGCAGCACGTCGTAGCCGGGGTAATGCAGGATGCCGTGGTTGATCGGAAACAGAAGGTCGTCGATCGGGCCGTTGATGCCGCGCGGCGCGTAGTGCTCGGCCCAGCCGCCCGTCGTCACCACCAGCATGGCGCGCTTGCCGGCGAAGCGGCCCTCGCCGTAGCGGTCGCCCCACCGCCGGTCGCTGTGCTCGCCGACGCCATAGGCGAGGCCGTAAGCGTAGACGCGGTCGACCCAGCCCTTGAGGATCGCCGGCATGGTGAACCACCAGAGCGGGAATTGCAGGATCAGCGCGTCGGCCCACAGCAGCTTTTCCTGCTCGGCCTTCACATCGTTGGTCAGCGCGTCGGCGGCGAAGGCGGCGCCGGAGGCGGCGGCCACCTTCAGGCGCTCCCCCTCGCCGAGGCTGGGGAAGTCGGCGTGGTCCACCGTGGCCTTCCAGCTCATGGCGTATAGGTCGGAGACCCGCACCGTATGGCCCTGCGCCTCCAGTTCCGCGACGGCGGCATCGCGCAGGGCGGCGTTGAGGGAGCGGGGATCGGGATGGGCGAATACGATCAGCACGTTCATCACAGGCACCTGTTCGCTTGAAACGCTTGCGCCTCAAGCTATGCGGGTGGAAATTGATCCGGTAGATGGGGTGACTGAATAGAACTCTGCCGTAAAATGGATCAATCGAACGTCACGCTGGACCGCATGCGCAGCTTCATCCGCGTCGCCGAACGGGGAAGCCTGTCGGCGGTGGCGCGCGAGATGGCCATCGGGCAATCGAGCGTCACCCGGCACATCCGCGAACTGGAGGAGGCGCTCGGCGTCGCCCTGTTCAGCCGGACCACCCGGCGCGTCGCGTTGACCGCGGAGGGCGAGCGCTACTACGCCAACGCCGTCCAGATCCTGCGCCTCGTCGAACAGGCGGGCGACGAGGCGCGCGACACCGGCCGCGCCTCGGCCGGAACGGTGCGGGTGTCCTGCACGGCGGCGCTCGGTGTCCGGCATATCAGCCGGCTGATCTTCGCCTTTCAGGACCGTCATCCGGACATCGCCGTCGATTTCGGCCTGACCGACGAGCGCATCGACCTCGTGCGCGACGGCGTGGACATCGCCATCCGCCTCGGTCCCCTCGCCGACAGCTCCCTGAAGCGGCGGGCGCTCGGGCTGAGCCGGCGCGTCCTCGTCGGGTCGCCGGCCTGTCTGGAGCGGCAGGGCCGGCCGACGACGCCGGACGACCTCGCGGGGTTCGACGGCGTCCGCATGTCGAACATCGCGGGGAGCGACCGGCTGACGCTCGAAGGGCCGGACGGCGCTCTTCACGCCGTGTCCCTCGGGGGACGGCTGCGGGTCGATCACGGGTTGGCCGCGCGCGAGGCCTACCTTGCCGGGCGCGGCATCGGCCCGGCCCATGTCTGGCTGGTGGATGATTTGCTGGCCGACGGCCGCCTGGAGGTTCTCCTGCCGGACCACGCGCCGCCCGCCGTGCCGCTCAACCTGCTGATCGTGCCGGAACGGGCCGGCATCGCGCGGGTCCGGCTGCTGGTGGAGTTCCTGGCGGAGACGGTCGCGACCATCCCCGGGATCGAGAGGTCGTCCCGGGGATAGCCGATAGGGCGATTACGGGGCCGCGCCCTCGGTCACCGCCAGGCTGCGGCGCGGCAGGCGCAGGCGCCCGTTGAGGACGAGGTGGGCGACGAGGCCGATCAGCAGGCCCCAGAAGGCCCCGCCGATGCCGAGCAGCTTGATGTTCGCGGCGGACGCCAGGAAGGTGATCAGCGCCGCCTCGCGGGACGCCGGGTCGGCCATCGCCCCGGCCAGGCTGCCGCCAATGGTGCCGAGCAGCGCCAGACCGGCGAGCGCGGTGATGAAGGTCGCGGGAAACGCCATGAAGACGGCGGCCAGCGTCACCCCGAACACGCCGACGAGCACGTAGAAGACACCCGCGGCGATCCCGGCGATCCAGCGCTTGGCCGGGTCCTCATGCGCCTCCTTGCCGGTGGCGATGGCGGCGGTGATGGCGGCGATGTTGAAGGCGTGGGAGCCGAACGGAGCCATCAGCAGCGAGCCGAGGCCGGTCACGGTCACGATGGGGTTGGCGCTCGTCGTGAAGCCGTCGTTCCGCAGAACCAGCATTCCCGGCATGTACTGGCCGGACAGCGTGATGAGGAACAGCGGCAGCGCGACCGACAGCAGCGCGTTCAGCGAGAAGTCCGGCGCGGTGAAGACCGGGGCGGCGAACTCCAGCGACAACCCCGACAGATCGACGCGGCCCTGCGTCAGCAGGAAGGCCAGCCCGAGGACGAGGATGCCGACCACGGCGTAGCGGGCGGAGAGCCGCTTCAGCGCGACATAGGCGACGATCAGCAGGCCGACCAGCAGCGGATCGACGCTGGCCCCGCCGAACGCCCCGATGCCGAAGGGGAGCAGGATGCCGGCGAGAAGGCCGGAGGCGATGCCGGGCGGGATCAGCCGGATGACCTTCTCGAAGCAGCCCGACAGGCCGAGCGCAACGAAGGCCGCCGCCGAAATCATGTAGGCGCCGACCGCCTCGGCATAGGGCGTCGTCGCCAGCGCGGTGACGAGGAACGCCGCTGCCGGGGTGGACCAGGCGGTGATGATCGGCTCGCGATGGCGCCAGCTCAGGAACAGCCCGGTCAATCCGACGCCGATGGAGACCGACCAGACCCAGGAGGCGGTGAGGTCGGGGCCGAGGCCCGCGACCTTCGCCGCCTGGAAGACCAGGATGAAGGTGCCGCCATAATTGACGATGACGGAGATCAGGCCCGCCACGACGGGGTGGGTGAGATCGTTGAGGCGGATGGGAGTCGACTTGGGTGGCATGGTTGAGCGGGACCTCCGGACGGTTGTGAGCCGCAAGGGCGATGAGCGGCCTTGACAACTACCCGACCAATGGCCTGATGTGCCCATCCGCTTTCCCAAAGAAGGCCAGACCATTTGTTCCGGCATTCCCAGCTTGAGTCCGTGAAGGCGTGGATCGCCAACCCCGCCCACGCGGCGATGCCGCTCCACGCGCGGATTCAGCGGGCTGTCCGGCAACTGATCGTCGACGGCGCGCTTGGGCCGGGCAAGCCGCTGCCCGCCTCGCGCGCGCTCGCCGTATCGCTGGGGGTGTCGCGCGACACGATCGAGGCGGCCTACGCCCAGCTTCACGCCGAAGGATTCATCGACCGGCGCGTGGGCAGCGGCAGCTTCGTCGCGGAGATCACCGAGTTCACCCCCGGCCGACGCCTGCCCCGGCGTGACACGTTCCCGAGCGATCAGGCACCGGCTCTCAGCCGGCGCGGGGCCGCCGTGTTCAGCGGTGGCGGCGTGCGAGAGATGCCGGTGCCGCGGCCCTTCGCTCACGGCGTTCCGGAAACCCGGACCTTTCCGCTTGCGCTCTGGGAGCGCCTGGAACGGCAGGTTCGCAAGGAGGTCGGCGCGCAAAGCCTGTTCCACGGCGATCCGCAGGGGACCGAGCCGCTTCGCCGCGCCATCGCCGACTATGTGAACCTCGAACGCGGCGCGCGCGCCACCGCCGACCGCGTCCTGGTGCTGACCAGCTCGCAACAGGCCATGGCGCTCTGCGCGGGCATGCTGTTCGACCCCGGCGACGGGATCTTCCTGGAGGACCCGGCCTATTACGGCGCGCGCAAGGCGTTCGAGGCGGCGGGCCTGGACTGCGTTCCGATCCGCGTCGACCGGCACGGCATCGTCGTCGATCAGATACTGGCCGAGCCGCGCAGGGCGAAGGCGGTCTTCCTGACGCCGTCCCATCAGTTCCCAACCGGCGCGACGTTGGCACTGGACCGCCGCTTGGCCCTGATCGAATGGGCGGCCCTGCATCGGTCCTGGATCATCGAGGACGATTATGACAGCGAGTTCCGCTACGCGGGCAAGCCGACGGCCTGCGTGCAGGGTCTCGATCCGCATGGACGCACCATCTACATCGGCACCTTCACCAAATCGCTCTTTCCCGGACTGCGGATCGGCTACGCCGTGCTGCCGCCCCAGCTCGTGAAGCCGATGACCGTCGCGCGCACGTTGCTGGATGGGCACACGGCCCCCATGGCGCAACTCACGCTGGCCCGCTTCATGGAGGGTGGGCATTTCGGGGCGCATGTCCGCGCCATGCGCGGCGTCTACGCCGAACGCCTCGACGTGCTGGCGGGCCTCGTCGGCAAGCACCTGTCGGATTTCGTCGAGCCGCAGGTTCCCATCGGCGGGCTGCAGATGCCCTGCCTGTTGACCGGCGGCCTTGCGGAGCGCACCGCCGTCGACGCGGCGCGACGGGCCGGGATCGAACTCCTCGGCCTGTCGGCGCTGCACGCCGCCGGCGACGGCAAGGCCGGTTTCCTGATGGGCTTCGCGGCCTACACGCCCTTTGAGATCGAGACGGCGGTCAGGACGCTGGAGAAGGCGTTTCGCGCGGCGACGAAGCCATAGCATGGCGCGGGCGCGCGGCATCGGATCAATTGGTCTGGTTGGGTGTCTGGGAATGGCTGGGTATGGCGTGCCATTTTCCTGCTATCGGAAAGCCGACCAATCCTTGATGATTCCCATTTGGAAAGGGAAGGCGACCCATGCACAAAACGGCGCTGGCGATCCGGCACGTCCATTTTGAAGACCTCGGCATCTTCGGCGCGGTGCTGTCGGAGGCCGGCTACACGGTGCGTTATCACGATCTCGACGCGGCCCCTTTCGCGACGCTCGACCCGCTGGAGCCGGATCTGCTGATCGTCCTCGGCGGTCCCGTCGGGGTCTACGAAAGCGACGCCTATCCGTATCTCGCCGAGGAAACCTCCCTCCTGGCGGACAGGCTGGCCGCGGAGCGACCGACGCTCGGCATCTGCCTGGGCGCGCAGCAGATCGCCAAGGCGCTCGGCGCGGCGGTGCGCCCCATGGGCCACAAGGAAATCGGATTCGGCCCGCTCACGCTCAGTGATGCCGGACGGGCTGGACCGCTTCGCCATCTGGAGGGCGTTCCGGTGCTGCACTGGCATGGGGACGCCTTCCAGATCCCCGCCGGGGCGGAGAACCTGGCGTCGACGCCGCTCTGCGCAACCCAGGGATTCGCGCTCGGCCGCCATGCGCTGGCCCTGCAATTCCATCCGGAGGTCGATGTGGCCGCCGGCATCGAGCGATGGCTGACGGGGCATGCCGCCGAGTTGGCCGGGGCCGGCATCGACCCGCGCGTGCTGCGCGGCCAAGCGGCGCGGATCGGTCCGGAGTTGCGCGAGGCCGGGCAAAGGATGCTGGCCGAGTGGCTTCAGGGTGTGGCCTGACCCTGTGCGGCGAGGCGGGATGGGATTTTCACTGATCTGCACGACGCTGCCGATCTGTGGCGCCGATCTGTGGCACAGTCCGCTCCAACGAGCCGCCTCACAGGGAACTTGAATGAACGACGCAGCAAGGAACGTGCTGATCGACGGCATGGAGCGTTGGGGGGCCTTCATCGAAGCGAATGCATCCTGGGCGGAGGTGATTCTCTTCCTGTGCGCCTTCGCGGAGTCCCTGGCCTTCGTGGGGCTCGTGGTGCCGGGTGTGGTGCTGATCGCCACGGGGGGCGCGCTGGTCGCCTCCGGCGCTCTCGGCTTCTGGCAGGTCTACGCCGCCATCGCGCTGGGCGCGGTGCTGGGCGACGCCGTGTCCTATTGGCTCGGCCGGGTGTTCGGTGATCGTGTCCCGGCTGTTTGGCCTTTTCGCCAGCGGCCGGAACTCCTGGAGCGGGGCAGCCGCTTCTTCCTGCGCCACGGCGGCAAGAGCGTCTTCTTTGCCCGCTTCCTCGGGCCGCTGCGGCCGGTGGTGCCGATCACCGCCGGAATGATGGCGATGCCTCACCACAGCTTCCAGACCGCCAACCTGTTGTCCGCGGTGATCTGGGTGCCTTTGATGATGACGCCCGGCTTCGCCATCGCGAAGGGAGTCGGAATCGACGAACTCCTGTCCGGCGCCACGGCGACGCCTGCCGCGTCTCGGAATGGAGGCGATAGGCCCTGCGTGTTGGCACCACCGATTTCCGGCCAGCCGTCCCGCTGCTGATCCCCCTCACGGACCGCATTTGGAGTAGCCGCAGCTCAGGCAGGTGTCGCAGCCCTCCTGCCGGATCAGGCCGGGCTGGCCGCATTTCGGGCATTGCCGGAGATTGGCCGGCTCGGTTCCGCTGACCACGGTCGCGGAAGCGGGTTCGAAATCGGCGGACGGCGGCGCGCTCAGCGCCCCGTCGTCCGGCAGCATGTCGATGGCCTTCAGATGCCGTTCGATCACGTCCCCGATGGCCGCCAGCAGGGAGGGGACGTAGCGGCCCTGCATCCAGGCGCCGCCGCGTGGATCGAAGACCGCCTTCAACTCCTCCACGACGAAGCCGACCTCGCCGCCGCGGCGGAACACCGCGGAGATCATCCGCGTCAGCGCCACGGTCCAGGCGTAATGCTCCATGTTCTTGGAGTTGATGAAGACTTCGAAGGGCCGGCGGCGGCCGTCCTCCACGATGTCGTTGATGGTGATGTACATGGCGTGGTCGCTGTCCGGCCAGCGCACCTTGTAGGTTTCGCCCGGCAGGGTCTCCGGACGATCGGGCGGCTTGGCCATCGGAACGGGAGGCGATGCTGTGCCCTCCTTCTTCACCGACAGGACGGAGCCGGTGACCGCGTTCGGGCGGTAGGTGGTGCAGCCCTTGCAGCCGAGTTCATAGGCTTGCCAATAGACGTCCTTGAAGGCGTCGAAGGGCAGGTCCTCCGGACAATTGATGGTCTTGGAGATGGAGCTGTCCACATGGCGCTGGGCGGCCGCCTGCATCACCACATGCTCCGCCGGGGTCAGGGACTGCGCGTCCACGAAATAATCGGGCAGGGGCTGTTCGGTTCCGAACCGTGCGCGGAACAGGCGGTAGGCGTGGTCGCTCACCTCCTCCGTGCGACGGGTGCCGTCGGGCATCAGGACGGTGCGCTCGTAGCTGTAGGAGAAGACCGGCTCGATCCCCGACGACACGTTGTCGGCGAACAGCGAGATCGTGCCCGTCGGCGCGATGGAGGTCAGAAGCGCATTGCGAATGCCATGCTCGGCGATCAGGCCGCGCACGTCCTCGTCCAGTCCCCGCACCATCGGGGCGTTCCGATAGGCGTCGCGGTCGTAGAGCGGGAAGGCTCCCTTCTCCCCCGCCAGCCGGGCGGATGCGCGGTAGGCCTCGTTGCGGATCGTCTTCAGCCAGGAGTCGGTCAGCGCCACCGCCGCCTCGCCGCCGTAACGGGCGCGGCAGAGGATCAGCGCGTCGGCCAGCCCGGTGACGCCCAGCCCGATGCGGCGCTTGGCGTGGGCCTCCCGCGCCTGCGGTTCCAGCGGGAAGCGCGAGGCGTCCACCACATTGTCCATCATCCGGACCGCGAGCGCCGTCAGCTCCTTCAGCCGGTCGGTGTCGAGCCGGGCCGTCTCCTCGAACGGGTCGAGCACCAGGGCGGCGAGGTTGATCGAGCCGAGCAGGCAGGCGCCGTAGGGGGGCAGCGGCTGCTCGCCGCAGGGGTTGGTGGCGGAGATGGACTCACAATAATTCAGGTTGTTCTGCCCGTTCACCCGGTCGATGAAGATGACGCCCGGCTCCGCATAGGCGTAGGTGGCCTGCATGATGCGGTCCCACAGGCCGCGGGCCCGCACCTCGCGGTGGACCTGCCCGTCGAAGACCAGCGGCCAGGGCCGGTCCTCGCGCACCGCGTTCATGAAGGCGTCGGTGACCAGGACCGACAGGTTGAACATGCGCAGCCGGCCGGGCTCGCGCTTGGCGTCGATGAAATCCTCGATGTCGGGATGGTCGCAGCGCAGGGTCGCCATCATCGCGCCGCGCCGGGCGCCCGCCGACATGATGGTGCGGCACATGCTGTCCCACACGTCCATGAAGGACAGCGGGCCGGAGGCGTCGGCGCCGACGCCCTTCACGAGCGCGCCCTTGGGCCGCAGGGTGGAGAAGTCGTAGCCGATGCCGCCGCCCTGCTGCATGGTCAGCGCGGCTTCGCGAAGGTGGGCGAAGATGGCGCCGAGGTCGTCCTCGATCCGCCCCATGACGAAGCAGTTGAACAGCGTCACCGTCCGCCCGGTGCCGGCCCCGGCCAGGATGCGCCCGGCGGGCAGGAACTCGAAACGGGACAACGCCCGCTCGAAGCGCGGCGCCCAGACCGGCGGGTCGGCTTCCGGCGCGGCGAGCGCCATGGCGACGCGGTGCCAGGTGTCGGCGACGGTCTGGTCGATGGGGTCGCCCGCGGCGGACTTGAAGCGGTATTTCATGTCCCAGATCCGCTGGGATATGGCGGCGATCCCCGTCATGCGTCCTCCCTTCGCGCGGGCGGCCGGTCCGCAGCGCCGGCCCGCCGACAGCGGTGCCCGAAGAGTAGGGGGCGCCCTTGCCGGGGTCAACCCGCCCGTTCCTCATGCGTTCCGGCTGTCAGTTGCTGATCCGCTCCCGCTGGTCCGGCATGGCCTTGAGCGTCGCCAGGATCTGTCCGCTGTCGGCGCCGGACCCGCACAGGCCGAGAGCGGTTTCGCCGAAGTCCACCAGGCTGTGGTGGCGCGGGGCGGGCGCCCGCTCCAGCGGCACCAGCCACGCCGCGTGCCCGAGCAACGTCAAGGCGTCGAAATAGCCGCGCTGGGTGTGGAACGGGATGTTGGTCTCGCGCGGGTCGCCGATGATGAAGACGCGGCGTTTGGGATCGGGCGGGATGCGGTCCAGCGAGTCAGCGGGGTCGAACCAGCCCTGCGGGCGGGCCAGCAGCGTCCGCAGCCCCCGAGCCTCCAGATAGGCGCGGTAGGCCGGCGCGCCGGAGGAGATGACCGCGCAGCGCAGGTCATTGCGGCGGGCCAGGAACTCCGCGGTCAGCGTGCCCCCGGCGCTGTGCCCGCCCAGCGCCCAACTCGTCACGCCGTAGCGGGCTTTCAGGACGTCGAGCAACGCGTTCATCAAGGCCGCCTCGCGCGGCGTGTGGCGCGTCGTCCAGAAGCGGCCGGAACTGCCATAGGCGCCGGGCCGGGCGAGGAACAGGAAGGGAATGCCGAACCGCTCCGACAAGGCCCGTTCCTGGTCGATCATGGCGGCGACGCCCAATCCCTCCTGATGGCCGACGGAGGTCGGTTTGGTCCCCATGATGTCGCCGTGCATCCAGGCCGCGGCGATGGGGTTGGGATCGGGGGCGGGGCGCAGGCCCGCCGCGTAGTAGCGCAGGCATTCCCCACGCCCGTCCACCTCGACCCAGGCGGCGGTTTCCTGCGCCTCCAACGCGGCGCAGGCCTTTCGGGTGATGGTGACGCCCCCGGTCACCGCGGCGTTGGAGAAGCGTTCCGCGCTCGGCTTGGACTGGGCTTGCGCGTCCGTCGCCATCGCCAGGGTGAGCCCCGCGATAATGGCGAAGGCCTCGCCGCGGCGCATCAGGACGCGGTTTCGGCCACGTCGGCGGTGACCGGTTCCGCCGTCTTGGGCCGCAAGGTCGCCGGGCCGCCCGCGGCGACGACCAGCCGGTCGGTGGCCGCCTCCAGCCGCTCCTCCAACTCCTGCATGGCCTTGGCGCGGCCCAGGCCCGGCGGGATGGGGGGCAGGAATTCCACGATGATGGTGCCCGGCCGCTTGATGAAGCTGTTGCGCGCCCAATAGAGGCCGGCGTTCAGCGCCATCGGCACGATGGGGATTTTGAGATGGTCGTAGAGCACGCCCACGCCGATCCGGTAGGGGCGATAGGCGCCGACGGCGACCCGCGTCCCCTGCGGGAAGATCACGATGGGCCGCCCCTCGTCCCGCACCGGGCGGGCGTTCCGGACCATCGAGGCGACGGCGCGGCCCTTGGCGCCGCGGTCCACGGCGATCATCCGGGATTTGGCGGCGTACCAGCCCCAGATGGGAATCCACAGAAGCTCGCGCTTCAGGATGATCGCTGGGTCGTTGACGAGGAAGTGCAGCTTCATCGTCTCCCAGGCCGACTGGTGCTTGGCGGCCAGGAGGAACGACCCGCTTTTGGGGACGTGCTCCCGCCCGCGCACCTCGTAACGGATGCCGGCGAGCGTGCGCTCCAGCCACGAGACGGTGCCGAAATACCACGTGATCACGCGGATCATGCTCCGCCGCGGCAGGAGCAGCGTCCACAGGATGCCGACGCAGATGACCGCCGTCCACACGTAGAAGGCGACGTTGAAGGCGAGGGAGCGCAGGAAGATCATGGCCGAGAACTTGTCAGGATTCGCTCCGCTTCTCAAGCTCGGAGCACGGTCCGGACACGGTGCTGCCCATGATGGCGCCGGTCGGCGCTCCAAGCCCGAGACGCAAGCGCGCGATGCGCCTTTTGGTTAAAATAGCAGCCTGCATCGGCCTGAAATCATCATGGGTTGAAGAAAATTTCGCGAAATGGTAGATGGAAAATCCATAAATACTTCTTCGAGGTTGCTGTCGTGGCTTATATTCTCGGTGAGGCGGGTGACGATCATCTGGTGGGCGGTGACGGTGACGATACGCTGTATGGCGGGGCGGGTGCCGACACCTTGTTTGGCGGCCTTGGGAACGACGTGTTCCGGTTCGCTCCGGAAACGGGCTATCCCTACGCCATCATCAAGGATTTCAGTGACGGCGACCGTATCGATCTGGCGGCGTTGAACCTGCCCTTCATTGGAGAAGCACCGATTGCGGGAATGCCCGCCGGGTACCACGGGATAGGGCACATTCGCTACAGCGTCGTGGCGGGCAACACCCAGATCGTCATCGACAACAATGGCGACGGCATGTTGAGCCGGACCATCACGCTGGAGGGGCGGCATGCCCTTGAGGAGCTTGCCGGTTCCTCGGGCGTTCTGGTTCGCGTGCAGGACCGTGCGGTCGGCGGCACCGGCGGAAACGACTTGCTGGATGGTGGAGGCGGCCATGACACCCTGACGGGCGGTGCCGGGAACGACACTTTGCGCGGGTTTGGAGGCAACGACAGCTTGGACGGTGGTGACGGTGACGACAGTCTCATCGGCGGGGGTGGTGCGGATACGTTGGCCGGCGGAGATGGGAACGACACGCTGGTGAGTGGTGGCGGGCACATCGTCATGACCGGCGGGGCCGGGCATGATGTCTTCCGCATCCTGCCTACGGACCGACATGACCCCGTCCAGATCACCGATTTCAGCAAGGACGACCGTATCGACCTGTCAGCCCTGGGCATGCCCTTTCTCGGGGAGCTGCCGTATCCCGGCGTGCCGGACGGCTATCGGGGTCGGGGATTCATTTATTACCGGACCACTGCCAAATCCACACTGATCGAGATCGATCGGGACGGTGACGGCATGATGGACCGCACCATCATTCTGGACAAGGGGCTGGTCCTGAACCAGCTGCCCGGAGCGCCGGGCGTCCTGGTGTTGCCAGGCTACCAACCGCCTCCGGAGAACCCGCCTGGCAATGGCGGTCCGTCTGGCAACCACCGCTTTGTTTCCGGAGGAGGGGAAAACGACGCCCTTTCCGGCGGCAGCGGCGACGACACGCTGTTGGGAGGCGGCGGAAACGATCTCATCGGGGGCGGCGACGGCGCCGATCTCATCAGCGGCGACGACGGTGACGACACGCTGATTGGGGAGGACGGAACCGACACCGTGATCGGCGGTTGGGGTGCCGATCTCATCTTCGGAATGGCCGGCGATGATTTGCTGACCGGTGACGAGGGCGCGGACACCATTGTCGGCGGTGACGGAGCCGATTCGATCCTGGGTGGCGACGGCGACGATCTGCTGGGCGGCGGCGGCGGCAACGATCTGATCGATGGCGGCGCCGGCAACGACACGGTGATTGGGGACGCCGGGAACGACACGCTGTTCGGTGGGGGCGGTGACGACCTCCTGCGTGGTTTCGCCGGTGACGATTGGTTGGTTGGCGGAGCCGGACGGGACGTCTTCTCGTTTGGCCTCGGCGATGGTCACGACCTCGTGTTCGATTTCAACCCGGAGGAGGACACATTGAGCTTCGGCGACGCCACCGTCACCCAACTGATTGCGGGAGCCAGAGTCTCGGGCGGCAGCACCGTGTTCTCCCTGTCCGACGGCAGCACCCTCACGGTGATCGGGCGCACCGGCATCTCGGACGCGTGGTTCACGTGAAGGGAAGGCCTCACCGGCTGTCGATGACGGACGCCAGCAAGGACCGCGCGTAGGTCACAATGTATTTGTTGTATTCCGTCATCAGCAGATTCGCGGTGCCCGGCCACAGCCACCAGTCGTTCAGATGGACGTTGGGGGAGGCGACGGGGTGGGGCACCACCTCGACCTCCGGGATCACCATGCGGAACTCCAGGAGGCTGCGCATCATGTGGTAGTTGGCGGTGACCAGCCGCATCGAGGTGAAGCCCTGGGCGCGCAGCCAGTCCGCCGTCTCGTAGGCGTTGCCGACCGTGCTGTCCGCCGAATAGCCAAGCGTGATGCAGCATTCCATCTCGCCGGGGAACTGGCGGGAGCGTTTCAGAAGCTCCTGCACCTCCAGCCCTTCGTAGACGCCGGAGACGAACAGCCGGTGCGCCCGCCCGTCGGCCAGCAGCTCCAATCCCGTGCTCAGCCGCCCGCTGCCGCCGGTCAGCACGACGATGGCGTCGGTGTTGCGGGTGGCCTCGGCGCTGCCCGGCAGCGGCGGGGTGCGGGGGATCGACGCGGCGAACCAGAACAGCCCGCCGAGCCACGCCAGCCCGCCCAGCATCGCCAGCAGCAGCAGCCGTCGCAAAGCCCGCAGGACCCGGGCGCGCCGCGTGTGGGTCGCCATCCCTCAGCCTCCGGACGGACGGAGCGGGAGCGCGGTCACGGCATCGACTCCAGCGTGCGCAGCACCGTCCAGCGCGCGGTCAGGGCGGCCAGCAGGCAGGCGGCCAGCGGCACGGCGGCCAGCGCGGCGACGGCCCACCAGGGCGAGGTGGCGAGGTCCGGCAGCAGGCTGGCGTGAAGCCCGGCGGCGGCGTGGCCGATCCCGCCCAGCGTGCCGGCGGCCAGCAGCAGCCCGGTCAGCCCGCCGCGCAGGGTCAGGCCGATGACGTGCGATTCGAACTGTCGCGCCACATAGCGATCGGTGGCCCCCATCAGGTGCAACAACTCCACCACATGGCGGTGGATGGCGAGGCCGGAGCGCACGGCGAAGATCACCGCCATCACGCCGGCTCCGCCGATCAGCGCCACGATGCCCAGCGCCGCCAGATGCATCGCCCCGGCAAAGCGGCGCAGATCGGCCAGCCACACCGCATGGTCGTCCAGCGTCGCGCCGGGGGCGGCGGACGTCAGGCGCGACGACAGCGCCGCCGTGTCCACCGGCCCGTTGGTCATCACGTCGATCAGCCGGGGCATCGGCAGCAGCGGGTCGGCGGCCTCCTTGCCCAGCCAGGGTTCGAGAAGCCGGCCGACGTCGCCGCTGGACAGCACGCTGGCAGTCGCGATGCCGGGGGTGGAGCGCAGGACGGTCAGCGCGGCCTCCGTCCGCTCTTCCAGCGGGTCGGCCTGGGCGCTGTCGGGCAAGGGCATGATCTGCACCGTCAGCCCGCCGGCCAAGCCGCTGTCCCAGCGCCTGGTCATGTCGGAGACGAGCAGGGCCCCGGCCAGCGCCAGCGCCGCCAGATAGACCATCAGCGCGGTCAGCCCCATGAGGAAGCGCGAGGTCGGGTCCTTCGCCAGTGGCAGGTCGGAGTTTCGGCGTGTCAGCGGCGGCAGGGCCATGACGTGTCTCCTTTCCTCCGCTTCAGGCCCAGCGCGAGGCGTGCGCCGGCAGGACGTGCAGACGCCCGTTCTCCAGCATCAGGCGCGGGTGCTCGAAACGGCGGATCAGCGCCTCGTTGTGGGAGGCGATGACCACGGTGGTGCCCAGCTTGTGAAGCTCCTCGAACAGATAGAGGAGGCGCATGCCGATGCCGTCGTCGACGTTGCCGGTCGGCTCGTCGGCCAGCAGCAGGCGCGGGCGGTTGATGACCGCGCGGGCGATGGCGACGCGCTGCTGCTGCCCGCCCGACAGGGTGGAGGGCAGGGAATTGAGATGGTTGCCCAGGCCGACCCAGCGCAGGATCTCCGTGCAGTGCTCCACCACGTCCGATTCGCGGGCACCGCCCATGCGCAGCGGCAGGGCCACGTTGTCGAGCGCCGAAAGATGGTCGAGCAGGGCGAAATCCTGGAACACCACCCCGATCTGGCGGCGCAGCGCCGGCAGGTCGGTGCGCTTGACCCGTGCCATGTCCTTGCCGAACAGGGTGACCAGCCCGCGCGACGGGCGGAGCGCCAGATACATCAGCTTGAGCAGCGACGACTTGCCGGCCCCGCTCGCCCCCGTCATGAAGTGGAACGAGCCGGGCGGCAGGGTGAAGCTGATGTCGCGCAGCACCTCCGGTCCGGTGCCATAGCGCAGTCCCACATTCTCGAAACGGATCACGGTCCCACCAAAGGCGCAACGGAAGGCCCCGGCGGCGTCCCGCCGGGTGCGCGGATGGACAATGCACCGGCAGGGGCCGGCGCGTCCACCGCTGTCCGTCCTGCGGCACCGATCATCCGGTTTGGGACGGCCGCACGTGGCGCCCGTGCGTTCCTTGCTTCACACCTCATGACTACCTATAAGGACAGTCTGCAAATTCGGTGACAACGATCGGCATCTATGATCATCACCTGCCCGGCCTGCGACACACGGTACACTCTTGCCGATTCGGCGGTCGGTCCGCAGGGCCGGAAGGTGCGTTGCGCCCAATGCGGCCACATGTGGTGGCAGTCGCCGCAGGACGACTCCGTCTTCCATCCGGACGAGGTGACCGAGTTCCACCCGGTCCCGCCGCCATCCTCCAAAACGCCATCCTCCAAGAAGAAGGCGCCTGCCAAGTCCGCGGCGGCGGCGGGAGCGCGGCGCCGGGCGCTGGTCGGCTGGGGGGCCTTCGTGGCGGTGCTGGTGGTCATCGGCGCCGCCGGCTATTTCGGCCGTGCCACCGTGGTGCGGCTGTGGCCTCCGGCCGCCCTGTTCTACGAGACGGTCGGCCTGCCTGTGGAACCGCCGGGCAGCGGCCTCCAGCTTCAGAACGTCCGCTCGGAACAGAAGGCCGAGGATGGCAAGACGGCTCTGTTGGTGGAAGGGCAGATTCTCAACGTCTCCGAGACGGCGCGCATGGTGCCGACGCTGCGGGTCACCGCGCTGGGCGCCGACCGTCAGCCGTTGAGGAACTGGACCGTCGAACCGGTGCCGCCGCAGATCCTTCCCGGTGAGATCGCCACCTTCCGCGATGTCCAGGCGGACGCCGCCGGTGTGCAGGAGGTCATGATCACCTTCGACGGGGGACGCTGAGCCCAGTTCTGTTATGGCGCGTAGCCCCGGATGATCAGGGAGACCGCGCCGTCGACGATCCGGGTCAGCTGCTCCTCCGTCGGGCGTTCTGACAGGCACAGCATGAAACGCAGATGCGTGTGCGACTTGACGAGGCCGACGAACTGCTCCGCCGCCAGCAGCGGGTCGGGGATGCGCAGCTGGCCGCGACGGTCGAGGTCGGTCATGAAGGCGCTGATGTGTTCCATGGTGCGGGCCGGGCCGGCTTCGTAGAAGGCGCTCGCCAGCTCGGGGAAGCGGTGCGCCTCGCCGACCACCACGCGGTAGCCGGCCAGCGCCTGCGGCGACAGGATCAGCGTGACGAAATGGCGGGCGATCAGGCGCAGCCCGTCGGCCATGTCGAGCGCGCGTGCCTCGTCGCACACGGCGGCCATCGCCTGCCCCTTGCATTCGCGGGCGACCATGACGCGGAACAGCTCGTCCTTGCTGCCGAAATGGGCATAGAGCGTCGCCTTGGACACGTTGGCCGTCTTGGCGATGGCGTCCATGCTGACGGCGCCATAGCCATGGTCCAGGAACAGCTTTCCGGCGGCCTCCAGGATCTGCGCGGGCTTCGATCCTGCCTCCGGTGTGGGGGCGACCAGCGTGCTCATGCGTTCCTCGTATCCTGAAACCGGGTGTGCTGCAACCGGGTGTCCTGCAACCGACCCTGCGTCCTGTTCTACCACGGTGCCGGCCACGGTGCCGGCGGTGCTTGCGGGACTTCGTGCGCCGAGTCCCCGCTGCCGTAGCGCGTTCCGCATTCAACCACAATCCCAAACGTTAAAACTAGACCGTTCAGTTCACTCTTGACAACAGGTAGGGCCTCGATCATTTTTCCGCAAGACTAAACTGAACGGTTCAGTTCCGGTGGGGCGGCGGCAAGCCGGCCCGTGACGGGCGAAGAACCGAAACGGGTGGGTTGGAAGACGATGGTCAAGGCCGTGCGGAAGATCGTTCTGTCGGGTGTGGCGGTGGCGGCGCTGGCCGGTGGCGGCTACGCCGGCTGGGGCTGGTGGACCGAGGGTCGCTTCTTCGAGTCGACCGACAACGCCTATGTGCACAGCGACATCACGGTGGTGAGCCCCAAGGTGTCCGCCTATGTGCGGGACGTCCGGGTGGCCGAGAACCAGCAGGTCGCCGCCGGCGACGTCCTGGCGGTTCTGGACGATCAGGACTTCCGCGCCAAGGTCGCGGAGGCTGAGGCCAACGTCGCCGCGCAGAGGGCGGCTCTCGGCACCATCGACAGCAAGCTGCAGCTCCAGAAGGCGATCATCGATCAGGCCGCCGCCTCGGTGACCAGCGCCGAGGCGGAGCAGCGCCGCGCCCAGCAGGATTTCGACCGCACCCGCGCGCTGGCCAACGACAGCTGGGCCAGCCGCCAGAAGTTCGAGACGGCGGACGCCGATCTGCGCAAGGCGGTGGCTGAAACCGCCCGCGCCCGTGCGGCGCTGGTGGCGGAACAGGACCAGGTCGGCGTGCTGAACGCCAGCCGCAGCGAGACCGACGCCCGGCTGCGCCAGGTCGAGGCCGCCCTGCAGACCGCGCGCAACGATCTGAACAACACGGTCATCCGCGCCCCGGTGGACGGGGTGGTCGGCAACCGCGGCGTCCAGGTCGGCCAGTACGCGCGTCCGGGCGTGCAGCTTCTCTCGCTGGTGCCGCTGCCCGACGTCTATGTGGTCGCCAACTTCAAGGAGACGCAGCTCGCCCGCATGCGCCCCGGCCAGCCGGTGACGGTGGAGGTGGACGCCTATCCGGACAGGCGCCTGTTGGGTCGGGTCGAGAGCTTCGCCCCGGCGTCGGGCTCGCAGTTCAGCCTGCTGCCGCCGGAGAACGCGACCGGCAACTTCACCAAGATCGTCCAGCGCGTGCCGGTGCGCATCGCCCTGCCGCGCGACAGCGCGCTGTCCGGCCTGCTGCGCCCCGGCCTGTCGGTGGTCGCCGAGGTGGACACCCGCGGCGCCGAGGACCAGCCGCACCACGCGGGCACCGTCATGGGCGCGCTGGTCCCCGGCCGGACGGTCGCGTCGAAGTAACCGCGCCTTAGCGTGAGACGACAACCGCTTTCGTTCCAATCTCTTTCGTCCTGGAGAGGGCGACCATGACCGCCATCACCAGCGACGACACGCCCACCGCCCGCGACGCCAATCCCCCGGCGGATGCGGGCGGCGAGACCGCCGCGTCCCGGCTCCAAACTCCCCCGCCCCCCGCGGGCCGGGGCGCGGCGGCTCCCTCTTCCCCGCCCACGGCGGGACCGCGTCCGGTGACGACGCGCGACTGGCTGGGCTTCCTGTCCATGGTCGTCGGCATGTTCATGGCGATCCTGGACATCCAGATCGTCTCCAGCTCCCTGTCGGAGATCCAGGCGGGCCTCGCGGCCAGCGCCGACGAGATCTCGTGGGTGCAGACCTCTTACCTCATCGCCGAGGTGGTGATGATCCCGCTGTCCGGCATGCTGGCGCGGATTCTGTCCACCCGCGTGCTGTTCACCATCGCCGCCGCCGGCTTCACCCTGACCAGCGTCGCCTGCGCCTTCACCTCCAGCATCGAATCGATGATCGTGTGGCGGGCGTTGCAGGGCTTCATCGGCGGCGCGATGATCCCGACCGTCTTCGCCACCAGCTTCTCCCTGTTCCCGCCGGAAAGGCGGGCGGGCGTGTCGGTGATGATCGGTCTGGTCGCCACCATGGCGCCGACGCTCGGGCCGACGCTGGGCGGCTGGCTGACCCAGAGCTTCTCCTGGCACTGGCTGTTCCTGGCCAACGTGCTGCCGGGCATCGCCGTGACCTCGCTGGTGTGGACGCTGGTCGACGTGGACAAGCCCAACCCGGCGCTGCGCAAGGGCTTCGACTTCATCGGTCTGGGCCTGATGGCCGCTTTCCTCGGCAGCCTGGAGTTCGTGGTGGAGGAAGGTCCGCGCCAGGACTGGTTCCAGGACGAGTATGTGGCGATCTTCGCGGTGGTCGCCGCGGTGTCCGCCGTCGGCTTCTTCTGGCGGGTGCTGACCTACCGCAACCCGATCGTCGAACTGCGCGCCTTCCTGGACCGCAACTTCGCCATCGGCTCGCTCTACAGCTTCATCATCGGCATCGGGCTTTACGGGGCGGTCTATCTGCAGCCGCTGTTCCTGGCGCGGGTGCGCGGGCTGAACAGCCTGCAGATCGGCACGATCATGTTCGTGACCGGCGCCTTCCAGTTCCTGTCCGCGCCGATCGCCGGGGTGCTGTCGAAGAAGCTCGACCTGCGGGTGATGCTGGCGCTGGGGCTGTGCCTGTTCGGCACCGGCGTCTGGCTGAACGCCCACCTGACCAACCAGTCCGGCTTCTGGGAGCTGTTCCTTCCGCAGGCGGTGCGCGGCCTGTCGCTGATGCTGTGCTTCATCCCGGTGAACACCATCGCGCTGGGCACCCTGCCGCCGGAGCAGCTCAAGAACGCGTCGGGCCTCTACAACCTGATGCGCAACCTGGGCGGCGCCATCGGTCTGGCGGCGATCAACACCGTGCTGCTGGAGCGGGCGGCCCTGCACATGAACCGGTTGGGCGACAATCTGAACCTCGCCCGCCCGCTGGTGCAGGAGACGCTGGACGGGCTGGCCACCAAGTTCGACGGGCTGGTCGCCGATCCGCAGGCCGCCGCCATGAAGACGCTGGCCCGCATGGTGGAGCGGGAGGCGATGGTGCTGACCTTCAACGACTGCCTGCTGCTGATGGCCGGCGTGTTCTTCGCCGGGCTCCTGCTGATGCCGCTGGTGCGGCGTCCGGGCGGCAAGCCGGCGGCGGCGGATCACTGAGGACGGCTGCCTTTCCTGTGCGCCGGTGAAGCATCCCGGTGACCGGCGCTTGTCTTCGTGCTATAGGGCAGGCCGTCGCGTCGAAGGGTTTCTCCACCGTCATGAGCAAGCGCCAATACACCCGCGCCGAGGTCAAGGAACTGCTGTCCGCGCTGGAGCGCCAGTGCCGGGAGGCGTCGAAGCTCGCCCAGCTGGCCGAGCACGAGGCGAGCAAGCACAGCTTCGGCGCCTACCGCGAGTTCCGCGACAAGGTGGGCGAGTTCCAGGCGCTCGTCATCCTGATCGAGCAGCGGCTTCGCAACCTCGTTGATACCCGGTCCGACGATCTGCGCGATCAGTTCGAGCGCTTGGACACGGTGATGCTGGCCCTCCTGGTGCGGGCCAGCATGCGCTTCTTCTTCGTGCTGTCGGCCAACCCGATCCTGCCGATGGGCGCCCGCGAGATATTCGTGGCGGAACTGCGCAGCCTGCACGACGCCCACGAGAAGCTGCAGCGCCCCAACTACGCCGGCAAGCTGGGCACGGACCTGGAGCGCGATCTGGAAACAGCCTCCCTGATCCTGGAGGAGATCATCGACAAGGCGCCGAGCCTGCTCAACTTCCGCGGGGGGTGACCGCAGGCGGTCAGCGCTGGATCAGCGCGCTTTCCTTGCCGGACAGCACGAACACCTTGGCGTAGCTCTTGAGAAGCGCGTCGATCAGGGCGTTGACCTTCGGGCTGGACATGGCCCGCGGCTTGGCCGGATCGACGTGGAGGACGCAGCTGTCCTTCACGTCGTTGAAGGCGGCCA
Source organism: Azospirillum aestuarii (assembly GCF_016632405.1). Taxonomy (NCBI): domain Bacteria; kingdom Pseudomonadati; phylum Pseudomonadota; class Alphaproteobacteria; order Rhodospirillales; family Azospirillaceae; genus Azospirillum; species Azospirillum aestuarii. Next base: position 83,961 of record NZ_JAEPIV010000001.1, read on the forward strand.
GGGCGTGGATGCGGTCGGGCCTGAACTCATCGGGGAAATTCTCGTCCATCAGCCAGAAGCACTGGAAGTTCCGGCAGGATTGCGGGCGCTCCTCATAGACGGTGCAGCCCTTGCCCTGGTCGCAGGACACGCACCATTTGGCCGAAGGCTTCTTCAGTTCGGGCACGCCCATCAGCTTGCAGCACAGCGTGCATTCTCCGCAGTTGCGGTCGGCCATAACGCGAGATCCTGATCTGTCCCAATGAAAGAGCGCGGACACTCGCACAAAGAACGGTGCCGGGGAAAGTGTCCGTTGGATGGGGCCGGGATGGGGGATGCGGAGGCTACGCCAGGCTGGGAACGGCCAGCGGTTTCTCCGCCTCGCGGGCCAGCAGCGCCTCGATGGCGTCGGCGGGGGCCGGTCGGGCGTAGAGGTAGCCCTGCGCGTACTTGCACATGATGTCGCGCAGGAACTCTGACTCCATCTCGGTTTCCACGCCTTCGGCGACCGCCTCCATGCCCAGGATGGCGGCCAGCGTGGCGATCACCTGCACGATGGCGGCGTTGCCCTCGCCCGACGAGATGGCCTGGACGAAGCTGCGGTCGATCTTCAGCGTGTCCGCCGGAAACTTGTGCAGGTAGGACAGCGACGAATAGCCGGTGCCGAAATCGTCGATGGACAGGCGCACGTCCATGTCGCGGATGCCCTGCATCAGCACCCGGCATTTGGCGGGGTCCTTCATCAGCAGGCTTTCCGTGATCTCCAGCTTCAGGCTGGACGGCGGGACCCGGCTTTCCTGCAGCACCTCGCTCACCAGCCCGATCAGGTCGTCGTCGCTGAACTGGCGGGAGGAGACGTTCACGCTCATGAACAGCGGGGTGGAGCGCGGGAAACGGGTCTGCCATTGGCCGAGCTGGCGCGCCGCCTCGCGCAGCGCCCAGCGGCCCATCGGGACGATCAGGCCCGACTCCTCGGCCAGCGGGATGAACTCACCCGGCGGGACCAGCCCGCGCTGCGGGTGTTGCCAGCGCATCAGCGCCTCGAAGCCGGCGATGTGGCCCGAGGACAGGGCGACGATCGGCTGGTAATAGAGGACCAGCTGGTTCTGCTCCAACGCCGTGCGCAGGTCGGTTTCCGTGCGCATCTGGGCCATCGCCTGACGGCGCAGGTTGCTGTCGAAGACATCGATGCGCGCCCGCCCGCCCGACTTGGCCCGGTACATGGCGAGGCTGGCGTCGCGCAGCATCTCCTCCGCCCGGTCGTAGCCGGAGACGCTGAGCGCGATGCCGATGGAGGCGGACAGGACGAATTCGTGCCCGTCCAGCGCCAGCGGCCGCGCGACGGCCTCGCCCATGCGTTCCGCCGCGGACAGGGCGTCGCCCACGTCGTCGATGCCGTCCAGCAGCACGGCGAACTCGTCCGCCGACAGGCGGGCCAGCGTGTCGCCCATGCGGCGGGTTTCGTCCAGCCGCTCGGCGATGGTCTTCAGCAGCCGGTCGCCAACGCCGGACCCCAGCGCGTCGTTGATCGACTTGAAGCGGTCGAGATCGATGAAAATGACGGCGAAAGCCTTGCCGCCGGCCCGCCGGTTGCGGTCCAGCGCCTGGCCGATGCGGTCCAGCAGCAGGGTGCGGTTGGGCAGGCCGGTCATGCCGTCGTGGAAGGCGTCGAACAGAAGCTGCTGCTCCGCCCGCTTCTGGGCGGTGATGTCGGTCATCGAGCCGGCGATCCGCACCGACCGGCCCGACCCGTCGCGCACGGCAAGGCCGCGGACCAGCATCCACAACTCGTCCTCGTCGGCGGCGCGGATGCGGAATACATGCTGGAGATGCTCCCGCTCGCCCGTCAGATGCAGGTCGAAGGCTGTGCGCAGCCCGGCCAGATCGTCGGGATGCACGCGGTCGAACCATTCGCCGATGCGGTTGGACAGGCTGTCCACGGCAAAGCCGAGCATCGCCGCCCAGCGCGGGGAGTAGTAGACCTCGTCCGTGTCCAGCCGCCAGTCCCACAGCCCATCGTTGGCTCCGGCAGCGGCCAGCGCGTAGCGCTCCTCGCTCTGCAGCAGGCGTTGCTCGGCGGTTTTGCGGTCGGTGACGTCGGCCTGGCTGCCGACCAGCCGCACCGGGCGGCCTTGGGTGTCCAGCACCGCGATGCCGCGGCAGGCCATCCAGCGGATGCCGCCATCGGCATGGTGCACGCGGTATTCGATTTGGAACACGGTGTTGTCGCCGCCCAGGACGTCGAGCGCCTCGCGCAACGAGCGGCGGTCGTCGGGATGGACGCGCTCCATCCATTCGTCCGGGCTGGTGCCGATGCTGCCCTCCGCCAGCCCGAGGAGCGACAGCCAGCGCGGCGAATAATAGGCGGTTCCGGCGTCGAGGTCCCAATCCCACAACCCATCGTTGCTGGCCGCGGCGGCGAGAGCGTAGCGTTCCTCGCTCCTGCGCAGCTGGCGTTCGGCGTGCTTGCGATCGGTGATGTCGGCGACCGACCCGACGAGACGGACCGGATCGCCCGACTCGTCGGGCACCGCCATGCCACGGCAGACCAGCCAGCGCCAGTTGGAGTCAACCCGGTTGGAGTCGATAGTGTCCGGAGACACCCCGGCTCCGACGCGGCGGACGCGGTGTTCGATCTGGAAAGGAAGCGAGACGCCGACCATCTGGCCTTCGAAGGAGGCGTAGAGCCAGTCGATGTCGTCGGGGTGGACATGGTCGAGCCAATCTTCCGGGCGATTGATCTCGCCCGGCGGCAGGCCGAGAAACTCCTTGAAGCGGGGAGACAGGAACATCGTATCGTTGCGAAGGTCCCAGTCCCAGACGCCCTCGGAGCCAGCCTTCTCGGCCAGCAGATATCGCTCGATCGTGCTGCTCAAAGCCCCCTCACCGCCGCGGCACGCCCGCATTCCGTGACTCGCAACATAGTGCCCGAATGGTGAATGAGAAATGAAGCCCCGTCGCAAAGGATTTACGCCATGCTGGCGAAAAAATTGACCGAACCCGCCTTGCGGGCGCCCTGCGGCATGCCAGGGCGCCGTGGGCGAACAGGTCGTGGCCCGTCAACGTAAGGAAGCAGGCCCATGGAGTGGTCCGATCAGGGGGTTGTGCTGTCGGCCCGTCCGCATGGCGAGACCTCGGCGGTGGTCACCCTGCTGACGCGGGACCATGGGCGGCACGCCGGCATGGTGATGGGCGGGCGGTCCAGCCGCACGCGCGCTGCGTTGGAGCCCGGCACGCTGGTGTCGGCGCGCTGGCGCGGGCGTTTGCCGGAGCATCTGGGCACGCTGACGCTGGAGGTGGTGCAGGGCTACGCCGCGGCCTTCCTGGATGACCCGTTGCGACTCGCGACCTTGACCGCGGCCTGCGCGCTGACCGAGGCCGCCCTGCCGGAACATCAGCCGCACCCGGCGCTGTTCGACGGCCTTCTGGCGCTCTTCGGCCTGCTGGGCGGTGACGCCTGGGCCGAATCCTACGTGCGGTGGGAGGTCGGGTTGCTGGCGGATCTCGGATTCGGGCTGGATCTCGACCGTTGCGCGGTCACCGGGGCGAACGACTATCTTGCTTATGTCAGCCCGCGCACCGGTCGCGCGGTGTCGGCGTCGGCCGGGGAACCCTACCGCGACCGGCTGCTGCCGCTGCCCGGATTCCTGATCGGGCTGGGCGGCGGCGGGCCGCAGGCGGTGGAGGACGGGCTGCGCCTGACCGGCCATTTCCTGGAACGTCATCTGCTCAACGGCCCGTTGCCGCCCGCAAGGCAACGATTAAGAGAACGTTACGAGAACACTGTGGCGCGTGGCCGCTAGATTTGGTATCCACTCGCCATGACGTCCCAAGACCCCGTCCTCGACATCCAGGAGAAGCCGCTCCGCGACGCGCTGAGCGAGCGGTATCTGAGCTACGCGCTGTCCACCATCATGGCGCGGTCGCTGCCCGACGTGCGCGATGGGCTGAAGCCGGTGCACCGGCGGCTGCTCTACGCCATGAGCCAGCTGCGGCTCGACCCCTCGACGCCGCCGAAGAAGTCGGCCCGCGTGGTCGGCGACGTGATCGGCAAGTTCCACCCGCACGGCGACACCTCGGTCTACGACGCGCTGGTCCGTCTGGCGCAGGACTTCGCGGTGCGCTACCCGCTGGTGGACGGGCAGGGGAACTTCGGCAACATCGACGGCGACAACGCCGCGGCCATGCGCTACACCGAGGCGCGCCTGACCGACGTCGCCAAGGCCCTGCTGGAGGGCATCGACGAGGACGCGGTCGATTTCCGCCCGACCTACGACGGCGACGGGGATGAGCCGGCGGTTCTGCCCGCCAACTTCCCCAACCTGCTCGCCAACGGCTCCAGCGGCATCGCGGTCGGCATGGCGACCAACATCCCGCCGCACAACGCCGCCCAGCTCTGCTCCGCCCTGCGGCTGATCGTGAAGTACCGGCAGCGCCGCGAGAAGGCGCTCATGGCCGAGAAGGAAGCGCCGCCCCCTCCGTCGATCGAGGATCTGGTCACCCTGATCTCCGGCCCCGACTTCCCGACCGGCGGCGTGCTGGTGGAGCCGCGGGCCAACGTGGTGGAGGCATACCGGACCGGGCGCGGCTCCTTCCGCCTTCGCGCCAGGTGGGAAGTGGAAAAGCTGGGGCAGGGCACCTGGCAGGTCGTCGTCACCGAGGTCCCGTATCAGGTGCAGAAGGCCCGTCTGGTCGAGAAGATCGCGGAGCTTCTGACCAACCGCAAGCTGCTGCTGCTGGAGGACGTGCGCGACGAGTCGGCGGAGGACGTGCGTCTCGTCCTGGTGCCGAAGAGCCGCAACGTCGACCCCGAGGTCCTGATGGCCTCGCTGTTCCAGACGACCGATCTGGAAATCCGCTTCGCCATGAACATGAACGTGCTGGGCAAGGACAACGCCCCGCGCGTCATGAACCTGTTCGAGGTGCTGGACGCCTTCCTCGACCATCGGATGGAGGTTCTGGAGCGCCGCTCCCGTCACCGGCTGGCCAAGATCGACCACCGGTTGGAGGTGCTGGGCGGTTATCTCATCGCTTATCTGAATCTTGACGAGGTGATCCGCATCATCCGCGAGGAGGACGAGCCGAAGCAGGAGCTGATGCGCGCCTTCTCCCTGACCGAGGTGCAGGCCGAGGCCATCCTCAACATGCGGCTGCGCAACCTGCGCAAGCTGGAGGAGATGGAGATCCAGCGCGAGAACGACGCGCTGAGCGCCGAGAGGGCCGGGTTGACGGAGCTTCTCTCCGACACGGTCCTGCGCTGGGAACGGATCGGCAAGGAGACGGAGGACACGCGCAAGCGTTTCGGCGAGGATCGCCGGACGCAGGTGGCCGTCGCGACGGCGATCATCGACATCCCCGTCGACGCCATGGTGGAGCGCGAGCCGCTGACCGTCCTGTGCTCGCAGAAGGGCTGGATTCGCGCGGTGCGCGGCCATCTGACTGACGCCGAGCGCCTCGACGTGAAGTACAAGGAAGGCGACAAGGAAGGTTTCTGGGTCCATTGCGAGACCACCGACAAGCTCCTCGTCTTCGGCACCAACGGCAAGTTCTACACGCTGTCCGCCGACAAGCTGCCGCGCGGGCGCGGCTTCGGCGAGCCGGTGCGGCTGATGATCGACCTCGGCAACGAGGCGGACATCATCACCCTGTTCAAGCACCAGCCCGACCGGCGCCTGCTCGTCGCGTCGGAGGACGGACGCGGCTTCCAGGTCGAGGAGAACGAAATCGTCGCCCAGACCCGCTCCGGCAAGCAGATCCTCAACCCCGACGACAACAAGGACGCCAAGATCTGCATCCCGGCGGAGGGCGATCATGTCGCCGTCATCGGCAACAACCGCCTGCTGCTGGTCTTCCCGCTGGATCAGGTGCCGGTGATGGCCCGCGGCAAGGGCGTTCAGCTTCAGAAGTACAAGGACGGCAGCCTGTCCGACCTCAAGGTCTTCACCATCGCCGAGGGGCTGAGCTGGAAGCACGGCGAGCGGCAGTTCAACGTCACCAACCTGACCGGCTGGCTGGGCAACCGCGCGGGCGTGGGCAAGATGCCGCCCAACGGCTTCCCCAAGGTCAACCGCTTTACGTAATTTGGCGGTTCGCGCGGTTTGGCGCTTCATCTGACCTGGATGACCTAACGTTGCACGCAAACGGGGGGCTTTTGGCTCCCCGTTTCACTTTTGGCGGAATTCCCGACGGAAAGTTCCCGAATTGGTAGGGTTGAGCCATGCTCGGACTTGAACTCTGACCCGCGATTCCGGCATAGTCATCGTATCAAAAGGAACTCGGTGCCGTCGGCCGAAGCGGTGCCCCGAACGGGGGCATCAGGGCCGAAGGAACACCGGGCGACAGGGGAGGCACGCGCATGGTCACCACAGATCCGTGTGAAGGCACAGCGGTGGCACGGGGTCCCATCGGCTCCGGCAGTCCCGGTCCGTGACCCGCACGGTGACGTCGATCCGGCGTTGCCAGATAACTTCCAACAAACAACAGCCTTTCGGTTCGCACGCCGCGCTCCCTTTCCGGGGGCCGGAACGGCGGCGTGCACCCGCGCCGGGACGAGAGGACCCAAGGAGACCGCCATGAAACGCCGTACCTTCATCACCAGCGCCGGTGTCGGTGTCGCCGCCAGCACGCTGGCCGCCCCCGCCATCGCGCAGAGCAACCCCGAGATCAAGTGGCGCTGCGCCTCGAGCTTTCCCAAGAGCCTGGACACCATCTACGGTGGTGCCGAGCGGGTGGCCAAGCGGGTCGCCGAGATGACCGAGGGCAAGTTCCAGATCCGCACCTTCGCCAGCGGCGAGATCGTTCCCGGCCTGCAGGTGCTGGACGCCGTGAAGGACGGCACCGTGGAGTGCGGCCACACCGTCTCCTATTATTACGTCGGCAAGGACCCGACCTTCGCCTTCGACGCGGCGATGCCCTTCGGCCTGAATGCCCGCCAGCAGAACGCCTGGATGACCCACGGCGGCGGCATGGACCTGATGCGCGAGTTCTTCAAGGGCTACAACATCATCCAGTTCGCGGCGGGCAACACCGGCACCCAGATGGGCGGCTGGTTCCGCAACGAGTTGAAGTCCGTTGAGGACCTCAAGGGCCTGAAGTTCCGCATCGGCGGCTACGCCGGCACCATCCTGCAACGCCTGGGCGTCGTGCCGCAGCAGATCGCCGGCGGCGACATCTATCCGGCGCTGGAGAAGGGGACCATCGACGCGGCGGAGTGGGTCGGCCCCTACGACGATGAAAAGCTGGGCTTCAACAAGGTCGCCAAATACTACTACTATCCCGGCTGGTGGGAAGGCGGTCCGCAGGTCTCCTTCCTCGTCAGCCTGCCGCAATGGGAGCAGCTTCCCAAGCATTATCAGGCGGTTCTGGAAGCGGCCTGCGCCGACGCGACCGCCGACATGGTCGGCAAGTACGACGTGGTGAACATGCACGCGCTGAAGCGTCTGGTCGGCGCCGGCACGGTGCTGAAGCCCTACCCGCGCGACATCCTGCAGGCCTGCTATCAGGCCACCTTCGACGTCTACGAGGAGGAGGCCGCGAAGAACGAGAAGTTCCGCAAGGTCTACGAGCAGTGGCGCAAGTTCCGCGACGAGGAATATCTGTGGTTCCGCGTCGCCGAGAATACCTTCGACAACTTCGTCTACTCGGCCCCGACGCCGAAAAAGAAGTCCTGACAAAGCCGGACACGAAAAAGCCCCGCGAAAGCGGGGCTTTTTTTGTGCCGATGACCCGGTTGGCTTTCCGCTCCCGGGTCCTCCCCCGCAGGGCGGGAGAGGAGGGAGAGGTAGGCCGGTTACTTGCCCTGCAACTGCCGCATGAGGTCGGCGTTGGGGTCCTCGGCGGGCTGTTCCGGCGCGCCGAAGGGCGGCGGCGGTTCGCCCGAATCGAAGGCCGGGATCTCGATCTGGATGTTGTCGATGTCGATCGGCTCGCCGCGGTCCAGGCCGGAGAAGACCATCTCCGGGAACATGATGACCAGCGCCACCATGATCAGCTGGATGCAGACGAATGGCACAGCACCCCAGTAGATCTGGCCGGTGGTGATCTTCTTGATAATCTTCCCGGTGATCTTGTCCTTGTAATCCTCCCGTGGAGCGACGCTTCGCAGGAAGAACAGGGCGAAACCGAAGGGCGGATGCATGAAGGAGGTCTGCATGTTGACGCCCAGCAGGACGCCGAACCAGATCAGGTCGATGCCCAGCTTTTCCGCGACCGGGGCGAGCAGCGGCACGATGATGAAGGCCAGCTCGAAGAAGTCGAGGAAGAAGGCGAGCAGGAAGACCATGATGTTGACGACGATCAGGAAGCCCAGTTCGCCGCCCGGCAGGCCGGTCAGCAGATGCTCCACCCACAGGTCGCCGTTCACGGCGCGGAACACCAGACCGAAGACCGTCGAGCCGATCAGGATGAAGATAACGAAGGAGGACAGTTTCGCCGTCGTGTCCATCGCCTGACGCATCAGCGACCAGCTCAGCTGCCGCTTGATGAGCGCCAGGATCATGGCGCCCGTGGCGCCCATGGCGCCGCCTTCCGTCGGCGTCGCGATGCCGAGGAAGATGGTGCCCAGCACCAGGAAGATCAGGACCAGCGGCGGCACCAGCGAGGTCAGCACCCGGAACAGGAGCTGGAAGCCGCGCAGGCTCCGCGCCTCCGGCGGCAGGGCCGGGGTGTACTCGGGGCGGACGATGCTGGTGATCAGGATGTAGCCGGTGTAGAGACCCGTCAGCACCAGGCCGGGGACCAGGGCGCCGGCGTACATGTCGCCGACCGAACGGCCGAGCTGGTCGGCCAGGATGATCAGCACCAGCGACGGCGGGATGATCTGAGCCAGCGTGCCCGACGCCGCGATGACGCCGGTGGCGACCCGCCGGTCATAGCCGTAGCGCAGCATGATCGGCAGCGAGATCAGGCCCATCGAGATCACCGACGCGGCAACCACGCCCGTCGTGGCGGCGAGCAGCGCGCCGACGAAGATCACGGCGTAGGCCAGACCGCCGCGCAGCGGGCCGAAGAGCTGCCCGACCGTGTCGAGCAGATCCTCGGCCATGCCGGATCGTTCGAGGATCAGGCCCATGAAGGTGAAGAAGGGAATGGCCAGCAGCGTGTCGTTGCGCATGATGCCGAAGACGCGCTCCGGCAACGCCTGGAACAGCGCCGGGGTCAGCAGACCCAGCTCGATGCCGATCAGACCGAAGAGGAGGCCGTTCGCGGCGAGCGCGAAGGCGACCGGGAAACCCATCAATAGGAAAAGAACAAGCGCCGCGAACATCAGCGGCGCCATGTTCTCAATGAGGAAGGCGGCCATCGTGTGTGGTCCCCGGTCTCTTAGGAGTGGCTGTGCATCTTCTCGCCGGGCTCGTCAATGAGACCGGCCAGAAAGGCGATGCGCTTGATCAGCTCGGACACCGCCTGCATGGTCAGCAGGAAGAAACCGGCGGGAACCAGGATCTTGGCAGGCCAGCGGATCAGGCCGCCGGCGTCGCTCGACATCTCCTTGGTGATGAAGCTGTCCCAGAACATCGGCCAGGAAAGCCACATGATCAGGATGGCCATCGGGAACAGGAAGACGACGATCCCGAAGATGTCCACCATGCACTGGACGCGCCTGGAGAAGCGACCGAGCACGATGTCGATCCGGATGTGTTCGTTGCGCAGGAACGTGTAGCCCGAGCACAACAGGAAAATCGCGGAGAACAAATACCATTGCAGCTCAAGCCAGGCGTTGGAGCTGTAATGGAGGCTGTAGCGGATGACCGCGTTGCCGGCGCTGACAATCACGGCGACCAGCACCAGCCAATAAACGAGTTTGCCGATGCCGTTGTTGACAGCATCGATCAGCCCGCTGATTCGGAGCAGGAACCTCAACGGAGAGCCTCCCTGTTGGTTTGGAACGGGTATACCCCGTCCGTTCCTTTTGTTGCCCTGTGAACGGTGGCGCTGGGCGCCGGTTCAATCTTTTATGGTAACACCAAGGGTGTGTATTCTGCGGCAATATTCCGCAGGCGGCCCCGCTATGCAAGGGCTTGAAGGCCCTTATACGTGATTGCCCCAATATTCCCCAGTGATGGGCAATCCGAAAGGCGTTCAGTCAGTCGGTCGAACCGTTCGGCAGGCGGAACCAGCCGTCGCGGCCCAACGCCTCCAGCGGGCGGAACTTGGCCTTGTAGGCCATCTTGCGGCTCTGCGCGATCCAGTAGCCGAGATAGACGTAGGGCAGCCCGTCCGCCCGGGCGCGCTCCAGCAGGCTGAGGATCAGGAAGCTGCCCAGGCTGCGGCGGTCCTGGCGGGGGTCGTAGAAGCTGTAGACCGCGGAATAGCCGTCGGTCAGCCGGTCGGTCAGCATGCAGCCGACCAGCCGCCCCTCGGCGTCGCGGGCTTCGAACAGGCTGGTGTCGGCCCGCCCCTCGTCGATCATGGCGGCGAAATCGGCCATCGCCATGCGCGCCATGTCGGATTCGCCGTGGCGGGAGTTCTGGTAGAGCGAGAAGAGCCGGTACTGCTCCGTCGTGGCGGCGGCGGGGGCCTCCGCCAGGGTCAGGTCGCCGTTGGCCCGGCGGACGCGCTTCTGCGACCGGGTGGGGGCGAAGGAGGCCACCGGGATGCGGACCGGGACGCAGGCCTGGCAGTTCGGGCAGACGGGCCGGTAGACGATGTCGTGGCTGCGCCGGAAGCCGGCCCGCGACAGGGTGGAATTGACCTCCGCCGAATGGGGGCCCAACAGCCGGGTGAACAGCTTGCGCTCCACCCGGCCCGGCAGATAGGGGCAGGGCATCGGCCCGGACCGGAAGAACTGCTGGAGCGGGCGGAGTTGCGGCTGGATGACCGACATCGGCTGGCTGACTTCTGAATCACCGGCCCGGGGCCGGCTGTTGGGGTTCGGCGGCTGGAGAGGTGCTGAACGGAGGTTGCCTTAACGGAAGTTACTGGGACTGGCTCTGGGTCATGGTGACGGTGTCCTGGCCGAAAAAGGCGCGTCCGATCTCGGTGGTGATGCCGCAGAGCTGGGCCTGCACGCCGTCCAGATACTCGTGCAGGCCGAGCTGGATCACCTCCTCGATCGGGCGTGCCAGAAGCGCGCCGAGCAACTCGTCCACCTTCTCCATCGCATCACTGCCGTTGCGCAGGGTGTAACGGGACTTCAGGCGGGTCAAGAGGCCGTCGATCTGTCGCACACACATCACAACGGATCGCGGGAATCCCTCGTTGAACATCATGAAGCCGGCGACCGTGGTGGGCGACATGCCGCGCGGGTAGACGCGCCGGAAGGCGTGGTACCCGGCGGCGGAGCGCAGCACCGTCGTCCACTGGCTCATGTCCAGCGTGGAGCCGACCACCACGGGGGAGGGCAGCAGCGTGTGGTACTTGATGTCGAGCAGGCGGGTGGTCTGGTCCGCCCGCTCGATGTACTTGCCGAGCTGGTAGAAGTACCAGCCCTGGTCGCGGTAGAAGGTGCCCTCGGTGATGCCGGTGTGGGTCTGGCACTCCTCCTTGATCCAGGTGCAGACCTTGGACAGGTTGGACAGGGCGACGTCCTTGCCGTTCATCTCCACCAGCTTGTTGTGGAACACGTTGATCTGCGTCCACATCTCGGTGGAGATCCAGGGGCGCAGGACGCGGGCGTTCTCCCGCGCCATGCGCAGCATGGAAACCAGCGAGTTCGTGTGCTGGGTGTCGAACATGTAGTAATGGACCACCGCCTCCGCCGTGGGGCGGTCGTGGCGGCTGAAGAAGTCCTTCTCGTCGGCATTGAGCTGGACGATGGAGAACCAATTGGTCATCCCCCGCGTGTCGCGCGCGAAGGTCTCATGCACGTCCAGGATTCGGGCGAGATTCTCGGCGCGCTCCATGTAACGCGCCATCCAGAAAATGCATTCGGCGTAACGGGCCAGCAGATTCACGACGCGCTCCCTTCCTGTGCGCCATCCTGGAGAACCCAGGTGTCCTTGGACCCGCCGCCCTGCGACGAGTTGACGATCAGCGTGCCCTTCTTCAGCGCCACGCGGGTCAGGCCGCCGGGCAGCACCCAGGTGTTCTTTCCCGTGATGGCGAAGGGGCGCAGATCGACGTGGCGGGGATCGATGCCGTCGTCGGTCACGGTGGGGCAGACCGACAGGTCGACCACCGGCTGGCTGATGTAGTTGGACGGATCGGCCAGCAGCTTGGCCCGGCAATCCGCCAACTCCTCCTTGCTGGCGCGCGGGCCGATGGTGATGCCGTAGCCGCCGGCCTCGCCGACCGGCTTCACCACCAGCTTGTCCAGGTTGTCCAGCGTGTAGCGCAGCGCGTCGGCCTCGCGGCAGATGCGCGTGTCCACGTTGGGGATGATCGCCTCCTGGTCCAGGTAGTATTTGATCATCCGCGGGACGTAGCAGTAGATCGCCTTGTCGTCCGCCACGCCGGTGCCGATGGCGTTGGCCAGCGCCACGTTGCCCTTGCGGTAGGCCTCCAGCAGGCCCGGCACGCCCAGCATGCTGTCCGGGTTGAAGGCCTTGGGATCGATGAAGGCGTCGTCGATGCGGCGGTAGATCGAATCGACGCGCGCCAGACCGTTGGTGGTCTTCATGTAGACGCGGTCGTTCTCCACCACCAGATCGCGGCCCTCGACCAGCGGCACGCCCATCTCGCGCGCCAGGAAGATGTGCTCGAAATAGGCGGAGTTGTAGGAGCCGGGCGACAGCAGCACGACCTGTGGGTCGGCCACGTCCTGCGGCGCGATCTCCATCATCGCGTCGAGCAGCTTGTGCCCGTAATTGTCCACCGGGCGGATGCCAATGTCCTGCATCAGGTCGGGGAACACGCGCTGCATCATGTGGCGGTTTTCGACCACGTAGGACACGCCGGACGGCACGCGCCCGTTGTCCTCCAGCACGCGGAAGGTCCCCTCGCGGTCGCGGACCAGATCCGTGCCCATGATGTGGATGTAGGTGTCGAACGGCACGTCCAGCCCGACCATCTGCGGCCGGAAGCAGCCGTTGCCCAGCACGAGGTCGGTGGGGATCACCCCGTCCTTCAGGATCTTCTGGTCGTGATAGATGTCGTGGAGGAACAGGTTCAGCGCCGTGACGCGCTGAGTGATCCCCGCCTCCAGATGCGCCCATTCCTTGGCCGAAATGACCCGTGGAATGATGTCGAAGGGAAGAATCCGGTCCACCGCATCCTTGTTCGAGTAAACGAGGAAGGTGATGCCCAGATTGTACAGTTCTCGTTCGGCGTCCTGCGACCGCCGCAACAGATCCCCGAAGTTCAGACCGGCCAGTCTCTGCCGGATCAGTGCCGAGTGCTCGGCTGGATAATCACGGCCTCCGAACAATTCGTCGTAGTAAAGGCCGGGATCGTAGTTCGTCAAAAGGTCAGTCGCCTTGCCTTCGGGTACGCTCACAGACTCCCCCGCAGCTAACGCCCTTGATTGACCGATGCCATGTGGCAATGGTGTCTGCCGCGAAGTATGAACCATCGCTTCGCCATTTGAACAGGGCAAACATTCCCCGCGTTGTGCGGCGCATCGACAAAACAAGAAGGGGCACGTTCAAAGGCAAGGAACTAACGCCTTGGTACCAGCGCCGCATCGGCTTTGGTATCAGTTCGTGGCGGCGGGAGCGGCTGGGGTCTTGCTTTCGCGCAGCAGAACCATGCTGATGCGCCGGTTGCGCGGGCTGCCCGGCTGGTCGGGCACCAGCAGATCGCGATCGGCGCGGCCGATCACGTCCTGGACGCGCTCTTCCGGGATGCCGCCGGCGATCAGGGCGCGGCGGGTGGCGTTGGCCCGTTCGGTGGAGAGGTCCCAGTTGTCGCGCCCGGCCCCGGAGGTGAAAGGGATGCCGTCGGTGTGGCCGCTGATCGACAGCTTGTTGGGCAGCTTGGCGAGCGCCTTGGCCACCTGCATGACGAGCTGGCGGGTCTGCGGGTACATCTGGCCCGATCCGCCGGGGAACATCGAGACGCGGTCCTGGTCCACGATCTGGATTCGCAAACCCTCGGGCGTCTGGTCGATCATCAGGTTCTGGGCCAGCGGCTCCAGTTCCGGCACGGATTGGATGGCTTGGCGGATCTCGGTGGCGGCCTGCTGGAACTGGCGGGCCTCCTTCTGGGCATCCTGCAGCTTCTCGCCGCCTTCCTTCACCCGTTCCGCGAAATCGGACAGCCGCTCGCCCGGCTTCTGACCGGGGATGCCGAGCTGCTTGGCCTGCTCCTCCAGCCGTTTCTGGTAGTCGAGGCGCGACTCGCTGGATTTCTGCTCGGCGGGCGAGGCCGGGGGTGAAGAGGGGGGCGGGGCGGCGTCGGTGGGATCGTTGGCCTCCTCGTCCTCCTGGGTCGAATGGCCGGGCGGGCCGGAGACCGGAACGTCGGCGGACATCGGGGAGGAGGGGGAGATCTGGGCGCCCGGCGCGGTGATGGTGCGCCCGCCCAGCATGCCGCCGGACCCGGAGCTTTCGCGGCTGACCGAGGTGGGCGAGAAATAGTCCGCGATGCCCTTGCGCTGGTCCGACGTGGTGACGTTGAGCAGCCACAGCAGCAGGAAGAAGGCCATCATCGCCGTCACGAAGTCGGCGTAGGCGACTTTCCAGGCGCCGCCATGGTGGCCGCCGTGGCCGCCCTTCTTCTTCTTGATGATGATCGGCCGTTCGCCGCCGGACGGGTTCGCTGACATGAAGCCTTGGCTGTATGGGGCCTTGAGGTCGGGAATTCGCGGCCAGTGCGGACGCCCGAAGGGTGGGCCATCATCCTTAAGATCCGTTTAATGCGGCGGATGGCGGCTTCCGGCCAACGCGGCAGGCGGCCGCTTCCGGACGGTCCGGGGCAGATGCGGCTTGCACCGAGGGTCCGGCTGGGATAATCCCGCTGTTTCGCCGTCGCACCCTCGCCCCAATAACCGACGAGCCCACACAGGCCGCCATGACCATCGACTCTCGGGCCTTCCGCAATGCCCTCGGATGCTTCGCCACCGGCATCGCCGTGGTCACCACCGTCGCCCCGGACGGCGAGCCGATCGGCGTGACCGTCAACTCCTTCTCGTCGGTGTCGCTCGACCCGCCGCTGGTGCAGTTCTGTCTGGGCCGCGCGGCCATGTCGTTCGAGGCCTTCACCACCGCGCCGTCCTTCGCGGTGAACATCCTGGCCGAAGGGCAGGCGGAACTGTCCAACCGCTTCTCGCGCCGCGACCTGCAGGAGCGCTGGGACGGGGTGGGTGTCGAGCGCTGGGACAGCGGCGTGCCGATCCTCACCGGCTGTCTCGCCAGCCTGGAGTGCGACCGGGAGCATGTCTATGACGGCGGCGACCACGTGATCATCGTGGGCCGCGTCCGCCGCCTGTCCGGCAGCGAGGACGGAAAGCCGCTGCTTTATTTCCGCGGCGTCTATTCGCAGCTTCCCTGAGCCGGGTCCGGGTCAGGAAATATCCGTCATCAGCTCCGTCGGAAAGCCCGCCTCCTCCATGTGGGCGACGAGGCGCTGGACGTGGCTGCGCCCGCGGGTTTCCAGCACCACGTCGATCTCGGCCATGCGCACCGGCACGTCGTGGAACAGGCGCTGGTGGTGCACCTCCACGATGTTGGCCCCGGCCTCGCCGAGCAGGCGGGCCACCCGGGCGAGCGCGCCGGGGGCGTCGGTGATGCCGATGCGCAGCCGCACCATGCGCCCCTCGTAGACCAGCCCGCGCGTCAGGACCTGCGCCAGGATGCGCGCGTCGATGTTGCCGCCGGACACGACGATGCCCACCCGTTTGCCGCGGAAGCGCTCCGGATCGTCCAGCACCGCGGCCAGCCCCGCCGCCCCGGCCCCCTCGGCGACCAGCTTCTGCACGGTGGCGAGGCGGTAGACGGCCTCCTCCAGCCGCGGCTCGCCCACCTCGACCACCGCGTCCACATGCCGGCGGACCAGCGGCAGGGTGACGGCGCCGGGGGCCTTGACCGCGATGCCGTCGGCGATGGTGGCGCCGCCGCAGGTGATGGGCTGCCCGGCCAGCGCCTGGCGCATCGACGGGAACATGGCGCATTCCACCCCGATCACCGCGATGTCCGGTTTCAGCGCCTTGGCCGCCACCGCCATGCCGCCGATCAGCCCGCCGCCGCCGACCGGCACCACCAGCATCTCCAGGTCCGGCGCGGCGTCGAGCAGTTCCAGGGCGGCGGTGCCCTGGCCGGCGGCGATCAGCGGATCGTCGTAGGGGTGCACGAAGACCAGCCCCTCGCGCGCCGCAAGTTCCTGGGCATAGGCCGCGGCGTCGCTCAGCGTCTCGCCGTGCAGTTCGACCCGCGCACCGAGGCTTTCCGTGCGCTCCACCTTGGTGAAGGGGGTAAAGGACGGCATCACGATGACCGAGCGGATGCCCAGCCGCGTGGCGTGGCAGGCCACCGCCTGGGCGTGGTTGCCCGCCGACATGGCGATCACCCCGGCCTGCCGCTCCGCTTCGCCCAGCGACAGCAGCTTGTTGAGGGCCCCGCGCTCCTTGAAGGAGCCGGTGAGGTGCTGGTTCTCCAGCTTCAGGACCACCGAACAGCCGGTGATCTCCGACAGGCGGGGCGAGGCTTCGGTGGGGGTGACCGGCAGGCGGTTCCCGATCCGCGCGGCGGCGGCGCGGACGTCGTCCAGAGTCAGGGGCAGTTCGGGGACGTCTTCAGTCATTGGGAACTCCCTGGACGGCTGGGGGAAAGCGTCAGCAGCGTGGCGCCGTCGCGGGCCAGCGTGCCGCGGTCGCCGGTCAGCCGCAGGCCGACGCCGTCGCGCCAGCCCCGCACCAGATCCCCCCAATGGGGCGACAGCGGGTTGCCCGACTGGCCGGTGGCGATGGAGAAGCGGGAGTTGCCGAGATCCGCCAGATCATAGACCGCGCGCAGTCCCGGACCGTGGACGTGGGAGAAGGGGTCCTGCGGGTCGCGCACGCGGGTGGTGCCGCGGTTGACGGTGAAGGCGCCGCCGCCGGTCGGGATGGACAGGTCGAACATTTCGCCGAGCAGCGGCACGCGGCCGAGAAGCCGGTGGTTCAGGGCGGCCTTGTGCTCTGCCCCCCAGCGCCAATTGTTCATGTCCGTTCCGTGGCGCCGCTCGATCTCCGCCAGCGCCGATTTCAGGGATCTGGCCAGCATGGCGGTGCAGTCCTCGCGGTCCGGCGTCGTGCGGTCGTCGCACCACTGCGGCGCCTGGGTCAGCACGCGGTGCAGGGCGCGGGGGCGCAGGTCCCAATAGCTCTGGAACAGAGGCCCCAGCTCGTCGGCGAAGACGCTGCGCACCAACTCCCGCTCCCACCAGGAGAAGATCAGCGGCTCGGCCCGGTCGCGGTCCATCCGCCCGTCCCAGCCGGCCAGACGGTCCAGCGCGGCGCGGGCCTGTCCGTCGAGGTCGGGCACGGTGCGCAGCGGCTCCAGCATCAGGGGCAGCAGGGCGCGCGCCGGCAGGGACAGCTCGTCCATCTGCTGGGCGGCGACTTCCTCCACCGTGTGCGGGCCGTCGCCCAGCATCTGCACGATCCGCTCCGCGCGGGCGGGGTCCGGCCATTCGGTCGCCAGGGCGTAGGGGTAGCCGGGGCCGACCACCGCGTTGTTGGCGTTGACGAACTGGCCCGACGGCGGATCGACCGCCTGGGGCAGCGCGTCGAAGGGGATGTAGCCGATCCAGTCGTATTCGCCGGTCCAGCCCGGCACCGGAACGCGCCCGTCGCCGCCGCGCCGCACGGGGACCAGTGCCGGCGACAGGAAGCCCAGCGTTCCCGCCGTGTCGGCATAGACGACGTTCTGCTGCGGCGCGACGTGGAGGAACAGCGCCTCGCGCACCGCCGCGGCGTCGGCGGCGTGGTTGAGGCGGTACAGCGCCTCCGCCGTGGTGTCGGCGGCGGTCAGGCCGGGGAAGGCCAGCGCCAGCACATGGCCCTCCGGCGCGGCGTCGGCGGCGTCCGGCGTGGTCAGCACCGGGCCATGCCGCGTCTCGCGCACCGTCAGCGTCTCGTCCGGCTGGCCGGCGATGCGGATCGTCTCCCGGCGCGTCCCGAAGGCCGCGCTGCCGTCTGGCGTCAGGTAGCGGCCGGGGTCCTGCGGGTCGAGCTTCTCGATGAACAGGTCCTGGGTGTCGCTGTGGGTGGTGGTGAAGCCCCAGGCGACGCGCCCGTTGTGCCCCAGGATGTGAAGCGGCACGCCGGGGATGGTCGCTCCGGCGATGCGGTGTTCCGGCGTCACGATGCGCGCCAGATACCACAGGATCGGCGCCTCCAGCCCGAGATGGGGATCGTTGGCGATGATCGGCTTGCCGGTCGCGCTGCGCACCCCGGTCAGCGCCCATTCGTTGGACGCGGTGTCGAAACCGAGGTCGGGCAAGGCGGCCAGCATACCTTGCAGGTCCATGCCGTCGAGCGCCGCCGCCAGGGTCACCGGGGCGGTGGGGTCCGAGTCCGGAAACAGATCGCGCATCTGCTCCGGCGTCAGGCTTTTCAGGGCGCTGGCGCGGAACAGCTCGTCCCGCGAATCGCCGGAGAGCTGGAGCGCCATCAGCTTGCCCCAGACGAGGCTGTCGGCGGGCCGCCACGGCTCCGGCGTGTGGCGCAGGAGCTGGAACTCGATGGGCAGCGCTTCGGGGCGCGTCTCCATCCAGGCGTTCACCCCGGCGGCGTAGGCGTCGAAGGCCAGGCGGGCTTCCGGCGACAGCTCCTCATAGGCCTCCTCGGCCCGGCGGTGGACGCCCAGCGTGCGCATGGAGCGGTCGAGCCGCAGCGCCCAGTCGCCGAAGCGCGTGCCGACCAGCTCGGCGAGCCGCCCGGCGGCGCTGCGCCGCATCGTCTCCATCTGCCACAGCCGGTCCTGCGCGTGGACGTAGCCGAGCGCGAAATAGGCATCCCGCTCGGTGGCGGCGAAGATGTGCGGGATGGCGTTGCGGTCGCGCAGGATCTCCACCGGGCCTTCCAGCCCCGGAACGGTGGCCGCGCCCTCGTAGGCTGGGGTCTGCTGGCGAAGCCACAGCAGGACTCCGCCCGCTCCCAGCACCGGCACCACGACCACCAGGGCGAGAACGGCGACCAGGATGGCCAGGGGCTTGCGGACGGCGCGGGGAATCATCGGGGGCCAGTGCTGGGAAAGGGGGCTCGGAAAGGGGGTTCGACAGACAGAGATGGGGATGGGGTTCGTCCGGGGCCATGCTCCTCAATTCCGCTTGCAGGCCTCGCAATCCGGATTTACGGCGCCGTGGCTTCCCTAAGGTATGCGACCAGATCCCGGCGGTCGGACGCGCTGGCGATGGTCTGCATCGGCATCTTGCTGCCGGGGGTCATCACGTCAGGGCCGATCTCGAACAGCCGGGCCACCGCCGCCTCGTCCCAGACGATGCCGCTGCCCTTCAGCGCCGGGGAGTAGTGGTAGCCCTCCACCGCACCGGCGGGGCGCCCGAACAGACCCCACAGCGTCGGGCCGGCGCGGTTGCCGCCGTCCGGCGTCAGCGTGTGGCAGAAGGCGCAGGCGCGGAACAAAGTCTTGCCGCGCTCCGGATCGGGCGCGTCGTCGCCCAGCGCGGGGCTGCCGGCGGCCAGCAGGAGAAGGACGGCCAGCGGCCACCTTCCATTCACGGCGCGTCGTCCGGATCGGTGACGGTCAGGGAGACCACCGACGTGTTGATGAGCAGCTTCCCGGCATTCTCGAAGTTCACGGTGACGCGGTCGCCGATGGCCGACTGCACCTGCCCAAGACCCCAGTCGGGGCGGGCAGGGTGGCGCACCCAGGCACCGGGAACCAGTGAATCGTCCATGCCGCGTCTCCTCCATCCCCCGGAATCGGTTATCGCTTTCGCGGGATGACCGCGGAAAAGCGGCGGCATCCGCGCCCCTGGAATGATACAAACGAACGACGTCGCCGGCCATCCCCATGGGGCACCGGCATGCTACAGAATGCCGCCCGGCCGGGGGAAGTTCCCATGTCCGGGCTTTGGCCGACGGCCGCTTCGCCGACCATCGGCCATCAACGATCTGGAGACCACCCGTGCCGCTGGACATCCGCGTGATCGAGCTTGTCGCTTCCCGCATCTGCCACGACCTCGTGAGCCCGGTGGGAGCGATCCGCAACGGGCTGGAACTGATCGAGGAGATGGAGGACGAGCCCGCCGGGGGCTTTATGGGCGAGGCGGTGAAGCTGATCGAGCATTCCTCCGGGCAGGCCGACCGGCGGCTGCGCGTCTTCCGGCTGGCCTACGGCCTCGCCGGACGGGAGCAGAAGGGCTTCGGCGACACCCGCTCCTCCGCGCAGGGGCTGCTGGAGGGCGGGCGCACCTCGCTGGACTGGCCGGCGGGGGTGCCGAACGATCAACTCGCCTTCAAGCGCGGTGCGTCGAAGGTGTTGCTCAACGTCATCATCCTGGCCGACGAGGCGCTGACCCACGGTGGCACCATCACCGTCGCGGCGGAGGGGGACGAGCAGGCGGGCCGCTTCATCATCACCGCCGCCGGGCGGCCCGGCGCCCTGAAGGACGAGTCCGCGGCGGCGCTGGCCGGCACGGTGGCCGCCGCCGACCTGACCCCGCGCAGCATCCACGCCTATATGACCGGGCGATTCGCGGAGGACGACGGCTACCGCGTCGCCGCCACCCCGGCCGGACCGGACCGGCTGGTCTTCACCGTGGAGTGGTGACGCGGCCTCCGCCGGGGGCGCAACCCGCGCATTGACGACGTGTTTCAAACCGCCGCCGGTCCGGTGCGCGGCGCTTGGTCGTGTTCGCGCACCGCGTGCCGGGCGGTCATAAGCCGCTGCCGCGGCAGCGGCCTTGCGGGCTGTGACCTTGTGCCGGCTGGCTTGGCAAGACGGCGGAGCCCCGAGAGTGGTATCGAAGGAGGTAAGGTTCTCTTAATCAGTGTTTGACAGGCTCCCACCATAGCTGGAAAGGCCCGTACCGGCGGCGTCGCGCACGCCGCCCTCCGGACGGCCCGGCCGGAAACGGATACAATTGCGGGCGTGGGGATCGCGACATGGATGATCTGCTCTCCGAATTCCTGACGGAAACCAACGAGAACCTGTCGGTTCTCGACGTGGAACTGGTCCGTCTGGAGCAGAATCCCAACAATCCGGAACTTCTGTCGAACATCTTCCGTCTTGTGCACACCATCAAGGGCACCTGCGGCTTCCTCGGCCTGCCGCGCCTGGAAAAGGTCGCGCACGCCTCGGAAAACGTGTTGGGCAAGTTCCGCGACGGTGAACTGACCATCAACCCGGAAGCGGTCTCGCTGATCCTTCAGGCGCTGGACACCATCAAGAGCCTGCTGGCGGTGCTGGAGGCGACGGAGGCGGAGCCGCCGGGCGACGATCTGCCGCTGATCGAGCGGCTGAACCTGTGCGCCGAAGGCAAGCTGGGCTCCGGCGCCGCCCCGGCCAAGCCCGCCCCGGCCCCGGAGCCCCCGCCGGCCCCCGCGGTCGCGGCGGCGGAGGTGGCCCCGGCCTCCTCGGGCAACCTCACGCTGGACGAGCTTGAGGCGATCTGGAATTCCACGCCCGGCCCGACCAGCACCGCGCTGGCCCCGGTCGCCGCGGAACCGGCGGAAGAGCCCGCCCCCTCGCACGATCTGGTGGTGCCGGACCCCGATCCGGTCCCCGCCGCCGCCAAGATGCCCGCTCCCGCCGCGGACGCCGCGTCCGGCGCCGGTGCGGGCGGCGAGGCCGCGACGAAGGAATCGGCGGTCGCCGCGCAGACCATCCGCGTCAACGTGGACCTGCTCGAAAACCTGATGACCATGGTGTCGGAGCTGGTGCTGACCCGCAACCAGCTGCTCCAGATCCTGCGGTCGCAGAAGGAGAGCGAGTTCGCCGCCCCGCTGCAGCGTCTGAACCACGTGACGTCGGAGCTGCAGGAAGGCGTCATGAAGACGCGCATGCAGCCCATCGGCAACGCCTGGGCCAAGCTGCCGCGCCTGGTGCGCGACCTGTCGCACGAACTGGGCAAGAAGATCGACCTCCAGATGCTCGGCGCCGACACCGAGCTGGACCGTCAGGTGCTGGAGCTGATCAAGGACCCGCTGACGCACATGGTGCGCAACTCCGCCGACCACGGCCTGGAGGTGCCCGCCGACCGGGTGCGCTCGGGCAAGTCGGAGACCGGGCGGATCACGCTGAACGCCTACCACGAGGGCGGCCACATCATCATCGAGATCCAGGACGACGGCAAAGGCCTGGCGATCGACCGGATCAAGCAGAAGGCGATCCAGAACGGGATGGCCTCGGAAGGCGAGCTGGCGGCGATGTCCGACCAGCAGATCATCCAGTTCATCATGAAGCCCGGCTTCTCGACCGCGGCGAAGGTCACCAACGTGTCGGGCCGCGGCGTCGGCATGGACGTGGTCAAGACCAACATCGAGAAGATCGGCGGCACGATCGAGATCAAGTCCCAGCAGGGCAAGGGCTCGACCTTCGTCATCAAGATCCCGCTGACGCTGGCCATCGTCTCCGCCCTGATCGTGGAGTGCGCCGGCGAGCGCTTCGCCATCCCGCAGATCAGCGTGGTCGAGCTGGTGCGCGCCGCCGCCGACAGCGAGCACACCATCGAGCGGCTGAAGGGCACGCCGGTCCTGCGCCTGCGCAACCGCCTGCTGCCGCTGGTCTCGTTGCAGGAGCTGCTGCGGCTGGACGACCAGGAGGGCGGGGAGAAGAAGACCGACGAGACCTTCATCGTGGTCACGCAGGTCGGCACCTACACCTTCGGCATCATGGTCGACCGCGTGTTCGACACCGAGGAAATCGTGGTGAAGCCGGTGGCGCCGATCCTGCGCCACATCGAGATGTTCTCGGGCAACACCATCCTCGGCGACGGCTCGGTCATCATGATCCTCGACCCGAACGGCATCGCGTCGGCGACCGGCGAGATGGCCATGGGCGAGACCGCGTCGAAGGAGGCGACCTCCGTCCAGGCGACCCGCCAGGAGGACAAGATGGCGCTCCTGCTGTTCCGCGCCGGGGCCGGCGCGCCGAAGGCGGTGCCGCTGTCGCTGGTCGCCCGCCTGGAGGATGTGGACCTCGCCAGCGTCGAATCGTCCAACGGCATGCCGGTGGTCCAGTACCGCGGCAAGCTGATGCCGCTGGTGCCGATCGATCCGGGCTTCATGATCGGCCAGGAAGGCCGCCAGCCGGTTCTGGTCTTCGCCGACGGCGACCGCTCGATGGGGCTGATCGTCGACGAGATCGTCGACATCGTGGAGGAGCGTCTGGTGGTGCAGCTTACCGCCGACCGTCCGGGCCTGATGGGCTCGGCGATCATCGCCGGCAAGGCGACGGACGTGCTCGACGCCGGCTTCTTCCTGACCCAGGCCTACAAGGATTGGTTCGGCTCGTCCTCGACCGATGCGTACGAGGAGGAGAGGGCGCTGCAGCGCGTTCTGCTGGTCGACGACAGCCCCTTCTTCCGCAACCTGCTGACCCCGCTGCTGTCGGTCGCCGGCTACGACGTCACCGCCGTGGAGAACGCCAACGAGGCGCTGGCGCTCTGCGAGGCGGGCGAGGACTTCGACGTCATCGTCTCCGACATCGAGATGCCGGGGATGAGCGGCTTCGACTTCGCCGAGGCGGTCCGCCAGGGCGGCACCCGCTGGAGCGGCACGCCGATGGTCGCCCTGTCCAGCCACGCCTCCCCGCGCGACCTCGACCGCGGCCGTCAGGCCGGGTTCACCGACTATGTCGCCAAATTCGACCGTGACGCGCTGCTGTACGCGCTGCAGCAGACCCTGTCCGAGCAGAAAGGTGCCGCATGAGCAACGCCAAGCTGCCCGCCACCACCAAGAAGTCCAAGGGCGACGAGATCACCTCCGGTGGCAGCCAGGACTACGTGACCATGACGATCGCCGACCAGCTGTTCGGCATCCCGGTCCTGCAGGTCCAGGACGTGCTGGGGCACCAGAGGATCACCCGCATCCCGCTGGCCCCGCCGGAGGTCGCCGGCTCGCTGAACCTGCGCGGGCGCATCGTCACCGCCATCGACGTGCGCCTGCGGCTCGGCCTGACGTCGCGCCCGAAGGACAAGCCGGGCATGTCCATCGTGGTGGACCTGCGCGGCGAACTCTACAGCCTGATGGTCGATTCGGTGGGGGAGGTGCTGAGCCTCTCCAATGATGACTTCGAGCGCAACCCGGCCACCCTCGACCCGCGCTGGCGCGAGGTGTCCACGGGCATCTATCGCCTGAACGGTCAGCTCATGGTGGTTCTGGACGTGCCGCGTCTGCTGAACTTCACCACGATGGAAGCGGCCTGAGGCGAAACCCCGGTCGGTGTGCAAAGCGAAGCCTGAGGCCCGTTCACCATGAAAGTTTGCCTGGTCGTCGACGACAGCCGCGTGGTCCGCAAGGTCGCGCGGAAGATCCTGGAAGAGCTGCACTTCGCCTGCACCGAAGCGGAGGACGGCAAACAGGCCATGGAGGCCTGCGCGCATAAGATGCCGGACGCCATCCTGCTGGACTGGAACATGCCGGTGATGAACGGCATCGAGTTTCTGCGCCGTTTGCGCAAGATGAGCGGCGGGGATTTTCCCAAGGTCGTGTTCTGCACGACGGAGAACGACCTCGCCCACATCCAGGAGGCGCTGTCCGCCGGGGCGAACGAGTACATCATGAAGCCGTTCGACAGCGACATCATCCAGACCAAGTTCCAGCAGGTCGGGCTGCTGTGACCGGCGGGACCACCGCGCCGCGCACCGTTCCGACCCTGAAAGGCTGATTGCGTTATGTCCGATCGTTTCGGCAGACCTCCTCCCCCCGCACCGGCGGGGCATCCGACCGGTGCGGCCGGTGGCGACCCCGTCCGGGTGATGGTGGTCGACGATTCCGCCGTCATTCGTGGCCTTCTGACCCGCGCGCTGGAAGGCGATACCGAAATCCGCGTGGTCGCGTCGGTCGGCGACGGCCAGATGGCGGTCAACGCCCTGCAGCGCAACTCGCTCGACGTCATCGTCCTCGACATCGAGATGCCGGTGATGGACGGGCTGACCGCCATCCCGAAGCTGTTGGCGGTGGCGCCGCAGGTGAAGATCATCATGGCCTCGACGCTGACGCTGCGCGGGGCCGACATCTCCATGCGCTGCCTGTCCGCAGGGGCCGCCGACTACATCCCCAAGCCGACCTCCACCCGCGAAATCGGCGGGGCGGACGCCTTCAAGCGCGAGCTGGTGTCGAAGGTCAAGGCGCTGGGTGCCGCCGCGCGGCGCGCCGGGTCCCGCACCCGCGGCGAGCTGCGCCCGTTGACCCCGATGCCCGCCGCCTTCCTCAAGCGCGAGACGCCGCCCGTCACGCTGCGCCCGGCCCCCGCCGTCGGCTCCGCCGGGCAGGTCAAGCCGGACGTGATCGCGATCGGCAGTTCCACCGGCGGCCCGCAGGCGCTGTTCGAGGTGCTGGCCCATCTGAAGGCCGGCGTCACGCAGCCGATCCTGATCACCCAGCACATGCCGGCGACCTTCACCACCATCCTGGCCGAGCACATCACCCGCCAATGCGGGTTGAACGCCCAGGAGGCGAAGGACGGCGAGCCGATCGTGTCGGGGCGCTGCTACATCGCGCCGGGCGACTTCCACATGCTGGTGACCCAGCGCGCGGGCGCCAACGTGATTTCGCTGACCAAGGACCCGCCGGAGAATTTCTGCCGTCCGGCGGTTGACCCGATGATGAGGACGATCCTCCGCGCCTTCGGTGGGCGCAAGGTTCTCGCCTGCATCCTGACGGGCATGGGGCAGGACGGGCTGAAGGGCTGCACCGAGGTGGTGAACGCCGGCGGCACCCTGATCGCGCAGGACGAGGCGTCCAGCGTCGTGTGGGGCATGCCGGGCGCCGTCGCCCAGGCCGGCATCTGTTCCGCGGTGCTGCCGCTCAAGGAAATCGGTCCCTACATCCGCAAGTTCGCATCGAGGGCAGCATGAGAGTCGAAGATTTCGACATGTTCTCCACGCTGCTCAAGCAGCGTTCCGGCCTGGTCCTGACCCGCGACAAGGCCTACCTGCTCGAATCCCGGCTGATGCCGGTGGCGCGCAAGTGGAACATGAAGGGGCTGGAGGAACTGGCTTCCACCGTGCGGACGCGCAAGGACGAAGCCCTGCTGCGCGACATCACGGAGGCGATGACGACCAACGAGTCGTCCTTCTTCCGCGACCAGAAGCCCTTCGACCAGTTCAAGCAGATCGTCCTGCCGCGGCTGCTCGAGGCACGGTCGGCGAAGCGGTCGATCCGCATCTGGTCGGCGGCCTGCTCGTCGGGGCAGGAGGCCTATTCGCTGGCCATGCTGCTGAACGATGATTCGGCGAAGCTGGCCGGCTGGCGGATCGAGATCGTCGGCACCGACATCTCCGCGGAGATGGTGGAACGCTCCAAGTCGGGCATCTACACCCAGTTCGAGGTGCAGCGCGGCCTGCCGATTCAAATGCTGGTGAAGCATTTCAAACAGCAGGGCGACAAATGGCAGATCAGCCAGCAGCTTCGCCAGATGGCCTCCTTCCGCGAATTCAACCTGTTGGGCGACCTGTCGGGGCTGGGGCAGTTCGACATCGTGTTCTGCCGCAACGTGCTGATCTATTTCGACCAGCCGACCAAGACCAAGGTGCTGGAGGCGATCGCCCGTCAGATGCCGCAGGACGGCGTGCTCTATCTGGGCGGTGCGGAAACCGTGCTGGGCATCACCGACCGCTTCAAGCCGGTGGAAGGCCAGCGCGGCCTCTACAGCCTAGGCGGTTTCCAGGTGCCGAGCGGGCTCAAGGCGGCGGTGTGATGGTGAGGCGGTCGGCGGCGCCTTCCTCCATGATCCAACGGCGGAAAGCGGCGATCTTGGGCCGGTCGGCGGTCACCTCCGGGCAGACGAGGTAGTAACCGAAGTCTCCCGGCAGGGCGAGGTCGAACAGCCGGGTCAGCCGCCCACTCGCCAACTCCTCCAACACCAGGGTGCCGCGTGCCATGGCGATGCCCTGACCATTTTCCGCGGCTTCGATGGCGATGCCGATCTCGTCGAAGACCATCTCGGAGCTTGGCTTCAGATCACCCAACCCGGCCATGGCCAGCCACGTCGCCCAATAGCTGTGGCCGGTTTCCTCGACCAAAACATGATGGCGCAGGTCGGCGGGTTGCCGCAGCGGCGTCGGTCCCTGCAGCAAGGCCGGGCTGCACACCGGGAACACCGCGTCGTCGAGGAAGCGGTCGGCCCGCAACCCCTCCCACCGGCCGAGGCCATGGCGAAGCCCGATGTCGATGTCGGCTTCGCGCTCGAAATCGATCTCGTGCTGGCTGACGCTGATCCGCAGATGGATTTCCGGGTGGCGGGCGCGGAAGCGGCCGATGCGGCTCATCAGCCAGCGGCTGGCGAAGGAGGGCGAAACGCTCATCGTCAGCACGCCGGAGCGCTCATGCTCCATCACCCGCTCCAGACCGGTGGCCAGCCGTGCGAAGGCGTCGCGCACGCTGGGCAGCAGGAGCTGGCCGGCATCGGTCAGAACCAGCGCCTGATTCAGCCGGCGGAACAGCCGGATGCCCAGCCGATCCTCCAGCGTGCGGATCTGGTGGCTGATCGCGCTCTGGGTAACGTTCAGCTCCTCCGCCGCGCGGGTGAAGCTGAGATGGCGCGCCGCCGCTTCGAAGGCGCGCAGGCCGTTGAGGGGAGGGATCTGCATGGGTCCGCATCCGCCGGATTGTTGCCCGGCCGCATGAAATTCTCTCATGCAGGTTAGAGAAAGCATCCTTTGCGGACAAGCCGCTTCCGGGTGCATTCCTAGGGAACGGAATTCATCAAGCGGAGTGTCGGATCATGGGCAGGAGAGCGCTGGGCGTCGTTTCCGCAGACCGGGACATGACGTCCCCCGGCGGCGCGTGGCGGTTCGTGGCGCGGGCGTTCGGGGAGATGCTGGGGATGATCGAGCGCCACCGGCAGCGCCGCTCCCTGGCGGCGCTGGACGACCATCTGCTGCGCGATGTCGGGTTGAGCCGCACCGAAGCCCGCCGCGAATCCGACAAGGCGTTCTGGCAGGAATGACCGCGGCAGGCGGCAGGCCTGAGCCCGCCGCCTGCCGGTATGAAAAATGGCTTTTCTGGGCAGCCGGCGGTCAGCCGGCCGCCTGGGCCTGCTGGTGCGGGACGCGCGGGAGCGGGGACGCTTCCTCGTGCGGGTCGCGCAGCACGTAGCCGCGGCCCCACACCGTCTCGATATAGTTGTCGCCCTGGGTGGCGGCGGCCAGCTTCTTGCGCAGCTTGCAGACGAAGACGTCGATGATCTTCAGCTCCGGCTCGTCCATGCCGCCGTAGAGATGGTTCAGGAACATCTCCTTGGTCAGGGTGGTGCCCTTGCGCAGGGACAGCAGCTCCAGGATGCCGTATTCCTTGCCGGTCAGGTGAAGCGGCTGGTTGTCCACCTCCACCGTGCGGGTGTCCAGGTTCACGGTCAGGCGGCCGGTGCGGATGATGCTGTCGGAATGGCCCTTGGAGCGGCGGACGATGGCCTGGATGCGGGCGATCAACTCGCGCTTGTCGAAGGGCTTGGTCAGGTAGTCGTCGGCGCCGAAGCCCAGACCCTTGATCTTATGGTCAAGCTCCGACAGGCCGGAAAGAATGAGGATCGGCGTGGTCACACGGGCGGCGCGCAGGCGGCGCAGCACCTCGTAGCCGTCGATGTCCGGCAGCATCAGGTCGAGGATGATGATGTCGTAATCGTACAGCTTGCCGATTTCGAGTCCATCCTCACCGAGGTCGGTAGAGTCGACGATGTAGCCTTCCGACTGGAGCATCAGTTCGATGCTTTTGGCCGTGGAGGAGTCGTCTTCGACCAGCAGAACCCTCATGGCGATATCCCGATGTTTGATGGCGCGTTTCTGGCTTCCGAAGCGGCGTTGCTGTCCCGCAGTTCCTTAACCAATTCCCTTAACAGATCCGCTCGTCTGTTTACACAGGTTAACAGACGATTCAGCTTAACGCCAGAGGCATAGCACTTCATTTAACGTTAATGTTTTTGGACGAGCATGACGCGGGCGGCATGGCGGCGAGCTTTCGGCCCACCGCAAATTGCGCCGTCCGCGCCCGGCTCACCCGTCCCAATTCCGTCCGCTGATCCGCAAGACCGTGCCCGCCGACGTCGCCCGCATCCTTCAGGAAATCGAGTCCGTGTCCGGTTGCAGCCGGTTCGGGCGGGTCACCGCCGTGCTCGGCCTGCTGGTCGAGGTCGGGGGGATCGAGAAGGAGTTGTCGGTGGGCGGCCGCTGCATCGTCGAATCCCGCGACGGTCGGCAGGTCCCCTGCGAGGTGGTGGGCTTCCGCCAGGGCCGCGCGCTGCTGATGCCCTTCGGCTCCATCGACGGGGTCGGGCTGGGCTGCCGCGCGCTGGTGTCGGACAGCCAGCCCATGGTCTTCCCGACGGAGGCGTGGCTCGGCCGCGTCATCAACGCGCTGGGCGAGCCGGTGGACGGCAAGGGACCGCTGCCCAAGGGGACCCACGGCGTTCCCATCCGCAACAACCCGCCGCCCGCCCATTCCCGCGCCCGCGTGGGCGAGAAGCTGGACCTGGGCATCCGCGCCATCAACGCCTTCCTCACCTGCTGCCGCGGCCAGCGCATGGGCATCTTCGCCGGCTCCGGTGTCGGAAAGTCGTCGGTGATGTCGATGCTCGCGCGCTTCTCCGCCGCGGAGGTCGCGGTGATCGGGCTGATCGGCGAACGCGGGCGCGAGCTTCAGGAGTTCATCACCGAGGATCTGGGGGAGGAAGGCCTGTCGCGCAGCGTCGTGGTCTGCGCCACCTCCGACGAGGCGCCGCTGATGCGCCGCCAGGCCGCCTACATGACGCTGGCCGTGGCGGAGGCCTTCCGCGACGCCGGCTGCAACGTGCTGTGCATGATGGACAGCGTGACCCGCTTCGCCATGGCCCAGCGCGAGATCGGCCTGTCGGCCGGCGAGCCGCCGACGACCAAGGGCTATCCCCCGACCGTCTTCGCCGAGCTGCCGCGCCTGCTGGAGCGCGCCGGGCCGGGCCTGAGCGGGTCGGGCTCCATCACCGGCCTGTTCACCGTGCTGGTCGAGGGCGACGACCACAACGAACCCATCGCCGATGCCGTGCGCGGCATCCTG
This sequence comes from Azospirillum aestuarii, assembly GCF_016632405.1. NCBI lineage: Bacteria > Pseudomonadati > Pseudomonadota > Alphaproteobacteria > Rhodospirillales > Azospirillaceae > Azospirillum > Azospirillum aestuarii. The sequence continues at coordinate 113,953 of NZ_JAEPIV010000001.1, forward strand.
GACGGCCACATCGTCCTGGAGCGCCAGATCGGAGAGCGCGGGCGCTACCCGGCCATCAACATCCTGCGCAGCGTGTCGCGCACCATGCCCGGCTGCAACTCCCCCATGGAGAATGAGCTGGTGAACCATGCGCGGCGGCTGATGTCGTCGTACGACAACATGGCGGAGATGATCCGCCTAGGCGCCTACCGCAAGGGCACCGACCCGCAGGTGGACGAGGCCATCCATTTCCAGCCGGCCTTGGAGGCCTTCCTGAAGCAGGGCAAGCGCGAGGCGACCGACCTCGACAACAGCTACGCCCAGCTTGCCGCCATTTTCGGCATTGAACAGTGGCCGCCGCAAGAATGAGCAGTCTGAAGACCATCATCCGCCTCCAGAAATGGAAACTCGACGAGAAGCGCCGGGCGCTGGCGGAACTCCAGAGCCTTGCCGACCGACTCCAGGCCGAGATCGAGCGGCTGAAGGAAGAGATCGCCGCGGAGCGTGATACCGCCCGCGGCAACGTCGAATACGCCTTCACATACAGCAACTACATCCAGGCGGCGATGGAGCGCGGCAAGCGCCTGACCCAGTCCATGGGGCAGGTGGAGGCACAGATCGCCGTCGCCACCGACGAGATGGCCGAAGCCTTCCAGGAGCTGAAGCGCTACGAACTGGCCGAGGAGGAGCGGCTGAAGCGCGAGAAGGAGAAGCTGAAGCGCAAGGAGGCCAACATGCTGGACGAAACGGCTCTGGTCGGCTTCCGCCGCCGCCAGCAGGAGGAGAGCAGCGTCGAATCCTGACGCGCTGGCCTGTTCCCATCAGGTCGCCATGGCGTTGTCGGCGGGAAGATCCGAATAGGACACCACGCGCGCACGGCCGGCGCGCTTGGCGGCGTACAGCGCCCGATCGGCGTTCTGAAGCGCCATGGTGAGGTCCGCCGCGTCCGACGGCCAAAGCGCGGTGCCGATGCTGCACCCGATCCGGATGTCGAGCCCGTCGGCCATGATCGGGGCGGATACGCTGTCGATGATCCGTCTGGCAACGTCCCGCGCATAATGCCCCTGTTGGCCGTCCGGCACGGAGAGGAGCACCGCGAACTCGTCGCCGCCGAGGCGCGCGGCGAAATCGCCGTGACGCACGCAACGCGCCAACCGGTTGCCGATCTCCTTCAACACCATGTCGCCGGTGTGGTGGCCGTGCTGGTCGTTGATCGGCTTGAACCCGTCGAGGTCGATGTAGAGGATCGCCAGCGGATCGCGATCCTGCACCGGTTGATCCTGAAGGCGCTCCACGTGGGCTTCGAAGAAGCGCCGGTTGGCAAGCCCGGTCAGGCGATCCTCGAAGGCGATGGCGCTCAGCGTCCGCCCCATCGTCCGCATCGCCAGGGCAACCTGGCTGAACTCGGACGTGTGGACCGGCGCGGGCGTGCAGGGGGCATGGGGATCGAAGAAGTCCGACGACAGGAAGGCCGCCGACGCCTTGAGGTCCCGCAGGCCGCGCAGGACCATCACCTCCATCAGCACCCAAACCCCTCCGACGATGAGAAGCACCACGCCGGTCATGATGCCGGTTCCCAGCAGCAGGTTCCGGTCGGCCGCCGCCAGGATGTCGTCGCGCGCGACCGCGACGACGATCTTGGCGCCGGTTTCCTCCAGGGTCGAGAAACCGCTGATCCGGGGAACGCCGTCCAGCCCGTCGTCTTCGATGATTCCCGCCTCTTCCCGCAGGATCTTGCCGATCATCGGATGATCGGCCATTGATCGCCCGACAATCCCCTGCGGGTCCGGCACGCGCGCGAGGGTCGTCCCCTGGGAATCGAACAGCGAGACGATCCCGCCGGACTCGCGGGCAATCTCGGCGGACAGTTCCGCAAGCCAGCTCAGATCCACCCCGCCCACCAGCACGCGGATGACCGACCCGTCATCGCCGAGAATCGGCAGGGCGGCGACCACACGGGGCTGTTTGCTGTTCTGGCCGATCAGGAAGTTGCTGACCGTGAAGTCGCGCGTCGCCAGAGCCTTCTGGAAATAGTCACGCTCGGCGAGATTTGCCGGCCGGTTGTCGTTGCTGCTGCACAGCAGCCTCCCGTCGGGATTGAACACTCCGAAACCGGAGGCCCAGGGATAGAGGTCGGTCGCCTGCTTCAACAAGGTCGCACAACGTCCGGGGCTCGCCTCCCGGATGTCGGGAACGAGGGTGAGAAGCTGGAGGACGCTGCGGGCCTGCTGCACGATCTGCGCCTGCTGCTGCGCCCCCCGGTCGGCCAGCAGGCGGGTGGCCTCGCGCGCCCGCTCGATGTCCTGGCTGCGTTCCTGGAGCAGAAGGACGACGACCAGACCCACCATTGGAAGAAGGGCGAGCAGGATGAAGGCTTCGAGGCGTGCGCGAAGCCCAACGCGCGCCCACAGGCTTTGGGCGCGCCTTAATATTCGTGTACGTTTCAACGGACTCTTCCACGCGCCGACCGACCCGCTTTATTCTCATGCGGGTTGAGGAAATCAAGCGGTGAACGCTGTGGCGCGGCGCGGTGCAGCCATGCTCGACGGGTGGTGAGGCGGGGATCGGGGGATCAGACGCGCCGCATCCGGGCGAAAAGATGCGGGTTGTCCCAACCGGGCTGGCGGTCCTCGATGACCACACGCTGGGGGACGGGCAGGGTCCGCTCCACCGTGACCTCCACCCAGCGGGGGATCAACTCGTTGTTCAGGTCGTCGAGCACGGCGATGGCCAGCGCTTCCGGCCCGGCGGCCGCCGCGGTGTCGGACAGGGCGCCGAGATAGGCGGCGACGCCGTCCGGCGTGGCGACCGCGCGGTCGGGGACGTAGCGCAGGGTCAGGCGGGTGCCGGGCGCCGGTTCCCCGTGCAGCTCCACCAGATAGTCGTGGCGGGCGTCCGGGTTGGCGGCGGTGGTCAGAAGCTCGCGGCGGTGCATGGCGTCCAGGCTCGTCAGGCGGTGTAGCTGCTGCCGCCGGCCCCGGTCCGGGTCAGCTTGACCCAGCACTTGGCGCCGGACTGGAAGGACAGGCCGCCGATGTAGCCGACGGCGCGGATGCTGTCCGCGAAAATCTGGATCAGGTCCAGACGGATTGCTGGGGTCAGCGGGGTGTGGCTGCGCAGGATCAGGTCGAACCGGTTGGGCTGCACCAGCCCGTCGAGCTGCATGGGACCGAGGCGGCTGAGGTCCAGGTCGAGCAGGAAGCGGCTGCCCGTTTCGCCGGCCTTGCCGCGCTTCTTGCCGTCCTCGTCGGAATGGATGGGGTGGATATGCAGCTTGATCGGCAGCAACCCGTTGGCGTCCATCATCGGCAGGGTGTAGGGGCGCCAGTCGCCGGGGAGGGGATCGCCGGCCTGCTGCTGTAGGCTGCGGAACTCGCGCTCCAGCTGGGACAGCAGGCTTCCCTGGCCGGATCTTTCCAGGGCGGAGGCGGCGTCCTCCCCCAACCAGCCGCGGGCGTCGCCGCCGCGGATCGCCGAGAGAAAGAAACTCATCGCAGCGCCAAGCTTGCGGTTCGGCTGCGGCATCACCGTGCCGATCAGCGCCTGCGCGGCGGAGCGGTCCACCCCGGCCAGGGCGGTAAGGAGCTGGCGCATGGCGGGCCAGTCCCGCTCGCTCAGCGGCCCCGGTTCCGCGGTGAGCGGGGGCGGAGCGGTCTGGAGGGCTCTGGCCGGGTCGGTCAGGGCGACGGTGACGGCGCTGCCCGGCGGCAGGCTCGCCTGGACGTTCAGCGCCAGCATGCCCTGCGGCGTGGCGAGGATCGGCTGCCCCTGCGGCGTGCTGCCGGCCACCATGCCCTTCAGAACCGGCCCGTCGGGCGTCTCCGGAGTCGCCGGGGAGGCGCCGGGGTCCACACTGGGCATCGTGAGCGTTGCGGTCGGGGCTGCGGCGCCGCGCGGTGGGGTGGGGGGCGCGGAAGCGGGTTGGGGTGGAGCACCGTCCTTGCGGGGCGGGTTGCCGGCGTTCTGGCCGTCCGGTGGGAGAGACCCGTCGTCCGGCGGGGCGGCCTGCGGCTGGTCCGGCGGTGGGGTGACGGTCAGGATCTTTAGCGCGACGGTGCCGCCCTGGGTCAGGACCGGCTCCCCGGCTGGCTTCAAAGAGGCCGGCTTCGAAGAGGGTGCGGGCTCAGGAAGTTCCCCACCGGGATGCGCCGCGTCGCCGCCGAGTTCCACCGTGGCGTCGAGCATCGGCTTGCCGGGGAGAGGCGGCATCGTTCCCGACGGGGTGGGGGGTGCCTGCGGAGGAGCGGGGGCGGCGCTTGGCTGACTGGTCGGTGACGGTGCTGGGCTGGTGCCGCCGTCCATGATGGAATGGGGTGGTGGAGTTGCCGGGGAGGTGGTGGCCTGGCCGGGCAGGGCCGGGGCCGCACCGGGCGGAGCCGGGGGCTTCGGCGCCGCGGCGATGACCAGCGCGGGAACGATGGTGCCCGGCAGCAGCAGGGGAAGCGGCTGGCCCGCCGGTCCCACCGTCGGCGTGGCGGGCGTCGGGGTGGGCAGGATCACGACCGGCGTCGCCGAGCCCTGAGGCCGCGCCGCACCGGTCTGGCCGGGGATGGTCTGCGCCGGCCCGCTCGTCGGCGGTGGCGTCGAAACGTTCGGCGCGGTGGTCGAGGGGGCGGTCTGAGTGCCCTGGGTCAGCACCAGCACCTTCGCCGCGAGGCTCTGGCTGGGGGACGCCGCGGCTGGATCGGTCGATGCGGCCTGTTCCAGCAACACCTGCGCCGGGGTGATCTGGAGCGTCACCGGCTTGTCGGCGGGCAGCGGCGTCGGCGTTTGCACAAGCACCTCGCCGGCCTGGGTGCGCACGCGGGTTACGCCCTCCGGCGTGGTGCCGACGACGGTGCCGGTCAGCACCACCGGGCGGACGATGTCCTGCAAGCGCTCAGGCAGGGCCTTGACCGTGCCCTCGGCGACCGCCACCGGCGCGGGCGCGGGGGTGGCCGCCACGGGGGCGGCGGGCGTGCCGCCGGCCGGGGGTGGAAGGGCGCCCCCCATCCCCGACTTACTGGCCGTTCAGAAGCCGCTGGGCGATGGCCAGCACGTCCCGCGCGGCGTCGGAGCTCGGGGAGCGGGTCAGCAGCGGCGACTGGTTGCGGATGGCGTCGCGCACCTTCAGGTCGCGGCGGATGATGCCGGCCAGGGCGGGCTTGTATTTCAGGAAGTTCTGGCAGGCTTTCAGAATCGTGCCGTAGGTGCGCTCCCCGTCCTTCACGCTCTGCGCCATGTTGACCACGACGCGCAGGTCGGCGGTGGGGTTGGTGGCGTGGGTCAGCTTGATGAAGGCGTAGGCGTCGGTCAGCGACGTCGGCTCGTCCGTCGTCACCACCAGCGTCGTCCCGGCCGGGCCGGACAGGGTGCGCACCGTGCGGTCCACGCCGGCGCCCATGTCCATAATGACGCAGTCGTAGCGCCGCGCCAGTTCCATCAGGTCGTTGCGCAGGCCGGACAGGCGCTGGCTCGGCAACTGGGCGAGCGTCCCGGAGCCGGAGCGGCCGGCGATGATGTCGAAGCCGCCCTCGGTGTAGCGCTGGGCCGCGCGGCCCAGCGTCACGTCGCCGTTGATCACCGCGCCGAGATCGTTCTTGGGCTGGAAGCCGAGCTGGATGTCGACGTTGGCAAGGCCGAGGTCGCCGTCGAACAGCAGCGAATTCTTGCCCATCTTGGTCAGCGCGTGGGCGAGCGTGATCGAGAACCACGTCTTGCCGACGCCGCCCTTTCCGCTGGCCACGGCGATGACGTTGGCACCGCGCAGCGGGTGAACGTTCTTGAGGGCGGCCGGAAACACCGGATCGGTCATGGGATGGTCCTCGACGAAGAACGAACGGCTTTGGTCTTGGTGGCGGCCGCCGGTTTGGGCCGGTTGCGCGCCGCCTTGTCCTCGGCGGGCATCATCAGGCGGGCGAAGGCCACCGGGTTCAACGGTGTCAGCCCCTCGGCCACCTTGGAGGAAACGCTGGCGTTGCAGAAGGCCATCCGCGCGCGGTGCGCGGTGCCCAGGAGACTGCCCAGCCGACGCGCCATGTCGAGCCGGGTGATCAGCATCCGCCGCACGCCCAGCGCCTTGAAGGATTGGGCGATGTCGGCGGCTTCCATGGCGTCCAGCCCGGCGGGCAGCACGAGGATCGGCTCGGCCACCCCGGCGGACAGCAGGGCCTTGAGGTCGGCCATGTCTTCCCGGTTGTAGGGGTTGCGTCCGGCGGTATCCACCAGGACGACGTCGGCGCCACGGCTGACCTCGAACGCGCCCGCGAGCGCGTCGGGGTCTTCCACCGTCGCCAGTTTGATTTTCATCAGACGTGTGAAGGCGGCCAACTGTTCCATGCCGCCGGCGCGAACCGTGTCGGTGGTGATCACGCCGACCGAGCGTTTGCGGAACACCGCCTGGGCGGCCAGCTTGGCGACGATCAGCGTCTTGCCGCTGCCCGGCGGGCCGACCAGGATCAGCGGCTTGTTGCCGCCGCGCCGGTCCTGCAGCGGGCTGAAGGTGAACATGGAGTCGAGCGCGGCGCCCAGCGCCAGCGCGGGGTCGTCGGTGTCCAGCCCGGCGGCGGCGTCGATCAGCTGCTCGGCCAGCGCGGCGGGAACGCCGTGGCGGTGCAGCACGTCGGCCACCACCTCGCCCACGTCGATCTCCGGCTCCTCCTCGACCACCACCATGGGGCGGGCGGTCCTGGCGGGCTGGGCCGTGCGCGCCTGCGCCATCAGCAGATCGTCGTCCTCCACCGCCGCGGTCACGCGAACGCCGCCGCCTTCCTCCTCGCGCGTGGCGACGATGATGGCATCGTCGCCCAGCGTCTGGCGGACCATGCGCATGGCTTCGGACATGGACTTGGCGTGGAACGACTTCAGCCGCATCGGCTCGCTCCCCGCCCGTCACACTGGTTCGTCATGGCCTGCATCAGATCTGCCCCAGGGTCTTGATCCGCGCCTTGGGGTGGATCTCGTTCTGCGACATCACCACGGTGGCCGGCCGGAACCGCTCGACGATCGAGCGGACGAAGGGACGGATCAGCGGGCTGGTCAACAGGACGGGGGTCTCGCCCATCATGGCGTGTCGCTCGAAGGTTTGGCGGACCGAAGTGATGAATTGCTGAAGCCGGCTCGGCGCCATCGTCAGTTGCCGGTCGTCGCCGTCGCCCACCAGCGATTCCGCGAACGCCTGCTCCCACTCGGGGGACAGGGTGACGAGCGGGATGACTCCCATCTCGTTGATGTTCGCGTCGCAGATCTGCCGCGCCAGGCGCGTGCGCACATGCTCGGTGATCTGCGTGATGCTGCGGGTTTGGCTTGCCGCTTCGGACACGCCCTCCAGAATGGTGGCAAGATCGCGTACCGAAACCCGTTCTGCAAGCAGGTTCTGCAACACCCGTTGCAATCCGCCCACAGTGATCTGCGCCGGCACCACGTCGGCGATCAGCTTCTGGTGTTCCTTGTCCAGCTCGTCCAGCAGCTTCTGCGTCTCGGTGAAGGACAGCAGCTCGGGCATGTTGTCCTTGATCAGTTCGGTCAGATGCGTGGTGATGACCGTGGACGGGTCGACCACCGTGTAGCCCTTGAACAGCGCCTCCTCGCGGTAGCCCGGCTCGATCCAGATGGCCGGCAGGCCAAAGGTCGGCTCCACCGTCTGCTCGCCGGGCAGGCTCATCGCCTCGCCGCGCGGGTCCATGACCAGCAGCATGTTCGGGCGGATGTCGCCGCGCCCCGCCTCGATCTCCTTGACGCGGATGATGTAGGAGTTGGGCGGAAGCTGGAGATTGTCCTGGATGCGCACCGCCGGCATGACGAACCCGACCTCGCCGGCGATCTGGCGGCGCAGCCCCTTGATCTGGTCGGTCAGCCGATGGCTGCCCGCCTGCGGCTGGTTGATCAGCGACAGCAGGCCGTAGCCCAGCTCCAGCCGGATCAGGTCGATGGCCAGCGCCGTGGCGATCGGCTCGTCGGCCACCGGGGCGGCCCCGCCGCCCGGTCCGCCCATGCCCGCGGCCTCCGCGGCGGCGGCCTCCGCCTCTTCCGCCTCCTTCTTGGCGCGCATCCTCGGCAGATACCAGGCGGCGGCGCCGACAATGGCGATCACCGGCAGGAAGGGCAGCACCGGCATGCCCGGCATCAGGGCCAGCAGGGTGATGGCGCCCGCCGACAGACCGAGAGCGCTGATGTGGTTGGTGAGCTGCCCGACGACGGCCTTGTCGGTGGAGCCGCCGGTGCCGGCCTTCGACACCAGGAAGCCGGCGGAGATGGAGATGACCAGCGCCGGGATCTGCGAGACGAGGCCATCGCCGATGGTCAGCTTGGTGAAGGTGTCCAGCGCCTGCAGGATCGGCATGTCGTAGCGCAGGACCGCCAGGGACACGCCGCCGATGATGTTGATGAACATGATCATCAGGCCGGCGACGGCGTCGCCCTTCACGAACTTCGATGCACCGTCCATGGAGCCGAAGAAGGCGCTTTCGTCCTCCAGCTCCTTGCGCTTGGCGCGGGCGGTGGTCTCGTCGATCATGCCGGCGGACAGGTCGGCGTCGATGGCCATCTGCTTGCCGGGCATGGCGTCCAGGGTGAAGCGCGCCGCCACTTCGGCGATGCGGCCCGAGCCGGCGGTGATGACCTTGAAGTTCACGATCGTCAGGATCGCGTAGACGATCACGCCGATGATGAAGTCGCCGCCCATGACGAAGCCGGCGAAGGCCTCGATGACATGACCCGCTGCGGACGTCCCCTCATGCCCCTGGGTCAGGATCAGGCGGGTGGACGCCATGTTCAGCGACAGGCGCAGCAGCGTCGTGATCAGCAGGATCGTCGGGTAGGACGACAGCTCCAGCGGCTTTTCGATGAACAGCACCACCATCAGGATCAGGATCGAGATGGTGACGTTCAGCCCGAGCATCATGTCGAGCAGCATCGGCGGCAGCGGCAGAATCAAGCCGACGACGATCAGCATGATGCCGGCCGCCATGATGAGGTCGCCGCGCTTCAGCGCGCCCTTGGCGACGGCCACCATGTCGGTCAGCGCGGACATGTTGCCGCCGCCTGCTCGCGCTCCGGGATTGTGTTCGGTCAGTGCCATGCCGCCGCTCCTCCGCCTTTCCTCCGATCAGCGGATCAATAGGCCGCCCGTTCCTCGCTGCCCGGCGGCGGCACCGGCACCCCCTCCTCGCTGTACTGCTTCAGCTTGTTGCGCAGCGTGCGGATCGAAATGCCCAGGATGTTCGCCGCGTGGGTGCGGTTGCCCAGGCAATGCGACAGCGTGCCGATGATCAGGTCTCGTTCGACCTCCGCCACCGTGCGCCCGACGAGGCCCTGGACGGCGGGGGCGCCGGACGCCGCTCCGGCGTTGCCATAGGACGCCGCTCCGGCGTTGCCGTAGGCCGCGGCCCCCGCGGCGTGGCCCTGCGGCGGCGCGTAGGATGTGGGATAGCCGGGAGCCGGTTGCCCATAGCCGCGCGGCGCTTGCGGCACCGTGCCGCCCGGCCCGGCGAAGGGGTTGGCGACCGGCGAGTTGGTTGGGATCGACGCCTGCGCCGAGCCTTCCGGGGCGAGCAACTGGCTGGTCAGCATGATCGCGTCCGGCCCGACCGTCTCCGACTTGGAGAGCAGGACGGCGCGGTGCATGGTGTTTTCCAGCTCGCGCACGTTGCCGCGCCAGTGATGGGCACGCAGCATCAGCAGCGCGTCGTCCGACAGCCGCTTCTCGCCCAGACCGTTGGCCTGCGCGTATTTCTTGAGGAAATGGTCGGCGATCATCGGGATGTCGGCCGGCCGTTCGCGCAGGGACGGAATGGCGACGCTGAAAACGTTCAGGCGGAAATACAGGTCCTCGCGGAAATTGCCGGCGCGGACCTCGTTTTCCAGGTTGCGGTTGGAGGTGGCGATCAGGCGGACGTTGATCTTCACCGGCTGGGACGAGCCGATGCGGTCGATCTCCCTCTCCTGGATGGCGCGCAGCAGCTTGGCCTGGAGCCGCGGGTGCATCTCCGACAGCTCGTCCAGCAGCAGGGTGCCGCCGTTGGCCTCCTCGAAGCGGCCCAGCCGGCGGGCGACGGCGCCGGTGAAGGCGCCCTTCTCATGGCCGAACAGCTCCGATTCCAGAAGGTTTTCCGGGATGGCCGCGCAATTCACTGCGACGAAGGGCGCGTCGGAGCGACGGCTCTTGCGGTGGATGTAGCGGGCCATCAGCTCCTTGCCGGTGCCGCTCTCGCCGGTGATCAGGACCGAGGCGTCGCTGGGCGCCACCTGATCCGCCAGGCGCAGGGTCGCCAGCATGGCCGGGTCTTGGCAGACGATGGCGTGGCTCTCCTCCGCCACCGCTTCCAGCACGGCGGCGATCAGCTCCGCGTCGGGGGGCAGGGGGATGTATTCCTTGGCACCCGCGCGGATCGCCTTCACCGCCGCCGCCGCGTCGGTGCCGATGCCGCAGGCCACCACCGGGATGGTGATCCGTTCCGCCTTCAGGCTTTCGATGAAGGTCGCGATGTCGAGTTTGACGTCGATCATCACGAGGTCCGCCCCCGCCGCCGCGCGCAGGGCGTTCAGGGCGCCCTCGATGCTGTCGGTGTGGGACACCTTCGCCCCGCGCTGCATGGCGATCTTGCCAGCGGCGGTGATGTACCCTTCCAACGTTCCAACGATCAGCAGACGCATCTTACGCTCCCCTCGGAGAACCCCGGTCGGAGTCCCGGTCGAAGTACTGAATCCGCTTTCCAGGCGGAAGAACGGCGTTCAGGAGCATCTCCAGACGCCGCGGATTTTCCTGACGCGCGATGGATACCGCGCCGATGGTGTAGAGAGTCTTGACGAGCGCGTCTTCCTCCGCCGTCCGCTCCACCTTGGCGGCCAGCGGGGCGAGCGCGACGTTGCCGAGCACCGCCCCGTAGAAGGTGGTCAGCAGGGCCAGGGCCATGGCCGGGCCGATGCTCGACGGGTCGTTCAGGCTGCCCAGCATCTGGACGAGGCCGACCAGCGTGCCGATCAGACCCATGGCCGGCGCCACCTCCGACGCGCGGCGCAGCACGCCGGCGCTCTTGACCTTGCCGGCGCCCGACGCCTCGACCTCGCCGATCAGCATCCGCTCGATGTCGTCGGGCGGCAGCCCCTCGGCCACCAGCGTGACCGAGCGGTGCAGGAAGGACTCGTGCTTCAACTCCGGCAGGACGTTGCGCAGCGTTTCCGGCGCGCGGCGCGCCGCCTCGGCCAGCAGCAGCACCTGCCGGGCCACGCCGCGCGGGTCGCTGGTGCGGTGGATCAGCACCGCCCCGGCGTCGCGCCACGCAATGGCCACGTCGGGCAGCGAGAAGGAGGCGGTGGTGACCGCCAGCGTGCCGCCCAGCACGATGATCAGCGACGGCGGATCGACGAAGGCGCGCAAACTGCCGCCCGACGCCATGGCGACGAAGATGACCACGGCGGCGGCGGCCAGGCCGACCAGTGTCGCCATGTCCAGCCCGCCGCGCGGCCGGGCGGAACGCCCACCCCGGCGGGACGATTCGGCGCTGTCTCGTGTGAGGCTCATCCGCGGTCCGACTTGATGATTTCGGTCATGGTGATGCCCAGCCGGTCTTCCACCACCACGACTTCGCCGCGGGCGACCAGACGGTTGTTCACGTAAATGTCGATGGCCTCGCCGACCTTGCGGTCCAGTTCCACCACCGCGCCGCGCCCGAGCTTGAGCAACTGGCTGACCTGCATGGTCGATTTGCCGAGCACGGCGGAGATCTGGACGGGGATGTCGTAGACCGCTTCCAGATCCTTGGCCGGACCCAGGCCGGTCTCATACTCCGCAATGTCGCTGCGGCCGCCGCCGTCCAACTCGTCGAGGGAGAAGCTGTCCTTGGCCATCGAAGTCTCCAGAAGCCCTTGGAACCTTTAAAAAATCCTGTCCGCTGTCCAACCCGCAGGGGTGTCAGCCCGGCGGCGCCTCCAGCAGGCCGGCCATCCGCCGTTCGATCTGGGCGAGCAGGCCGGCGGTGTCGCGCTCCACCCCGCCTTCCGCCCATTCGATCCGGCAGCTTCCCGGCGCGAGGCCGGAATCGTCCACCACCATCAGCTTCGCGCCGAAGCCGCGGGCCGCGATCACCTGATCCAGATGCTCGCGCACGGCGTCCACCATGCCGTCGGTGACGCGCACCACCAGACGCGGCTCGTCGATCAGGTCGGTCAGGCAGGCGCGCACCAGCCCCTCCACCTCCATCAGCCCGCCGCGCCGCGCCAGTTCGGGCATCAGCTTGCGCACGATGGCCATCGCGATGTGCACGGGCTGGTCGGCCCGCTGGGCGCTGGTGGCGTAATGCTCGTTCAGCAGATGCTGCACGCCGTTGCCGACGGTTTCCAGCGCGTTGGCGATCCGCGCCTGCACCGTCGCCTCGATCTCTACGCGGGCCTGTTCGTAGCCGTCCTTGCGGCCGGCGTTGTTGCCGTCCACGAAGCCCTTGCCGTAGCCCGTCGACTTGCCGGCGGTCTCGCCCTCCGCGAAGCCGGCGGCGCGGGCGGCGGCCAGATCGGCCTCGCCGAACACCGGCGGCGGCGGCTCGGGCGGCAGCTCCGGCTCCGGTTCGGGCTCCGGCTCCGGCAGGGGGATGTTGTCGAAATAGTCGTCGTCGGCCTGGAGTTGCCGGCGCGGCGGCGCGTCCACGTCGAAGGACTCGTCGAACAGGAATTTGCGGACCGAACTCATCGCGTCAGCTCTCCTGATACAGCCAGTTGCGCAGGATCGACACCGCTTCCTCCGGATGCTTCTCCACGATCTCGCCCACCTTGCGCAGCGAGGAGGCGCGGACGCGGCCTTCGACGCGGTTGATGTCGATCATCTGCTCCAGCTCCTCGTCGGCCTGGGCGGCTTCCAGGGCGAGATCCTGGGCCAGCGCGCCGGTCGGCGCGGCCAGGGCGGCGGGCATGCCGCTCTGGTCGGCCAGCAGGCGGTCCATGTCGTCCTCCTCCTGCTGGTCGGCCTTCTCGAAGGCGCGGGTGATCAGCGGGCGGATGACCAGCAGGATGATGAGGACGGCGACGATGCCCAGCACGACCATCTCCGCGATGCGGAACAGGTCGTCCTTGGTCATGCCGAGGAACAGCTCCTCCGGCTTCTGGACGTCGTCTTCCGGCGACCAGAAGCGCATGTTGATGACTTCCAGCGTGTCGCCGCGCACGGCGTCGAGGCCGACGGCGGAGCGGACAAGCGCCTTGATGCTTTCCAGCTCCTGCTCCGGCCGCGGCTGGTAGGCTGCCGGGTTGCCGTCCTTGGGCAGGCTGTAGGTGCCGTCGACCAGCACGGCGACCGACAGGCGGCGGACCTGCCCGGATTCGCGGACGTGGTTCTTGGTGGTCCGGCTGATTTCGTAGTTGATCGTCTCTTCGCTGCGGTTCTGCTTGTTCTGGGAGATCGGCCCGGCGCTGTTGCCCGACTGCGCGGTCGGCAGGTTCTGGTCCACGGTGACCGGCGACAGCGGGTCGCGGTCTTGGCTCTCATTCGCCTCCGTCACCGTCTGGGTGGAGCGGACGACCTGGCTTTCCGGATCGAAGATTTCCGACTGGGTGGTGATGCGGTCGAAGTCGAGATCGGCCGAAACCTCCGCCCGCACCTTGCCGTAGCCGACGGTGCGGCCCAGCAGATCCTCGATGATGCGGGCGACGCGGCTCTCGTAGGCGACCTTCTTCTCCTCCGCCGAGGCGAGCATGGCGTCCGCGCTGTCGTTGCCGGTGCCGCGGGCGAGCAGGGTGCCCTTGTCGTCGACGATGGAGATGCGGCTGGGGTCGAGGTTCGGCACCGAGGCGGCGATCAGGTGCTGGATCGCCTGGATGTTCTCGCGCGACAGCTGGGCGCCGGGGCGCAACTTTATGAAGATGCTGGCCGTCGCCGGGTTCTGCTGGCGGGCGAACAGCTCGCGCTTGGGCAGCACCAGATGGACGCGGGCGCTCTGCACCCCGTTCAGCGTCTGCACCGTGCGGGCCATCTCGCCTTCCAGGGCGCGCAGGTGGTTGATGTTCTGCATGAAGCTGGTGGCGCCGAAGCCTTCGCCCTTGTCGAACAGCTCGTAGCCGATGGAGCCGCCCGACGGCAGGCCGGCGGCGGCCATCCGCATGCGAGTCGGCCCCACCTGCTCGGCGGAGACCATGATCTTCGTGCCGGTCTTGTCCACGGTGAAGGGGACCTTCGCCTCCTCCAGCTTCTTGGCGATGGCCGCGGCTTCGGTGGGCTGGAGTTCGGCGTAGAGAAGCTCCATCTCCGGGGTGGAGAGGCGCGTCATCAGATAGACGAAGAATCCGATCAGGAGCAGGCCGACGCCGCCGATGGCGGCCAGGCGCGCGGGACCCAGGTTGCGCAAGGTCTGCAGAAGGTTGTTCACGCGCCAGTCCCCGATCGGATGCCCCGGTGGATCTCCGGGAAGTTCTTGATTTCGCAGACGCAAAATATGGAATTTGCAAAAACCGCGCCGGTCCTTGTCTTAGGCGCGCATGCTGGGCTGTCTTGATGAAGAGAGCGTTAATTCATGGGCAGAAATTGCCCAGTGCCCGGCAAAATGTGCCTATCGATGCGCGCCTGCCACGCTCTTCTGCCCATCTGTGCGCGAGGATGGAAGGAGTGATTCTCTGCGAAGGAGCGTTTTGCGGATTGTTGTTGGCGCGAGCAATTTAAAATTACCTCGAAAGAAGGAATAATGCGCGCGTGCATAACCCTTCTATTTCTGTGGTTTGCTGGGACGTAGGTAGTAAATGCTGCAACGGTGGTTGACTTTGCACCGCCGACGTCATAGCTGAGTTGCAATGGTCGCTGGTCCGATACCAAAAAGATCGTGGCACAAGCGCGTTGGAATCTTTCCAACGCAAAACCGAATGTTGCTTCGCGCAACATGGGGCTTTGCCACTTTTCCTGATGGGGGAATGTTGTGAAAAAACGTGGACGTGAGAAGAAGGAAGGCCTCAACGAGGTCGATGTCTTTGTTGGGCAGCGCCTGCGCGAACTGCGCATGCTCGCCGGCCTGAGTCAGAGCGACGTCGCGTCGGCTCTGGGGCTGACGTTCCAGCAGCTTCAGAAATACGAGCGCGGCTTCAATCGGGTTTCGGCCAGCCGGCTGTTCAAGCTGGCCCAGTTCTTCCGGGTGCCGGTGTCCGTATTTTTCGAGGGGCTGGAGGAACGCCACGCCGCACAGGCGGCGGGAATCGCCAGCCCGCAGACGGAGGAGTCGGAGGGCACTCTGCGGTCCCGCGAGGCGCTGATGCTCGCCCGTTACTTCCAGAACATCCGCGACCCGCAGATCCGCGGGGCGATCCGCGAGTTGGCGGAGCGCTGCGCCGACCAGACCGACGGCGTCGGCGGAGCGGCCCTCGACGAGGGTGCGGAGGTGATCGACCCGTCCGCCGTCCGCGGGCGCCGCGGGCGCAGCACCGGCCACAGCGTTGGGCAGGCGTGAGGAAGCGGGCGGCGCAGCCGTGGGGGCCCGGCCCCGCGCGGTTCACCCGCCCGGTTTCGTGGGAAGGACCGGCCCCGGCTTCATTGCTGGGCCGCGTCGGTTCGCGCCGCCTTGCCGCCTCGGCCCCCCGTGAGGCGGTCGGGCGCGCGCGCTGTTGATTGGAAGCTGTTGATTCGAATGGGTTCGCGTCGGCCGTTAACGTCGGCGCTCGATGACGGAACCCAAGGCGAGCGGGCGGGGACTTTGCTGAAGCCCATCGTGTCCGGCCGGTCCCGCAAACTCCCCGGTGGCCGTCGCATTCGCCTGCAGCATGAAGCCGCGCAAGCCCCCCGGTCGGGAAACTTCCGCCGTGGCGCTGGACGAACGGCCGCAATCCGTCGATAAGGCAGGCCGGAACAAGGCTGTTGCGACGACCGCCGGAATCCGCCCGTGCGATCCGCGATCCGTGACGGGTGGCGCCGTCTCGGTCTGGCCGGTCACCAACCAGTCACCACGGACCTCACCAAACCACACCGACGGTGTTCGATGCAAAATTCCGGAGAACCGAAGACAGGCTTCCTTGGTCGGCGGGAGCTTGACCTCCCGGTAACCATTTTCGAGGTGATGTCCCGTCTGTCGGACGAGCACAAGGCGATCAATCTCGGTCAGGGCTTTCCCGATGAGCGCGGCCCCGCCGACGTGCTGGACGTGGCGGCAAGGGCCATCCTCGAAGGGTGGAACCAATACCCGCCGATGATGGGGACGCCGGACCTGCGGCAGGCGCTGGCCGCCCACGGCAAGCGGTTCTACGGGCTGGACATCGATTGGAGGACCGAGGTGCTGGTGACCTCCGGCGCCACGGAGGCGCTGACCGCCAGCCTGCTCGGCCTCATCGAGCCGGGTGACGAGGTGGTGCTGTTCCAGCCCATGTATGACAGCTACCTGCCGATCGTCCGGCTGGCCGGCGGCGTGCCGCGCTTCGTCAGCCTGAAGGCCCCGGACTGGAGCTTCACACGGGCGGACCTGGAGGCGGCCTTCTCGCCGAAGACCAAGCTGGTCCTCATCAACGACCCGCTGAATCCCGCCGCCAAGGTCTTCACCCGAGCCGAACTGGAATTGCTGGCGGAGTTCGTCCAGCGATTCGACGCCTTCGCCGTCTGCGACGAGGTGTACGAGCACATCGTCTTCGATGGACGTCAGCACATTCCGCTGATGACGCTGCCCGGCATGCGCGACCGCTGCCTGAAGATCGGTTCCGCGGGCAAGACCTTCTCGCTGACCGGCTGGAAGGTCGGCTACGTCACCGGCGCGCCGCACCTTCTCCAGCCCGTCGCCAAGGCGCACCAGTACATCACCTTCACCACGCCGCCCAACCTCCAGGCGGCGGTCGCCTATGGGCTGGGCAAGGACGACGCCTATTTTGCCGGGTTGGCCGGCGGGCTCCAGGCCAAGCGCGACCGGCTGGCCGATGGGCTGCGTGCCGTGGGGTTCGAGGTGCTGCCGTCCGCCGGCACCTATTTCGTGGTCGCCGACGTGTCGCCCTTCGGCTTCGACGGGAAAGACGAGGATTTCTGCCGCCGCCTGACCGTCGAGGCCGGGGTGACGGCCATCCCCGTCGGAGCCTTCTTCGTCCAGGATGCGCCGCGGAGCTTCATCCGCTTCTGCTTCTCCAAGAGGGACGAGATCCTCGACGGCGCGGTTGAGCGACTTGGATCGTATTTCTCGCGGAAATGACATGAGGGCGTCCGCCGTCAACGCGGGATGGAGAGGCTTGCCGGAACCTTCGACGGCGTGATAACCCTTGCAATATAGGGTCGATACCGGGCCGGAACGGATCAGCGTCCGGACCCGCCCCGGTGGACCGCCTGTGGAAAGGCCGGGATGCGTCTGCCGATCTCGTTCCGCTGGTGCGTGTTCGCCATCGCCGCCGTTGCGATCACGGTGGTCTGGGGCGCCTACGCGCAGGTGGTGCGCGAGCTGCTGGATACCCAGACGCGGGAAGCGGTGGCGAAGGCCGAGGTCATGGTCCGGGCCTTCGCCAAGAGCACCCACCGCGCGGTGCACGAGGTGGACATCACGCTGCGTTCCCTGTCGCTGGAATTCGGCGAGAGCGGGCTGCCCGGCATCCGCAACTTCCTCGACCAGACGCTCTACGATCCGACGCTGATCCATCACTTCACCGTGCTTGACGCCGACGGGACCGTGCTGTTGCGCAGCGAAGGGCCGGGCGGGCGGACGAACGAGCGGGACGAGACGGCCTTCGCCTTCCACCAGGGCACCGGCCGCGACCTGATGCACATCGGAACGCCCTTTCCCGGAACAACCGGCGGCGGCCCCCTGCTGCGCCTCAGCCGGCGGTTGACCGACGGGGATGGCGGCTTCGCGGGCATCGTGATCGCCAACATCGACCCCGACATCCTGGCGGAATTCTACCAGCAGGCCAATCTGGGGCCGCAGGGGGCGGTGACCCTGATCGGGATGGATACGATGATCCGCGCCCGCGGCGCCTCGCGCGGTGTCGAGGCGGTCGGCCTCGCCATCCCCCAGTCCCGTCTGTGGGGAGAGCTGGGCCGGTCGCTCGCCGGTGTCTACTGGCAGGAGTCGCAGACCGACGGCGTCCTGCGCGCCTTCGCCTATCGCGTGGTGGAGAGCTATCCGCTGGTCGCCACCGTCGGCGTCGCGCAGGTGGACATCGAGGCGGGGGTGGCCGACCTGCGCAACACGCTGTTCCTGCTGGCGGCGATCCTGACCGCATGCATCCTGCTGGTGACGCTGTTCCTTCTGGTGCAGCACCGCACCGCGGAGCGGCTGCGCGCCGCGCTGGCGCTGAACCGCAACTTCCTGGCCCGCGTCAGCCACGAGTTGCGCACGCCGCTGAACGCCATCCTCGGCTTTTCGGAGATCATCCGCGATCAGATGCTGGGGCCGCAGGCCGGCGGGCGTTACGCCGACTACGCCCGCGACATTCATGAATCGGGGCGGCACCTGCTGGGGTTGATCAACGACATCATGGATCTGTCGCGGCTCCAGGCGGGGACGCTGACCCTGCATCCGGAGGATCTCGACGTCGCCCCGGTCGTCGAGTGGGCGTTCCGCATGGTGGCGCCGCAGGCCGACGCCAAGGGCATCCGGTTGGACATGCATGTCGAGCCGGGGCACCACAGCGTCTCGGCGGACGAGCGCGCCCTGAAGCAAATGCTCCTGAACCTGCTGGCCAACGCCGTCACCTTCACGCCGGAGGGCGGGCGCATCCTGGTGACGGTCGGGGGCGGAGCGGACGGCGGATGCCGCGTGCGGGTGACGGACAATGGCATCGGCATGACGCCGGAACAGCTCCACCAAGCCGCGGAGCCCTTCGGTCAGCCCGCGGTGCACGTGGCGCTTCCGGGGCAGGGCGGTGGGCTGGGGCTGTCCATCGTCAAGTCCCTGATGGAGGCCCATGGCGGGCGCCTGCGCATTGACAGCCGGCCCGGCGAGGGCAGCCAGTTCACGCTGGAATTCGCCGCCTGATCCCCGCCCGCTCCGAACCCCGTCCACCTTGCGGGATTTTCCGGGCGGTGCCGCAAAGCCGTGGCGAAACCAGGGGCGCTTCGGCATACTCCGCGCCGGTTTGCCGAAAACGGCGTTTTCGCAGGCCCGACGTATTCGCATAGGCCCGCGCGCGCCGCGCCGGGCGGCTGGTCCAGGGAAGATCGAATGTTGCGTGCAGTGGCGCGTGTCTGTGCCGTCCTCGTCGCGTCCTCAACCCCCGTCATCGCCGCCGACGCGCCGCCCGAGCCGGTGCCCTTCGGCGTCTCCTCCGCCGAGGTGGTGGCGGAGCGCGACGTGCCGCAGGCCTGCTTCACCTTCACCGACCGGCTGGAGAAGTCGCGGGCGGTGAATTACCGCGATTATGTGGAGGTGACGCCCGCCGGCAATGGGGGGGGCGGTGGCGGGGCGGCCTTCGACGGGACCGCCGTCGCCCGCGACCGCACGCTCTGCGTCGAGGGGCTGAAGCACGGGCAGAGCTACCGCGTCACCCTGCGCGACGGCTTGCCGGGCAGCGACGGGAAGCGCCTGCCGAACCCCGACGCGCGCGACATCGAGGTGCCGAACCGCAAGCCGGCGCTGGCCTTCCGCGGGGCGGGCTACATCCTGCCGCGCATCGGTGCCGACGGGTTGCCGCTGCGCTCCATCAATCTCGACCGGGCGAAGCTCCAGGTGCTGCGGATCAACGACCGCAGCCTGGTCGAGAAGATCTATTTCGGCCGCATCGGCCAACAGATGTCCGACCACGAGGTCGGCGAGATCCTCGACCGCTCCGGCCAGGAGGTGTGGCGCGGCGAGATGGCGATCAGCAACAGCCGCAACCAGGCGGTGGTGACGCCCTTTCCGATCGACGCCGTCCTGGGCCGGCTGGAGCCCGGCGTCTACATCGCCGTGGCCAGCACCGAGGACATCAAGCCCGGCGGCTGGGACCACAAGGCGACCCAGTGGTTCGTCGTCTCCGGCCTCGGCCTGAACGCCATCACCGGCGAGGACGCGCTGGTCGTCTTTGCCCGCTCCGTGAAGGGCGCGACCCCGGAAGCCGGCGTGGAACTGCGCCTGCTCGCCCGCAACAACGAGGAACTCGGCAAGGCGCTGACCGGAGCGGACGGGCTGGCGCGATTCGACCTCGCCGCCCTGCGCGCCGCCGGGCGGGAACCGGTGCAGGCGCTGTTCGCCTACCGCGGGGCGGGGGACTTCGGCTTCCTCGACCTCGTGACGCCGACTCTGGCCAACACGCCTCCGGCGGGCGGGGCGCCGAACGCGGCGCCGGGTGGTGTCGCGGCGGTGGTCCCGGCGCGCCCGGTTCCCGGCCAGCCCGACGCCTTCCTCTACACCGAGCGCGGCATCTACCGCCCCGGCGAGACGGTCCATCTGGCGATGCTGCTGCGCGACGCCGACGCCAAGCCGGTCACCGGCCGTCCCGTCACGCTGAAGATCCAACGCCCGGACGGCTTCGAGGTGGACCGCCGCCCGCTCGCCGAATCCGGCGGCGGCAGCTTCGCCGCCCGTGTCGAGATCCCGGCCAACGCCATGACCGGCACCTGGGCCGTCACCGCCCACGGCGAGCCGGAGGCCGGCGCGCAATCAAGCACGACGGGGCCGAACACGATGGGTCCGGTGCTGGGCCGCGCCGAGTTCCTGGTCGAGGACTTCGTGCCGCCGCGGCTTGAGGTCGCCCTGACCGCCGAGGCGGCGGAGCTTCCGGCGGACGGCAAGACGACCCTGACCGTCGACGGGCATTTCCTCTACGGCGCCCCGGCGACGGGCCTGCCGGGCGAGCTGGCGGTGACGCTGCGCGCCGCGGGCAATCCCTACCCGAACCTGCCCGGCTACCGCTTCGGCCTTGCCCAGGAAGAGGTGAAGCCGCTGCGGGCGGACATGCCGGGCTTCACCACCAACCGCAACGGGCAGGCCAAGGCCGACCTCGCGCTGCCCAAGGTGCCGGAGAGCACCAAGCCGCTGGAAGCGGTCGTCCGCGCCACCCTGCTCGACATCGGGGGCCGCTCGGTCAGCCGCGATCTGGTCCTGCCGGTGCGCCACCAGCCCTATGCCATCGGCATCCGCCCGCGCTTCGAGGGCGACGGGGTGCCGGAGGGCGCCACCGCCGGCTTCGACGTGGTGGCGGTCGGGCCGGACGGCCAGCCGATGGACAAGGAGGATCTCTCCTACGAGCTGTTCGAGGAGGAGTACGACTACGCCTGGTTCGAGGCCAATGGGCGCTGGGACTACAAGGTCACGGTGCGCGACCAGCGGGTGACCGGCGGCACGCTCGCCGCCCAGGCGGCCAAGCCGGGTTCCGTGGAAGCCCCGGTGACCGCCGGGCGCTACCGGCTGGAGGTCTTCGACCCCAAGACCGGCGTGGCGAGCAGCCTGCGCTTCGCCGCCGGCTGGTGGATGACCCCGACCGCCGGCGAACGTCCCGACCAAGTCGACGTCACCGTCATGCTGCCCGCCTACAAGGGCGGCGAGACGGCCTGGATCTACATCAAGCCGCCCTACGACAGCGAGGTGCTGATCGCCGTCGCCGACCGCAAGATCCGTCACGCCTCCACCCGACGCATCGGACCGGAGGGCGCCTTCCTGGAAATCCCCGTCGATCCGACCTGGACCGGCGGCGTCTATGTGCTGGCGACCGCCTTCGGCGCGCCGGACGCCGCGGGCGGCCCGTCGAAGGGCGTGGCGCGCCGCGCCGTCGGCCTGTCCTGGCTGGCGGTGGACGGGGACGAGCGGGCGCTGGACGTGCGCGTCGCCGCCCCGGCGCAGACCGAGCCCCGCCGCGCCGTCACCGCGGAGGTGGTGGTGGCGGGCGCGCCGGAAGGCCAGCCCGCCTATGTGACGGTGGCCGCGGTGGACGACGCCGTGCTCCAGCTCACCGACCAGCATTCGCCGAATCCCATCGACCACTATCTGGGCAAGCGCCGCTTGGGCGTGGAGCTGCGCGATTCCTTCGGGCGGCTGATCGACCCGGCGGTCCTGGATGCCACCCGCACGCGCCCCGGCGCCGCTCCGCGGCTGCGTCAGGTCGGCGTCACCGTCCCGCAGAAGTCGGAACGCGTCGTCTCCCTGTTCTCCGGCGTGCTGACCGTGGGGCCGGAGGGCAAGGTAGTGGTGCCGCTGGACATCCCCGACTTCCAGGGCCGGCTGCGCCTGATGGCCGTGGCCTGGAGCGGGGACAAGCTGGGCCGCTCCGAATCCTCCATGCTGGTCGCCGATCCGGTGCTGGCCGACCTGGGCCTGCCGCGCTTCCTGGCGCCGGGGGACCGGGCGGTGGTTCCGATGACGCTCGACAACGTCGGCGGGCCGGCGGGCGCCTACAGCGTCTCGCTGATCGCCAGCGGCGCCGTGTCGCTCAGCGAGGGGACCATCGCCGTGCCCGAGCTGGGCCGGGGCAAGCGGGCCACCGCCGGGCGGGTGCTGACCGCCAACGGCGTCGGCACGGGGCACATCGCGCTGGACGTGACCGGGCCGGACGGCCTGCGCATCACGCGCCAGTGGGAGATCCCGGTGCGCCCGGCTTCGCCGCTGGTCACCCGCCGCACCGCCTCCATGCTGGCTCCGGAGCGCAGCGTCGAGCTTCCCGCCGACCTGCTGAACGGCCTGCGCCCGGAGACCGCGACGGCGGCCCTGTCGCTCGGCAACCTGCCGGACCTCGACCTGCCCGGCCTGCTGACCGCGCTGGAGCGCGGCGGCCCCGGCGGGCTGGAGATGACGGCCAGCCGCGCGCTGCCCCTGCTGTCGCTGGGCGACGAGGCGGTCGCGCTGGGCGTCGCCTCGGACGAGCGGGTGAAGGCGCGGGTGCAGCGGTCGGTGGACCGCGTGCTGACCTTCCAGCGGATGGACGGCGCCTTCGCCGCCTGGTCGCCGAAGGGAGAGGCCGATTCCTGGCTGACCGCCTACGCGCTGGACTTCCTCGGCCGAGCCAAGGCCGCCGGCTACCGCGTGCCGGAAGGACCTTACCGCAAGGGGCTGGACGGGCTGCGCGGGGCGCTCGACAACGCCTGGGTGGAGGCCGACGAGCAGCCGGCCCGCGCCTATGCGCTCTATGTGCTGGCCCGCGCCAAGATGGTCGATGCCGGCGCGGTCCGCTACTTCCAGGAAACCTTCTGGGACAAGCTGCAGACCGACTTCGCCCGCGCCCAGGTCGCCACGGCCATCGCCGCTTTGGGCGACAAGGACCGCGCGGCGGAAGCCTTCGGGCGGCTGTCCGGCGCCCGCGTCGTGTCGGCCAGCCTGCGCGACTACGGCTCGTCGCTGCGCGACGAGGCCGGCGTGGTGGCGCTGATGGCCGAAAGCGGCGTGGTCGAGCGCGATCGTCTGACCCAGGCGACCGAGCGCCTGTCCAAGACCTACGCCGCCGTCCGCACGACCGGCGTGCAGGAGCAGGCGTGGCTTCTCCAGGCCGTCAGGGCGCTGATCGACCGGGCGCCGCCGATGAAGATCGCCCGGAAGGATCAGCAGGGGAACGATCAGGTCACCGAAGGCGCCAAGCCGCTGTTCCAGCGGATCGATCCGGCGGCCCCGCCGGCCATCCGCAACGCCGGGGGCGAACCGCTGCGCCAGATCCTGTCGGTGTCCGGCATCGCCGACGCGGCGCCGGGCGCGGAGGAGCAGGGCATGACCGTCACCCGCAGCCTGTTCGACATGACCGGGCGGCCCGCCGATCCGGGCGCCGTCCGCCCGAACGACCGGCTGGTGGTGATCCTGGAGGGCAGCGCCGCCGATCCGGTGGACCGGCAGGTTCTGGTGTCCGATCCGCTGCCCGCCGGCTTCGAGATCGAGGCCGCCCGCTTCGCCGGGGGTGGGGCGCCGCTGGGCGACCTGTCCTGGCTGGGCGAGCTGACCACGCCGCGCGCCGTCGATTACCGCGACGACCGTTTCGTCGCCGCGCTTGACATGACGAAGCAGGCGCCGCGCTTCCGGCTGGTCTATCTGGTGCGCGCGGTGACGCCCGGCGACTACGCCCAGCCCGGCGCCGTGGTCGAGGATCTCTACCGCCCGCACCAGTCGGCCCGCACCGCCGCGTCGCGCCTGCGCGTCCTGCCGGAGTAAGCGGACCGAACGGAAAAGCCCCATCGTCCGCCGCGCGCGGGCGGTGGGGCTTTTGCCTTTTCCGGACTGGCTTTTCCGGCCCGCGCCGGTGTCAGACGATCGTCTTGTGGTCGTCGTCGCGCTGCCGGGTGATGAGCATCAGGATGGCCACCACGACCGCGCAGAAGGCGGTCAGCGCCACATAGAACAGCAACGCGACCCCGACCGTCATAGTGCCGATCAGCACCATGGCGAGTATCCAGACGCCCAGCGAAACGATGGCGCGCGACGACATCGGCTGTCCCAACCCTGTTTGCCGTGACTCCGGTTTGTCCTGCCCTGTGACCGGCCGTTGCGTCCGGCCATTCATGGCCCGGGTTCGCCGGCGGCTTGTTGTTGAATGACCCGAGCCTGCCATAGCTGGGGAGGCCCATCGCCCGTGGCATGCTGTCACAGCGCGCCCGCGCCGCACCCCGATGGGCACCGGGAGGGCACCGGAATGGGAGCGGGTTGCCCGCTTGACAGCAAATGGCAAGCGCCTTACCTTTACGTAAACGTCAACCCGTGACGATAAAGGGCAATGACGATCAAGGGAAGGGTGGGAGGATGTCGCAACCCGCAAGGTTGATGGGGCTGGGCGCGCGCGACGATGCCGGGCCGGAGCCCGACGCGGAGGGTGCCGGGCGCTCCTTCGCCATCGGGGAACTGGCCGACGAGTTCGGGCTGACCCACCGCACCATCCGCCATTACGAGGACGAAGGGCTGCTGGCGCCGGAGCGCGACGGCACCGCCCGCGTCTACGGCCACCGCGACCGCGCGCGACTCGCGCTGATCTGCCGGGGCAAGCGGCTGGGTTTCAGCCTCGCCGAGATCAAGGAATTCCTCACCCTCTACGACGCGGACGAGATCCAGAAGGAACAGATGCGCTTCATGCAGCGCATCGCCCGCCGCCGCATCGCCGACCTGGAACGGCAACTCCAGGACGTCCAGCAGACGCTGGGCGAGCTGCGCATCATCGACACCCAGATCTCCGACCATTTCCGCAAGAACGGAATCACGGAGACGCCGACCACGGAGGACACGCAACCATGACCCTGGCGCCTTTGACCACGCCCGCCAATCCGGTCGTCATCGCCGGCTACGCCCGCTCCCCCTTCGCCTTCGCCAACAAGGGCGAACTGGCGAAGGTCCGTCCTGACGACCTGCTGGCCCACGTCGTCGCGGCGCTGGTCGAGCGCACGGGCGTCAACCCGCAGGACATCGAGGACGTCGTCGTCGGCTGCGCCTTCCCCGAGGGCGAGCAGGGCATGAACATCGCCCGCACCGTGTCCTTCCTGGCGAAGCTGCCGCTGACCGCCGGGGCCACCACGATCAACCGCTATTGCGGGTCTTCCATGCAGGCGATCCATCAGGCGGCGGGGGCCATCCAGATGGGGGCGGGCGAGGTCTTCCTTTGCGGCGGCATCGAGTCGATGAGCCGCGTCCCGATGATGGGCTACAACCCGCTGCCCCATCCGGGCCTGAAGGACCATTATCCGGAAGCCTACTGCTCGATGGGCGTCACGGCGGAGAATGTCGCCCGCCGTTACGAGATCTCCCGCGCGGACCAGGAGGCGATGGCCGCCGAGTCCCACGCCAAGGCCGCCGCGGCGCAGCAGGCCGGGCGCCTCGCCGAGGAGATCGTCGCCATCCAGACCGCGGCCGGCCTCGTGGAGCGCGACGGCTGCATCCGCCCCGGCACCAGCGGCGAGACGCTGAGCGGCCTGAAGCCCGCCTTCCTGGCCGACGGCTCGGTCACCGCCGGCACCTCCTCCCCCCTGACGGACGGTGCCTCGGCGGTGCTGGTCACGACGGAGGCCTACGCCAAGGCCAACGGCCTGCCGATCCTCGCCCGCATCCGCTCCGTTGCGGTGGCCGGCTGCGCGCCGGAGGTGATGGGGCTGGGTCCTGTCCCGGCGGCGCAGAAGGCGCTGGCGCGCGCCGGCCTGTCCATCCGGGACATCGACGTGATCGAGCTGAACGAGGCCTTCGCCGCCCAGGCCATCGCCTGCATGCGCGACCTCGACATCGACCCGGCCAAGGTGAACCTGGACGGCGGCGCCATCGCGCTCGGCCACCCGCTGGGCGCCACTGGCGCCCGCATCACCGGCAAGGCCGCGGCCCTTCTGAAGCGCGAGGGCAAGCAATTCGCTCTCGCCACCCAGTGCATCGGCGGCGGCCAGGGCATCGCCACCATCCTGGAAGCGGTCTGACGGCGGCGGGACAGGGAGGCAACGACCATGGAAATCAAACGCGCCGCCGTGATCGGCTCCGGCGTGATGGGCAGCGGCATCGCCGCCCATTTCGCGAACGCCGGCATCCCCGTCGTCCTGCTCGACATCCCCGCCAAGGAGGGTGACGACCGCAGCGCCATCGCCAAGGGGGCCATCCAGAGGCTTCTGAAGACTGACCCCGCGCCCTTCATGCACCCGAAGAACGCCCGGCTGGTGACTCCGGGCAATCTGGAGGACGACCTCGCCCTGCTGGCCGACGTCGACTGGATCGTTGAGGCGATCGTCGAGAATCCGGCGGTCAAGGCCGACCTCTACCGGCGCATCGACCCAGTGCGCAAGGACGGCTCCGTGGTGTCGTCCAACACCTCGACCATCCCGCTGGGCGTGCTGGTCGAGGGGCAGTCGGACGCCTTCAAGCGCGACTTCCTGATCACCCACTTCTTCAACCCGCCGCGCTACATGCGGCTGCTGGAGATCGTGGGGGGCGAGGCCACCCGGCCCGACGCTCTGGCCGCCGTCGCCGAGGTCGGCGACCGCGCGCTGGGCAAGGGGGTGGTCCGTTGCAAGGACACGCCGGGCTTCATCGCCAACCGCATCGGCGTCTACTGGATTCAAACGGCGATCAACGCGGCCGTCGATCTCGGCCTGACGGTGGAGGAGGCCGACGCCATCGCGGGCCGCCCGATGGGCATCCCGAAGACCGGCGTGTTCGGTCTGGTCGATCTCGTCGGTCTCGACCTGATGCCGCACATCGCGAAGAGCCTGCTGGCGACCCTGCCCGGCAACGATCCCTACCGCGCCGCCTTCCGCGAGCACCCCGTCATCACCCGGATGATCGCGGAGGGCTACACGGGGCGCAAGGGCAAGGGCGGATTCTACCGCCTGAACCGGGACGGCGGGGCGAAGGTCAAGGAGGCCATCGACCTGTCCACCGGCGCCTACCGCCGCTCCGACAAGCCGCGGCTGGAGAGCGTGTCCGCCGCCGGGCGCGACCTGCGGGCGCTGGCCGAGTTCCCCGACAAGACCGGGCAGTACGCCCGCCGGGTGTTGGCCCACACGCTGTCCTACGCCGCGTCGCTGGTGCCGGAGATCGCCGACAGCATCGTCGCGGTCGATGAGGGGATGCGGCTCGGCTACAACTGGAAGCAGGGTCCCTTCGAGCTGATCGACCGGCTGGGCACCGCCTGGTTCGCCGACCTCTGCCGCAGCGAGGGCATCCCCGTCCCGCCGCTGGTCGAACAGGCCGCCGGGCGGCCCTTCTACCGGGTGGAGGATGGCAAGCTCCAACACCTGACCGTTGCCGGACTCTACGACACGGTGGTGCGGCCGGACGGCGTTCTGCTGCTGTCCGACATCAAGCGGGCGTCGAAACCGGTGTGGAAGAACGGCTCGGCCAGCCTGTGGGACATCGGCGACGGCGTGCTGTGTGTCGAGTTCACCAGCAAGATGAACGCTCTGGACGGCGACGTCATGGCCGCCTACGGCAAGGCGATGAAGCTGATCGGGGACGGGAAAGGGGACTGGAAGGCCCTGGTCATCCACAACGAGTCCGACAATTTCTCGGTCGGCGCCAATCTGGGCCTCGCCCTGTTCGCCCTGAACGTCGGGCTGTGGCCGCAGATCGAGGAGCTGGTGGAGGGCGGGCAGCGCGCCTACCGCGCCCTGAAATACGCCCCCTTCCCGGTGGTGTCTGCGCCCAGCGGCATGGCGCTCGGCGGCGGCTGCGAGATCCTGCTGCATTCCGACCATGTGCAGGCCCATGCCGAGACGTATGTGGGGCTGGTCGAGGTCGGCGTCGGGCTGATCCCCGGCTGGGGCGGCTGCACCGAGATGCTGGCCCGCCACGCCGCCAACCCGCGGACCCCCAAGGGGCCGATGCCGCCCATCGCCGGGGCCTTCGAAACCATCAGCCTCGCCAAGGTCGCCAAGTCGGCGGCGGAGGCCAAGGACCTGCTGTACCTGCGCCCCGGCGACGGCATCACCATGAACCGCGACCGCCTGCTGGCCGACGCCAAGGCCAAGGCGCTGGAACTGGCCGCAAACTACACCCCGCCCGAGAAGGTCACCTACACGCTTCCCGGCCCCAACGGGCGGGCGGCGCTGGAGCTGTTCCTCGAAGGCTTCGCGCTCCAGGGCAAGGCGACGCCCCACGACATGGTGATCTGCGGCAAGCTGGCCGGAATCCTGACCGGCGGGCCGAAGGCCGACGTCACCCAGCCGGTGACCGAGGACCAGATGCTGGCGCTGGAGCGCCGGGCCTTCATGGAGCTGGTGCGGACCGAAGGCACCATCGACCGGGTGGAGCATATGCTGACCACCGGCAAGCCGCTGCGGAACTGATGGGGGAGGACTGAGCAATGCCGATCTACAAGGCTCCGCTGGAGGATGTCCGCTTCGTCCTCGACGAGATCGTCGGCGCGGGCAAGCTGGCCGAACTGCCGGGTTACGAGGACGCCACCCCCGACCTGATCGCCCAGGTCCTGGAGGAAGGCGCCAAGCTGTGCGAGGAGGTGCTGTTCCCGCTGAACCAGCCCGGCGATGGCGAGGGCTGCACGTTCGAGAACGGCGTGGTGCGCACGCCCAAGGGCTTCAAGGAGGCCTACGCCACCTACATCGAGGCGGGCTGGCAGGGGCTGTCCTGCGACCCGGCCTATGGCGGGCAGGGGCTGCCGAAGCTGGTCAACACCATGCTGGAGGAGTTCATCTGCTCCGCCAACCTCAGCTTCGGCATGTATCCCGGCCTGTCGCTGGGGGCCTACAACGCCCTGTCCATGTACGGATCGGACCCGCTGAAGCAGCGCTTCCTCGGCCGGCTGGTCGACGGCACCTGGGCCGGCACCATGTGCCTGACGGAGCCGCATTGCGGCACCGACCTGGGGCTGATCCGCACCAAGGCGGTTCCGCAGGAGGACGGCAGCCACAGGATCACCGGCACGAAGATCTTCATCTCCGCCGGCGAGCATGACCTGACCGAGAACATCCTGCATCTGGTGCTGGCGCGCCTGCCCGACGCGCCGGCCGGAACGCGCGGCATCAGCCTGTTCCTGGTGCCGAAGTTCCTGCCCAACGAGGACGGCACCGTCGGTCCGCGCAACGGCGTCGCCTGCGGCTCCATCGAGCACAAGATGGGCATCAAGGCGTCGGCGACCTGCGTCATGAACTTCGAGGACGCCACCGGCTGGCTGGTCGGCGAGCCGCACAAGGGCATGCGGGCGATGTTCGTGATGATGAACGCGGCCCGCCTCGCCGTCGGCATCCAGGGGCTGGGGGTGGCCGAGGTCAGCTACCAGAATGCCGTGGCCTACGCCAGGGAACGGCTCCAGGGCCGCTCCCTGAAGGGCACTGCGCATCCCGACAAACCCGCCGACCCGATCATCGTGCATCCCGACGTGCGGCGGAACCTGCTGACCGCCCGCGCCTACACCGAGGGTGCCCGCGCGCTCGGCGCGCTGGTCGGCTACAAGCTGGACGTGGCGGAGAAGCACGCGGACGAAAAGACGCGCAGGGAGGCGGACGAGTTCGTCCAGTTGATGACGCCGATCGTCAAGGCGCTGTTCACCGACATCGGCTTCGAGTCGGCCAACATCGCGGTGCAGGTGCATGGCGGGCATGGTTTCATCTGGGAAACCGGCGTGGAGCAGTATGTCCGCGACGCCCGGATCTGCCAGATCTACGAGGGCACCAACGGCATCCAGGCGCTGGACCTCGTGGGGCGCAAGCTGCCGCAGGACATGGGCCGGCTGCTGCGCCGCTTCTTCCACCCCGTCGGCGCCGAGATCGAGGCCGACATGGAAAAGGAGGAGTTGGCCGAGTTTGTCCTGCCGCTCGCCAAGGCCTTCGCCAAGCTCCAGCAGGCGACCGCCATCATCGCGCAGAAGGGGCTGAAGGACCCGGAGGAGGCAGGGGCCGCCGCCACCGACTACCTGCGGCTGTTCGGTCTGGTGGCGCTCGGCTGGATGTGGCTGAGGATGGTCAAGGTCGCGCAGGCGAAACTGGCGGCGGGGGAGGGCAATGCGACCTTCCTCGAGGCCAAGATCAGGACGGCCCGATTCTACATGACGAAACTGCTGCCGCAGACGAACGCCCTGTTCATCACCATCATGGCCGGGTCCAAGCCTCTGATGGAGATGGAGGAGAACGCCTTCTGAGGATCAGCCATACGGGGTCTATGCCTTTGGGCCGGGATCGGTGTATGCTTCACCCGTTCCGGCCTTTTCGCTTCGAGAGATGCGAAAGATAGAAAGTATGAAAACAACGGTTCTTTGTCATGAGCAACCCTATGGTTTGATACATTCGTGCTCACTTTCGTCATGGGTGGATGTCGCGTGAAATGGATATTGCTGTCGCGCAGCAATGCCATTGCTCAGAGCTTGCAATGTGACAAAGGTTAAATTCGGGTTGTCCACCCCCACCGAAACGTGGTACATCTGATGTGACATTACTCTGCATAAGGACTTTCTATACCTTTTGGAATTGGGTCATATGATGCTTGAAAATGACCTGCATTTTTTCCGAAACTGAGGGTTGGAACACTGGCCTTGTGTCAGGGCTGTACGTTCGGACCATTGAAAGCACTGAGTACGGGGGCACCACCAGATGAAAATCCTGATCGGAGACGACCATGTGCTTTTCCGGGAGGGATTGCGCAGGCTGCTCGAGCAGCTGAAGGAGGGTGCCAGCTTTGAGGAAGCCAGCAACTTTGATGAGCTTCTGGAAAAGGCTGGCAAGGGCGAGACCTACGACCTCGTCCTGACCGATCTGCGCATGCCCGGTTGGCCCGGCTTCTCCGGCATCCAAGACCTGCGGGGAAAGCAGCCCGACTCCAAGGTCGTGGTCGTGTCTGCGTCCGAGGCGCATCACGATGTGCGCGACGCGCTGGAGCATGGCGCCGCAGGCTACATCCCGAAATCCTCCAGCGTGAAGATCATGCTGAGCGCGCTGGACCTCATCTTCTCCGGTGGCGTCTATGTGCCGCCGACCGTGCTGCGCGAGTCCGGGGAGGCCGAGGTGCGCGTTGGCGCCATCCCGCCCAGCGATCCGCAGCTCGACCATCTGCTGACCCAGCGGCAACGCGAGGTTCTGGACCGCCTGCGCGAAGGCAAGTCCAACAAGCAGATCGCTCATGAGCTGGGCCTGTCGGAGGGCACGGTGAAGATCCACATGACGGCGATCTTCAAATCGCTGGGTGTGCGCAACCGCACCCAGGCCGCCATGGCCTTTCCACAGTCGCACTCCGCCTGACCGTCTGGACCGACTGCCCAGACCAACCGTCCGGCAGTTCCACCATTGAAAACGCCCGCGGGATCTCCCGCGGGCGTTTTCGGTTTTGAGCCGGCGGTGGCGCCTTATCCCATCCCGGCGACGTAGCCGCGCAGCGACTCGACCTCCAGTTCCGCGTCGTCCAGCCGCGCCTTCACGATGTCGCCGATGCTGACCAATCCAACGAGTTCGCCGTCCTCCAGGATCGGCAGATGGCGGATGCGGCGCTGCGTCATGACGCCCATGATCTGGGACACCGTGTCGGACGGGCTTCCGGTGACGAGGTCGCGTGTCATCAGGTCACCGACGGGCCTTTCCAGGGCGGCGGCCCCGTCCGCGGCCACGGCGCGGACAATGTCGCGTTCGGACAGGATTCCAGCGGGCCGGCCGTCATCCCTCATCACCAGGACGGCGCCGATTTTGTGATGGGCGAGCTTGCGGGCGACCGCGTCGATCCGGTCCTCCGGACTGGCGGTGATAATCCCCGTGCCCTTCCTTTTCAAGACGGCGGCAATGTGCATGGTTGCGCTTCCTCCCGCGCGGATTCACGAAAGGGTATGCTCACCCACAGTTGCCGCTGTAGGAAGTCGCAAAAAGGAACAGGCCGGCTACTCCTTTCGGAGTAACCGGCCTGAATCCAGCGGTTTCGCGAAGCCTCCCGTGAGAGGCTCCGGAAATGCCGATTAGAAACGGTAGCCGACGCCGATGCCGATCAGCCACGGATCGATCTTGACGTCCGAGGTGACCGGGACGCCGCTGACGTTGGCGGTAACGTCAGTCTTCAGGAAGATCTTCTTGACGTCGAGGTTTAGCGACCAGTTGCCGGTCAGGGCAACGTCGACACCAGCCTGAAGCGCCCAGCCGAAGCGGTTCTTGTAGTCGACGGTGTTGGTCGTGAAGCCGTCCGCGTTGGTGCTCCGGGCGGCGGTCTCGTCGTAGAACCAGGTGTAGTTGATGCCGGCGCCGACGTAGGGGCTGACACGCTCCTTCGTGAAGAAGTGGTACTGGGCCGTCAGGGTCGGCGGCAGCAGCGACACCTTGCCCACGTCGATGTCGTTGCCGGTGATCAGCGAACCGGAAACCTTGTGACGGGTGGTGCCGGCGATCAGCTCCAGAGCGATGTTGTCGGTGATGAAGTAGGAGACGTCGAGTTCGGGGATGTAGTCGTTCTCGATGTCCACGCTGCCGATGTTGCTGCCGCCGAACGGGCCGCCGCCGATCAGGTCACCATTTTCCTGCGGGATCACGGCCAGGGCGCGCGCGCGCACCAGGATGTCACCGGCGGACTTGCCCTTGAAATCCTGGGCCAGCGACGGGGAGGAAACGGCGGCGAGAGCCGTGGTCGCCAGCAGGGCGGCGGCGGCGCGCTTCAGGAAAGTCATGGGATTCGCTCCAGGGCAGAATTAGCTGATGTCGTTTTTTTGGCTTAAAGCCTGGAGATGTATTACCAGAGTTTTTTTAGGGTTGCTATGCCGCCTCAACCAAAACGTCATAGTGAGGCGGCTTTGCAACAGCGACGAGTTGTCGCATGGACTGGAACTCTTACCGCGCTGGGGCCATGGAGGGTTGTGGGGACTGTGAAGGGACTTGCGCCAGACAGTTCTGTACGATCGCGTAGCATTGGCCGAGTCGGCTTCCGCCGCTGGACGACCCGCCATAGACGATGCGCTCCACCGCGCCGTTGCGTAGGGTGAAGGTCGCCTCGCAATCGACGCTGGTCACATCATAGCCGTAACCGCCCCAGCCACCGTAGGGATAGCCCCAGTAGCCGCCGTAACCGCCCCAGGACGGGTAGGAGATCAGACGGTTGCTGCGGTAGGTGAAGAATTCCAAGTCACCGGCAGTGGCCTGCCGTTCCGGAACCCCGGCGCAGGACAGCAGGGTTTGCTTCGGCATGCCGACCAGCGCGTTCTGCGCGACCATTGCCTGATCGGCGGCCGGATTGGCGCAGCCGCCCAGAAGGCCGGCGGCCAGAAGAGCCGCACCGAATCCGATCCTCGTCATCGTCCCGCGCATCGCCGTGTCTCCCGTCAGGGGCGCCGCAGCCGGGCCGGCGCCAGATCCTCCGCACGCACGCCAAGCGCCGCAACCTCCGCCGGCAAGCCGCTTCCGGTGACCAGGGCCGCCGCGGTGCGGCCCATGGCCGGCGCCGTCTGGATGCCATAGCCACCCTGGCCGGCGAGCCAGAAGAAGCCGTCCGCGGATTCGTCGTAGCCCACCACCATCACCTTGTCGGCGACGAAGCTGCGCAGGCCCGCCCATTTGTGCGTGATACGTCGAACGGAGAAGCGCACCGCCTGTTCCATGCGGTCGATGGCGACGGCGACGTCCAACTCCTCCGGTTGCACGTCGCAGGGCTCCACGGGCGTCTCGTCGGCGGGGGAAAGCAGCAGCCGGCCCGATTCCGGCTTCATGTAGAACCGCTCGTCCACATCGATGGTCATCGGCCAGCCGGCGAGTCCCGTCGCGTCCGCCGGATCGGCGAACACCGGATCGAACGTGATGGCGGTGCGGCGCTTCGGCACCAGACCGACGGGGCGCGCCCCGGCCATCCCCGCCAGAACGTCGGCCCAGGCGCCCGCCGCGTTGACCAGCACCGGGGCGGCGAAATCGCCCGCCGGGGTGGTGGCGATCCACAGCCCGTCGCGCCGTTCCAGCGCCGTCACCCCGGCGTCGGTCACCAGCCGCCCGCCCCGCGCCTTCAGCCCGCGCAGATAACCGCCGTGGATGGCGTGAACGTCCATGTCCATGGCCGTCGGCTCCCACACCGCGCCATCCACGTAATCGCTCTTGAGGAAGGGGGCGCGGGCGAGCGCCTGGGCGCAGTCGAGGCGCTCGACGGTCGGGGTCAGCCGGCGCCCCTCGGCGAAGTCGCGGTCAAGCGCGGCGCTCTGGTCGGCCCGCCCGATCAGCAGGACGCCGCGCGGAGTCAGCAGCGGGTGCTCCGAAAAGCCCTCCGGCGGGTTGATGTAGAAATCCCAACTCGCCACCGTCAGCGCGCGGACCACCGGGTGCCCGTAGGTCTGGGTGTAGAGCGCCGCCGACCGGCCGGTGGAGTGGTAGCCGGGCTGGCTCTCCCGCTCCAGCACGGCAACGCTGCCGTGCGCCGCCAGCTCATAGGCCGCCGAGGCGCCGGCCATGCCGCCGCCGACGATCAGGAAATCCACCCGTTCCACTTTGCCTCTCCCATTCCGGCGACCGGGCCGGTCGTTCATCCGCCTTATCTTATGCGTCCGGGAGAGCGGAATGAAGCCGTGAAAGCCTGCGGATGGGGGATTGGGGCCCGTTACGCCGCCCCGCGCAGTTCCTCGGCCTTCTGCAGGTCCACGCTGACCAGTTGCGACACGCCCCGCTCCACCATGGTCACGCCGAACAGCCGGTCCACGCGGGCCATCGTCAGCCGGTGGTGGGTGATGATCAGGAAGCGGGTGTTGCCCTCCCGCGCGATGTCCTCGACCAGATCGCAGAAGCGGCCGACATTGGCCTCGTCCAGCGGGGCGTCGACCTCGTCCAGCACGCAGAT
Organism: Azospirillum aestuarii; assembly: GCF_016632405.1. Lineage (NCBI taxonomy): Bacteria > Pseudomonadati > Pseudomonadota > Alphaproteobacteria > Rhodospirillales > Azospirillaceae > Azospirillum > Azospirillum aestuarii. Next base: position 148,917 of record NZ_JAEPIV010000001.1, read on the forward strand.
CGGGGCGGGGTTGGAGCGGAAGACGGCGAACAGCAGCGACAGCGCCGTCAAGGCCTGCTCGCCGCCGGACAGCAGCGACAGCACCTGAAGCTTCTTGCCCGGCGGGCTGGCATAGATTTCCAACCCGGCCTGCAGCGGGTCCTCGGCGTTGACCAGTTCCAGATGCGCCTTGCCGCCGCCGAACAGGCGGATGAACAGCTCCTGAAAATTGCGGTTCACCGTGTCGAAGGAGGCGACCAGACGCTCCCGCGCCTCGCGGTTCAGGCTGGCGATGCCCTGGCGCAGGCGGGCGATGGCGCTGACCAGATCCTCGCGCTCGGTCTGCAGCGTGCCGATCTGCGTTTCCAGCTCGGCGGCCTCGATCTCGGCGCGCAGATTCACCGGACCCATGTTCTCCCGCTCGCGGGTCAGCTTGTCGAGGCGCGACTCCACGACTGTCACGTCGGGCATCGCCTCGTCGGGAGGGAGGTCGGCGGCGGCGCGGGTCTGCTCGGGGCGGCAATTCAGCCGCTCGGCGATCCGCTCGGTCAGGGACTGGCCGTTCTGCAGAGCGGCGGAGACGGCGGCCTCGGCGTGGGCGCGGGCCTCGCGGGCGTCGGCCAGACCGGATTCGGCCTGCTTCAGCAGCTTCTCGGTCTCGGCCAACCGGTTCTCCGCCTCGGCCAAGGCGTCGGCGGCGCGCTTGCGGGCGCGCTCGGCCTCGCTGATCCGGCCGAGCAGGGCCTGCCGGTCGGCCTCGATCGCCGCCGGGCGGCTTTGCAGCTGGGCGAGGTCGGCTTCGGCGGCGGCGGCGCGCTCCTTCAACTCGGCCACGCGCCCGCCCGCCCCGGCGGAGCGGGTGCCCCAGGAGGCGACATCCTGCTGGATGGCGGCCAGACGCTGGCGGCGGGACTGCGCCTCGCGGGTCAGGCGGTCCAGCGCGTTCTGCTTCTCGGCCAGGACGGCGCGGTGCTCGGCGAGCGTGGCGCGGCGGTCGTTGACGGCGTCGCGGCCCTCGCGCGGGTCGGGCAGGGCGTCCAGCAGCTCCCGCGCTTCCTCCAGAGCGGCCTCGGCCTCCTGCCGGTCGATCTCCAGCCGTGCGATGCCTTCGACCACCGCCGCCAGCTTCGACGCGGCGGCGTCGGCCTCGCGGGCCAGCTTGGCGTGACGGTCGCGGGCGGCGGTCACCCCGGCGAAGGCCTCGCGCACCGCGTCGCGGGCGCGGCGGTCGGCCTGCGCGGCCTCCTCGACGGCGCGCTTGGCCTCGTCCAGGGCGTCACGGGCGACGTCCAGCCGCTCGTCGGCGAGGTCCAGCTCGCCGCGCAGCTCGTTCAGGCGGTTGCGCTGCTTCAGGCGGACGGCGGCGGCCGTCGGCGCGCCGGCCTGAACGGTCAGCCCGTCCCAGCGCCACGCCCCGCCGTCGCGGCTGACCAGGGTCTGGCCGGGGACGAGGCCGGCGGCCAGAGCGGCACCCGCCGCGTTGTCGGCCACCACGCCGATGTGCGACAGGGCGCGGGCGGCGGCCTCCGGTCCCTGGACGCGGGCGGCCAGCGGTTCGGCCCCGGCAGGCAAGGGAGCGGCGTTGGGGTAGGGCGGCAGGTGGCGCCAGTGGACCGGAGCGGCCTCGTCCAGCGGGGCGGTCAGCGCGTCGCCCAGCGCCGCGGCCAGGGCGCCCTCATAGCCGGGAGCGACGGTCACCGCATCCACCAGCGGCGGGAACAGGTCGCCCGCCCCGGCGGACAGCAGCTCGGCCAATGCCCTTTCCTCCGCCTTCAGCTTGGCGCGGGCGGACTCGGCGGTTTGCAGGGCCTCGCGGGCGCGGGCTTGGGCGGGTTCGGCGTCGGACTTTGCCCGCTCGGCCCGCTCGGCGGCCTCGCGCGCCTCCTCCAGACGCTGCTCGGCCAGTTCGACCGCCAGTTCGGACTCGGCCACGTCGGCGCGGGCGGCGATCTCGCGCTCCAGAGTCTCGCGCTGGACCTGCTGCTCGGCGAGGCGCCTGGCAAGCCCTGAAGCCCGTGTTTCAAAATCAGCGACCTGCCGCTGGGTGGCGGCGCGGCGGGCCTCGTCGGCGGCGGTCTGCTCGGTCAGGCGGGTCAGCTCGCGGTCGAGCGCGTCCACCGCCTCCCGCGCGTCGGCCAGCGCCTCGCGCGCGGCCTCCTCCAGCATCTCCTCGTCGGCCTGGGCTTCGAGCAGGCGGTCGCGCTCGGCCTCCAGCCTGGACAGGGCATCTCCGGCGTCGGCGGCCAGCGCCTCCTCGCGGCCGAGGTCGCCGGCGATCTGCTGCAGGCGGGAGAGCAGGACGCGCTGCTGTTCGGCGACCCGCTTCTCCTCGGCGTCGAGCTGTTCCTTGGCGATGACCAGCCGTTGCAGGGCCGCCGCCGCCGCCGCTTCGGCTTGGCGCTTTTCCGGTAACCCGGCGGCGTCGTCGGTGCGGCGGGTGGTGAGCCGGGTGACCGCCAGCATCAATTCCCGCACCGCGCCCTCGGCCTTGGCGAAGGCGCCGCGGGCGCGGGCCAGCTCACCTTCATGGGCGATCCAGCGCAGGTGCCAGAGCACCGCTTCCGCCTTGCGGATCTGTTCGGAGAGGTTGCGGTAGCGGGCGGCCTGCCGCGCCTGCTTCTTCAGGCTCTGAAGCTGGGTGTCCATGGCCCCGATCACGTCGTCGAGGCGCATGAGGTTGGCTTCGGCCGCCCGCAGCCGCAGCTCCGCCTCGTGCCGGCGGGAGTGCAGGCCGGTGATGCCCGCCGCCTCCTCCAGCAGCATGCGGCGGTCCTGCGGCTTGGCGTTGATGATCTGGCCGACCTTGCCCTGGCTGACCAGCGCCGGGGAGCCGGCGCCCGAGGCGTTGTCGGCGAAGAGGAGCTGGACGTCGCGGGCGCGCACCAGCTTGCCGTTGATGCGGTAGTCGGAGCCGTTGCCCCGCTCGATCCGCCGCGTGACCTCCAGCTCGTCGTGCTCGTTGAAGCCGGCGGGGGCGGTGCGCTTGCGGTTGTCGATGAGGAGGGCGACCTCGCCCAGATTGCGCGCCGGACGATTGGCCGTGCCGCCGAAGATGACGTCGTCCATGTCGTCGCCGCGCATGCGCTTGGCGGAGGTTTCCCCCATCACCCAGCGCAGCGCCTCCACCAGATTCGACTTGCCGCAGCCGTTGGGGCCGACGATGCCGGTCATGCCCGGCTCGATCACCAGATCGGTGGCGTCGACGAACGACTTGAAGCCGGACAGGCGGAGGCGCGTGAAGTGCACGGGATCGAAGCCTTCTGCCCGGTCCTTACTTCACCAGCTTGTCGATGGCGGCGGCGAAGGTCTCGAAGGACTGCGCGCCGCTGATGGTGGCCGCGCCCTCGTTGAGGACGAAGGTCGGGGTGGCCTCCACCTTGTACTTGTCCTGGCCGACCAGACGGCTCTGCAGGATGCCGTCGGCCAGCGCCTGGTTGGCCATGCAGGCATTGATGACCTGCTCGCTCATGCCGGCGAGCTTGCCGTACTGGGCCAGCGCCTTGACCGGGTCGGCGGCGCGGCTCCACTGGCCCTGGCTCTTGAACAGCACGTCGAGCAGCGGGTAGTAGCGCTCCGCCGGGGCGCAGCGGGCCAGCATGGAGGCGCGCAGCGCCGCCTGATCGAAGGGGAAGTCGCGGAAGATCAGCTTCGCCTTGCCGGTGTCGATGTAGGCTTCCTTGATCTTCGGCAGCGTCTCGGTGTGGAAGGTGGCGCAGTGCGGGCAGGTCATCGACGAATAGTCGAGGATCGTCACCGGCGCGTTGGGGTTGCCGAGTACCCGGTCGGCCAGCAGATCGGCGGTCGAAGCGGCGGGAGCCTGTGCGGTCTGCATGGGCGGCTGCGCCGGCCCCGTCTGAACCGGCAGAGTCTGCCCGTTCGACGGCCGGGAGCCAGCGACGGCGAGCCCGATGATCAGCGTCATGCCGACCGCGATCAGAGCAACGATGCCCAAAAGGTTGCGGTTCACTTTGGCCTCATCCCTACCAGATGTTGATGGTATAATCGAAACTCCCCTTTTGCGGCAAGAGTATGGCCCAGCCCGAGCCGGCTCTTGCGCCAGGGGCATCGGACGCTCTTCAACGGCGCCGCAGCGCCGGACGCGGGCGGGCCAGCAGCGACCGCCCGAAGCGCTCCAGCGTGGCCCGCAATTCCTCGTCCTCCACCGTCGCGGCGGTGGTCATCACCGACAACTCCTCGTCCATGGTCAGGTCGCGCGGACGCGCCACCGGTTTCGGCATGGACAGCGGGGCGGCGTGGATCAGCTTGATCTTCGCCACCGCGCGGTAGCCGAAGAAACTGTTGATCCGCTCCACGATCTGCGGCTCCAGATGCTGAAGCTCCAGCGCGATGGCGCCCATGGCGCGGATGTGCAGGACGGCGTCCTCCCGCTTGCCGCGCGGAAAGCTCAGCTTGTCGGGGGCGGTGCGCAGGCTCAACTGGTGGCCGACGATGGACGGCCAGTCGTTGATGAGCGAGCCGAAGGCCAGCCCGCGCTTGCCCAGCGCCTTGCCGGCCACCTCGGGGACGGTCTGGCCGATTCGCCGCGGTCCGTTCATGTCAGGGCTTCCTGGTGATGGTCCGCGCACCCTAGCGCAAGCGGACGGGACTTCGCCAGCGCCCCCGCGGGTGCCCCTTTATCGGCAGCCCTTTATCGGCGTCCGGGTTCGCCCTATGTCTTGCCGCCATGACGACGCCTCCCCACAACGCCCCCAAGAACGCCCCTAGGGATGCCGCCCCACGGCTGCTCTCCTGGTACGATCACAACCGCCGCGACCTGCCCTGGCGCGCCAAGCCGGGCGAAGTCGCCGACCCCTACCGGGTCTGGCTGTCGGAGATCATGCTGCAGCAGACCACGGTGCCCGCCGCGGCGCCCTATTTCCGCGCCTTCACCGAGCGCTGGCCGACGGTGCGCGATCTGGCGGCGGCCCCGCTGGACGACGTGCTGGTGGCCTGGGCGGGGCTCGGCTACTACGCGCGGGCGCGCAACCTGCACAAATGCGCGCAGGTGGTGGCGGCGGAGCGGGCAGGGCGCTTCCCCGACAAGGAGGTGGCCCTGCTGGAGCTGCCGGGCATCGGCGCCTACACCGCGGCGGCGATCACCGCCATCGCCTTCGGCCGCAAGGCGACGGTGGTGGACGGCAATGTGGAGCGGGTAATCTCCCGCGTGTTCGCGGTGGAGGAGCCGCTTCCCGGCGTGAAGCCCAAGCTGCGCGCGCTGGCCGCCCTGCTGACGCCGGACGAGCGGCCCGGCGACTACGCCCAGGCGATGATGGATCTGGGCGCCACGGTCTGCACGCCGCGCAAGCCGAAATGCATGCTCTGCCCCTGGTCGGACTGGTGCGCCGCCCGCGCCGCCGGCGTCCAGGAGCAGCTTCCCCGCAAGGCCGCCAAGGCGGACAAGCCGACCCGGCGCGGCGTCGCCTTCTGGCTGCTGAACCCGGAGGGCGCCGTGCTGTTGCGCCGCCGGGCGGAGGAGGGGCTGCTGGGCGGCATGACCGAGGTGCCCTCCACCCCCTGGGCCGGTCACGCGCCGAGCGATGCGGAGATCGCGGCGGCGGCCCCGCTGGATTTGTCCTGGCGCCGCCTGCCGGGCGTGGTCCGCCATACTTTCAGCCATTTTCACCTCGAACTTGAGATCGTCGCGGCCAAGGCCGGCGATGGCTGGCGGATGGCCGAGGGGTTGTGGGTTCCGGTGGACCGGCTGGGCGGGCAGGCTCTTCCCTCCGTCATGATGAAGGTGGTGCGTCACGCGCTGGCGCATGCATAAACGGAAGGTGTACGGAGCGACATGAGGCGGCGAACGATCCTGGCCTTGCCGGCTTTCCTGGCCGGAGTGTGGCTTGCCGGACCCCTGCGGGCAGAGCCTAAGGCGAAGAAGGCTCCGGCCCCAGGCGGGCGTCGCGTCGCCCTGGAGCTGGTGCTGGCCGTGGACGGGTCGGCCTCGATCACCGATGGGGATCTGGAGTTCCAGTTGCAGGGCCACGCCGCGGCCTTCCGCGATCCGGATGTCAGCGACGCGGTGACCGCGGGCGGAGCCGCGGCGACCCTGGTGGTCTTCTCCGGTCCGCACAGCCTGCGCGTCCTGGTGCCTTGGACGCCCCTGACCAGCGCGGAGGAGGTGGCCGCCTTCGCGAGCCGGATCGACAAGGCGCCGCGTGGCTTCCAGGGGGATTCGACGGCGCTGGGCAGCGCCATCGAGGATTCGGCGAAGCTGTTCGCCGGCAACGGATTCGACGCCGAGCGCAAGGTCATCGACATCGTGTCGAACGGCTTTTCCAACAGCGGCCCGGACCCCGCGGGCGTCCGCGACCGGGTGGAGCGGCAGGGGATCACCATCAACGCCCTGGCCATCCTCGACGAGTTTCCGTGGCTGGAGGAGTACTATCAGGAAAATGTCGTCGGCGGCATGAACGGATTCGTGAAGACGGCGATGGACCGCAGCAGCTTCGTCGAGGCGCTTCGGCAAAAACTCATCCAGGAAATCGCCGAGGTTCGGGAGCCGCGCTCGGTTGTTGCTGTGGCTGATCTTTGAGTGAGCGGCTCGGCCGGTCCAAAATCTGGAAAGTCTTTTGGGGGAATGAAGCCGGATCGGTCTGCATTGCCCACGCGTGCTTGGATGAAACCGAAGCGCTGTTCCGTCGGTTTGCCCGACCGTTGGGCGGAGTGACCTGAAGAGGCTGGGCCGTGCACCGAGCGCCGTGCGCGCCGGCAGCCCGCCCCCTTGGACCGGGACGGCGATGGTTCCGGGCACCGCTGCCGAAAGGCGCGGCATTCTTTCCGAACGTCAGGCCCGGGCGCGCTCGATCTCGACACCGACGCTCGCGGCGTCCGGGAACACGTCCAGCTTCTCCACCCGCACCTTGGCGCTGGCGATGCGCTCGTCGGACAGGCAGCGCTCGGCGATCCGTTCGGCCAGCGTTTCGATCAGGGTGACGTGCCCCTGGCTGACCAACCCCTTCACCACCGCCGCCATGTCCTCGCCGGTGACGCCGGGGGCGACGACGTCCAGATCGAGACTCAGGCGGATGCGCTGCGGCTTGATCCGCTCGTGGGCATAGACGCCGATCAGCGCGTCCATGACCAGATCGCGCACGAAGCAACGGGTGGAAAGCGCCGCCGGGGCCGAACGGGGCGCCGGAGCGGTGACGGTGGCGAAGAGCTTGTTCATGGCGCACACGCCTATCACGCCGTCCCCGTCCTGCCAAGGCATGCGGGCGGCGCTCGATGAGGGGCTCCAATGCCGAACTTGCGGGAGCGGGGCGGCGTGAACGGCCTCCCCGCTTCGAGTCCGGCGCCGGGAATCAGGCGGAGGCTTCGGAGCGGATGCGCTCGCGCAGCACGTCGATGGGACGCAGGTCGCCGCCGTCCTCATAGTGCCAGAAGGTCCAGCCGTTGCAGGCCGGCAGCCCGGCCATGGCGGCCCCCACCTGATGGATCGACCCGCGATGTTCGCCGCGCGGGCCGGCCCCGATCAAGGTGCCGTCGGCGCGCACGCGGGCGACCACGCGGCGGCGCAGGTCGAACAGCGACGTGCCGGGGCGCAGCAGGCCACGCTCCACCACCCAGCCGAAGGGAATGCGCGGGGCGGACCGCTTCGGCGGCGTGTCCAGGACGGCGGCGTCGGGCGCTTCCTCCACCGCCTCGATGCGGGCGGTGGCCGCCTTGGCGTAGGTCGGGTCGCGCTCCAGCCCGATCCAGTTGCGGCCCAGCCGCTTCGCCACGGCGCCCGTGGTGCCGGTGCCGAAGAAGGGGTCCAGCACCGTGTCGCCGGGGCGGGAGGAGGACAGGATGACGCGGTAGAGAAGCGATTCCGGCTTCTGCGTCGGGTGGGCCTTGCGGCCGTCCTCGTCGCGCAGGCGCTCCGCGCCGTTGCAGATCGGCAGCAGCCAGTCGCTGCGCATCTGCAGGTCGTCGTTCAGCGCCTTCATGGCGTCGTAGTTGAAGCGGTAGCGGGCGTCCTTCTCGCGCGAGGCCCAGATCATGGTCTCATGCGCGTTGGCGAAGCGCGTGCCGCGGAAGTTCGGCATCGGGTTGGTCTTGCGCCACACGATGTCGTTCAGAATCCAGAAGCCCAGATTCTGCAGCGTGGCGCCGACACGGAAGATGTTGTGGTAGCTGCCGATCACCCACAACGATCCCTCGGGCTTCAGGATGCGGCGGGCCGCGGCGAGCCAGTCCCGCGTGAAGCGGTCGTAGGTCTCGAAATCCTCGAACTTGTCCCAGTCCTCCTCCACTCCTTCGACACGGGAGTGGTTCGGGCGCAAGAGTTCGCCCCCCAGTTGGAGGTTATAAGGCGGATCGGCAAAGACAAGGTCTACCGATTCAGCCGGCATTTCATTCATGAGGGCGATGCAATCGCCCACGAGAATTTTGTTCAGGGGGAGCATTGACGAAACCAAAACAGCGAATCAGTCGTTGGGACAATGATTCGCCGCCGAGTCGCCGTCAACTGATTTCTTATCCCGGAATCGCGGCGGTCAGCCGGCCCGTTCGATTTGGGCGCGGACTGGTGCAAAAGTGACTCGGTGATGGGGCGTCACGCCGTGGCGGCGCAGCGCCTCCAGATGCTCCGGCGTCGGGTAGCCGGCGTTGCGGTCCCAGCCATACTGCGGGTGAAGCTCCGCCAGCCGCATCATTTCGCGGTCGCGGGCCACCTTGGCGACGATCGAGGCGGCGGCGATCGACTGGCTGCGCCCGTCGCCCTTGACGATGGCCTCCATCAGGCAGGACAGGTCCGGCTTGAACTTCCCGTCGATCAGCGCGACGGCGGGCGGCTCGCCGGGCAGCGCCTCGTAGGCGCGCTTCATGGCCAGCAGAGTGGCCTTGTGGATGTTGAGGTCATCGATCTCCGCCGCGGACGCCTCGGCCAGCGCGACGGCCAGGGCGTGGGCGCGGATCTCCGGCTCCAGCGCCTCGCGGGCGCGCAGGCTCAGCGCCTTGCTGTCGTTGATGGCGCGGGCCAGCGCGTCGGGCAGGCCGCCCGCCGGCAGCACCACGGCGGCGGTGACCACCGGGCCGGCGAGCGGGCCGCGCCCCACCTCGTCGATGCCGCAGACCAGCCGCCCCTGGCCCAGCGCGGTTTCGAAGGACAGGTCGGGTTGCGGGCGGGGAACTTTGACGCGGACGGCTTTGGTGGTTGCCTTGGAAGTCATGGGGAGTCGGTTCTTGCGGGTTCGGCGTGGAGGGGCAGGAGCCGTCCGCCGGACAGCTGTTCGATGTAGATGCGTGTCAGCGAGCGCAGGATGGGCGGCATCGTCTCGATGGCCTTGGCGAACTGGTCCTTGCGGATGATTTCGCAGACCGTGGCCTCCAGCGCAACGACGGTGGCGGCGCGGGGGCGGTTGGCGAGAAGGGCCAGTTCCCCGAAGATCCGCCCCGGTCCCAGCACGCCGAGGTCGGCCCCGTCGCGCTGCACGCCGACCGAGCCGGATTGGATCAGATAGGCCGCCGTTCCGGCGTCCCCCTGGCGGAAGAAGCTGTGGCCGCGGCGGAACATGCGGCGGTCGGCCACCGTGGCGAAGGAGTCGGTGGAGCGGATCGCGGAGCCTCCCTCCTGCCGTTCGGGCTGGGACAGGCCATAGCTGCGGCGGATCGCGGCGACGAGGCTCTCCAGCAGATAGGAGGCCAGCGGCGGGCAGCGCCCGCGTAGCGCGCGGAAGGTGTCGCGCGACAGTTCCACCGTTTCGACGGTGGTCAGGGCGCGCACCGTGGCGCTGCGCAGCCCGTCGTCCAGCAATGCCATCTCCCCGACGATGGCGTTGGCGCCGACGGTGCCCAGGCGGCGGGGGCCGTCCGGGCCGTCCAGCAGAACCTCCAGCTCCCCGGACTGGATCAGCCAGGCGCAATCCCCGGCCTCGCCCTGGCGGATCAGCACGGTGTCGGCGGCGATGCGCCGCGTGGGAAGGTCGGGTCCGCGTCTCGTCATCGCCGGTTCCATCAGTCCGGGCCTGCCGCCCGTGTTCCGTACAGGTTAGCGCGAATGCCGGTCCGGTTCAGGCGAATTTCCGGTGACGCTTGGCGGGGGACGCCGGCTGCGCTATGCATGGCGCCCTCAAATCGAGAGGCCGGAAGTCATGACCACCACCGCCACCACCGAATGCCCCTGCCGTTCCGGCAAGCCCCTGGACGCCTGCTGCGGCCCCTATCTGGACGGCACCGCGTCGGCGCCGACCGCCGAAGCGCTGATGCGGTCTCGCTATTCGGCCTTCGCCTGCGGGAGGATCGACTATCTGCAGGAGACGCTGCTCCCGGAAACCCGCGAGGACTTCGACCGCAAGGAGATCGAAACCTGGGCCGCCAACAGCCTGTGGACCGGCCTAGAAGTCCGCAGCGCCGAAGCCGGCGGGGCGGAGGACAAGGACGGCGTGGTCGAGTTCGTCGCCCACTTCACCATGAACGGCAGGCCGCAGAAGCACCACGAGACCAGCCGCTTCACCAAGCGGGACGGCCGCTGGTACTATGTGGACGGCACGCTGGGCGCCCGCCCGCGCAGCGGTCCCAAGGTCGGGCGGAACGATCCCTGCCCCTGCGGTAGCGGCAAGAAGTACAAGAAGTGCTGCGGGGCGGCCTGACCGTCCAGACTTGACCGGCATTGCGCCGATTATCGCAGCAATTGCGATATTTTTGGCCGCCTGGACACCGCCGGGCGGCCTTCGGTCGGGTTTTGCCGAATCTTTCTTTCCAACGCGCGCGATCTCAATTGAAAAGCGCGGCGGAACGGATCATCTTCGGGGGGCCATGTTCCGCCTGTTGGGGCATGGCCTATCACGACAGATGAGACCACGTATGTTCGACCGTCCGCAGCGCAACAGCTTCCGCGCTCCCGAGATCACCCAGCGCAACATCCGCGCCACCGTCAAGTGGTTCAACGCGACGAAGGGCTTCGGCTTCGTCACGCCCGAAGACGGCTCGCCGGATGCCTTCCTGCATTCCACGGTTCTGCAGTTCTGCGGACACGACAGCCTGCCCGAGGGTGCCACCATCACCTGTGACCTGTCCCGCGGCCCGAAGGGCCCGCAGGTCGCCACCATCCACGACGTCGACACCTCGACCGCCAGTGAGTCCCCGCGCCCGGCGGCGCGTGCTCCCCGCGGCGACAGCTACGGCGGCGGTTACGGCGGTGGCGGCAGCTACGGCGGCGGCAGCAGCTACGGCGGCGGCGCCGGCGGCGCCGAAGAGACGGTCGACGGCACCGTGAAGTGGTTCAACGTGTCCAAGGGCTTCGGCTTCATTGCCCCGTCCACCGGCGGCAAGGACATTTTCATCCACATCCGCGCTCTGGAGCGTTCGGGCCTGGACGTGCTCGCCGACGGCGAGCAGGTGCGGGTGACCGTCCGCCAGGGCGTCAAGGGTCCGGAAGCGCAGCGCGTCGAAGTGGTCTGACGTCGAACAGCCGGGTCTGAGGGGGCGGGGCGGACCCATCCCCTCACGTCCGGTCGCGGAAGCAGCACCATTTCCCCTGCCGTCGCGATCCGTCAACAGGGTTCGAGACGGTGAGTGGGGCACAAAGAAAAAGCCCTCCGTTCCACTGGAACGGAGGGCTTTTTTGTTGGGCCGCGCCGAGGGAGGGGCTTACGGCCGCCCGATCAGCGTGCCCATCAGGCGGGTGCGGATGGCGGCGACGGCGCAGTCCAGCGGGCGGTCGGCGTCCGGCTTCGACGGGGCGGCGGCCACGTCCGGGCACAGGTCCTCGATCCGCCAGGCGCGCGGCGGCGGCGGCGGGGTGGCGTGCGGGTCGCAGGTCGCCGGGTCGGGGTGGGTTTCCTCGCTGTTGTCGTTGGCCGGCTTGATCTCCAGGTTCGGCGACACGCCGAAGCAGTCGACCAGCCCGCCGGACGGGCGGAAATAGCGCGCGGTGGTCAGCCGAATGCCGATGTCGCCGGACAGCGACGAGATGGTCTGCACCGACCCCTTGCCATAGCTGCGCGTGCCGAACAAAAGCGCCCGGCTGTGGTCCTGAAGGGCGCCGGCCACGATCTCCGACGCCGAGGCCGATCCGCTGTTGACCAGCAGGACGATGGGCAACCCGGCCAGCAGATCGCCCGGCGTGCCGGTGTAGCGGCGGTTCTCGTCCGGATCGCGGCCGCGTACCGACACGATGTCCACCGCCTCCAGGAAGCGGTCGGCGACGTTCACCGCCTGATCGAGCAGGCCGCCGGGGTTGTTGCGCAGGTCCAGCACCGCCCCGGCCAGCCGGCCATGGGCCTGCCGGCGCATGTCCTCCACCGCCTCGTCCAGCGCGTGTGAGGTCTGCTGGTTGAAGGCGGCGATGCGGATGTAGGCGACGTCGCCCTCCAACCGGTAGCGGACGGGCTGGATCTTCACGATGGCGCGGGTCAGCGACACCCGGAACGGGGCGTCGGGGCCGCTGTTGGCGGCGTTGTTGCCGCCGTTGCGGCGCATGGTCAGGGCGACGGAGGTGCCGACCGGGCCGCGCATGCGCGCCACCGCGTCGCGCAGATTCATGCCCTTGACCTGCGCCTCGTCGATCCGGGCGATCAGGTCGCCGGTGCGCAAGCCGGCGCGGGCGGCGGGAGAGCCGTCGATGGGGGACACGACGCGGATCAGGCCGCTGTCCTCGTCCATCGTCACCTCGATGCCCAGCCCGCCGAACTCGCCCTGGGTCTGCTCCCGCATGTAGCGGAAATGCTCCGAGTCGAGGAAGGCCGAGTAGGGGTCGAGGGAGGTGAGCATCGCATCCAGCGCCGCTTCGGTCAGCACCCGGTCAGTGGCTCCCGGCTCCTCCTTCTTCTTTTTCTGGAGTCCGGCGACCGCCTTGTCGACCAGGATCTGCGGCGTGCCCGGCTTCACATGCTCGGCCAGCACGCGGCGCAGGACGTCGGAGAAGAGGAGATAGTTGCGGTCCGCCGGGGAGGGGAGGCTGGAGGTGCCCTTGGTTTTCGCGAATTCCTGCCGGTAATGGTCCAGCGCGATGCTGGTGTCCGCGCGGGAGGCGGGCACCACCGCGCAGGCCGGTCCCATCGCCACCATCAGCAGCAACAGCGCCGCCAGCAGTTTCGCCATCCTGCGCCCCTCTTGACTGGCCGGCCCGGCCGGCGGAATCAAAGCCATCAACGCGACTGCAAGCCTTATTGTACCAGGGGTTTCGCCTGCCGGACGCCCAAGGCCGGTGCGTCTGTGCTTTCGTACGGCGGAACATGGCCTTTCGGCCGGTCCCGCCGTTCGTCCATCCGCAACCTAGCACGTTGACCGGGCAATCTCAAATCCTGCCCCCTGGTGCCGCGGGACCCGTCGCATCGCCCAGGATAGGATATGTGTCTCCGCCCCCCGCACCGCCACTCTCCGGGCGGGGGAGGGCTGCAGCGCGGTGATTCTACGCCTTAATAGGCACCTTTTCCGCTGAGCATCACGCCGACCGTGCGCAGCAGGATGCGGATGTCGCCCCACAGACTCCAGCCCAGCAGATAGGCGGTGTCGAGTTGGACGCGCCGGCCGTAATCCACGTCGTTGCGGCCGCTGACCTGCCACAGCCCGGTCAGTCCGGGGCGGCATCGCATGTAGAAGGGGAAGCAGACGTGATAGCGCGCCACTTCCTCCTGCACGATGGGGCGCGGGCCGACCAGACTCATGTCGCCGGACAGAACGTTGAAGAGCTGCGGCAACTCGTCCAGGCTGGTGCGGCGCAGGAAGCGGCCGATCCAGGTGATGCGGGGATCGTTGCGCAGCTTGCGCGTGGCCTCCCACTCGGCGCGGGCTTCGGCGTCGGATTCGATCAGCTTTTCGAAGACCTCCGGCGCGTTGACCACCATGGAGCGGAACTTCCAGCAGGTGAAGTCCCGGCCCTCCGTCCCGATGCGCCGGTGGCCGAACACCGCGGGTCCGCCGTCCAGCGTGATGAGAAGACCGACGATCAGCATCAGCGGCCCGAAGAACAGGATCAGCCCGACCGCCCCCACGAGGTCGAAGGCCCGTTTCACCCGGTTGAGGTGCAGCGGTGGCGTGGCCGGCAAGCGCGCGACCAGTTCCGCGGCGGACGCCGTGCCGGCAAGCGTGGCCGGCTCCAGCGGTGCAGCACCCAACTGGATGGACTGCGGAATACCCATCGATCCCCCGTACTCACAATTCGGCTGGCGGAAACACGACCGCCTTCCGGGGGAGGCAACGCGTGAGGCGCGTCCGGGGTCCCCCGGCTGGGCCGATCCGCCGCAGTTCCATTGCGGTACGCCGGGTGGCGTGAGCGAAGCCGAAGGGGTGCCCCTTTCGGCGCAAGCGGAGGCTCAGCAGATGCGGGGAAGCTGCTCGCCGGACAGCCAATCGACGATGCGCTTGCCGCCGAAGCGCGTCTCCATCTGCACGAAGCGGTGGGAGTCCTCGACCACCGTGCCGACGACCGCGGCATCGACCCCCAGCGGATGGGCGTGCATGGCCGACAGAAGGCGTTCGGTGTCCTCGGCTGCGCAGATGGCGATCAGCTTGCCTTCGTTGGCGACGTAGAGCGGATCGAGACCCAGGAGTTCGCAGGCGGCTGCGACCTCAGTCTTCAGCGGGATGTCGGCCTCGCGCAGCAGCATGCCGACTCCCGACTGGTGGGCGATCTCGTTCAGCGTCGTTGCCAACCCGCCGCGGGTCGGGTCGCGCAGGACATGCACGTCCGGCACCGCCGCGACCATGCCGGCGACCAGCCCGTGCAGCGCGGCGCTGTCCGACCGGATGTCCGTCTCGAAACTCAGATTTTCGCGGGTGGACATGATGGCGACGCCGTGGTCGCCCATGGTGCCGCTGACCAGGATCGCGTCGCCGGGCCGCGCCCGCTCGCCGGACGGGGCGACGCCGGGCGGCACCACGCCGATGCCGGTGGTGGTGATGAAGACACCGTCGCCCTTGCCGCGCTCCACCACCTTGGTGTCGCCGGTCACGATGGACACGCCGGCCTCACGCGCGGCGTGGGCCATGCTGTCCACCAGCCGCTTCAGGTCGGCCAGCGGGAAGCCTTCCTCCAGGATGAAGCCGGCGGTCAGGTAGAGCGGCACCGCCCCGGCCATGGCGACGTCGTTCACCGTGCCGTGCACGGCCAGCGAGCCGATGTCGCCGCCGGGAAAGAACATGGGCGAGACAACGAAGCCGTCGGTCGTCATCACCATGCGCCCGGTGGGCGGGTCGAAGGCCGCCTGGTCGTTGCCCTGGTCGAGCAGCGGGTTGGCGAAGGCGGCGGCGAACAGCTCCCGGACGAGCTGGGCCATGGCCTTGCCGCCTGATCCATGGCTCATGTCCACGGTGCCGCGGGCGAGGTCGAGCTTGCGGGTGAAGAGGCGGCGGTCGGTCATGGCGGGGTCCACAAAGTCAGGCGGCATCCGAGGCGGGCGGCAAGGTACCGATGCCAGTGCCGGTTTCGGCGAGCAGGGCGAGCGTGCGCTCCGCCTCCTCCGGGTCGAGCTTGGACAGGGCGTAGCCGACATGGACGATCACATAGTCGCCCACCGTCACCCCCTCGACCAGCGCCAGGGAGCAGGCGACCTTCACCCCGCCCAGGCTGACGGTGGCGCGGTCGTCCTCCAGAAGCTCGATCACGCGGGCGGGAACGGCGAGGCACATGGGAGTGGTCCTTCCTGAAGCAAACTCTGCATGGCGATCCAGGCCTGTCCCAGGCTGAGCCCGCCGTCATTGGCCGGTGCCTGGCGCGGCAGCAGCGCGGTGACCCCGCGCGCCGCGAAGCCTGCGCTCAGCCCCTCCGCCAGAACGGCGTTCATCAGGCAGCCGCCCGACAGGGCGATGCGGTCGAGGCCGCGCGCCGCCAGTTCCGGCATGGCCCAATCGACCAGCGCCGCGGCCAGGGTGCCATGGAACCGGTCGGCCCCCTCCTGCGCATTGATCTGCAACAAACTTTCCAGCAGGGGGGTGAGGTCAAGCACGCCGCCGTCGATCCGCCAGCCGCCTTCCAGCACCGTGGGGCGGCGGACCAGCGATTCCAGGGCCATCGGCGCCTCGCCTTCGAAGCCGGCGACCGCACGGACTCCCAGCAGGCCGCAGGCGGCGTCGAACCAGCGCCCGCAGGAGCTGGTGGGCGGCGCGTTGACGCCCGCCTCGATCATCCGCCGCACGCCCTCCGCCGGGCCGCAGGCGGCGAAGCGCTGGGCGATCTCCGCGCCGCGCCCCATGCGGGCCAGTGCTGCCGCCGCCATCCGCCAGGGCTGGCGCGCCGCCACGTCACCGCCCGGCTGGGCCAGTGGCGCCAGATGGCCGAGGCGCGTGAAGCGGGTACTCTCCACCAGCAGCATCTCGCCACCCCAGGACCCGCCGTCCGCCCCAAGCCCAAACCCGTCCAGCGCCAGCCCCAGCGCCGGGCCGTTCACGCCGTGTTCGGCCAGCACCGCGGCGATGTGGGCGTGGTGATGCTGCACCGGCAACGTCGGTAGGCCGAGCGATTCGGCGAAGCGGGTGCTCTGGAAGTCGGGGTGAAGGTCGTGGGCGACGGCTACCGGCTCCACCGCCAGGATGCGGCGCAGATGGGCGACGCTCTCCTCAAGGAACGCCAGGGTCGCCGCGTTGTCGAGGTCGCCGATGTGCTGGCTGAGGAAGGCTTCGTCGCCGCGGGTTAGGCAGACGGTGGCCTTCAGGTGCCCGCCGACCGCCAGCACCGGCGGCCCGGCGCATGGCAGGCGGATGGGCGCCGGCGCATGGCCGCGCCCCCGCCGCAGGAAAACCGGTGCGCCCGCCACCACCCGCATCACGCTGTCGTCGGCGCGGATCAGGATGTCGCGGTCATGGTCGACGATCAGGTCGGCGATGCCGTCCAACCTCCGCCGCGCCTCGTCGTTGCCGATGGCGAGCGGCTCGCCGCCGGGGTTGGCGGAGGTCATGACCAGGGCGAGGTCCTGCGGCCGCTCCAGCCACGCCGTGCCGTCGAGGCGTCCGGCGGCCTCGTGGAACAGCAAATGATGGATCGGCGTGTAGGGCAGCATGACGCCCAGCCAGTCGAGACCGGGGGCGATGGCGTCGGGAAGGGTCCGCACTGGCCCCCTCCCTAACCCTCCCCCGCTGCGCAGGGGAGGGGATTCGAGTCCCTCCCCTGCGCAGCGGGGGAGGGTTAGGGAGGGGGCCCGCGAAGCGGGAAGGGTTGGGGTCTCACGCCGCCGCAACAGCACCACCGGCCGCGCCACCCCCTCCAGCAACGCCCTCTCCGCCGCTCGGACCTCCACGAACCGCTCTGCGGACACGGCGTTGGCGACCATCAGGGCGAAGGGCTTGCCGTTGCGCTGCTTGCGTGCGCGCAGCCGTTCCACCGCCGCCGCGTCGAACGCGTCGCAGGCGAGGTGGAAGCCGCCCAGACCCTTGATCGCGACGATCCGTCCGCTGCGCAGCGCGGCCAGCACCTCCTCGATGGCGTGGGACAGGCGTGGGCCGCAGGCTGGGCAGGCGGTCGGCTGGGCGTGGAAACGACGGTCGGTGGGGTCGGCGTATTCGGCGGCGCACTCCTGGCAGAGGGGAAAAGCCGCCATCGCGGTCCAGGGCCGGTCGTAGGGCAGGCCGCGCGTGATGGTGAAGCGCGGCCCGCAATGGGTGCAGTTCAGGAACGGATAGCGGTAGCGCCGATCCTCGGGATCGAACAATTCCGCCAGACAGGCCGGACAGACCGCGGCGTCGGGGGCGACGCCGGTCGTGACCGCTCCGCTGTGCGAAGCCAGAATCGCAAAACCCGCCTCATCGGGACGGACGGGACATTCTGCCGTTTCGACCGCGTCGATCCGCGCCAGTGGAGGCGCTTCCTTCACCAGCGCCGTGAGAAGCCGTTGAAGGGCTTCGCCCTGCACCTCCGCCAGCACCCCGGCCCCGTCGTTCAGCACCCAGCCGGTCAGGGCGAGGCGGTGCGCCAGCCCATGCAGGAAGGGCCGGAAGCCGACCCCCTGCACCTGCCCGCGAACCCGGAGGCGAAGCCGTTTCACCGCGCGGCGACCGCCACGCCCGCGCCGATCATCAACGTGCCGGCGCCCTGGTTCAGCGCCTTCATGGCCCGCTCGCTGCGGAAGAGATGACGGGCGCGCGACGCCGCCATGGCGTAGGCCAGCAGGACGGCGCTCAACACGCCCACCACGATGCCGGCCATCAGCACGGCGTCGGTGGCGGAGACGCGGGTCAGATCCACGAACGCCGGGAGAAAGGCCATGTAGAACAAGATGGTCTTCGGGTTGGAAAGGGTCAGGGCCAACCCGCTTGCGAAGCCCCGCAACTGCGCGCCTTCGGCCTCCGGCGGGTCTCCACCGAGGGTGACGGGCGCGCGCCACGTGCGGACGCCCAGCCAGATCAGGTAACCGGCGGCGGCGAAGCGCAGCAGGGTGAACAGCTCCTCGAAAGCGTGGGCGACGGCGGCCAACCCACCGAGGGCGAGCGCCAGCAACACGAGGTCGCCCACCACCATTCCGGCGAGGAAGCCCAGATTGCGCCGCCATCCCAGGGCGAGGGAGCGGGCGACCACGGCGAAAATGCCGGGTCCGGGGGTGGCCATGAAGTACAGGCAGGCCCCGGCCATCAGAAGGAAATCGGCGGGGCTCATGCGCCGCGTCCCGCCACCGCTCTCGCAAGCCCCTCCTCGATCCAGCCGTACCAGTCCTCAAGCCCCTGGCCGGCGGTCGCGGACAACTCGATCACGCGCAGGTTCGGCTTCAACTGGCGAGCGTAGGCGATCATGCGCGCCACGTCGAAGGTCAGATGCGGCAGCAGATCGACCTTGTTGACCAGCAGCAGGTCGGCGCCGGCGAACATCGCCGGGTATTTCAGGGGCTTATCCTCCCCTTCCGTCACCGAGAGCACGACGACCTTGTGTGCCTCGCCGAGGTCGAAGCCGGCCGGGCAGACGAGGTTGCCGACATTCTCGATGAAGAGGACGCTGCCCGCCTCCACCGGCAGGCGCCCCACCGCCTGGGTGACCATCTGGGCGTCGAGGTGGCAGCCCTTGCCGGTGTTGACCTGGATGGCCGGCGTGCCGGTGGCGCGGATGCGGTCGGCGTCGAAGGAGGTCTGCTGGTCGCCCTCGATCACCGCCATCGGGAAGCGGCCCTTCAGGTCGGTCAGCGTGCGGGTCAGCAGGGTCGTCTTGCCCGAACCGGGGCTGGACATCAGGTTCAGCACGAACACGCCCTTCGCCGCGAACAGCTGGCGGTTCACCGCGGCGAAGCTGTCGTTCTTGGCGAGGATGTCCTGTTCGATGGCGACCAGCCGGGTCTGCGACATTCCCGGCACCTCCGTCCCCGCCGGCCCGCGGCCGAGGTCGATGGTCCCATGGTCGTGCCCATGATCATGGCCATGGTCGTCGCCGTGCGTGTGCCGGTAGACCTTGCCGTCCGGACCGACATGCTCGTGGCTGTGGTCGTGATGATGATGGTGGTCATGATCATGATGATGGTCGTGACCGTGGTGGTGATGGCCATGCGCATGGCCGGCTTCGATTTTCGTTTCGCCTTCGGCGCAGCCGCAGACCGTGCACATCACTCCACCTCCAGTTCCTTGACGCGCATTTCCTCGCCGCCGGTCACCATCAGCTGGTGGCCGCCGCAGTCCGGGCAGGGGGCCGACCGCTCGGGCAGCGGGACCGGCTTCTCGCAGGACAGGCAGAAGGCCCGACCCGGCGGGCGTTCGATGTCCAGGACGGCGCCCTCCGCGATGGTGCCGCGGCTGACCGCGTCGAAGCCGAAGGCGATGGCCTGCGGTTCGACGTGTGACAGGGTGCCAATGACCAGCCGCACCGTCTTCACCGTCGTGAAGCCCTGGGCCGCGGCCTGATCGCGGATCACATCGATGATGCCCTGGCTGAGCGCCAGCTCGTGCATGGGTCAGTCCTCGTCCTGGATCGTGATGACGGAGGCCACGCAGGGGTCGAGCGCGGCCACCAGAAGGCCCGTGCGCTCGGCCAGAGCGCCGTTGGCCGAAGCGCCGGCCAAGCCCTGGGCCAGCGGTCCGTCGGTGGCGAAGTTCCATTCGGTCGGTGCCACGATGCGGCAATCGGCGATGCGGCCATCCTCAAGCCGCAGCCAGTGGGCGAGGCGCCCGCGGGCCGTTTCGACGACACCGCTTCCCGCGCCGCGCCGCGCAGTGCCCGTGTCCGGAGCCGGTTCGGCGTCGTCCAGGCGCTCTGCCCAGGTCGTCAGGCGCTCCGCCAGTCCCGCCAGCTCGACCAGCCGGGCGGCGGTGTGAGCGGCGAGGCCGGTACCGTGCCGGGCCAGCAAGCCGGCGACCAGCGGATGCGCGCTCTGGCGGGCCAGCGGGCCGGTGTGGGCCGGCGCGCCGTCCTGCCGGGGAACCTCGGAAAACGCGGCGTCGGCGGACAGCCGCTCGCCGAACCAGAATGCGGGATGCGGTTCCAGCGCCGGCACGTCGCAGGCGCCGAAACCCGCCATGACCGGCGTCAGGACGCGGTGCATCAGACGGGCGGCGGGCGTCGCACCGGCACCGGCCCAGCGCTCCAACGCCGTCCTGTCGGTGGGAGCCGGGCCGGCGAAGACGGCGCGCTCCACCCCCTCGCGCAGAGCCGCAATGGCGGCGGTCAGGGCGGCGCGGTCGGGCCGCAGCGAGCCGCCGCCGGGACGCAGCCCGTCACGGGCCGGGTAGAGCGCGGGATGGATCGCCGTGACCGTGGCGCGTAGGCCCGCCACCTCCTTGGGCTGCAGGGCTTCGCCGAGCCGTGCCGGCCAGTCCATCAAAACTTGCCACGCATGGTTTGTCACGGATTCCGCGTCGGCCAGCAGGGCGCGGGCGGCGGTGTGCGGTCGGGCGTCGAGGCCGAGCGCAGCCTCCAGGGCCTCGACCGCCGCCAGCGACTGGGCGGTGCCGCACAGGCTGAACAGCAGCGGCACGAGGCGCATCGCCTCGTCGGGCGTGCGTCCGCACAGGGCGTGGGCGGCGGCGGGGCGGCGGACCTGCACCGACACGGCGCGCACACGCCCGGCGGCGGTGCCAAGCCGTACCGACACGTTGCCCTCCAGCCCGGCGCCCGTCCCGCTCATCGGCGTCCAGCCCCGAACAGGGAGCGGCGGGACAGGGCGGGCTTCGCCGCCTCCGCATCGCTTGCCGGCGACGGCTCGGTCTGTGGCGCCAGTTGCTGCGGCTCCCGCATCAGATGGTCGAGCGCCAGGACCGCGGCGGCGCGGGCGTCCTCCTGATCGGTGAACACGTTCATGGCCGAGGCGAGCGGGATAACCGCCAGCGTTCCCAGAACGCCCACCCGCGCCGCGGTGAAGCGGTAGGCGCCGGAGGGCAGGGCGATCTCCATCTTGTCGCCGTCGCGCCGCTCCGCCCACAAGGCGGGATCGCACGGGATTAGCACGGCGTTCAGGAACCAGGGGGCGATGACGCAGCCGATCCAGCCCGGCCCGTGGGGGCGGAACCCCAGCGCCTCCACCGCCAGGGCGGCATTGCAGATGGGAACGCCGGCCATGTCGCGCTCCGCGATCAGGCGGTAGCTGGCGATCAGGGCGGCGACGCGCGCGTCCAAGGGATCGCCTCCCGGCGGGGCCGCGACGGTGAAGCCATGCTGAGGGCCGCCGCAACCCGGGCAGCGCCAATAGTCGGGCAGACCGCCGAAGGGCGTTCCCGGCGGCACCTCGCGCCCCGGATCGCCCGCCGCGGGGTCGTAGACCGCGCCACAGGCCCCACAGGCGGGACGCGCGTCGGCGGCGAAGCCCGCCTCGGGGGCGCCGGGGGTCATGCCGTTGCCTTTTCCGTTTCCATGAGGTCGGCGAACAGATGGTCCACGTTTTCCCCCTTCGCGGCCAGCAGGATGGCGTCCAGCGCGCGGTTCAGCGGCTCCACCTCTTCGACCTCCAGGGGGCGGACGGCGCGGTCGAGATGGACCAGGACCCAGCCGCCTTCCCGCACCTCCTCGATCAGCATGACGTTGACGCGCCGCTCCTCGCCGCGGCCGGTGCAGCGCGCGGTGAAGCCATCGGTTTCCAGGACCTGCATCGGGATGCCGAGACACATGCGCGCGTCCTCACGCGGGGAAGCCGGTCGTCGTGACACTGGCGACCTAACCGCGGCATCTTGACCGGGGGTTGAATCCGCACATTGATGTGCGTCAAACATGCGGTCCGACGCAATTTCATGGCGCTCCGCCATTTCCAATCGGAACGGTTCTGCTAAAGTGGCGACCGCTTCGCGCGCGATGGGGTAGGGGTCGGTCGTGCGCCGCTCAACGATACAGCAGGGGTTTTCACGAATGAAACGCATCGCTCTCGCGTCGGTCACCGCGGCGGCGGCCCTGGCCACGCTGCCCAACGCGGCGCTCGCCCACACCTTCGGCGCCCACGATGCCGGGTTCGTCCATGGGTTCATGCACCCGGTCGGTGGCTGGGATCACCTGCTGGCGATGGTCGCCGTCGGCCTGTGGGCCGCGCAACGCGGCGGCAAGGCCCTGTGGGCGCTGCCGGTGGCCTTCGTCGGCGCGATGATCGGCGGCGGCCTGCTGGGGGTGGCCGGCATCGACCTGCCGCAGGTCGAGCTTGGCATCGTCCTGTCCGTGGTCGCCCTGGGCGCCCTGATCGCCCTGCAGTCCCGGCTGCCGCTGCTGGCCTCCGCCGGTGTGGTCGCCCTGTTCGCCGTGTTCCACGGCCACGCCCACGGCGCCGAGATGCCGGAGGCGGCGGAGCCGCTGCTCTACGGCCTGGGCTTCGCCCTGTCCACCGCGCTGCTGCACGGGGCGGGCATCGGCGCCGCCCTGTCGCTGCGTCGTCTGGTGGAAGGCCGCAAGGGCGCCCTGGCGCTTCGCGGCACCGGCGCCGTGGTCGGTCTGGCCGGCGTGGCGCTGCTCGCGCTGGGCTGATCCGGCGCGCCGCCTTCGACGCAATCGAAAAGGCCCGGCGGGTTTTTCCGCCGGGCCTTTTTGTATGCCGCGTTTCAAGCGCCGCGGCGCATCGACGGTGTTCCGCCTAGGCCGCCCGGATGGCCGCGAGGAAGGTCGAGACTTCCTGATGAAGCGCGTCGGCCCATTGCGACAGGGTTCTGGCGGACTCCAGAACCTCGGCGGCGGCGGTGCCGGCCTGCGTGGCGGCGCCGTTGACGTCGGCGATGTTGCCGCTGACCTCCTGGGTGCCGCGCGCCGCCTCGACGATGTTGCGCGAGATCTCGCCGGCGGTGGCGT
Source organism: Azospirillum aestuarii (assembly GCF_016632405.1). NCBI lineage: Bacteria > Pseudomonadati > Pseudomonadota > Alphaproteobacteria > Rhodospirillales > Azospirillaceae > Azospirillum > Azospirillum aestuarii. The sequence goes on from NZ_JAEPIV010000001.1 coordinate 171,982, forward strand.
TCTGCTCCTCGGTCGCGGCGGCGATGGTGGCGGAGATCTCGTTGATCGACGCGATGGTGGCGCCGATCCCTTCGATCGCCGCCACCGTGCCCTGGGTCGCCGACTGCACGGAGGCGATCTGCGCCGAGATTTCCTCGGTGGCCTTGGCGGTCTGGTTGGCGAGGCTCTTGACCTCCCCCGCCACGACCGCGAACCCCTTGCCGGCCTCGCCGGCCCGCGCCGCCTCGATGGTGGCGTTCAGCGCCAGCAGATTGGTCTGGGCGGCGATGCCCTGGATGAGCTTGACGACGTCGTCGATGCGCCCGGCGGCGCTGGCCAGGCTGCGCACGCTGTCGCTGGTCTGCCCGGCCTCCGCCACCGCCTTCCCGGCGATTTCGTTTGAACGGGTGACCTGACGGCCGATCTCCTGGATCGCGGCGGTCATCTCTTCGCTGGCCGCCGCGACGGTCTGGACGTTGGTGGCGGTCTGCTCGGCGGCGGCGGCGGTGGCGGTCGATTGCCGGTGGGTCTGATCGGCCAGCGCCGCCATCAGGCCCGCCGACTGGCTCATCCCGGCGGTGGAGGCGCCGAGCTTGCTCAGGATGTCGGCGGACTTGCGGTCGAAGCCGCGGATCAGATCCTCCAGCGCCCGCGTCCGCTTTTCCTTGCTAACAACCTCGGCCTTGCCGGTTTCGGTCAGACGGACGCGCTCTTCGGCGCCGTCCTTCAGCACTTGAAGCGCGCGGGCCATGTCGCCGATCTCGTCGGTGGCGGTGGGCTGCGGAATCTCGACGGCGAGATCGTTTTGCGCCAGCCGCAGGATTGCGGCGGTCAGCCGGTGCAGGCGGCGGATGACCTGCCGGAACATCAGCAGCAGCGCCAGGCCGAAGGCCGCCAGAATGGCCGCGATGACCGTCAACGCGATGCCCAACTGCCACCACGCCCGGCTCAGGGTGTCGGCGTTCTGTTCCTTGGCGTTGACCAGCGCCGCATCCCGCATCACCAGGATGTTGTTCAGCATCGGGCCGGCCCACTTGTTCCATTCGGCGTAGGTGACGGGCGGCGGCGCGCGGTCCCGCGCCGCGGCGAGGGCGGCCTGGAAGCGCGCCTCGCCATCCGACATCACCGTCGCCTTCATATGGTCCAACGCCTTCACGAGGTCCGGAGGACTGCCCATGGCCTCGACCGCCTTCCCGATCTGCTGCCAGAGCAGGGCGATCTTGCCGGTCATTTCGGTCAGGGTCTTGATGCGCTCGGGGGTCTGCTCCGTGCCATTGACAAAAATGGCGAGGAAGGAGGAGCGGACCCCATCGATGTCACGCAGGTCCTGGGCCGTGCGGGCGAGGCTGGTGGTCGAAAGCAGGGTTTGATCCGCTTTTATCGTCGCGCGGAAGGCTTCGTCGGTGGCTTTTCCTCCCAGATCGCTTGCCTTCGCAAGCCCGTCGACCACGGTGGCATAGGCGTTGGCGGGACGGGAGGAGGGAGGCTGCATCAGCGCATTCCGTCCGTCCGTCCGCATCGTCTTCAATTCCGCGGTGAGACGGTCGATCGTCGCCGTCGGCAATCCAGCCGCCGCGAAGCGCTGCCGCGCCGCGCCAATGGACTCGTCGAGCGCGGCGCCCGTCGTTTCGAGCCGCTTGTTCGTCTCGGCGTCCAACTGGCCGGAAACCCCGAAGGCATAGCCCCACGCCGACCGTTCAGTGGGCACCTTGGAGCCGATCGCGATGGCGGTTTCGTACGCGGCAAGGTTGCGTTGCGCTTCCAGTTGCGTGCGCACGTCGGATACCGCGTCGTACGCGATGTACCCGGCCAGGCAGAGTGGGACGACGGCCATAATCGCGTTGGCCGTAATGATTTTTCCGATAATTCTCATCCCGGTCTCCCTATGACCTTCAAGGACGAAGGACACTGCGCGGCTTTTTGTTATCTGCTCGGATTGTTAATTTTCCTATAATTTCACAAACAGACTAAAATTGAAAATCTTTGGGAAGTGAGTGGTGTTTTGGTGATGCGCAAAGCGGCTTTGCTTCCTCGTTGCCCGGTGCTTGTCCGATTGCTTTCAGCCGTGACGCGATCGATCGCGCCGGCCCGTGGTGGTTGAAGCCAGACTTGCGTCACGACACATCCGGCGCCGCCCGGTCCGGATGGGGGTGACGGGCTGATCCTCAAGACAACTCTCGCCGGGTGGCCGTTCCGTGCCGATGCCTCGACGATGTCGACTTCCCCGCGGGTGTCCGCCGCCTCGTGCAGCGGGGACCGAGTCGCTGGCGATGATCCGGCAGACCTTCCACCGAGCGATCCCATGCGCAGCGGTGACGGCATTTCCATGGTCTCGATCAATGCATTGGCGTCATGCGCGCCGTCGCCCTTCCGCCGCGCGGCCAGGACGGCCATGCTGGGCGCCGACCATTCTGAAGGGGAACCTCGCCGATGACTCCGCCGACCTTCGTCACCTTGCGCAGAGCCCTGCTCACCCTGGCTGTCGCCGTTCCCGCCGTCTTGACCGCCGGTGCCGTCCTCGCCCCCGCGGCGCCGGCCCTGGCGGAGGTGCCGGGCCAGCAGCGGACCCAGGCGCCGGGCTTCTACCGCATGGCCATCGGCGATTTCGAGGTCACCGCGCTGTATGACGGCTTCATCGACCTCGACCGCAAGATCCTCAGCGGCGCCAGCGCCGATGACATCCAGAGCCTGCTCGCCCGGATGTTCCTGGCCGACACGCCGAGCGTCCAGACGGCGGTGAACGCCTATCTGGTGCACACCGGCGCGAACCTCGTCCTAGTGGACACCGGGACGGCCAAGGCCTTCGGTCCGGCGCTGGGCTTCATCGCCGACAACATCCGCGCCGCCGGCTACAACCCGGAACAGGTGGACACGGTGCTGCTGACCCACCTGCACCCGGACCACGCCAACGGCCTGCTGCGTCCGGACGGCGCCATGCTGTTCCCCAACGCCACGGTCCATGTCGCCAAGGCCGACGCCGACTTCTGGCTGAGCGAGGAGGTGGCGGCCAAGGCCCCGGCCGACAGCCAGCCCTTCTTCGCCATGGCCCGCGCGGCGGTGGCGCCCTACGCGGCGGCCGGCAAGCTGAAGCCCTACCAGCCCGGCGACAGCCTGGTTCCCGGCGTGGAATCGGTGGCGGCCTACGGCCACACGCCGGGGCACAGCGGCTATCTGTTCACGTCGGGGGAGCGCAGCATCCTGATGTGGGGTGACATCGTGCACAGCCACTCCGTGCAGTTCGCCCGCCCGGAGGTCGTCATCGAGTTCGACGCCGACAAGGCGCAGGCCGTCGCTTCCCGCAAGAAGATCTTCGCCGACGCCGCGGCGCAGAAGCTGTGGGTGGCCGGCGCCCATCTGCCCTTCCCCGGCATCGGCCATGTCCGCACCGAAGGCAAGGGCTACGCCTGGGTCCCGGTGGAGTTCGGCCCGATCCGCGCCGACCGCTGAGGATTGATCGTGATCGCCACGCTCAGTTTCGGGGCGTGGCGGTCACGCCGAGGCGGGCCAGTTCTTCCACGATCATCGTCACCATCCGCGGGATCACCGCCTCGATCTCCGGTGACATCATCAGGCCGGTGCCGAGCGCCATCGGCACGCAGCCGACCACCGTCACGCTCTCCGGCGCCTCGTCCTGCAGGCGCAGCGAGGCCAGCAGGTCGCTGAGGCCGAGCTGGTGGGGCGACAGCTTGCCCTTGAAATAGGCCGGAACCTCGTCGCCGCGCAGCACCGTCAGCGTGGCCGGTGGGGCGCCGGTCTTCACCGCGTCCACCGCGATCAGGTTCTTGTGGCTGGCGATGAGGTCCAGCATGTCCATGCCGCAGGTGCCGCCGTCCACCACGCTGACGTGATCGGGCACGGTCCAGGCGGCGTCGAACGCCTCCATGGCGCGCACGCCCACCCCTTCGTCCATCAGGAGGATGTTGCCGAGGCCGAGGACGAGGATGGACATGGGGCGGGGACTCCGTTCGATGATTTTGAAACAGAAGGATGAGGCGTGATCGGCGCCGGGCGCCGTGAACTGGATCAATCGGCCTGAACAGGCGACGCGAAAAGCCCCTCCTCCGTGGGGAAGAGGGGCTTTCGGCCGGTCAGAAGGCTTGGATCAGACGACCTTCACCTGATAGTGCGACTTCGTTTCCGTGTCGGTCAGGTGCACGGCGCAGGCCAGGCACGGGTCGAAGCTGTGCAGGGTGCGGATGATCTCCAGCGGCTGGTCGGCGACCGCCACCGGATTGTCGATCAGGGCCGCCTCGTAGGCCGAGATGTTCCCGTCCTCGTCGCGCGGGCCGGCGTTCCAGGTGGTCGGCACGACCGCCTGGTAGTTCTTGATCTTGCCGTTCTCGATCACGACCCAGTGCGAGAGCATGCCGCGCGGCGCCTCGTGGAAGCCGAAGCCGCGGATCTCTCCCTTCGGGAACACCGGCTTGTTGAAGGTCTTGGTGTCGCCCTTCGCGATGTTCTCCATCAGCAGCTTCCACTGGTTCTGCAACTCCTCGTGCAGGACCACGCAGCGCACCGCGCGGGCGGCGTGGCGGCCGATGGTGGAGTGCAGCGCGTCGACGCCGACCTTGCTGCCGAGATGGCCCGACACGGCGTCGAGCACCGCGTTGACCCAGAACTGCGTGCGCTGGTGGCCCGAGGCGTACATGCCCAGCACGTTGGCCAGCGGGCCGACCTGGGCGCGCTTGTCGTAGAAGGTCGGCGACTTGATCCAGCTGTACTTGCCGTCGTCCTGCCAGTCGGTGAAGTTCGGGATCGTCTCGCCGTCGTAGGGGTGCAGGGGACCCTTGCCGCCCTGGTACCAGGAATGCTTCACGCTCTCCTTCACGCCCTTCTCGAAGTAGGGGTCGTGGAAGTCCTTGATCGGGGTGAAGCCGTTGACGAGGTCGCCGCCGTCGATGTAGCCGGCGGGCAAGGCGAACGTGGTGCCCTTGGTGTCCAGCGGCATGTCCGGGATGGACAGATAGTTCACCACGCCGCGGCCATACTGCGTCCAGTCGGCGTAGAAGGCGCCGATGGCCGCCACGTCGGGGATGTAGACCTGGGTGATGAAGTCGCCCACCTCGTCGATCAGCTGCTTGATGTACATCAGCTTTTCGAGGGTCAGGGTGGACTGGCTGTCCATGTTGATCGGGTTGGTGACGCCGCCGACCGCCATGTTCTGGATGTGCGGCGTCTTGGAGCCGAGGATCGCCACCACCTTGTTCATGCGCCGCTGGTAGTCGAGCGCCTGGAGATAGTGGGACGCCGCCATCAGGTTGGCTTCCGGCGTCAGCTTCATCGCCGGATGGCCCCAGTAGCCCGAGCCGAAGATGCCGAGCTGGCCGGAGTTGATGAAGGCCTGCAGCTTCTTCTGGGCGGTGGCGAATTCCTGGGTGCTGTTCTTCGGCCAGCCGGAGATCGACTGGGCCAGCTTGGCGGTCGCCGCCGGGTCGGCCTTCAGCGCCGACACGATGTCCACGAAGTCGAGCGCCGACAGGTGATAGAAGTGGACGATGTGATCGTGGACGTTGTGGGCGCCCTGGATCATGTTGCGGATGTACTGGGCGTTGAGCGGCACCTCCAGCTTCAGCGCGTTCTCCACCGCGCGGACGGAGGTGATGGCGTGCACCGTGGTGCAGACGCCGCAGATGCGCTGGGCGAAGACCCAGGCGTCGCGCGGGTCCTTGCCCTGAAGGATCAGCTCGATGCCGCGCCACATCTGGCCCGACGCCCAGGCGTTGGTGACCTTGCCGCCGTCCACTTCACAATCGACCCGCAGGTGACCCTCGATGCGGGTGACCGGATCTACAACAACTCGCTGAGCCATAACGAAAGTCTCCTAAACTCAGCCGTGCTCGGGATGGACGGCGTGCATGACGGGCAGCTTCTTCACGAAGAGGAGATACAGCGCGATCTCCAGCGCGAAGACGCCGACGGTGATCATGATTTCCTTGACCGAGGGGAAGTAATGCCAAGGACCGACCGCCGGCGTGAAGCCGATGAGATAGACGTTCAGGCGGTAGAGAATGCCCGCCGCCAGCAGGAGCGAGGCCGCCAGGAACAGCGCCCGCGACCGGTTGCGGTTGGCCTTGGGGATCAGCAGCGCGAGGCCGGAGATCATCAACACCATTTCCGCGATGAACCAGCCGGACTGCGGGCCGCCGAAGATCTGGCCGATCTGGCCGCGCACGATCAGGTCTACGAAGCGCAGCACGACGAACAGCGAGGCGACGACCAGCATCAGGCCCGACAGCTTCGACAGCACCGGCGTTTCCATCGGGCGGCGGAAGTTCAGCGAGGCCATGACCGATTCCCACACCACGATGGCGAAGCCCATCAGGATGGCGGTCAGCAGGAAGAAGACCGGCAGCATCTGCGACTGCCACAGCGGCGACAGCTTGTGCCCGACGATGACCATCATGGTGCCGAGCGACGACTGGTGCATCGTCGGCAGCAGGACGCCCAGCGCGATGAAGACCCACAGCACCTTGTTCAGCTTGGCGCGCAGCCCCTCGATCCCGACGCGCTCCAGGAAGGCCGGGGCGAACTCCACCACCAGCACCAGCGTGTAGGTCGCCACGCACAGGCCGACCTCCAGCATCACGGAGTTCGGCTGCGCGTACCACGGCAGCATCATGTGGTAGAAGTTCCAGTAGCGGCCCAGATCGACCAGCACCGCCAGACCGGCGAGGCCGTAGCCGAACAGGCTGGCCAGCACCGCCGGACGGACCAGCGGGTGGTACTCGCCGCGGTTCAGGATGTAGCAGAGCAGCGCGATGACGTAGCCGGCGCAGCCGAAGGCCGAGCCGATCACCACGTCGATGGCCACCCAGATGCCCCAGGGATAGCCGTCGTTCAGGTTTGACGCGGCGGCCAGCCCCTGCGTGTAGCGCTGGAACAGGATGACGCCGGCGATGGCGACCAGGGTGGCGCAGATCAGGAAGGGAAGGGTGAGGACCCGGCCGCCGAGCGGCTGATGCTCATGCCCATGATGCTCTTTAACGTGCGAAGACATGGCGCGGCCCCCTCACTCGTCGGTGTGGTTCTTGGTGTTGCGGTGCGCCAGATAGGCGAGACCGGCGAACACCGTGGCGGGGGCGATCATGCCCGCGTAGAGCGTGTGCTGGATGCCTTCCGACAGGGTCGGATAGCCGTTTTCCGGCACGTTGGTGGGCAGGTTCAGTTTGTCGAACGGCACGGCGGACACCGCGAGGCACTGGGTGCCGCCCAGTTCCTTCTCGCCGTAGATGTGCGTCTGGTAGGCCGCCTCGACGAGCTTCTCATGGCCGGAGCGCGGGCCGCCGACCTTGCCGGCGATGTCGCCGCGCGGGAAGTGCGTGTACTCGCCGACCTTCAGCGCGGTGCGGCGCTTGGCCTCCGCCTTGAGGTCCTCCGTGCGGCCGAACAGCGTCGCCCCGGTGGGGCAGACGTCGGCGCAGCCCGGAAGCTCGTTCTTGGCGAGCTGCTGCTTGCAGAGCTGGCACTTTTTGATCTCGCCGAAGGCGTCGTTGTAGTCGTACTTCGGCACGCCGAACGGGCAAGACAGCACGCAGTAGCGGCAGCCGATGCAGGCGCTCGGGTCGTGGTTGACGATGCCGGTCTTCGCGTCCTTGGTCATCGCCGACACCGGGCAGACCGACACGCAGGACGGATCGGCGCAGTGCAGGCACTGCCGCTTGATAAAGGCGAAGCCGTTCTCCGCCGCGTCCTTGGTGGCACCGGTGCCGTGGCTGTAGGCCTTGATGACGTTCAGCGTCTTGGCCGACAGCTCCACCGGGCTGTCGTAGATCGGCTTGTCGCCCCCCCCAGCGTTCCAGCCCTGCTGGGCCGGGCCGACGTCGGGCGGCATGTGGTTGACCTCCTTGCAGGCGGTCACGCAGGCCTTGCAGCCGATGCACAGCGTGCTGTCATAGAGCAGGCCGACCGCGTCGGGCGGCAGCGGCTTGGGCGGGCGGACCAGCGCGTTGGCCTCCGGCGGGGCGGCGACCACCGTGGTGCAGGCCGCTGCGGCGGCCGCCGCGCTGCCCTTGACCGCGTTCCGCAGGAAACCGCGCCGTGAGACCGATGTCCTGCTTTTCGACATCATGTTCTTTGACATGGCGTCACCTCACTCGGCGGCGGTGGAGGAGGAATCGGTCTTCGCGTCCTGCTTGCCGAGCCGGCTGGAAATGACGGCGCCGGCGCCGACCGCCGCGCCGGCGATGCCGGCGACCACCGCCGCGGCCCCGGCGGAGATGCCCTCGCCCTTGTCCACGGCGACCGCCGGGTAGCTGTTCGGCGGCGCCACCGACTTCAGCGAGGCCAGCTCATGGATGCCCTTGGTGAAGCCGACGCCCTTCTCGGTGCAGCCGAAGCAGGGGTGGCCGGTGCCGACCGGCCAGGTGCCCTGGCCGACGTCGTTGAAGCCGACGGACGGACAGTTCGCGTAGGTCTCCGGCCCCTTGCAGCCGAGCTTGTAGAGACAGTAGCCCTGGCGGTGGCCGTAGTCGCCGAACTCCATGGCGAAGCGGCCGGCGTCGAAATGCGGGCGGCGCTCGCAGTTCTCGTGGATCAGGCGGCCATAGGCGAACTTCGGGCGCATTTTGTCGTCCAGCTCCGGCAGCTTGCCGAAGGCGACGAAATGCAGGACCAGCGAGAGGAAATTGTAGGGGTTCGGCGGGCAGCCGGGGACGGAGACGACCGGCTTGTCCTTGATGATCTCGTTCAGCCCGACGGCGCCCGTGGGATTGACGCCGGTCGACGGCCAGCCGCCCCAGGAGGAGCAGGAGCCCATGGAGATGACGGCGGCGGCGCCCTTGGCGCATTCCAGCACGGCGTCCTTGTAGGTCTTGCCGGCGACCTTGCAGTAGACGCCCCCGTCCTTCGTCGGGATGGAGCCGTCGGTGACCATCAGGTACTTGCCCCAATTGTCCTTCATCGCCTGCTGCTTCCAGTTCTCGGCCTGGTGGCCGGAGCCGGTCATCAGCGTCTCGTTGTAGTCGAGCGAGATGGTGTCGAGGATCAGCGTCTCGAGCGACGGGTGGTGGGTGCGCAGCAGCGATTCGGTGCAGCCGGTGCAGGCCTGGCCCGACAGCCAGATCACCGTCGGGCGCGGCGCGGCCACGGCGGCGTTGGCGATCTTCACGCCGAAGGCGGGGGACAGGCCCAGCGTGGCGGCCACGCCCGTGCAGTAGGTCAGGAATTCCCGGCGGGACAGGCCGGCCAGCGCACCCTCATACTCGTCGAGATCGCCGATGTGCTCGGCGTCGAGATCCACATGTCCGTCGGGCATGATTTCCCCCAAAGACCCTTTTGCATTGATCTGCTGGCTGCCCGGTTGCCGGACGCCGGATGCGCAGCACGCCACGACGCGTCCTGGGAACCCCCGAGGCGGGAAACCCATGGTGCGGCGTAATCCCTATCAATTGTAGGGGTATTTGGGCGCGAAACGCTCGCCGGCATTGCACCAGTTTCGATGCGGGCGCGGCATTGATCTACATCAAATAGAGTATGAGGCGGGTAAGCTTCGAACGCGGAGAACGCATAAGCGGAAAGGATGCGTCGGGAAAAGCCTCCTCTCCGGCGCGAAAGCCGGAGAGGAGGGGAGGAGGTCAGACCGCCTTCATCTGACGGGTGAAGTCGTCCACATCGGTTTGCAGGGTGCGCGCGTGGACCGACAGGCCCTTGGCGGCGCTCAGCAGGCCACCGGCGGCTTCCCCGGTGTGGTCGGCGGACTGCGACACGCCGGAGATGGTCGAGGAAACCTCCTGCGTGCCGATCGCGGCTTCCTGCACGTTGCGGGCGATTTCCTGGGTGGCGGAGCCCTGCTGCTCCACCGCGGCGGCGACGTTGGTGCTGATGTCGCTGATCCGCTCGATGGTGCCGACGATGCCGCTGATCGCGCCGACCGCCTGCTGGGTCTCGCTCTGGATGGCGACGATCTGCGCCGAGATCTCCTCGGTGGCGCGGGCGGTCTGGTTGGCGAGGCTCTTCACCTCCTGCGCCACCACGGCGAAGCCCTTGCCCGCCTCGCCGGCGCGCGCCGCCTCGATGGTCGCGTTCAGCGCCAGCAGGTTGGTCTGGCTGGCGATCTCGGTGATGAGGTTGACCACCGCGCCGATCTTCTCCGCCGCCTGGGCGAGGCCCTGGATGGTGCTGTTGGTGCGCTGGGCCTCCCGCTCCGCTTCGCTGGCGATGCGGGCGGCCTCGCCGAGGCGTTGGCTGATCGAGCCGATGGAGGTGGACAGCTCCTCGGTCGCCGCCGCCACGGTCTGGACGTTGCCGGTGGCCTGTTCCGCCGCCGCGGCGACGGTCGAGCTGCGGCGCGAGGCGTCGGCGGCGGAATGGGTGAGCGATTCGGCGCTGCTGCGGATGTTGTCGGCCTCCCCGTTCAGGGTCCGGCACAGCCCCTCGATCTTCTGGGCGAAGCCGTGGGTCAGGGCTTCCAGCCGTTCCTGACGCTGGCGGCGCACCTCGATCTCGCGGCGCTCCTGCTCGGCCAGATCGGTGGCGCGCCGCAGCCCGTCGCGGAAGACCAGCACGGCCTCGGCCATGTCGCCGACCTCGTCGCCCTGGCCGGTGCCGGGCACCTCGGCCGTGGTGTTGCCGGCGGCGATGGTCTTCATCGCCGCGGTCATGCGGGCGATGGGGCGCGCGATCATGTCGCGGGCGACCAGCACGGCCAGCAGGATGCCGAAGAGCACGCCGCCGACGCCGATGGCGAGCATCAGGGTGGTCCAATGCCGGCGCGCCGACACCAACTCGTCGTGCAGGCGGTCGATCATGCCGTCATGATCGGCGCTGAGCGTCTGGATCGCGGCGTTGAGCGCCTGACGGTTGCTGCGGTTGGCGTCGTTGTCGCCGTAGGTCCGGGCTTCCGCCGATCCCTTCTCACGGGCGAGGCGCACCAGCTCCGTGCGGAAGCGGATGAACTCCTCCGCCTTCGCCGCCACCGGGGCCAGCGCGGCCTGCCCCTCCGCCGGGGTGAGGCGCTTCAAGGTGCCGAGCCGCTCGCCAAGGGTGTTCAGGCTGTCCAGCAGGGGCTTGCCGAACTTGTCCACCTCGGCCCGGTCGCGGGCCATGTAGACCCCGCGCGAATCCATGACGACGGCCAGGACGAGGCCGTTGAGCTGCTCGCCCAGCACCTGCCGGTCCGACGCGCGTTCGATCGCCTCGGACTTGCCGGCCAGATCCTGCATGGCGGCCAGTCCCATCAGGCCGGTCACCGCGGCCACCGCCGCCTGCAGCCCCACGAGAAGATAGACCTTTGGTCCGATCTTTAGCTTCTTAAGCGCTTTCAACATGCTGGACGTCCCCATTGCGGCGGTCTTGGGCCGCCTCTGTGCATGACGATAATGAGGTGCCCATAGGTTTCCGAAGCGTTAAATCGTTCTATGACACGTTGCCGCGTCATCATTGGGCGGCAACTGGGCGAAACGCATATTGTTTTTTAGGCGAACTAATTTTTTGAGGAATAGCGAAGGTCCCGGCGTGTTTGTCTTCATGTAGGGGCAACGCATTGGACCGGGCTGGTGGATCATGAAACCCATCGCCTCCATCATCGGAAAGATCGCTCAATCCTTCGTTGCCGTTCTGCTGCTGGCGATGACGGCTTGCGGAGACGACGGCGGGACCCGTTGGGCGCGTTACGGCGTCGGCTATGGCGGAAGCGAGCCGGTCTACACGCTGGGCCTCGGCCTTCCGGCGTACCGGCTGGAGCCGCGCAGCTATTGGAACTATCCGGACTACCGTGGCTCCGGGCCGGTGATTGAAATGGCGAGTCGTCCAGGGACCTGACCGCGCGACTTGATGTTACGGAAAATCCGATTGAAGGGCCTCGCCCGGCCATTTACCTAAAGATGAATTGGAACGGTCAGGACGAGGCGGAGCGATGGCGGTCACACGGGACGAACTGAAGACGCGCATCGGTCAGGCCCTGGGCGAGACCAAGGCCGATCTGGTCATCAAGAACACCCGTTTCCTCAATGTCGTCACCGGCGAGACCGCCGCGGGCGACATCGCCATCTGTGGCGACCGGATCGTCGGCACCTATGAGTCGTACGACGGGGCGGAGGAGATCGACGGGCGCGGGCTGACCGTCGTTCCGGGCTTCATCGACACCCACGTCCATTGCGAATCCACCTGCGTCACGCCGATGGAGTTCGACCGCTGCGTCCTGCCGCGCGGCACCACCACGGCCATCTGCGACCCGCACGAGATCTGCAACGTGCTGGGCGAGAAGGGCTTGCGCTACTTCCTCGACTGTGCCGAGGGGACGGTGCTGGACCTGCGGGTGCAGCTCTCCTCCTGCGTTCCGGCGACGGAGCTGGAGACGTCCGGCGCGCGGCTGGAGGCGGCGGACCTGCTGCGCCACAAGGACCACCCGAAGGTGCTGGGGCTGGCGGAATTCATGAACTTCCCCGGTGTCTTCCACAAGGTGGACGGGGTGCTGGACAAGCTGGCCGCCTTCGACGGGCGCCACATCGACGGCCACGCCCCGCTGCTCAGTGGGCGGGAGCTGAACGCCTACCTGTCCTGCGGCATCCGCAACTGCCACGAGACGACCAGCGCCCCGGAGGCGATGGAGAAGCTGCGCAAGGGCATGCAGGTGCTGATCCGCGACGGGTCGGTGTCGAAGGACGTGCACGCCCTGGCCCCGGTGATCCAGCCGGAAACCTCGCCCTTCCTCGGTTTCTGCACCGACGACCGCAACCCCCTCGACATCGCCGAGGAGGGGCATATGGATCACCTGATCCGCAGCGCGATCCGGCTGGGCGCCCCGCTGACCCATGTCTACCGCGCGGCCACATGGTCGGCGGCGCGCGGCTTCGGCCTGTTCGACCGTGGGCTGGTGGCGCCGGGCCAGCGCGCCGACCTCGTCCTGCTGGATGATCTGGAGGAGTGCGCGGTCAACCGGGTCATCCGCAACGGGCGGGTGGTGACGCCGGAGATTTTCGCCGGCCGTCCGGCGGTCAGCCCGGTGGGCCTGCGCTCCGTCAAGCTCCAGCCGGTGACGGCGGAGGACTTCGCGGTGCCGGCCCGCGGCTCCGTCCAGTCGGTGATCGGCGTGCTGCCCGGCAAGATCATCACCGCCCATCTGCGGCTGGAGGTGCCGGCCAGGGACGGCAAGCTGGTGGCCGATCCCGACCGCGATATCCTGAAGATCTGCGTCTTCGCCCGCCACGGCACCAACCAGAATGTCGGTCGCGGCTTCGCCAGCGGCTTCCACATCCGCGAGGGCGCTTTGGCTTCCTCGGTCGGGCACGACAGCCACAACATCTGCGTGGTCGGCGCCTCGGACGAGGACATGGCCATCGCCGTCAACCGCCTGATCGAGCTTCAGGGCGGCTTCGTCGCGGTGCGCAACGGTCGGGTGGTGGGGGAACTCGCCCTGCCGCTGGCCGGGCTGATGAGCCTGGAGCCCTTCGAGACGGTGGAGCGCCATCTGCGCCGCCTGCGCGCCTCGGTGAAGGAGATGGGCTGCCCGCTGGCCGAACCCTTCCTGCAACTGGCCTTCCTGCCGCTGCCGGTGATCCCGCATCTGAAGATCACCGACCGCGGGCTGGTGGACGTCGACGCATTCGCGCTGGTGGAAGCGTGACCCCGGCAATTCCTGCCGGACGGGGTGCGGATCTTGCCGGCCCCTTCGGCAGGAGCCCCGGCTCAACCCGTTGAAAATCATGGAATGCCAATTGGCCCGCCGCCTGCAAGGAGCGGCCCGACGAACGCGAAGAATGCCGGTCGGAGGGGCGTGCCATGGTTGGAATGAGCGACATCAGCGGCTTGGCGCAGAGCCTTCAGACGTCCATCGACGCGGCGATGAAGCGCGTCCAGGAGCAGGCCAAGCAGGCGACCGACGCCAAGCCCAGCGGCCAGGTCCAGGAGTATGAGCAGACCGTCCGCAAGTCCGCCCTGAACGCGGCACCCTTCGCCACCAACGTCGGCACGCTGGTGAAGGACACCAGCCGCCTCAACGTGCTCAGCACGCTGGCCGCCAACGATCCGGCGGACTTCTACAAATTCACGCTGGCGACGCCGGGGGAGGCCACCCTCGGCCGGGTCGGCGACACGGGCGTGCGCGTCCAGTTGATGGACAAGCAGGGCAAGATCGTCGCCGACAGCAACAGCGAGGCCGGCTCAACCTACGACGCTTATAAGAAGTTCGAGGCGGGCACCCTGTCGCTCGACCGCGGCGACTACACGCTGCGCGTCTCCCGCGACAAGGGCGTGGCGGCCAAGGAGGAGAAGAATTACGGCCTCCAGCTCCGCATGGGCGACTACAGCAAGGACTACGACACCATCGCCAAGCAGCCGGTCAAGGGCGACAACCCGCTCCAGCAGACGCCGCAGCTCCAGCGCCTGACCTCCCTGCTGACCGGCGGCACCACGACCAGCTCCGGCGCGCTGGGCATCCTCACCGGGGGAAGCAGCGGCTACAGCGGGCGCGGGTCTCTGCTGAACGGGCTTTTCTGAGGCGCCGGAACGTTCTCATCTTCCGCCTGCAGACGAGGCTGATCCGTTGTCGTTGGTGCGCCGTCAGGCCGCGAGGCGCAGCGACGCGGCGCCGAGCACGATGACCACACCGGAGGCCAGACGCACCGGCCCGACCCGTTCCTTGAGCACCAGGGCGGCCAGCGCCATGGCGAACAGGATCGAGGTTTCGCGCAGCGCCGCCACCACGGCGACCGGCGCCAGGGTCATCGCCCACAGGGCGAGGCCGTAAGAGGCGATGCTGGCCGCCCCGCCGCCCAGCGTCACCATCCAGCGCCGGCGGGCGTGGCTCAGGAAGCCCTTGGCATCGCGCAGCAGCGCACCCCCCACCATGGGCACGCTCAACAGCAGGAAGCACCACAGCGTGTAGCCGGCCGGCGCGCCGGACAGCCGCACGCCGATGCCGTCCACCACCGTGTAGGCGGCGATCACCAGGGCGTTGGCGAGCGCGCAGGCGTTGCCCCGCCACGATCCCGACGGGGCCGATCCCCGCCCCAGCAGGGTCAGCCCGAGGATGCCGCCGCAGACCAGCACCGTTCCCGTCCAGGCACCGGCGGACAGGCCCTCGCCCAGCAGGGCGCCGCTGCACAGGGCCACGATCAGCGGCGGCGTGCCGCGCATCAGGGGATAGGCGTGGCTCATCGCCCCGTCGCGATAGGCGGCGGCGAGCAGGCGGAAATAGGCGACGTGCAGCACCGCCGTCACACAGAGGTAAGGTGCGCTGGCGAGCGATGGTGAGGGAAGGAAGGGAAGCAGCAGCAGGGCGATGAAGGCGGACCCGGCGACCACCAGGACCGCGTCGGAACGGCTGCCGCCGCCGGCCTTCAGCGCGGTGTTCCAGCCGGCATGAAGAAGGGCGCCGGCCAGGACGGCGAGAAGGGCTTCGGTGGGCAAGGCGGGAGCCGGTTGGCGAGTGGTGAAGGGATGGGGCGGCACGGGAGGAGGGACGCATGCGGCCCGCCGGATGGCAGGATACACGCATAGGTCCGGTGTCCGACAGTCCGATTGCCCGGCGGCGTTCTTTGCGTTAAGCGTTCGCCATGTCGACCGAAAGCCTCCCGACCGAAAGCCTCCCGTCCGCCGCGGCGTCAGCCCCGGCCGCCGTCCGCCGCGCCACCGCCATTGGCGGGCTGGCCATCCTGATGTGGTCCACGCTGGCGCTGTTGACGGCGCTGTCGGGAACCATTCCGCCGTTCCAACTCGTGGCGATGTCCTTCGGCGTCGCCTTCATCGTCGGGACGGCGGCAGGGGCCGCGCGGGGCAAGGACGTGATCGGCGTGCTGCGCCAGCCCTGGCAGGTCTGGCTGCTCGGCGTCGCCGGGCTGTTCGGCTACCACTTCTTCTATTTCCTGGCCTTCCGCCTCGCTCCCGGTGCGGCGGTCGAGGTCAATCTGCTGAATTATCTCTGGCCGCTGCTGATCGTGCTGTTCTCCGCCCTTCTGCCGGGGGAGCGGTTGAAGCGCGGCCATGTGCTGGGCGCGCTGTGCGGGCTGGCCGGGACGGTGCTGATCGTGACCGGCGGCGCGCGCGGCCTGTCGCTCGACGCCGGGGACACGCCGGGCTACCTGTCGGCGATGGCCGCGGCGGTGCTCTGGGCGTCCTATTCGGTGCTGTCGCGCCGTTTCGGCGATGTCCCGACCGAGGCGGTCGGCGGCTTCTGCCTCGCCACGGCGGTGCTGGCCGGGCTGTCGCACCTGCTGTTCGAAACCACCGTGGCGCCGTCGGGCGGCGAGTGGCTGGCGGTGCTCGCCATGGGGATCGGGCCGGTCGGCGCGGCCTTCTTCGTCTGGGATCACGGGGTGAAGCGCGGCGACATCCGGGCGCTGGGCGTGCTGTCCTACGCCACGCCGCTGACCTCCACGCTGCTGCTGATCCTGTTCGGACAGGCGGCGGGGGGCTGGACCGTCTGGGCCGCCTGCGCGCTCATCATGGGCGGCGCCGTGCTGGCCAGCCGTGACGTTCTGCGCGGGTGAGGCTTTTACGGCGCGCGGTCGGCGGTCCTTGACCACTGCGTGTGGAGGGCGGCGATGTCGCCCGCGCAGAGCAGCGGCATGGCCTCGGCGATCTGTTCGATCGGCCAATCCCACCAAGCCATCTCCAGAAGTTGGGCGATGTCGGAGTCAGGGAACCGCTTGCGGATCGGCTTCGCCGGGTTCCCGCCGACGATCGTATAGGGCTCGACGTCTTTGGTGACGAGCGCCCGGCTGCCGATGATGGCGCCGTGACCGATTTTGACGCCCGCCATGATCATGGCTTCCGAGCCGATCCAGACATCGTTTCCGATGACCGTGTCTCCGGCGGGCGCGTATCCGTCGCGTGCTCCGGCAAAAGCGGCTTCTTCCTTCATGTAGAAGAAGGGGAAGGTCGAAACCCAATCGTTTCGATGTCCCTGATTGCCCGCCATGATGAAGGAGGCACCCGAACCAATCGAGCAGAAGCTTCCGATGATCAGCTTGTCCACATCGGTTCGGTCGGGTATCAGGTACCGGGCGCAGTCGTCAAAAGAGTGGCCGTGATAATACCCTGAATAATAGCTGTAACGCCCAACGATAATATTTGGATTCCTCACCTGTTCAGACAGCATCTTTCCTTTGAAGGGTGATTCGAAAAAATTCGACATAATTGCTATTTTCCGTTACCGATGCAGGCAAGTATAAAGACGATGAAGCGCCCGCAGATGGCTCACCCCGGCTCCCATCCTTCCGGCGCCATTTCGAAGCCGGAGAATTCGAAGGCGGGGGACACGGTGCAGCCCACCAGAACCCAACCCTCCGTGGGCCGCGCCGCCTGCCAAGCGTGAGCCGGAACGACCCCCTGCGGGCGCTGGCCGCCCGCAAGGTCCATCCCGAGGATTACCCGCTCCACCGACCGCCCATCGGTCGAGATGGACAACTCCAGCGGCCCCCCGGCGTGCCAGTGCCACATCTCCACCGCGTCCACACGGTGCCAGTGGGAGCGTTCGCCCGCCTGCAGCAGGTAGTGGATGCCGGTCTTGACCCCGCGTCCACCGCCCGGCGGAGCGTCCCGGAAGGTTTCCACATAGTGGCCGCCTTCCGGATGGGGCTGCATGCCCAGCATCGCGATGATGCGGTCGGGGGTCAGGGACTCCATGGCGTCGTCCCTTTTCACGCCGGAGGCGGCGCGGTGCGGCGGAAGCTGTCGAGGTCGGAAGCCGAGGCGAACCACACAGCCAGCTCCGGGCGGCCCACCCGCCAATCCTCATGACCGAACCGGAAGTCGAGGTAGCCGAGCGCCACCAGGATGGACAGTGTGCCGATGGTCAGCGTGCTGTCCAGCCCCGCGGCCTCGGTCTCCAGAACGTCGAGCGCGCGGGCGACGGCGCGGCGCTGGCGGTCCGCCCAGGAGTCGGAGCGCTCGCCGTCCGGTCGCTGAAGCTCCAGGCGGCGCAGGATGGCGGCGTCGCAGATGCCGTCGGCCAGGGCCTGCTGGCGCAACGCCGTCCAGCGCGCCGGGCCGGAGAGCGGGAACAGGCGCGATCCGTCGTGCAGCGAGTCCAGATACTCGGCGATCACCGGGCTGTCGTAGAGCGCCGAGCCGTCATCCAGGATCAGGGCCGGCACCTTGCCCAGCGGGTTGTCCCCCGGCAGGTCGGTGTCGGGCGCCCAGGCGTTGGTCACCTGCTTCTCGACCGTCGAATCCAGCCCGCATTCGATGAGGACCATCGCGACCTTGCGGACATAGGGCGAGGTCGGGCTCCAGCGCAGCTTCATGAAAATCTCTCCTCCCGTTCGGTGGGCGTCAGGGTAATGCGGCGGCGCCGATTTTCAAAAGCGATCCTTGCGGCTGCGGATCTCGGCGAAGACCGCCACCGGGTCGGCGCCGGGCATGCCGAGGGCGGCCTGGACCTCCGGCACGTCGGCGCGCAGGAAGGGGTTGGTGGCCTTCTCGACGCCCAGCGTGGAGGGGATGGTCGGCTCCCCGCGCCCGCGCTGGGCGGCGATGTCCGCCGCGCGGGCCGTCAGGGCGGTGTTGTCCGGTTCCACCGTCACGGCGAAGCGGGCGTTGGACAGGGTGTATTCGTGGCCGCAATAGACGCGCGTGTCGTCCGGCAGGCCGCGCAGCTTGACCAGCGAGTCCCACATCTGGGCGGGCGTGCCCTCGAACAGCCGCCCGCAGCCGAGCGCGAACAGCGTGTCGCCGGAGAACAGCGCCCTGGCCTCCGGAAACCAGAAGGCGATGTGGCCGGAGGTGTGGCCGGGGACGAAAAACACCTTTGCGGTGAGCGATCCGAACGAAATGGTCTCGCCTTCGCCCAGGCACGTCTCCATATCGGGAATGCGGGCGACGTCGGCGCGCGGGCCGATCACGTCAGCGCCGTATCGCGCCTTCAGCGCGTGGTTGCCGCCGATGTGGTCGTTGTGATGGTGGGTGTTGAAGATGTGCGTCAGCGTCCAGTTGCGCCGTTCCAACTCCGCCAGCACGGGCTGCGCGTCGCCGGGGTCGACGACACCCACGGCGCCGCTGGCCGGGTCGCGCAGGAGGTAGATGTAGTTGTCGGCGAACGCCGGAATCAGGTGGATGTCCATGGCCTTGGGCCCCTCCCGCATGAATGGACGTTTGATCGAAACGTGATAGCCTGGGATGACCATGTACACCGATATCGTCGATCTCCGTGAATTCTACGAGTCCGGGCTGGGTCAGGCGGCTCGGCGGATGATCCGCCGGCGCATCCGCACCATCTGGCCCGACCTGCGCGGGCAGATCGTGCTGGGGATCGGCTACACGACGCCGTACCTGCAACCCTTCCGCGACGAGGCGGAGCGGGTGTTCTCCATCATGCCGGCGACCCAGGGCGTGACCTTCTGGCCGCCCGGCGGGCCGGGGCTGGTGGCGCTGGGCGATGAGGCGGACCTGCCGCTGGCCGACATGTCGGTGGACCGCGTGCTGCTCGTCCACGGGCTGGAGGGGACGGAACAACTCCGCCCGATGATGCGGGAGATCTGGCGCGTGCTGGCCGGCGGCGGACGGGTGCTGGTGGTGGTGCCGAACCGCCGCGGCCTGTGGGCGCGGGCCGACTGGACGCCCTTCGGCCATGGCTTCCCCTATTCGGCCTCGCAACTGAAGCAGGTTCTGCGCGACACCATGTTCGTGCCGGAGCGCACCGGGCACGCCCTGTTCCTGCCGCCGCTGCGCTCCCGCTTCCTGATGAAGACCGCCCCGGCCTGGGAGGAGGTTGGTTGCCGCTGGTTCAAGGCCTTCGCCGGGGTCACGATGATCGAGGCGTCCAAGCAGATCTTCGCCGGGGTGTCGCGCAAGACCCAGCAGCCGGCCAAGCGCCGCCTGATCGTCCCCCTTCCCGGTGGTGCTGCCCCGGCCCGCCGCCCGGCGGGGTCCGGCGCGTGGCGGGTGTCGGAGGAGCCGTAAGTCTTGCTCCCGAGCCGTTGCGGTTTGTAACATCTCGGTTCACCGCAGCGGATCGGACCCCATGGCGAAGGCGAGCGTTCTCATCGTCCCCGGACTCGGCAATTCCGGTTTGGACCACTGGCAAAGCTGGCTGCAACAGCGCCATCCGTCCTTCATACGGGTCGAGCAGGCCGATTGGGACGCGCCGGCCCTGGAGGATTGGGTGCGGTCGCTGGAGGAGGCCGTGGCGGCCGCGGCAGAACCGGTGGTTCTGGTCGCCCACAGCCTGGGCTGCATGACGGTGGCCCATTGGGCTTTGCGGAGCGGATCGTCGGTGGCCAAGATCGCCGCCGCCCTGCTGGTTGCCCCGCCCGACGTCGAATCGGCGGAGCACACGCCGCCGGAGGTTCACGGCTTCGCCCCGGTGCCGACGGACCCGCTGCCCTTCCACACGGTGGTGCTGGCCAGCCGCAACGATCCCTATGCCCGCGCCGAGCGCTCCTGCGGGTTCGCGGTGGGGTGGGGCGCCGACTTCATCGATGCCGGCGACCTTGGACACATCAACACCGCCGCCGGCTACGGTTCCTGGCCGGACGGCGAGCGGCTCGTGCTCGATTTGCTGCGCGCGGTGGACAGCGGCGCTTGAGCCGCTATTGCGGCTGACCGGTCACCGTCTTCACGCCCTCGCCATAGGTGAATTCCGGCGCCCGCGCGAGTTCGGCCGCCGGAAGGTCCAACGTCGGCGGTGTGGAGCCGTCGGCACCGGCCGCCGCGCCCGCGATGTCGGTGCGCAGCATGCTGACCGGCAGGGACCGCAATTTCCCGTCCGCGCCGCTCCCCTCGGCGGGCGCCAGCACGATCCGTTCGATCGAGGCGGCGCTGCCATCCAATGTGAAATCCTTGATGGAGCCGCCGGGCTGGCCGTCGCGGGTGCGCACCTCCTTGCCGATCAGGGTCCGCGCCTCGTCGGGAGTCAGCAGATGGGGGATCGCGGCGACCGACGGGGCCGCGCGCTGCATCTCGTCCGACGGCGCCGCGCCGCCCATTCCCTCCGGCGAGACTGCGGGCGGGGTGGCCGGGGTGTCGTCGGGGCGCGGTGCCGTCATCAGCGGGGGACGGGCGGCGTCCGGTGACGCCTGCGGGGCCTGCGGAGTCTGGGCCGACGCGGCGGCGGACAGCAGCAGGGCGGCGGCCGATGCGGCCAGGACGGACGGGGGGACGAGGCGCATGGTGCGTGGCTCCCGCGGGACGGATGTTGAACGGACTTCGCCTATCAACAGCGGCAGCGGGGCAGGGGTTGCATCGCCGGGAACCGGCGGGGACCGATCAGTCGCGGCGCAGCAGGAAGACGCCCTGTTCGCCCAGCAGGTTGGCGAGCCCGGAATGGGCGTGGCCGGTGACCCGGCCGGCGCGGTTCACGATCATGCAGCGCTCGATGCGGATGCCCATTTCCTCCGCCAGGACGACGAAGTCCTTGATCGTGCAGAAGTGGATGTTGGGCGTTTCCCACCACTGGTAGCCCAGCTTTTCCGTCACCGGCATCCGCCCGGTCAGCAGAAGCTGTGTGCGGATGCGCCAATAGCCGAAGTTGGGCACCGACACGATGGCCCGCCGCCCGATGCGGGTCATCGTCTCCAGGACCGTCCGCGGCTCGCGCATCGCCTGGAGGGTCTGGCTGAGGATCACGTAGTCGAAGGCGCCCGGCGGGTAGTCCTTCAGGTCGGTTTCGGCGTCGCCCTGGATGACCGACAGACCCTGGACCACGCACTGGTGCACGCCGTCCATCGACAACTCGATCCCGCGCCCGTCCACCCCCTTCTGCCGGGACAGGAAGGCCAGCAAGGCACCGTCGCCGCAGCCGACGTCCAGCACGCGGCTGCCCGGCTCCACCATTTCCGCGATCAGCTTCAGGTCGGTGCGGATGCCGTTGCCGGAGGCGGTGCGGGCGGATGGCTGATTGTCGTCGAGGGGGCTCATGGTCTGGATGTCCGTGTCAGGCCGCGGTGCTCGGCGCATCCCTCCAGGAAGCCGCGGATCACCTGATGGAATTCCGGCTCGTCCAGCAGGAAGGAGTCGTGGCCCTTGTCGGTGCGGATCTCCACGAAGCTGACGTTGGCCGCCACCGCGTTCAGCGCGTGCACGATGGCCCGCGATTCGGAGGTCGGGAACAGCCAGTCGCTGGAGAAGCTGGCCAGGCAGAAGCGCACCGGCGTGCCCTTGCCGTCCTTGCGGAAAGCGTTGGACAGGGTGCCGCCCCCGTAGTCCGCCGCGAGGTCGAAATAGTCCATCGCCCGCGTGATGTAGAGGTAGGAGTTGGCGTCGAACCGCTCCACGAAGGTGATGCCCTGGTGGCGCAGGTAACTCTCCACCTGGAAATCGGCGTCGAAGCCGTAGGTGACGGTCTGGCGGTTCTGCAGGTTGCGCCCGAACTTGCGGTGCAGCGCCGGCTCCGACAGGTAGGTGATGTGCGCGGCCATGCGCGCCACCGCCAGCCCGCGGTGGGGGCGGGTGCCCTCCAGCAGGTAATTGCCGCCGGCCCAGTCCGGGTCGGCCATGATCGCCTGCCGGCCGACCTCGTGGAAGGCGATGTTCTGCGCCGAGTGGCGGGCCGCCGTGGCGATGGGCACCGCGGCGAAGACCGACTCCGGATAGGCGACGGCCCATTGCAGCACCTGCATGCCGCCCATAGAGCCGCCGATCACGCAGAAGAGTTGGTCAATCCCGAGATGCTCCACCAGCAGCTTCTGCGCGCGCACCATGTCGCCGATGGTGATGACGGGGAAGCCGAGGCCGTAGGGCTTGCCGGTCGCCGGGTCGATCTCCTTCGGGCCGGTGGAGCCCATGCAGCCGCCGATCACGTTGGAGCAGATGACGAAATAGCGGTCGGTGTCGACCGGCTTGCCCGGACCGACCAGCATCTCCCACCAGCCGGACTTGCCGGTCACCGGATGCTGGTCGAGCACGTAATGGTCGCCGGTCAGGGCGTGGCAGATCAGGATGGCGTTCGACCGGTCGGCGTTCAGCGCGCCGTAGGTCTGGTAGGCGACCTCGAAGGGACCCAGCTCCGCCCCGCTGTCCAGCCGCATGGGCTTGTCCACCCCGAGCGTGACCCGGTGGCCGGGCATCGTCGCGGGTTTGGCAGGCACGGCGGCGGGGTTCGGCGCGGACATGACGGGTCAGGGGCCTCCGGAAAACGGGACGGTATAGCTACGGATCGTCGGTTGGGAGTGTCAACGTTTTCTTTGATTTCGCGGCGCTTGCGGACTACTACTATCCGGCTTTGGATTCGCCCTGGATTTGACGGTTTCCCGCACCATGCCTCCGCCCAAGTCCCCGCTTGACGATCTGCGCCGCGAGATCGATCACATCGACGATACGATCCACGACCTGCTGATGCGCCGCACGGCGGTGGTGGAGCGCGTCGGCGTGGTCAAAAGCCAGATCGAGGCCGCGGAAGGTCAGGTCAGCGGGAATCCCCAGACCCCGATCTATCTGCGCCCGGCGCGCGAGGCGGTGATCCTGCGCCGCCTGATGGCGCGCCACGCCGGCTCCTTCCCGGCGATGGCCGTCGTGCGCATGTGGCGGGAGATGATCACGGCCTTCACCCGGCTCCAGGGACCCTTCGCCGTCGCGGTCTACGCGCCGGAGGACCGCCGTGGATTCTGGGACGTGGCGCGCGACCATTTCGGCAGCGTCGTTCCGATGACCGCCGTCAATTCCCCCGCCGCGGCGATCCGCGCGGTGTCGGAGGGCACGGCCACCGTCGGCGTCGTTCCCTATCCGGCGGAGGACGACGCGGACCCCTGGTGGCGCTTCCTGGTGTCGTCCGACGCGCGCACGCCGCGCGTGGTGGCGCGGCTGCCCTTCGCCGGGCGCGGCAACGCCCGCGGCGAGGACCGCGACGCGCTGGCCATCGCGCTGGTCCCGCACGAGCCGACAGGCGACGACCGCACCCTCCTGGGGATCGAACTGGGGCATGACCTCAGCCGCGGCCGGCTCAAGGACCATCTGGAGACGAGCGGCCTCGCCCCGACCTATTTCTGCACCTGGCACGCCCGCGACCCGTCCGGCCCGTCCATCCATCTGGTCGAGGTCGCCGACTTCGTCGATCACACCGACCCGCGCCTGTCCGCCTTCGCCGGCCGGCTTGGCGAGATCCCGGTGCGGATCAACATCGTGGGCGGCTACGCCGTCCCGCTCCATCTCTCCACCTCATCTTTCCAATAACGCCCGCAAGGTCTGAGACCTGACATGACCCAGCCGAACAACGGCCCGGCGCCCCGCCCGGGGATTCTCGACATCGCCCCCTATGTCGGCGGCGAGCATGCGGGCCACATCCGCCTCGCCTCCAACGAAGGCGCGCTCGGCCCCAGCCCGCGCGCCGTGGAGGCCTACAAGGCCGCCGCGGGCGAACTGCACCGCTACCCGGACGGCGGCTCCGCCAAGCTGCGCAAGGCCATCGCCGAGCGCTTCGGCCTGGACGCCGACCGCGTGGTCTGCGGCGCCGGCTCCGACGAGCTGATCGCCCTGCTGATCCGCGCCTATGCCGGTCCGGGGGACGAGGTGCTGTATTCGCAGCACGGTTTCCTGATGTACCCGATCGGCGCCAAGTCGGTCGGCGCCACCCCGGTCCAGGCGCCGGAGACGAACCTGACCACCGACGTGGATTCGCTGCTGGCCCACGTCACGCCGCGCACCCGGCTGGTCTTCGTCGCCAACCCGAACAACCCGACCGGCACCTACATCACCGCTGACGAGATGGCCCGCCTGCACGCCGGCCTGCCGGAGAACGCCATCCTGGTCATCGACGCGGCCTATGCCGAGTACATGAACCACAACGACTATTCGGCGGGGCAGGAGCTGGTGGACCGCTTCCCCAACGTGGTGATGACCCGCACCTTCTCGAAGATCTTCGCGCTGGGCTCGGTCCGGCTCGGCTGGGCCTATTGCCCGGCGGGGATCGCCGATGTGCTGAACCGCGTGCGCGGCCCCTTCAACGTCTCCTCCGCGGCGCAGATCGCCGGGGTGGCGGCGCTGGAGGACACCGCGTTCCTGGAGCGCTCGCGCAGCCACAACACCGAATGGCGGGAGTGGTTCGTCCAGCAGGTCCAGGGGCTGGGGCTGAAGACCCACCCCAGCGTGACGAACTTCGTCCTGGTCGATTTCGCCGGACAGACCGCCGGCAAGGACGACGCCGAGGCGGCACGCCTGTTCCTGAAAGGCCGCGGCATCCTGGTCCGCCAGATGCCCGCCTACGGCCTGCCGAGCTGCCTGCGCGTCACCATCGGCACGGAGGCCGAAATGCGCGAGGTGGTGCAGGCGCTGAAGGACTTCCTGGCGGCGTAACTGGGCCGTCGGATCAAGCTGAAACAGGCCGGGCCATGCGCCCGGCCTTTTCGTTTCGGCCGTGGCAAGCATCCGGCCAACCAAACTTTCCCTTGGTCGACGGGCGCCTTGGTGCTTTATAGCGGTGCGTTCTGCAACCCATCCGCAGCCGGTGCCTTAAGATCATGAGCGAGACCGCCACTCCCTTGTTCGACCGCGTCGCCATCGTCGGCGTCGGTCTGATCGGTTCGTCCCTGGCGCGGGCGCTCACGCATTACGGGGTGGCGCGTCAGGTCGTCTGCGCGGACCGCAGCCCGGAGCATTGCGCCAAGGCGATGGAACTGGGCATCGTCGAACGGGCCACCACCGATCTGGCCGAAGCGCTGGAGGGTGCGGACGTGGTGGTCCTGGCGACGCCCGTCGGCGCCTTCGCCGAGGTGGGGGAGCAGCTCGGGCCGCTGCTGCGCCCCGGCATGATCGTGACGGACGTCGGCTCGGTGAAGCAGGCGGTGCTGCGCGACGTCGGGCCGCACATCCCGGACGGCGTGCATCTGATTCCTGGCCACCCGGTGGCGGGCACCGAGCATTCGGGGCCGGAGGCCGGCTTCGCCACCCTGTTCCAGGGCCGCTGGTGCATCGTCACCCCGCCGCCCGGCGCCAACGAGGGCGCGGTGGACAAGGTGGTGGCGATGTGGCGCCGCATCGGTTCCACCGTGGAACTGATGGACGCCAACCACCATGACCGCGTGCTGGCCATCACCTCGCACCTGCCGCACCTGATCGCCTACACCATCGTCGGCACGGCGTCCGACCTGGAGGACGACACCAAGTCCGAGGTCATCAAATTCTCGGCCGGCGGTTTCCGTGACTTCACCCGCATCGCCGCCAGCGACCCGGTGATGTGGCGCGACGTGTTCCTGAACAACCGGGAAGCGGTCTTGGAAATCCTCCAGCGCTTCACCGAGGACCTGACCGCCCTCCAGCGCGCCATCCGCTGGGGCGAGGGGGAGCAGTTGCAGGACCATTTCACCAAGACCCGCGCCATCCGCCGCGGCATCATCGACGCCAAGCAAGCTTGACCGGTCCGGTTGCGCCGTTCGGCCGGTGCCGCCTTCTGCTGCTCAGTTTTCACATTATAATTTTGATAAATGACCATCGTTCATATATTAATTACACACCAAATAGCAAAAGACGACTTGCCTGATAGGGATCGCCCGTGTTCAATAATCCCCGGCACCACGCCATCGACCGTCAGCCTGGGGAACACCGTTCATGCCGTCCCGCTTCAGCCAGAGCCTCATCGCCGTTGGGCTGGTGACCTTGGCCGCCCTGGCGACCGCCAGCGCCGCAAGCCGCAGCACGATCCTGAACGTCTCCTACGACCCGACGCGGGAGCTGTATGAGGAGTTCAACCCGGCCTTCGCCCGGACCTGGTCGGAGGCGTCGGGGGAGACGGTGGTCATTCACCAGTCGCACGGCGGATCGGGCGCGCAGGCGCGCTCGGTCATCGACGGGCTGGATGCCGACGTGGTGACGCTGGCCCTGGGCTACGACGTGGACGCCATCGCCGACGCCGGGCTGATCGCGAAGGACTGGCGGACCCGCCTGCCGAACAACAGTTCCCCCTACACCTCGACCATCGTGTTCCTGGTCCGCAAGGGCAACCCGAAGCGGATCAAGGACTGGGACGATCTGGTGAAGCCGGACGTGGAGGTGGTCACGCCCAACCCGAAGACCTCGGGCGGGGCGCGCTGGAACTACCTCGCCGCCTGGGCCTACGCGCTGAAGACCAACGGCAACGACGAGGCGAAGGCCAGGCAGTTCATCACCGAGCTGTATCGGCACGTCCCGGTGCTGGACAGTGGCGCCCGTGGGGCCGCGCTGACCTTCACCCGCAAGGGCGTCGGCGATGTTCTGCTGGCCTGGGAGAACGAGGCCTTCCTGTCGCTCCAGGAGTTCGGCGCCGACCAGTTCGAGATCGTCGTGCCGTCCCTGTCCATCCTCACCGAACCGCCGGTGGCCGTGGTGGACAGCGTGGTCGACCGCAAGGGCACCCGCAAGGTGGCCGAGGCCTATGTGCAGTATCTCTACACCCGCGAGGGGCAGGAGATCGCCGCGAGGAACTTCTACCGGCCCCGCCATCCCGAACTGGCGCGGCAGTATGCCGGGCGCTTCTCGCCGGTGGCACTGGTGACCGTGGACGACGTCTTCGGCGGCTGGCGCAAGGCCCAGGCGACCCACTTCGCCAACGGCGCCCTGTTCGACCAGATCCAGCAGGCGCCCCGCTGACCCAGAGGATTTGAGCACGGATTCAACAGAACGGGAGGGCCAGACACCATGAGCACGACATCGACCCCCCGGACCACGGATGGCGACGCCAACCCGCTGACCGGCGTGATCGCCGAGAACATCCGCAACTTCCGGCTCCGCCAGGGGCTGTCCGTCGATGCGCTCGCCAAGCTGTCGGGAAACAGCCGGGCGGAGCTGACGGCGGTCGAGGCCGGGCAGGGTCCGTCCAACATCGATTTCCTGTGGACCATCGCCCGCGCGCTCGACGTTCCCTTCTCCAGCCTGCTCAGCAGCGGGGGCAGCGGCGGGACTACGGTGATCCGGCGGGTGGACAGCCGGCCGCTGGCCTCGCGTGACGGGCGGTTCAGCTCGCGGGCGCTGTTTCCCTTCCGTGGGGAGCGGCAGGTGGAGTTCTACGAGCTGCGCCTCGCGCCCGGCACCGACGAGCGGGCCGACGCCCACACCATCGGCACGGTGGAGAACATCCTGGTCGGGCGCGGCGTGGTCGAGATTGAAACCGGCGACGGCACCCACCGGCTGGAGGAGGGCGACACGATCCAGTTTGACGCCGACGCGCCCCACGCCTACCGCAATGTCGGCGACGGCGAGGCGCTGCTGTATCTCGTGATGACCTACGTCTTCTGAGATCGGGTCAGGCGGCGGTCCGCACGCTGGCGTCGCCGTTGGCGGGGGCCTGCGGTCCGCTGTCGCGGGACATCTCCGTCTTCAGGGCGGCGGCGAGCTGCCGGAAGGTTTCCTTGCGGCCAGAGGTGCGGCGCCAGACCAGCCCGATGCGGCGGAACGGCCGCTCCCCGCCGAGCGGGCGGACCACCACATCCAAACCGCGCAAAATCCCCGAGTCGAGCGCCATCTGCGGCAGCAGCGTCACCCCCAGACCGTTGGCGACCATCTGGACCAGCGTGTGCAGGCTGGTGCCCTGGAACGTGGCGCTTTGCCGCGCCCCCTCCATCGAGCAGGCGGCCAGCGCGTGGTCGCGCAGGCAATGCCCATCCTCCAGCAGCAGCAGATCCTCCAGCGCCACGTCGGACGGGCGGGGCGCCGTGACGTCGCTCAGCCGGTGCTCGGGCGTGCAGATCACGGAAAAGCGGTCTTCGGCGAGGTCGATCGATTCCACGTCGCCGGACGGATAGGGCAGGGCGAGGATGGCCGCGTCCAGCTCCCCCGATTCCAACCGGTCGAGCAGACGGGCGGTCTGGTCCTCGCGCAGGAACAGCTTCAACTTGGGGAAGCTGTCGCGCAGGG
Organism: Azospirillum aestuarii; assembly: GCF_016632405.1. Classification (NCBI taxonomy): domain Bacteria; kingdom Pseudomonadati; phylum Pseudomonadota; class Alphaproteobacteria; order Rhodospirillales; family Azospirillaceae; genus Azospirillum; species Azospirillum aestuarii. The sequence continues at coordinate 200,653 of NZ_JAEPIV010000001.1, forward strand.
CCGGCATCACGCGGGGGATCAGGAAGGGGCCGATGGTCGGGATCACGCCCAGATGGAGCGGCCCGGACATCGGGTCCTCCACCGAGCGGGCCATGTCCACCAGCTCCTCCGCCCCCTTCAGGACGGTGCGGGCGCGGTCGGCGATCTCCCGTCCCAGCGGAGTCGGCAGGACGGTGCGCCGCGTGCGTTCCAGCAGCGGGGCGCCCAGCAGATTCTCCAATTCCTGGATGCCTGCGCTGAGCGTGGACTGGCTGACGAGGCACGCCTCCGCCGCCTTGCCGAAATGGCAGCGATCGACGACGGCGACGAGGTAGTGGAGCTGACGCAGGGTGGGAAGCGGCTTCATGCACTGCACAATAATCGGTTTTATCGATCAAAGCGATTGGTATTTTTCGCTTCCATCGCTGACCCATTGCCCCTAACTTCCCTGGTGTCAAGCGACCAACGAGGGGGGAGCAGACTTCCGGCAGGGATGCCGCGGCACCGGTAGCCCATTTGGGAAACGGCGCCAGGCTGGCAGGACACCGGAGTGACGCTTGCTCCAATCATTCAGACTGATGGAGAAATCATGTCCTTGATCAACACCGAGATTAAGCCGTTCAAGGCGACCGCTTTCAAGGGCGGCAAGTTTATCGACGTCAGCGACGCCGACCTGAAGGGAAAGTGGTCGGTCGTCTTCTTCTACCCGGCGGACTTCACCTTCGTGTGCCCGACCGAGCTGGAAGACCTGGCCGATAACTACGGCGAGTTCCAGAAGCTCGGCGTTGAGATCTACAGCGTTTCGACCGACACCCACTTCTGCCACAAGGCCTGGCACGACACCTCGCCGGCCATCGGCAAGATCGGCTACACCATGGTCGGCGACCCGACCGCCACGATCTGCCGCAACTTCGAGATCCTGATCGAGGAGAAGGGCCTCGCCGACCGCGGCACCTTCGTCGTCGACCCGGACGGCAAGATCCAGATCATCGAGATCACCGCCGGCGGCATCGGCCGCGACGCCCGCGAGCTGCTCCGCAAGGTGAAGGCCGCCCAGTACGTCGCCTCGCACCCGGGCGAAGTCTGCCCGGCCAAGTGGGAAGAGGGTGAGAAGACCCTGGCCCCGTCGCTCGACCTCGTCGGCAAGATCTAAGCCTCTCCGGCTTGATCCTCTGGGAACCGCCGGCCGCAACCGCGGTCGGACGGTTCGGCCGCGGCCACGCCGGCCGCGGCGCCACGGCTTCGGGCCCGGATGATTCCGGGCCCGGATCGCGAGTGGCCGTCATCCGTTCAACAAGAAACGCTTCAACGAGATTCTGCTGCCCGGACCCGCCCAGGCGCCACCGGGCTCGCTTCGAAAAACCACTTTCGGGAGCCCTCGCCGTGTTGGATAGCAACGTCAAAGGCCAGCTCAAGGCCTATTTCGACAAGATCACGCAGCCCATCGAACTGGCCGCCTCCCTGGACGACGGCGCCAAATCGCAGGAAATGCTGGCTCTGCTGCAGGACATCGCGTCCCTGTCGGACAAGATCACCTTCGTCCGCAGCGACGACGACGCGCGCAAGCCCTCCTTCGCGATCAAGCGCACCGGCACCGACATCGGCGTCCGCTTCGCCGGCCTGCCGATGGGCCACGAATTCAATTCCCTCATCCTCGCCCTGCTGCAGGTCGGCGGCCACCCCTCCAAGGAGTCGGCGGAGGTCATCGAGCAGGTGAAGGCGCTGGAGGGTGAGTACAGCTTCGAGACCTATTTCTCGCTGTCCTGCCAGAACTGCCCCGACGTGGTGCAGGCCCTGAACCTGATGAGCGTTCTGAACCCGCGGATCAAGCATGTCGCCATCGACGGCGCGCTGTTCCAGCAGGAGGTCGAATCGCGCAAGATCATGGCCGTCCCGTCCATCTTCCTGAACGGCGAGCCGTTCGGCCAGGGCCGCATGGGGCTTGAGCAGATTCTCGCCAAGATCGACACCGGCGCCGCGCAGCGCGACGCGGAGAAGATCAAGGCCAAGGACGCCTTCGACGTTCTGGTGATCGGCGGCGGCCCGGCCGGCGCCGCGGCGGCGATCTACGCGGCCCGCAAGGGCATCCGCACCGGCGTCGCGGCGGAGCGCTTCGGCGGTCAGGTGCTCGACACCATGGCCATCGAGAACTTCATCTCCGTCTCCCACACCGAGGGTCCGAAGCTGGCCACCGCGCTGGAGCAGCACGTCAAGGAGTATGAGGTCGACGTGATGAACCTGCAGCGGGCGGAGGCGCTGATCCCCGCCTCGGGTCCGGGCGGCCTGATCGAGGTCCGGCTCGCCAACGGGGCCTCGCTGAAGTCGAAGACGGTGATCCTGTCCACCGGCGCCCGCTGGCGCCAGATGGGCGTCCCCGGCGAGGACGAGTACCGGAACAAGGGCGTGGCCTACTGCCCGCACTGCGACGGCCCGCTGTTCAAGGGCAAGCGCGTGTCGGTCATCGGCGGCGGCAACTCCGGCGTCGAGGCGGCGATCGATCTCGCCGGCATCGTCGCCGAGGTGACTCTGATCGAGTTCGACAGCCAGCTCCGCGCCGACGAGGTGCTCCAGCGAAAGCTGCGCAGCCTGCCCAACGTGCGCGTCATCACCTCGGGCCTGACGACCGAGGTGCATGGCGACGGCACCAAGGTGACCGGCCTCAGCTACAAGAACCGCAACACCGGCGAGGTGCACCGGATCGACCTGGAAGGCATCTTCGTGCAGATCGGCCTCGTCCCCAACACCGAATGGCTGAAGGGGTCTGTGGCGCTGAGCCCGCGCGGCGAGATCGAGGTGGACGCGCGCGGCCAGACCTCCGTCCCCGGCGTGTTCGCGGCGGGCGACGCGACGACGGTGCCCTACAAGCAGATCATCATCGCCATGGGCGAGGGCTCGAAGGCCGCCCTGTCGGCCTTCGACTACCTGATCCGCATGGCGCCGGTCGAGGCCGTCGCTGCGGCGTAAGCGGGCGGATGGTTTGGGGGGTGGTCGTATAGGGCCCCCCTCCCGGCCTCCCCCCGCTTTCGCAGGGGGACGGTTGGGTGGGGGCCTGTCGCGACCACCCGCCCTCTCGTCAGTGCAGACCCGCCAGCACCTTGTCCAGCGTGATCGGAAAATCGCGCACGCGCACGCCGGTCGCGTGATGGATGGCGTTGGCGATGGCGGCGGGAACGCCGACGATGCCGATCTCGCCGACCCCCTTGGCGCCCAGCGCGTTGACCATGTCGTCGTGCTCCTCGACGAACAGCACGTCGATCTTCGGCACGTCCGCATTCACCGGGATATGGTACTCCGCGTAGTCGTGGTTCATCACGCGGCCCAGCCGGTGATCGGTGAAGGCTTCCTCCTCCAGACCCATGCCGATGCCCCAGACCACGGCGCCCTGGATCTGGCTGCGCGCCGTCTTGGGGTTGATGATGCGCCCGGCGGCGATGGCGCTGACCACACGGGCCACCCGGACGGTGCCGAGATCCTCGTCCACCCGGACCTCCACGAAGACGGCGGAATGGGTGGCGAAGGTGTGGCGGGCCCGCGCCAATAGATAGGGCAGGGCGCGCGCCTCCTCCTCGATGGACAGGGTGCCGGAGCCGCGCATCACCTCGGTGATGGACAGCCGCCGCGACCGGTCGTTCCGGACGATCAGGTGACTGTCGGCGAAGACCATATCCTCCTCGGCCACGCCCTTCAGCGGGCTGTTCTCCAGCTTTCCGGCCAATGCGATCAGCTGTGACCGCACCCGGTCGCACACCGCCTTCACCGCTGACCCGACGGTGGAGACGGTCCAGGACCCGCCTTCGACGGGGGCGGTGGGAAGCGAGGAATCGCCCAGGCAGAAGGTCACCTCCTCGATCGGCAGCCCCAGCACGTCGGCGGCGATCTGCGTCATGACGGTGTAGGTGCCGGTGCCGATGTCGGCGGTGGCGCTGGACACCACCAGCTTTCCATCAACGCCCAGGACCGCCTTGGCGGCGGCCTGCCCCTGCATGGCGTCCCATACGCCCGCCGCCATGCCCCAGCCGATCAGTTCCCGCCCGTCCCGCATGGAGCGCGGCGCGGGACTGCGCTTCGCCCAGCCGAACCGCTCCGCCCCGTGCCGGAAACAGGCGCGCAGCTCCTTGCTGGAGAAAGGGTTTCCGGTGTTCGGATCGGTCTCCGCGTAGTTCTTCAGCCGAAGCTCCAGCGGGTCCATGCCGAGCTTGCAGGCCAGCTCGTCCATGGCGATCTCCAGCGCCGGAACGCCGGTCGCCGCACCGGGGGCGCGCTGGTCCAGCGGCGTGTGCACGTCCAGCCGCGACAGCGTGTAGTCCAGCCGGACGTTGTCGCAGGCGTACTGCTGGCCCGACCAGTTGACGACGATCTCCACATAGTTCTCGTTCCGGGAGCTTTCCTGCACCGCCTCGTGGATCAGCGCGCGCAGCGTGCCGTCGCGGTCGGCGCCCAGCGCCACCCGCTGGATGGTTTCGGGCCGGTGGCCGAAGCTGAACATCTGCGGGCGCGACAGCTCCACCCGGATGGAGCGTTTCAACTGCGTCGCCGCCAGCATGGCCATGAAGAGCTGATGCTGCGGCCGCAATCCGGAGCCGAAGGCACCGCCGACGAAGGGCGACATTACCCGCACGGCGGATTTGGCCAGGCCGAAGACGTTGCAGATGTAGGTGTGGCAGTTCTGCACGCCCTGGGTCTTGTCGTGGACGGTCAGCGTGCCGTCGTCGTGGTGCAGGACGGTGGTGGCGTGCATCTCCACCGGGTTGTGGTATTCCGCCGCCTGGGTGAACTCCGCGTCCACTCGGACGGGCGAGGCCAGGAAGGCCTGCTCCGGGTCACCGCGTGGCTTCGGCGGGGGCTGGAAGCCGCCCTTGTCCTTGCCGGGGGTGAAGCTGTTCGCGCGGTTGGCGCGCAGGTCGGTCTGGTGGAGGGCCGCCTCATACTCGATGTGGACGAGGCGGGCGGCGTAGCGGGCCAGCTCGAAGCTGTCCGCGACCACCAGGGCCACCGGTTGGAGCGCGTGGTGGATCTCCGCGTCGTAGAGCGGGCGGAAGGGCGCTCCCTTGGGCGCGTCGTCGTCCTTCCATTTGCGGTCGAACCAGGCGAGGCTCGGCCGGTTCTCGTGGGTGAAGACGTGGATGACGCCGGGCAGGGCCAGCGCCGCCGCCGTGTCGATGCGGGTGATCCGCCCGCGCGCGATGGCGCTGGAGACGATGCAGCCGTGGGCGAGGTCCGGCAAGGTGAACTCGGCGGCGTAATGGGCGTTGCCGGTCACCTTCTTCCGCCCGTCCACCCGGCTGACGGGCTTGCCGATGGGGCCGTTGGGCTCCGTCAGGAAGCCGGGAATGCTGGGAATGGCGATCATGGGCGGGACGCTCCCTTGCGTTCGGCGGCTTCGGTCAGGGCGCGGACGATGGCGCGCTCGGCCAGTTCGATCTTGAAACTGTTGTGCTCGTGCCCTTTGGCGTCGCGCAGCAGCACGCGCGCGGCGGCGCGGAACCGGTCGGGCGTGGCGGGCTTTCCGATGAGGGCGGCTTCCGCCTCCGGGTCGCGCCAGGGCTTGTGGGCGACGCCGCCCAGCGCCAGACGGGCGTCGCGGACGGTGTCCCCATCCATCTCCAACCCCGCCGCGACCGACACCAGCGCGAAGGCGTAGGAGGCGCGGTCGCGGATCTTCAGATAGGTCGAATGCTCGGCGTAGCCCCTGGCCGGCAGGTCGATGGCGGTGACGAGGTCGCCCGGCCGCAGGACCGTGTCGATCTCCGGGCGGTCGCCGGGCAGGCGGTGGAATTCGGCGAAGGGGATGCTGCGCTCACCGTCCGGCCCGGTCACCCGGACGACCGCTTCGAGGGCGGCCAAAGCGACGCAGAGGTCGGAGGGGTGGACGGCGATGCACTGGTCGCTGGCGCCCAGGATGGCGTGGATGCGGTTCACCCCGCCGATCGCCCCGCAGCCCGACCCCGGCTGCCGTTTGTTGCAGGGGGTGGCCGTGTCGTAGAAGTAGTAGCAGCGGGTCCGCTGCAGCAAATTTCCGCCGTTGGTCGCCATGTTGCGGAGCTGCGCCGAAGCTCCCGCGAGAATCGCCTTGGACAGCATGGGGTAGCGGGTCTGCACGCGCTCGTCGTAAGCGGTGTCGGCGTTGCGGGCCAGCGCGCCCAGCCGCAGGCCGCCCTCCGCCGTCTCCTCGATCCGGTCCAGCGGCAGGCGGGAGATGTCGACCAGCCCTTCCGGCCGCAGCACATCGGCCTTCATCAGGTCGAGCAGGTTCGTCCCCCCGGCGACGAAGGCGGTCCCGTTGGCGGCGGCCCGTCCGACCGCCTCCGCCGCGCTGCCGGCGCGGGAATAGGTGAAGGATCTCATGGCGCGCCCTCCGCCTTCGGAGCGACGGTGGCCATGGCCTGCCGGATCGCCGCGACGATGTTGGGATAGGCCCCGCAGCGGCACAGGTTGCCGCTCATCAACTCGCGGATCTCGTCGTCGGTGGTGGCCTTGCCCTCGGCGATCAGCCCGGCGGCGGAACAGATCTGTCCGGGCGTGCAGTAGCCGCACTGGAAGGCGTCATGCTCGATGAAGGCTTCCTGGAGCGGGTGGAGCGCGTCGCCGGTTGTCAGCCCCTCGATGGTGGTGACCTTGCGACCGTCCTGCATCGCCGCCAGCGTCAGGCAGGAGTTGATGCGCCGCCCGTCCACCAGGACGGTGCAGGCCCCGCACTGGCCGTGGTCGCAGCCTTTCTTGGTGCCGGTCAGGTCGAGATGCAGGCGCAGCGCGTCCAGCAGCGTCGTCCACGGCGCGAGGTGAAGTGTCCGCTCCACCCCGTTGACGTTCAATGTGACTGGAATCGGTGCTGGGGGCGGCGCGGGGGCCGGGCGCAGGCTGGCCTTGAGCGGTGCCATGGAGACTCCGGATCTGCGGGGGAGCGCCGGACGCCGCCACGAACAAGGGCTGCGCCGGCTTCACATGTCCGGACCAACAGAAGGTTTGCACCGCCGTTCCGCAACCGGCATGAACGAGCCGGGAACGGGTGAGGCCGCATCCTGCGCACTGGGGGAAAGACGGGGTTGCGGCGGTCGCCGTTACTTCTTCGCGGTGCCGGATATGCCGGACTTTTCCGCGGCGTCCAGCAGGGTGACGACCTCCGGGGCGACCCACCAGCGGCAGCGCTTGCGCTCGTCGCTCGACACGGCGATCACGCGGTCGATCAGGCGGGTTTCGGAGGCGCCGAACGTCTTCTGCTGCCGCAAGGCCGCCTCGATCACCCCGGCGAGCGTTATGTCGAGCGCGGTGATTTCGATGGGGTAGCTCAGCATGTCCGCCAGATCGGCGAGCTGCCCCAGCATCCTGAGCCCTTCCGCGGCGCCGGTGGATGACAGGCGGCGGAAGACCGTGGCGACGTGGTTGCCGTCCTCGGCCCGCCACGGCTTGCCGGACGAAACGATGCCGCGCCGCGCCAGCTGCGCCTGGAACTCGTTCACGAAGCGCACGCGCTCCATCAGCGGGTCCAGCACGCTGTGCATGGTCAGCGCCTCGATCCGCCGGGCGAGGACGGGGGCGAGATCCTCATGCACCGCGTTGCTCAGCTCGCGGAACGCCTGATGGACCATGTTGCGTTCGCGGTCGGTGGTGTCCAACTCCAGCGCGTGGACGGCGTCGTACCAGGCCAGGAAATGCTGCAGCTGGGACGAGGGATGGTCGCGGTCGTCCACCGCGTCCGCCACCAGCAGGCCCGGCTTGCTGAGGAAGCTGCCGGTCAGCGTGGCCTTCAGCGCCTCGGCGGCGACCAGAAGCCGGCCGATGATCGCGTCCTTCGCCACGGCGACGGGAAAGGCTTCGAACAGGCGGATCGCCAGGGCGGCGTCGTCGCGCCGGTGCAGGCCGGCCACCGCGAACATGGCCGCCCCGTCGCGCGTGCAGTCGCCGCGCCGCGCCATCTCCCGCGCCAGGCGCACCGGATCGCCGTGCAGCAGCGAGGGCAAGGGCTGGCCGGCCCAGGCGGGGGCGGCCTGAAGGATGGTTTCCATCCGCTCCAGCTCCGCGCGGGAGACGCCTTCGCGCTGGCGCACGCCGTGACGTTTCAACATCTGCGCACGGAAGCCCGACACCTCGGCCAGGAAGGCGGTCGCTTCCGCCGGCGTGGCGCGCAGGCGGGCCAGCACGGCGAGGCTGCGCTGCCGCAACTCATCCGCCCAGCCCTGCGCCTCGGCGGAAGCGAAGATCTCGTTCAGCGGCTGGTCCTTGGCGAGCCGGGCCACCGTCTCCTGGACGCGGCCGACCAGCGGCTCCATGCGCGGGGCCAGGGCGAACCACCAGGCGCTGACATCCGCCAGATGCAGGGCGCCGGCCAGCCGGACACCGCTGGTCAGCAGGGAATCGTCGCGCAGGATCAGCGCGTCGAACAGGCCGGTCCAGACGCGGCGCGCGTGTTCGGATCGCCGTCCGTTCAGCATGGTGACCAGCATCTGGGCGACCGGCTCGGCCATGTCGTCCAGATACCCGTCCCGGATCATCTTGTAGAGCTGGAGCTTCTGCCCATGGTCCAGCGGGGCCAGCACGTCGGAGACACGCTTCAGGCTGTTGTCCTGTCCGCCGGGCAAATCGGGCAGCGCGAGGTGGAGCGGCATCGCCGTCGCCGTATCGGGCGGCATGCCGTCGGCCGCCTGCGTCTCTTTCGACATCCGGAGCTTTGCCATGGTCGGACCCATCCGCATCGAAGCGTGTGGAAATTCAATCTAAGATCGATTGGATATGGTCGTTAGAATATGCCTAAAAAGCCTAACGAATCGCTAAGCGGTGACAAAGACAGATTTCCGCGGTCTCTATGACGAAATGTGACAAGGTTGACGAAACGAAAGCAAAGATGAGTCATTGACCGTTACATTAAAAACACAACCCAAGCGCTCATGCCTCATCCTTTCAGCGGGCGGCTTCTTGCCGGCTCCACGGGCTTGCGGGCGGGGATGGGTGGCGCGCTACGCTCCCGCCCTTCCTCCCCGAGGAAGCCCTGCGCCGCGACGACGGCGGAACGCCACGGGCGGTCCATCGCCATCCAGTTCTCGAAGGGCAGGCGGTCGAGGGGCAGGCCCGGCCAGGATGCGGAAAACAGGCCGGAGATCATCCAGCCGGCCAGCAGAGTGACCGCCAGCTGCTCCGAGAATCCGCCGGTCTTCAGGATGGGGAGCGCGAAGTTGCGCCGCCGCTTGATCGGCCAGAGCAGAGGCAGCCCCGCCGGGGTCAGCAGGTCACCCGCCAGATGGGTCAGATAGCCGATCAGGAAGGGCAGGATCAGATGCGAGTAGTCCGCGTATTCGTGCAGGACCCACAGGCAGCCCACGATGGCCAGCGTGGAATGGGTGACGCCGCGATGCCCGAAGACGGCGGAAATCACGTTCGACAGGGGCCGCATCAATTGCCCGAGCGTCGATTTGGGGTGGTCGATGTCCGGCGCCAGCGACCCGATCACCGCCGCCCCGAACGCCACCACGTCGAAAGGCAGGCCGAAGCGCGCCGACGCGTAGAACCACGCCGCCCCGCCGACGATCATGTGGGAAGAGGCCATCATGGCCGGTCACCGCAGAACGAGCGATGAGGCACAGGGCGTCAGAACGCGCAAAGGCTGTGCCTGGGTGACGGCCACTCTGTCGGATGCTCCCGGATTCCTGGTTCCTAACATTAGGACAGAAGTCGCGCCCACACAATAACGGCCTGATCAAGAGGGATTCCGAAATAACATGGCGCCCATGCGTTCGCGCCGGTGCTTGCGAAATGCCCGCGCCGTCAGCCCGCCGGGCCTCGGCTGCAGGTGGCCCCGATGGCGCGCAGGGCGTTGCGCACCCGCCCGACGCTCTCGCGGTCCGGCAGGCTGTACCAGGTGATGGTCAGTGCGACCGGCGCGGCGCGGCGCAGGCCGTGCACGTCGCCGGGGGCGGCCTCGACGACGCGGCCCTGGCTGCCGACGAACCAGCGCCAGCGCTGGCCCTCCCCGTCGGCCAGCGATTGCCAGACTTCGCGGGAGTCCCGGAAATAGGCCCCGCCCCCGGCGTCCGCCGCGTCGGCGTAGAGGTAGAGCGGGTTTTCCGGCGACAGGGAGAGCAGCAAATGCTGGACGGACCGCGGCCCGCCGGTGCGGATGACGGCATCGGGAAGCGGCTCGTCGCCGTCCTGGCCATAGTCGAACATGGTGGAGCCGCGGTGCATTGGTCAGTCGGATCGGGCTTGCGGGGTCAGCCGGGCTGGAGGAATTCGACCTCGACGAAGACGATGTCGCCGTCGCCGTCGTTGATGACGTTGTGGCTGACACCGGCCTTACGGAAATAGGAGCGGCCCGGCTCCAGCGGGAATTGGCGGGCGTTGCCGTCCGGATCGACGATGGTGAAGGCGCCGGCCGTCACCGGAACGATCACATAGTCGTAGCCGTGCACATGGGCGCCGGTCTCGGCCCCCGGCACAAGGCGCCATTCGGTGACGCGGGTGCGCTCGTTCTCGACATGCTGGGTGGAAACCGCCTGCGGACGGGTGCTCATTTCTCGGTGCCCTCCTTGCTCTTCCCGTTGGGTCTTTTCAAAAGAACAATTCGTGTACCACGAAGCCCGATCCGCGCCCAGACCGAAGCGCACCCGGCGTCTTTCCTTCGGACTCCTTTGGCGAGCGCCCCCCTCCTTTGGGGGATGTCTACCTACGATTGAATCCGTGACCCGGTGACTCCCCGCAGCTTAGCCTTGCCGGTCCGTACCGCGCAAAACCGTCAGGGAGGGGCGACAGGCCGGCATGCCAGCGTTGAGGAGCCACCAGACCATGGTCGCCGGTATCGCCGCGGCCATCGCGCAGCGGCAGACGGACGTGCGGGACGTTCTGGCCGCGGTGACGCCGGGTGGGGGCAAGTCGCTGCTGCCGGTGATCATGGGGGCGGCGCTGATGCGCGCCGGGCTGATCGACCGCATCTGCTGGATCGTGCCGCGCGACAGCCTGCGCCGGCAGGCGGAGGAAGCCTTCGCGGACCCGCGCTGGCGCGAGGCGCTGGGCCACGGGATCGCGTTGCGTGCGGCGGAGAACGGGCGCGACCTCTGCCGCGGCCTCCAGGGCTACGTCACCACCTATCAGGCGGTCGCCGCGGCCCCGGACCTGCACCTTCAGGAGTTCCGCCGCCACCGCTATCTGCTGGCCGTGGACGAGTTGCACCACCTCCCCGCTGTCGCCGACACCGGAACGGCGACCGCGGCGGAGGATGAGACCGCCTGGAGCCGCTCCATCCTGCCGCTTATGGAAAGCGCCGCCGCCCGGTTGCTGATGAGCGGCACGCTGGAGCGGGCGGACGGGCGCCCGATCCTCTGGCTGCCCTACCGCACCCCGAAGGGGGTGCGGCGAGTGCGTGAGATCGACTTCAAGGCGCCGGGCTGGGCCATCGTCGGCTATTCGCGGCGGCAGGCGCTGGCCGAGAAGGCGATCCTGCCGGTGACCTTCGGCGCGATGGACGGCACCGCGACATGGCTGGACGCCGAGCGGACGACGCGCAGCGTCGACGCGCTGTCCCGCGCCGGGGAGAACACCCGCGACGCCCTGTTCACCGCGCTGCGCACCGGTTTCGCCCAGGCCATGCTGCGCGAGGCCTACCGCTCCTGCCGTGAGCACCGGGCGAAGCGGCGTGCGGCGGGGAACGGTCCGGGGTCGGAGGGCGCAGGGCTGGGCAAGCTGCTGGTGATCGCGCCGGACCAGGAAACCGCCCGCAACTACCTCGACACGCTGCGCGGCTGGATGCCCGGCGCTCAGGCGGCGCGGATGGCGCAGATCGCCATTTCCGAGCGGCGCGACGCCCAGGAGGTGGTGGCCGCCTTCCGCCTGCGCCCCGAACCCGCCGTGCTGGTGTCCGTCGCCATGGCCTACGAGGGGCTGGACGCGCCGGCCATCTCGCACGTCGCCTGCCTGACCCACATCCGCTCCCGCCCCTGGCTGGAACAGGCCATCGCGCGGGCCACCCGCGTCGATCCCCACGCCGGCGCCTACGAGCAGCAGCGGGCGGTGATCTACCACCCCTCCGACATGATGTTCGAGCGGTTCCGCCAGATGGTGGAAACCCAGCAGGGCACACGGGCCATGGTGAAGACGCGGCGCCAGCATGAACTGCCCTTCGAGCGCACGGTGGAGGCGGAGCCGGAGATCATCCCGCTGGAATCCAACGCGACGGCCCTGCGCTTCGCCGTGGTCGCACCCGGTCCCGATTTCGGCAACCCGTCGCCGGGGCGCGATTCCGCCGACCGCCCCCCCGCCAACGGCCATCCTGCCGACCATCCGTCGAAGGATGGGGTGCAGGTGCCCAGCGCCGTGGAGCATCATCTGCGCCAACGCATCGGCCAGATCGTGGCGGCCCAGGTGATCGAGGACCAGGACAACAACCTCGTCGCCGACGGGCCGGTCAGCTACCACACCTACAACGCCGTGCTGAAGCGCTGCATGAACAAGGCGCGGTCGGAGATGACCCTGTCGGAACTGGAGGCCGCCCTCGGCTGGCTGGAGCGCAACCGCATTTCCGACCATCTGCATCTGATCGCCGACGACCCGCAGTACCGCTGGTCGAGCCGCCGCAAGGCCCGTGGGGCGGGTTCGGTCACGGCCTTTTCAAAACCATCCCGCCGGACGCCGCCCCATGGTACCGTGAAGCCGGCGTCCTAAATAACGCACGCCGCCACACTTTTTTGCAGGAGCGAAGCAACCGGCCTTCGTGGAGAGTGTCGGCCCGTTCGCCACCCGTGGAGGTTACCGGTGCGTTTCGCGAGGTCACTCAATATTCTTCTCGTGGAGGATGACTCGCTCACCGCCATGGCGATGGCCCGCATGCTGGAAATGGCCCATTGCACGGTCACCACCGTGACGGATGGGGAGGCGGGGCTGAGCGCCCTGGCCGAGGGCTCTTTCGATGCGCTGATCACCGACTTGGTGATGCCCAGGCTGGGCGGCGAAGCGATGATCCGTCAATTGCGCTTCGACTGGCCCGACCTGCCCATTGTCGTCCTGTCGGCTTCGCCGCCCGAGGATGGAATCCCCGGCTTGCAGGACGGGGAGGGCGGACCGCTGGTGATCCTGAGGAAGCCCGTCCTGGCGGGGGAATTGCTGACGGCGATGGAGCAGGTGTTCCTGAAGACCTGAATGGGGGGCGATCAGGCCTTCTTCTTGCCGAAGCTGATCTTCGGCTCCTCGCCCTTCAGCAGGCGCTTGATGTTCGCGGAATGGCGGATGGCGACCAGCACGGCGATGAACAGGCACAAGCCCGCCACCAGCGGCCCGCCGAAGATCCAGCCGAAGATCGGGCTGAGGCCCAGCGCGGTCAGGGCCGACAGCGACGAGATCTTGAACAGGAAGGCCATCGCCAGCCACGTCGCGCAGGCGATCACGCCGACCGGCCAGGACACGGCCAGCAGCACGCCGAGCGCGGTCGCCACGCCCTTGCCGCCCTTGAAGCCGAGCCAGACCGGGAAGCTGTGGCCCAGCATGGCGCCGCCCGCCGCGAAGACCGCCGCTTCCGGCCCCGCCCAGGCGAGGGCGAGCAGGGCGGCGATGGCGCCCTTGCCGCTGTCCAGGATCAGGGTGGCGGCGGCCAGCGGCTTGTTGCCGGTGCGCAGCACGTTGGTGGCGCCGATGTTGCCGGAGCCGATCTTGCGGATGTCGCCCAGACCGGCCAGCCGCGTCAGCACCAGCCCGAAGGGGATCGAGCCCAGAAGATAGCCCAGAAGGGCCGAGATGAGGAGAGTCACCCGATCAGCCCTCGAACTGCCAGACGGTGCGCCCGTCCACCACGGTGCGCAGCGGACGGCCCTGGACGGGGCGGTCCTCGAAGGGGCTGTTCTTCGACTTCGACTTGAAGGCCGTCACATCCACCTTCCACGGCACGTCCAGGTCGAAGGCGATCAGGTCGGCGGGCGCCCCCTTGGCGATGCGGCCGAGTGGCAGGCCGAGGAGTTCGGCCGGCTTCACGGTCACGCAGGCCAGCGCCTTCAGCAGCGGCATCGCGCCCTTGTGCACCAACTCCAGCGTCAGCGGGAACAGCGTCTCCAGCCCGATCACGCCGCAGGCGGCCTGGGCGAAGGGCAGGCGCTTCTGGTCCTGGTCCTGCGGCGTGTGGTCGGACGCGATGGCGTCGATGGTGCCGTCGGCCAGACCTTCCACGATGGCCCGCCGGTCCATCTCGCCGCGCAGCGGCGGGGAGACCTTGGCGAAGGTGCGGTAGTCGCCGACGTCCGTCTCGGTCAGCGCGAAGTAATGCGGGGCGGTGTCGCAGGTGACCTTCAGACCGCGCGCCTTGGCGCGGCGGATCAGGTCGACCGACTCGCCCGTCGAGACGTGGGCGAAGTGCAGGCGTCCGCCGGAGAGTTCGAGAAGGCGCAGATCGCGCTCGATCATGATGATCTCGGCCTCCCGCGGGATGCCGACGAGGCCGAGGCGGGTGGCGCGCTCGCCCGAGTTCATCATGCCGCCGCTGGCCAGGCTCGGCTCCTCCGGATGCTGGACGATCAGCTTGTCGAAGGTGCGGGCGTAGCTCAGCGCGCGGCGCATCGCCTTGGCGCTGGCGATCGCCTTGGTGCCGTCGGTGAAGGCCACGGCCCCGGCGCGGGACAGGAGGCCCATCTCGGTGATCTCGTTGCCCTCGGTCCCGCGGGTGGCGGCGGCATAGGCGAAGACCTTGACCAGACGCACCTCGCGGGCGCGCCGGGCGATGAACTCCAGGCTCGCCACCTCGTCGGTCACCGGGTCGGTGTTGGGCAGCAGGACCACGGCGGTGATGCCGCCGGCCACCGCGGCGCGGGACGCGCTCTTGATGGTGTCCTTTTCCTCCTCGCCGGGCTCGCCGATCAGGACGCGCATGTCGACGAGGCCGGGGGCGAGGCATTGGCCCTGGAGGTCCACCACCTCGACCCCCTCCGGCACGCCGTCGGCGAACAGGGACGGGCCGAAGTCGGCGATCTTCGCGCCTTCGGTCAGCAGGTCGCCGCGCTGGTCCAGGCCGCTGGCGGGGTCGAGCAGGCGGGCGTTGCGGTAGGCGACGCGGGCGTTGGCGTTAGACATCGGTGCCCCGGCCTTCGTTACTGTTAGGGTCTCGGGTGAGAAGGTCGAGCACGGCCATGCGGACGGCCACGCCCAGCTCCACCTGATCAAGGATCATGGAGCGCTTGAGGTCGTCTGCGACCTCCGAATCGATCTCGACGCCGCGGTTCATCGGGCCGGGATGCATCACCACGGCGTGCGGCTTCGCCACCGCCAGCTTCTCGTAGTCCAGGCCGTAGAAGTAGAAGTATTCGCGGGTCGAGGGGACGTATTGGCCGCTCATCCGCTCGGTCTGGAGGCGCAGCATCATCACCACGTCGGCGTCCTTCAGGCCGGTCGCCATGGAGTGGTGGACCTCGACGCCCAGCCGGTCGATCTGCGAGGGGATCAGCGTCGGCGGCGCCACGACGCGGACGCGGGCGCCCATGGCGTTCAGCAGGTGGATGTTGGAGCGCGCGACGCGGCTGTGCAGGATGTCGCCGCAGATCGCCACGATCAGCCCGTCGAGGCTACCCAGCCGGCGACGGATCGCCAGCGCGTCCAGCAACCCTTGCGTCGGGTGCTCGTGATGGCCGTCGCCGGCGTTGATGACCGAGCAGTTGACCTTGTCGGCCAGCAGCTTCACCGCCCCCGAATCGGCGTGGCGAACGACCAGCGCGTCGAGGTGCATGGCGTTCAGCGTCATCGCCGTGTCGATCAGCGTCTCGCCCTTCTTCACCGAGCTGCCGTCCGACGACATGTTGATGACGTCGGCGCCGAGCCGCTTGCCGGCCAGCTCGAAGCTGGTGCGGGTGCGGGTCGAGTTCTCGAAGAACAGGTTGACGATCGTCCGCCCGTCGAGGAGCGACGATTTCTTCGAAGGCTGGCGGTTCTGCTCGACGTAGCCGTCGGCGAGGTCGAGGATGGTGGTGATCTCGCCTGCCGTCAGCCCCTCGATGCCAAGGAGGTGGCGGTGCGGGAAAACCGTCGTGGAATGGGGCGATCCGGTCATGGGCCGCGACTATAGGAGCGGTCCCGGACGCCCGCAAGCGCGCCCTATGACCTTTTCTACAGGTAAGCGATGAGCCGCCCGCAGGCCAGGACGCCGACCCACAGCGCGAGCGAGGCCGCCCCGGCGAAACGGGCGCCCGGCGGAGGCCGGTCCGACAGACTCCACGCCGCCATGCGACGCCCGGCGAGGCCGTGGAACGCCAGGATGTTCAGCAAGGCCAGCCCGATCAGCGCCAGCTTCGCCAGGAAGGCCGGGTTGCCGGCCAGCGCCGTCGCCTCCGTCGTGAAGAGGAGGAGGCCGGTCGGCACCGCCAGGGCGAATCCCGCCACCGCCACCGGCAGCAGAAGCCGCGCCAGCGCGTCCGCCGGCAGCAGCGGCGCCCGAACCCCCATCAGTCGCAGGTCGAAGGCCAGGATCGCCCCGACCAGAAGCGCAAATCCGAGGATGTGCGCGATCTCGACCATCGGGTAGAGCCAGATCGACTGACGCAGCGACTCGCCGAGTCCGGACGTCTCCAGCGCGACGAGCCAGCCGGGGCCGGTGGGGGCGAGATCGTGGTCCATGCTGCGACCGGGCGCGGGGGCCGCCGTCAGCGCAGCTCGATGGTCTTGTCGGCGGCGGTGATGCGCTCCGCCCGCAGCTCCGCCGGGTCGGACTTGGCGGGATAGCCGACCACCGTCACGGTCTGGCCGGGCTTGATCGAATCGGCGGGCAGGCCGCGCGTGCTCATGCGGCTGGGCGGGGCGAGCACGATGTGCCAGAGCTTGCCGTCGGCCTGGAGGTTCAGCATGGCGTGCGGGTTGCTGAAGGCGATTTGCTGCACGGTGCCGGTCAGCGTCATCTCCTTGCCCGACTCGTAGCCGCCCCAGCCATGGTGGGCTGCGGCGGGCAGCACGGTGGCGGCAATCAGGAGGGCGGCGAGAGCGAGTGGACGTGCGGGCGTCATGGCGCAACCTTTCCCCGTTCAGGCGTCTGGGGAAAAGGTTGTGGCGGACTCGGCCGCGGACAAGGCCCGGCTGTGGCCGGCGTCAGGTTTGGGGGCGGCTTTGGAGGCGGGATCGGCGGCGGCTTCCTCGAACAGCCAGTCGCGGAACGCCTTCACCTTCGGGCGCGAGAAGTAATGGGGCGGGGCGGCCACGTAATAGGCGTAGTTGCCCGGCAGATGGACGTCGAACAGCCGGACCAGCCGCCCGGCGGCCACGTCGTCCGCCACCAGGACGCCGCGGGCCAGCGCGACGCCGCCGCCCTCGGCTGCGACCTGGAGCAGCAGCGCCGAATCGTCGAAGCGCGGGCCGCGGGCGTGGTCCAGCCCTTCGATTCCCGCGGCCTCTCCCCAGGTGCCCCAGGTGATGAAATAGTCATCGTGGAGCAGCGTGTGGTGGCGCAGATCCTCCGGACAGCACAGCGGGCGGGGGCCGTTGAGAAGCGACGGGCTGCACACCGGGTAGATGTCCTCGGTCATCAGCCGCTCGCACCGCAGGCCGGGCCAGTTGCCGGCGCCGAAGCGGATGCCGATGTCCACGTCCTGCTGGGTGAAATCCACGAGCTGCGGGGTGGTGTGCAGCCGCACCTCCAGCTCGGGATGGCGGGCCTGGAAGCGGCCGAGCCGCATGACCAGCCACTTCGCGGCGAAGCTGGGCATGGTGGAGATGGTCAGCGCGCCGGACCCGTCCATGCGGAACAGCCGCTCCGTGGCGTGCGACAGCGTGTCGAGCGCATCGCGCACCGGCGGCAGATAGGATTGCCCGGTCTCGGTCAGGATCAGCGCGCGGTTCATCCGGCGGAACAGCGGCATGCCCAGCCATTCCTCCAGCCCCTTGATCTGGTGGCTGACGGCGGCCTGGGTGACGTGAAGCTCCTCGGCCGCCTTGGTGAAGGACAGGTGCCGGGCGGCGGATTCGAAGGCGCGCAGGGCGTTCAGCGGCGGCAGGCGGCGGGCCATGGAGCGACTCCGGGAAGCGAACTTCGGATTAGTTTTCCTAATCCAAACTATGAGAAAGCGTCGTTTGTGCGCAAGGACCGGGTGGCCCATCCTCCAGTCACGGAACACAGTCCGGAACGTCGGGCGACACGCACCGACAACGACCGGACACAAGAGGAGACGCGGTCATGGCCCAGAGCATGAATGACGGCATGAACGGCAGCATGAACACCCGCACCGACGCGCAGGACCGGCCCGGGCAGGGCATTGGTGGTGCGGTGGTCGCCCTGTTCGACACGGTGGCGACCTGGAACGAGCGGCGGCGCCAGCGGCGTGCGCTGGAGGCTTTGCCCGACCATCTGTTGCAGGACATCGGCCTGTCCCGCGCCGACGCGGTGACCGAGGCCGACAAGCCCTTCTGGCAGGGCTGACGGAATCTTATCGAGGAAACGGACGGGAGCGGGCCGATGAGCGACGGCGGAGATCTGACGGGCGGTTGTCTGTGTGGTGGCGTGCGGTACAGGGCGACCGAGCGGCCCATGGGGGTGGTGAACTGCCACTGCGGCCAATGCCGGCGCTTCCACGGCCATTTCGGAGCCTACATCACCATTCCGCGCGAGACGGTCGTCATCGAGGCGCAGGACACCCTGTCCTGGTACCGTTCCTCGGCGAAGGCGCAGCGGGGTTTCTGCTCGCGCTGCGGTTCGTCGCTGTTCTGGAGTGGCGACGAGGGCGCGTTGCTCGACATCGCCGCCGGCACGCTGGACCAGCCGACCAGCCTGACGACGCTGCGGCATATCTATGCGGCGGACAAGGGGGACTATTACACCCTCGACGATGGGTTGGAGCGGTTCCCCCAGGGTGCGCCGGAACCGCCGTGAAGCGTTCGGCAGATCGTCGGCACGCAAGGCGCCCTGCGGTGGAACGCTCTTCCACCGCAGGGCGCCCGCAGGTTCGGCAATCAGGCTCCGAAGCCGAGAAGCGCGGACAGATCATACGTTGAGCTGCCAACCCTGAGGTATTCGACTTCGGAAATACCCGAGGGCGTTCCAGAGTTGTTAAAATATCTGTGAATGATAACCCCGTTATCATTCACAGAATCGGCGGCGTCAGTGGCTGTCATAATGTACAGATCGACGTTGCTAACTTGGAAAAACTGAAGATCGTAGATTGACGAGTCTCCTGAAAATATTAGGAGATCCTGTGTTCCTGGGCTATAATTGTCGGTGTCATAAATATAAGAGACGCCCCCCAGGTTGGCGTTGTGAAGATAGACGTCATTCCCTTCCCCGCCGTACAGGTAATCCGCTGTACCCGCCGGGGCGCCGCCTCCGATCAGGGTGTCGTTTCCAAAGCTGCCGTAGATAGTATCCGATCCGGCCTCACCCCACAATTCATCGTTGCCATAATCGCCATCAAGGCGATCGTTGCCGTTGGCACCGTACATGGTATCATTGCCACTTCCCCCGAACAGGTTATCGTGACCGTTTCCACCATCGATTACATCGCTGTATGGCGTGCCAGCGATTGTATCGTCTCCATCAAAACCGTCAATATAGCACGCCTCGTTGGGCGGCGAGGGCCATCAATAGCCAGGGTAAAGATCGTTTCCATTCGATAAGGGGACGTGAATCATTTTCATTCCTTTGTGTACTGGCGGTCTGTTATTTTCCACCTTTAGGTGGAGATTATGTTTTACCAAAAAACTTGGCCTCGTAAACTAAAATAAAAATAGATATTTTAGTTTATTAGCTATCTAATAAAATTGCATTATTCTTGGAAAGTTAAAAGCGGTGACGTCGCCAGAGGATGTGCCCTGGCGACGCTGTTCATGATTCTGGTTTTGTTAATTCATGCAGTGGTGAGTGAATGCGGTAATGACCTGGCGTGTGCTATAGATACTTGTATATGGTTTCGAGTATTTTTGAGGCGTTGGCTTTGGCATAAGCATCCGTGTTGTTGGTTAAGACCATGCCAAAGACCCCAGCGTCGCCGCCGTTCTTGCCACTTGTGAGGGCGTAGGCATTGGCCGCACTGCCCGGATTCCAGCCGCCCACCGTGTCCAACTGCTTGCCAAGCGCCGAGTTCCTGATTTTGGACAGAGCACTTTGAGCATTCGTGCTTCCATCTTTCAAATCGACCGGAGAGCTGTTTACGCTGGGCTTCATGCTGCCATCAAACAGGATGCGAAGATTTCCGCCACTTTCCGCGCCCTTCTTCGTGAAAACGATATCGAACATGCCGGTGGACCCGCCGCTTTTATCAGTCCACATGCTTTCACCCGTCGTATGCAGCATTTTGGCTACGGCCGGCGGCATTTCCGGTTCGATCAGTCCGTTCTTTTCCGCCAGATTCTTTATGGCGGTCAGCGCGGCTCCGCCCGCCGCCCAACTGTTCCCGTCTGCGCTCAAACCGAAGGTCTGGTCGACGAGGCTGCGCACCTTCCCCCGGTACTCGGTGTGCTTTTCCCGCCACTCGGCATGGGCCGCCAACGCTTCGGGTGTGAAGAGTTCCGCATCCGCGTTCAGTCCCGGTACATTCTTTGCTGCCGTCGCGGCTTGAGCCAGCGAGTCGGCGGTCACGGAAAACTTGGTCGCGCCGTTCATCTTGAACTGCGCTTCGACAGAGAGGCTGACCGTGTCAAGAGGCCCGGAGGCTGGCGCTCCCGTCAGTGGCGGCGTGGCCGAGGGCGAAGGGCTTGCAACCGGGGCGGTTCCTGAGCTTTTCCCCGTGTTCATCTGTGGAGTGGGCTGGGTGTATCCCGATGTGGCGTTGATGCTCATGGTTACCCCGATCGCTAACAATATCTACCAAAAGTAGAATTGTGCGAAATTCCCAACGAATCGTTAACGGCGGAAAATTATTTGATTAGATATCTAATCGTTAGAATGCATATTATTGTAATTCCCAACAACATTTTTCAAATTTCTTTTATGAAATCAAGTAATATCTAAATATAACTATCTTTTTCTATGCATATTATTGTATAATTTAGACATACAAAATATAGACAGAACGCACTGATGGTGTTCTGTTCTGCGTGATTTCTTGAAGTGATCAGTGCGCCTCATCTGTAATGATGGCGCTGCAAAGGATTGGATGTCTGGAAATCAACCGTCAGCCCGCCAGGGCGACGACCAGCGGCAGCGTGGCGGCGGAGGCGAGCGTCTGAATGGTGATGATGCCGGCGATCAGGACATGGTCGCCGCCCATCTGCCGGGCCAGGACATAGGAGCTGGCCGAGCAGGGCAGGGCGTTGAACAGCACCGCGACGGTCAGCGGCAGGCCGTCCACCCCCAGCCACAGCCCGGCGAGCGCCGTCGCGGCGGGGACCAGCAGCAGCTTCAGGACGCTGGACAGCGCCACGCCGAGTCCGGCGCCGCGCGCGGCGGCGAGGTCCAGCCCAGCGCCGACCGAGAGCAGCCCCATGGGCAGGGCGGCCCGCGCCAGGATGCCCACCACGTCCCCGACCACTGGAATGCGGCCGACCCCGCTGAGGTTCAGGGCGGCGCCGACGGCGACGGCGATGATGATCGGGTTGCGCAGGATGCCGGAGACGACCGCGCCGACGCCGCTGCGCTGCGCTGCTCCGTCCGCCACGCGCCCATAGCGCACCATCGCCGTGACGCAGAGGAGGTTGACCAGCGGCACCACCACGGCGATGCCCACCGCCGTCAGCGTCAGCCCGGCGGACCCGTAGAGCGCGGCGGCCCCCGCCAGCCCCACATAGGTGTTGGGCCGGATGGCCCCCTGGAAGACCGAGGTGAAGGCCGGACCGTCCAGCCCGATCGGGCGTCGGATGGCGATCGCCAGGGCGGCCCCGGCGAAAATGCCCGCCGCCATCGTTCCGCCCATGGGACCCATGGACAGAGCGCGCAAGTCGGTTCGCGTCAGCTCGTCCACGATCAGGCAGGGAAAGAACAGCAAATAGGTCAGACGGTCGAGCGACGGCCAGGCAGTCTCGGGGATCACGGCGCGGCGGCGCAATCCCTGTCCGAACAGGATCAGCAGGAAGATCGGGGCCAGCGCTCCGGCGATGGGCAGCATGGCGCCGTCAGGCGTCCCCGTTGTCGCCGCCGCCGCTGTGGCCGCCGCCGCTGTCGCCGCCAATGTCGTTGTCGTACTCGTCGCGTTCCCGCTGTTCCCGCTCCATCCGCCGGATGTGGGCCAGCGCGTCCAGCGCGCCTTGCAGGATGTAGGCGGCGGCCATCTTGTCCACCACCTCGTCCCGGCGCTTGCGGGTCATGTCGGCCTCGCCGATCATGAAACGCTCGACGGCGGAGGTCGACAGCCGCTCGTCCCAGAAGGCGATCTCGGCGTCCCAGCCCAGCAGGTCGGACCGTTCCATCAGATTTTTGGCGAAGGCGCGGGTGGATTCGGCGCGCGGCCCCTCCGACCCGTCCATGTTCAGCGGCAACCCGATCACCAGCCCGCCGATCCCGTAGTCGCGCAGCGTCCGCGACAGCTCGCGGGCGTCCTGCGTGAATTTCGTGCGCTTCAGCGTGCCGATCGGCGAGGCGACGACGAAGTTCGGGTCGGACACGGCCATGCCGACGGTCTTGGTGCCGACGTCGAGGCCAAGCAGGCGCTGGCCCCGGCCCAAACGGGCGGCCAGTTCGGGAAGCGTGTGGATCATGCCGCGAACCATAGAAGCCGCAAGCCTGAACGGCAAGCCCGGCGGCGCAGGGAGCAGGGCGCCTCAGGCGCTGCGGATGCGCTGAACGAACTCGTCCACCGACCGGCGCATGGCCTGGGCGTGGTCGCCCAGGCTGTTGGCCGCCTCCAGCACATCCGCCGCAGCCTGCCCGGCCGCGCGGGAAGCGTCGTTCACCTCCAGAATGCTGCGCGAAGCGTCGGCGGTGCCCTGGGCGGCCTGCTGAACGTTGCGCGAAATCGCCCCGGTCGCCGTGGACTGGCGCTCCACGGCCAGGGCGATGGCCCCGGCGATGTCGTTCACCTGCCGCACCGTGTCGGCAATGTCGCGGATCGCCGCCACGGCGTCGTGGGTCTCCTTCTGGATCGCCTGGATCTGGGCGGCGATCTCCTCGGTGGCGCGCGCGGTCTGGTTGGCGAGGCCCTTCACCTCGTTGGCGACGACGGCAAAGCCCTTGCCCGCCTCGCCGGCGCGGGCGGCCTCGATGGTGGCGTTCAACGCCAGCAGGTTGGTCTGCGAGGCGATCTGCTGGATGAGCTGAACCACGCTGCCGATGCGCTCCGCCGTGCCGGACAGGCTTTCCACTGTGGCGTTGGTGCGTTGCGTCTCCTCAAGCGCGGCCCGGCTGGTGCGCGCGGCGCTGTCGACCTGTTGGGCGATCTCGGCGATGGAGCCGCTCAACTCCTCGGTGGCGGAGGCGACGGTCTGGACGTTGCCCGACGCATCCTCCGTCACCGTGGCGACGGAGGATGCCTGACGCGTCGTCCGTTCGGCGCTGGCCGTCATGCTGCGCGCGCTGCCCTGAAGCTGTCCCGCCGCCGCCGCGACCGCGCTGACCAAGTCCTGGACGCCGGTCCGGAAGGAGTCCGCCAATTCGTTCATCAGCCGCCGCTTTTCCGCCGCGGCGCGTTGGTCGGCCTGCCGGGCTTCCTCCTCCATGGCGCGGTTGCGCTGGAGGCTGTCCTTGAAGACCAGCATGGCGCCGGCCATCGCGCCGATCTCGTCGCGCCGGTTCTGTGCGGGAATGGCGATGGTGAGATCGCCATCGGCCAGCCGGCGCATGGCCTCCGTCATGGCGCGCACCGGCCCGGCCACCGCGCGGGTGGTCAGCAGCGCGGTCAGCAGCAGGATCGCCGTCATCGCCAGCGAGATCGACACCCCGATCACGCCGTAACGCCGGGCGGTGTCGTCATACTCCTCATCGGCCTCCCTGGCCTCGCGGGCGGTGGAAGCCTTGATCTTCTCGTACAGGTCGGACATGGCGGCCAACTCGCCGTCGATCCGGTCGTCCATGGCGCGGGTCCGCGCGTCGGCGGGGCCGCTGCGCAGGATGGGCAGCATCTCCTTCTCGAAGATGTCCACGGCGGCCGTGAAATGTCGTTCCGCCTTCTCCGCCCAAGCGCGCTCGTCCGGCGTGTCCATCACCGCGGCGGTCTTGCGGATGTAGAGTTCGGCGTTCTGGCGGACGGTCTTCCACTGCTCGCCGTGTCGTGGGCCATAGCCGTTGATTTGCGCGTCGGCCACGATCTTGTAGAGGCGCCCGTCGTAGCCGGCGAGTTCGGTCAGCGTCGTGGCGTCGGCGACCCGCCGCATCCCCTCCTGCTGAAGGTCGCTCAGCTGCGTCATGGCGATGTTGTTGAACAGGGCGACGGCGGCGAAACCCGCCACGCCGATGCCGAAGCCAAGGAAAAGGCGTTTCGCCAGCGTCAGTGATGCCATCATTGGGAGCCTGTCGGGTTGGGTGCGATGAGATGGCTTCGGCGCGAATTCGATTCGTATGTTGGACAATCTAACAGGGAACCCGCCCCCGCGCCATGCGGCGTCGGTTCCGGAAACCTTTTGCCGCGCTTCCTCCTCGCGGCGCCTTCCCGCCGCTTGTCCGGGGCTGGGCCGCCGATGGAAGGGATATCCCTGAATCATTGCGGTAATAGAATTCGGGTGATAGCTTCCAAGCCGTTTTTCCAGACGTTTCGGAAGAGAGTGGAAGGCATGTCGCTCGACAAGGCCACCGTGGCCAAGATCGCGCATCTGGCCCGCATCAAGGTGCCGGACGATGAACTGGATCACCTGGCGGGTGAGCTGAGCCAAATCCTGACCTTCGTCGAACAATTGGGCGAGGTCGACACGCAGGACGTGCCGCCGATGACCAGCGTGGCCGCGCAGACGCTGCGCCGCCGCAAGGACGAGGTGACCGACGGCGGTTACCGCGACGCCGTCCTCTCCAACGGCCCGGAGACGGCCGAAGGCTTCTACGTCGTTCCGAAGGTGGTCGAGTGATGACCGGTCTTACGCATCTGACCATGGCGGCGGCCCTCGACGGCCTCGCCAAGAAGGAATTCACCGCGGTTGAGCTGACCGAGGCCCACGTCAAGGCGGTGGAGACGATCCGCCCCCTGAACGCCTTCATCACCGAGACGCCGGAACAGGCGCTGACGATGGCCAAGGCCTCCGACGCCCGCCGCGCCAAGGGCGAAGCGGGGCCGATGGAGGGTCTGCCCATCGCGGTGAAGGACCTGTTCTGCACCAAGGGCGTGCCGACCACCGCGGCCAGCCACATCCTCGACGGCTTCAAGCCGGAGTATGAGTCCACCGTCACCAGCAACCTGTGGCGCGACGGCGCCGTCATGCTGGGCAAGGTGAACCTGGACGAGTTCGCCATGGGCTCGGCCAACATCACCTCCCACCACGGCAACGTGATCAGCCCGTGGAGCCCGGGCGAGGTCGGCAACTGGTCGCGCCAGCTCGTTCCCGGCGGCTCGTCGGGCGGTTCCGCCGCGGCGGTCGCCGCGCGCGCCGCGCTGGGCGCCACCGGCACCGACACCGGCGGCTCGATCCGCCAGCCCGCCGCCTTCACCGGCATCGTCGGCATCAAGCCGACCTACGGGCGCTGCTCGCGCTGGGGCGTGGTCGCCTTCGCATCCTCGCTGGATCAGGCCGGTCCGATGACCCGCACAGTCGAGGACGCGGCGATCATGCTGCGCTCGATGTGCGGCTTCGACCCCAAGGACTCGACCTCGGTCGACATGGCGGTGCCGGACTTCCGCGCCGCCCTGACCGGCGACATCCGCGGCCTGAAGGTCGGCATTCCCAAGGAATACCGGGTGGAGGGCATGCCCGCCGAGATCGCCGCGATCTGGGACCAGGGCATCGCCTGGCTGAAGGAGGCCGGCGCCGAGCCGGTGGAGATCAGCCTGCCGCACACCAAGTACGCGCTGGCCACCTACTACATCGTCGCTCCGGCCGAGGCGTCGTCGAACCTCGCGCGCTACGACGGGCTGCGCTACGGCCTGCGGGTCGAGGGCGCCAGCCTGAAGGACATGTACGAGAACACCCGCGGCGCCGGCTTCGGCAAGGAGGTCCGCCGCCGCATCCTGATCGGCACCTACGTGCTGTCGGCTGGCTATTACGACGCCTACTACAACAAGGCCCGTCAGGTGCGCACGCGCATCAAGTGGGACTTCGACGAGGCGTTCAAGCAGTGCGACGTCATCCTGACGCCGACCGCGCCGAGCACCGCCTTCGCCATCGGCGAGAAGATGGACGATCCGATCCAGATGTACCTGAACGACGTGTTCACGGTCCCGGCCTCGCTGGCCGGCCTGCCGGGCATGTCGGTTCCGGCGGGCGTCGGGTCGGACGGGCTGCCGCTGGGGCTCCAGCTCCTGGGCCGGCCCTTCGATGAGGAGACCGTCCTGCGCGTCGGTCAGGTCATCGAGAAGGCCGCCGCCGTCACCGCCACCCCGCCGTTCATGGCCTGAGCCGGACGAGAGAAGAGACCGATGTCGTACATTCAGGGCGAAACGGGCGATTGGGAAATCGTGATCGGGCTGGAGGTCCACGCCCAGGTCATCTCGAACGCCAAGCTGTTCTCCGGCGCCGCCACCGCCTTCGGCGCGGAGCCGAACAGCCAGGTCAGCTTCGTCGACGCCGCCTTTCCCGGCATGCTGCCCGTCATCAACGAGCGTTGCATCGAGCAGGCGGTGCGCACCGGCCTGGGGCTGAAGGCGCAGATCAACCTGCACTCGGTGTTCGACCGCAAGAACTACTTCTACGCCGACCTGCCGCAGGGCTACCAGATCAGCCAGTATCTGCAGCCCATCGTCGGCAAGGGCGAGATCGTTCTGGACCTGCCGGACGGCTCCTCCCGCACGGTCGGCGTCACGCGCCTGCACCTGGAGCAGGACGCCGGCAAGTCGCTGCACGACCAGCACCCCGCCAAGACCTACATCGACCTGAACCGGTCGGGCGTGGCGCTGATGGAGATCGTGTCGGAGCCGGACATGCGCACCGCGGAGGAGGCCGGCGCCTATGTGCGCAAGCTGCGCTCCATCCTGCGCTACCTCGGCACCTGCGACGGCAACATGGAGGAAGGCTCCATGCGCTGCGACGTCAACGTGTCGGTGCGCAAGCCGGGCGCGCCCTTCGGCACGCGCTGTGAGATCAAGAACGTCAACTCGATCCGCTTCGTCATGCAGGCGATCGAGTATGAGGCGCGTCGCCAGATCGAGATCATCGAGGACGGCGGCAAGATCGACCAGGAGACGCGGCTGTGGGACACGACGAAATTCGTGACCCGCTCCATGCGCTCCAAGGAGGAGGCGCACGACTACCGCTACTTCCCCGATCCGGACCTGCTGCCGCTGGAGCTGGACGCGGAATGGGTGGAGGAGATCAAGCGCACCCTGCCGGAACTGCCGGACGACAAGAAGGCCCGCTTCATCGGCGAGTACAGACTGTCGCCCTACGACGCCGACGTGCTGGTGTCCGAGAAGGCCCGCGCCGACTTCTTCGAGGCCGTGGCCAAGGGCCGCGACCCGAAGCTGGCCGCCAACTGGGTCACCGGCGAGCTGTTCGGCTATCTGAACAAGGCCGGCAAGGAGATCGAGGAGAGCCCCGTTTCGGCGGAGAACCTCGGCGGCCTGATCGACCTGATCGCCGACAACACCATCTCCGGCCGAATCGCCAAGGAGGTGTTCGAGGCGATGTTCGAAACGGGTGAGAAGCCCGCCGACATCGTCGAGAAAAAGGGCCTGCGTCAGGTCACCGACACCGGGGCCATCGAGTCGTCCATCGACGCCGTGCTGGCCGCCAACGCCGACAAGGTGGCCGAGTTCCGGTCGGGCAAGGACAAGCTGTTCGGCTTCTTCGTCGGTCAGGTCATGAAGGCGACCCAGGGCAAGGCCAACCCGGCCCTGGTCAACGAAATCCTGATGACCAAGCTGAAGGGCTGATCGGAAATGGTTGTGACGCCATGCCATGGGATGGTGCGGCGTCATAACCGTTGATTTTGTTCTCCCGTCGGTTTCAATTGGGACCGGCGGGAGGCCCAATGATTGCAGATTCGCTGACGGTGGCGCTGCTTGCGCTGTTCGCCGGTCTCCTGGCCGGATTTCTCGCCGGCTTGCTGGCGGCGCAGCGCATGGGACCGCCCCCCCCGGCGGAGGCCCCCTCAAACGTCTCCGGGGCGACGGAGGAGCGGTTGCGCGCCATCCTGGACACCGCTCCCATCGGTGTCCTCATCAACACGCGCGACGGGGACAATCTCTACCACAGCCCCAGCGCCGCCACCTGTTTCAAAGTCAGCGGCGAGCAGCTCCAGCGCGACGGCATGTGGCCGCTCTATCATGACCCGCGGGACCGCCGGGCGGCCATCGATCGCCTTTACGTCGAAGGCATCTTTGATGGGCAGGAAGTTCTGCTGCGCCGTGGCGACGGCGAAACCTGCATGGGTTCGCTGAGTTCAACCGTCATCGACTTCGAAGGGCGGCGCTGCCACATCAGCTGGTTCTACGATCTGACGGAGCAGAAGAAGGCAGACGCGGTTCGCCGCGATCTGGCGGACCGCCTGGAAATGGCGTTGGACGCCACCGGTGCGGCGGTGTGGGACACCGACATCCAGCGGGGGACCTGCTGGTGGTCCGACAGCTTTCCGCGCATGCTGGGCTACGCCGAGCCGCCGGAGATGCCCGCCGACTTTTGGGAGTTGCGTCTGCATCCCGACGACCGGCGGCGCGTGCTGACCACCATCGATTCCCACCTGCGGGGCGAGACGGCGGCCTACGCTTATGATTACCGGCTGCGCCGCGCGGATGGGGGCTGGATGTGGATCGCGGCCCAGGGGCGGGCGATCCGCGACGCCTCCGGTCGGGCGGTGCGCTACGTCGGCATCATGACCGACATCACCGAGCGCCGCCGCCAGGAGGAGGAGGTCCGCGCCGGCAAGGAACGGCTGCTGCGCATCCTGGAGGCCAGCCCGATCGCCGTGAACATCACGCGCCGCGACGGTCTGCTGGTGTTCTGCAACACGCAGTCGGAGATCATCCTGGGCCGGTCGCGCGACGATCTGCTGCCGATGCCCGCCGAGCGGCTGTACGCCGATCCGGCGGACCGCCAGGCCCTGATCGACCGGTTCGAACGGGAAGGCCCGTTCCGCGACGCCGAGGTGCGCTTCCGCAAGCCGGACGGAACGATCGTTTGGGTGCTGTCGAGCTGGGGGGAGATCGAGATGGACGGGGAGCCGGCGCTGCTGACCTGGCTCTACGACATCAACGACCGCAAGGCGGCGGAGGCCGCCATGGTTGCCGCCCGCGACGCGGCGGAGCGCGCTTTGGCCGACCTGCGCGCCGCCCAGGAGAGTCTGATCCAGGCGGAGGCGATGGCCTCGCTGGGGCAGCTGGTCGCCGGAGTCGCGCACGAGATCAACACACCCATCGGCATCGGCCTCACCGCCGCCAGCCACATCGCCGAACAGGCCCGCGACCTGCGTGTCCGTTTCGAATCGGGCACGCTGAAGAAAACCATCCTGGCCGAGCATCTCGACACGGTGACCGAAGCCGCCCGCCTGCTGGTGTCGAATATGAACCGGGCGGCGGCGCTGGTGCAAAGCTTCAAGCAGGTGGCGGTTGACCAGACCTCCGGCGAGCGGCGGTCCTTCGATCTGCGGATCTACATCGACGAGGTGCTGTTCTCTCTGCGGCCGCGCTTGAAACGCACGCGGGTGACGGTCGAGGTGGACTGTCCGGAGGGGCTGGAAATGGACAGCTTTCCCGGCGCGTTGAGCCAGGTGCTGACCAACCTCGTGATCAACGCGTTGATCCACGCCTATGGCGAGGAGCAGCGGGGAACCATCCGGATTGCGGTCCATCCGGACGGCGGCGAGCATATCGTCATCGATTTTTCCGACGACGGGGCCGGCATCCCCGAGGATCATCTGCAAAAGGTGTTCGAACCCTTCTTCACGACCAAGCGCGGCGAGGGGGGCTCGGGGCTTGGCCTGCACATCGTGCACAGCACGGTGACGGGTGTGCTGGGCGGTACGGTGGCGGTGCGGTCCGTGACCGGGCAGGGTACGGGCTTCACCCTGCGTCTGCCGCGCCGCATCGCGCGGGAGGCCGCGGCGCCAACGGCCCAGCCGCCTCAACCTGGATCGGTGTCGGGGCCGGTGGTGCCGGTCTGACGGACGCCGAGAGATTGCGTCAGGCGTGCAGATCCTGGAGCTGCAAATGCTTGGGCCGGCGGCCGCGCCGCTTGGGCGCCTCAAACGCGGCCGTGGCCCCGTTCTCGCCGCGAACCTCGGCCTTCAACTCCTGAACGCAACGCAACAGCAGCTCCTTCTCACGAAGGTCCTCGCGGTCGGTGATCTCCAGGCAGCTCAGCTTGATCTCGACCAGATCGATCAGCGTTTCGGCGCAGCGGCGTGACAAGCTCATGGCGTCCCCCTGACCAATGATTGCTATCGCGTTCTGGTGGTAAACTACCTGTGATTTTCTAAAAAGTACATAAAATTTTATATAGATTTCGTTCTTTTCTGGCTTGTTCCAAATTTTTGGCGACTAAGCGTTGACAGGCCCCATCCGGATCGTTAGAACGCACCCACGCCAGCGGCGCCACAGAGCGCCGACCCGGTAGGAGGGGTGGCCGAGAGGCTGAAGGCGGCGGTTTGCTAAACCGTTATAGGGGCTCAAACCCCTATCGTGGGTTCGAATCCCATCCCCTCCGCCATTTTCCTCAAATGCGATATATCC
This sequence comes from Azospirillum aestuarii, assembly GCF_016632405.1. Taxonomy (NCBI): domain Bacteria; kingdom Pseudomonadati; phylum Pseudomonadota; class Alphaproteobacteria; order Rhodospirillales; family Azospirillaceae; genus Azospirillum; species Azospirillum aestuarii. The sequence goes on from NZ_JAEPIV010000001.1 coordinate 231,234, forward strand.
GGCATTTTCGGGCGGCGGCGAGGTGATGCCTTGCCTCTCAGTGTACCGGATTTGTGTACCCGATCAAGCGCTTGGCCGCGCCATGCAAGGCGCGTTCGGGTTGCGGCTGGACTCTCGCCAGCGGTCCTGCGGACGTCCCTCCGCCACTTTCGAATGAACCGTCGATAGGAGTTCTGTCGGAGCGCCTGTTCCTCGACGGTTGCCGAGCGATCCAGCGGACCGGCCGAAAACTTTGCTGGGGCGGAAACGACAATTCGCTGACGCCCGGCATTCTCCTGTCGTGAAAAGGGAGGGCCGCCAGCGACCCGAACGGCCGACCTACTCGCCCTGAGGCGTTCGTTCCGGGGGCTCGCTCGGTCGTGGGACAACGTTGGTGGCGACACGCCGGATGTGACTGGAAGCGCGAGCCGCAGGATCGGCCTCGGGAGCGGGGACGGCCGCCGGCTGGTAGGCCCGGTCGAGCCAGCGCTCGTGGGCCGTGCGCGCCTCGGGGCGGCTTCGCGTGAGCGCTTGGGTCAGAGCGCCGCATGCCTCCTCGGTCGTGCCGCTTCCGCCGCTCCGGCGCAGCAGAAGCCGAGCCGTCGCGACGAGATCCTGCCACGCCCGGCGCAGGCGCTCCTGAGCCTCTTCGACGCGGCTGGTGTCGTCGTTGCGGGCTTTCCACCAGTCCAGAAGGGCGCCGACGTAGGAGCCGAGTCGATCGGCGAGCACCAACTCGACGGAGGAGGGGGCTTCGCCGGCGGGTGCCGGCGGGCGCGATCCCCGCGCTGTCAGGTCCCGGATCCGGCGGGCGGCAGTCTTGGCCGCTTCAGCCTTGCGTCGGCGGCCTTCATCCAGCGACGGGACGGACGGCGGAGGCGGCACGCTGGGGCGCCGCTGGTCTCCCCATTCCGACCGATCGGGAGCCGGCGGTCGAATCGGCTGGTTCTGTGCGCTGTGCGAGGCGGGCGGGCGGGCCGAACCATGGTCTTGCGTCGGAACTGGGGCCAGCGATCGGCGTCGGACTCCCGTGTGGTCCCCATTCCGACCCGCGGGCGACACGCGACGATCACGCACCGGTGCGGGGCGGTTCTGGAGCGCGGCGCTGCTGGACGGCGGGCCGGCGGACGCCGACGCGGCCATTCGGGGAGCCTTGTCCTCCGCCAACGGCCTTGCCTGTCGGGGAACCGGTGCAGCGACGCGAACCGTTGCCTGCGTGCGGCTTGCGTCGTGCCCGCTTTCGTGCCGGTTCTCCGACGGCGGCGCCATGATGGCGGCGCCGGCCGGGGACACCGGCGGGAGCGTGACGGCGGACCGGACCGGCTCCGCCTGTGGGACGTCCTCTACCATCTCCCCGACGTCTTCGCCAACGCTCGGAGCGGCGGCGCTCGATGCCGTCAGCACCGAGGCGCCGGCACCCAGCCGGCAGACGATCGGCGCCAGAGACGGCCGCCTAGGGGACACGTTGTCGGGCTCGGTCGGCCAGTAGGAGTCCGCATCGTCGACCGGCGCCGGCGCGACGGGTTCCTTCCGCTCCGCCGGCGAGGTGACAAGGTGGGCGGCGAACCCGCCTGTCTCCTCGGAGGGCGACCGCACCCTCTCCGGGCCCGGACCCTTGCGCAGGCGGCCGCGAAGCTCCTCGACGGTCGGCAAGGCGTCAACGACGCCCTCGAGTTCCTTGCGCACCCGCGCCGCCGTCCAGGCGCCGCGCTCGCCGGCCGCCAGCAGGCGATGGAGCGCCCAGGCCTCGCCGGCGGCGTCGACCGCGAGCACTGCGTTGCGCCGATCGCCCCGGGCGAGGACGAAGCCGGCCTCGGCCAGGGCCGCGCGGCGCGCCTGCGGGCTGTCGGCGAGCTGCCACGCCGCGGCGGCGCACTCGGCGGCGGTCGCCTTGCGGGAGCCCGAGCGGCTCTCCTGCTGCGCCTCCGCTTCCGAGCGGCCGGCACGCGGACGCCGCCGTTCGGTCAGGCCGTGCAGTTGTCCGGCGTCGTCGCTGTAGCCGTGCTGCTCGAGGTAGGCCACGACGGCCCGATTGTGGGCCCCCTTCGTCAGGGGGTGTCCGAAGCGCAGTTCGCAGAGCCGCGCGACGACCTCGTTCGCCTGGAACGAGTGTCCGAGATGGACGGCTCTGCCGTCGGGGCGGATGCGCAGGTAGGCGCGGTGCCGGTGACTGGGCCGGCCGGAGTCCCCCGGCTTGGCGTGCTCGACCTCGATGTAGGGCTGCCCGAAGAGGCCATGCTGCTCCTCGTAGAGCCCCCAGGCATCGGCCCACTGATCGTTCGACAGGGGCTGGGCGGGCGAGATGGAGGCATGGACGAGGAAGTCGCGCGCCCGTGAGTTGGCGATCCGCCACTGCGCCTCGAACTGGCGCAGGGCGACATGGACGTCCAGCGCGACCACGCCGCGCCCGTCGATGATCGTCACGGCCTCGTTGGCGTCGGTACGGGTGAGGTGGGCGGAGAGCCAAGCCGCCTCGCCGCGCTGGGTTGTCTTGATGATCATGAGGGCCGCTTCCCCGACACCGCCGCGATGATACGTTCGGCCAGCTCCAGAACGGCCTTCTCGGCCTTCGCGTAGCCGTCCATGGCCGGCCTGACGGCGCCGGCGTTGCCCCGCGCCGCCAGTTGGTTGAGGAGCGTACGGACATGCCGAAGGTCGCTCTGCAGAGCGCCGAGGAGGGGGAGCGCCGCTTGAAGTTCCGGTGGTGCCGCAACCGCTCTGGCGCGGCGGACCTTCGGGATGGCCTGTCCTTGGGAGGACAGGGCAACGGCGCGCGCGAACTGGGCCGCCGACAGGTCGCGCTCCTCGCCGGCGCGCTGGAGCCGGTTGAACTCGTCCGCCGACACGCGGTAGCTGATCTGACAGGCTCTGGCGCGCTGCTCGCTCCCGCTGTCGACGCGGGAGGGGCGTCGGGGTGTCTTCGGCATCGCGGCCTCCTCGCGGGTGGGGTCCGGGGAGGCTGGCCTCTCCGGCGGGTGGGTCCACGGGAGGGCTGGCCCTCCCTGGCGGGGTCCACGGGGCGGAGCCCCTGGCCGGCCTGCGCGAGTTGGAGTCCCCTTGGGGCGAAAACCGCGCATGGCTGGCCGTCCGCCCCAAGGGGCGGGACGAGGGGGGAGATGGCGGCCGACGATGAAGGCGCAACGGGGGGAAGGACGATCGGGATTGCAGGAGGGCGGCGCCGGCGGTCGACGCGTCGACGCCGTCCTCCGCGTCAGGTGGCGGTGACCGGCGAAGCTGGCGCGTCGGACGATCCGCCGTCGGCCGGGGACGGTGCGGTCAGCACCAAGTTGGCCAGGGGCTGGTCGGCCGAGGTCGTCTCCGGCTCCGGCGGCGCAGCGGCGCCGTTCTTCTCTGCGCGCGCCGCTGGGGTGGCGGCGGCGCGCTTCGTCGGACGGGAACGGGGCTGAGCCGAGGGCGCCGGCGGCGGCGCGGCGGCGCAGGCCATCGCGGTGGTCAGCTTGACAATCATCTCCTCCAGCGTCTCGACCCTCCCGGCGGTCTTGGCGCTGGCGACGAGCTGGGCCGACAGCCCGGCGATGCGGACCTCGGCAGCCTGTACGGCGGCTTCCAGCTCCGGGACGCGCGAGGCGGTCCCGAGCATCTCCTGGTGCCGACGCTCGGCCCGGTTGGCGGCGTCCTGCAGGTCCGCAATGCGGGCCTCGGCCGCCTGGATCTCGGAGATGCTCTGCTCGAGCTCGGCTTCCAGAGCCGGGATACGCGCCGCCGTCCCGGTCAGTTCACGGATCCGGTTCACCGCGTGAGCGGCGGCGGCGCGCAGATCGTCGGGATCGTCGGAGGACTCCAGTTCGACCGCGGCCAGCAGAGTGGCGATGATTCCCTGCAGCATCTCCACCTCTTCGGCAGCGGTATCGAGGTCCGCGTCGGTCCGCCCCCGGCTCTCCTCGAGGGCGCGCCGCAGGTCTTCGGTCTGCGCTCGCGCCGCGGCGACGGCGGCAGCCCGAGCCTCCGCCTCCGCAGCGAGAAGCTGGGCAGCCCGTTGCCTCTCGTCGGCGATCGTCCGGGTCAGGATGCTTGCCACGGTCCGCGACAGCCCGTCGGCAACCTCGAGCCACTCCAGCGGCAGTTCGACCGGCGCCTCTTCCGACAGCGGAGCGGACGGCGCCGGCGAAGGCGGCATCGGCGGAGACGAAGCGGCGGCGATCTCGCGCAGGTGGCGGTTGATCGTGGTCATCGAGCCGCCGCCGATCTGATTCCGGACGGCATCGTAGGTCGGCGGGATACCCTGTGCGACGAGCGTGTGGTAGGCGGCCTGCACCGCGGCGTGTGTTGCCTTCTGCGCCATGATCTCTTCCCGGTTGCATCGAATGATCCAAAGACGGGGCCGGCGCCGTGGCCTACACCCCTACACCCCTACGCTACGGTCGGCTGCGGTGTAGGGGTGTAGGATCGTAGGCTACGGCGCCGCCCCTACGGCCATATGGTTCCCTACGGGCATCGCGTCTTCAGACGTGCAGCGCCACGGGGACACCGCCCATCCAGCGCATCGCCCTTCCGGGTCCCGCGAAGCGTCACGGGCCGAGGAGGTCCTCGACGCTGGCGAACGGCAGGATTCGGCCGACGCCGCGCAGTCCGCGCAGGGTCGGACGCTCGAGCTCGAGGCGCAGGCGGTCGACCTGCCCATTGGGCACCGCAACGAAGAGTCCCCCCGGGGGCTGGCCGGCGGTCTTGAAGACGTCGCTCAACCGAACCAGAGCCTTGGTCGCCTTGCCGGCGCTGGTCTCGATCTCGTACAGGCGGAAGGGCTGGCCGGCGCGCAGCACGACGACGTCGACCTGGGCGAGGCTCCGGTCGGCCGCTGCATCGCCCAGACTGGGGAGAGTCCCGGTCAGGCGATGTTGCAGGCCAGGATGTCGACCACGATCGCCCCGCGGCAGGAAGACGGTTTCGCCTTTCAGCAGATGGAAGCCGGCCAGCAGTCCTTGGAGGCGTTCGTGGCGCGTCAGCGGGCGGGGCGATCCGGGGACGGCCACCGGTGCGCCGATGCCCGCCAGGGCGATGGCGCGGACATAGGAGCCGGGTTTCACCTCGATGTCAGGGTAAAGACCGATCCTCGCGGGTGGCAGCAGTTTGGAACGCAACTCATTGGCGATTTGCTCGGTCCGTTTCCCAGCGCGGTGTGGAGCGTGGACGCTAGCGAGTAACTCGGCGAGGCGGCTAGCGTGGAGCCAGCTCCCCAGGATGGCTGGATTGCGCAGCAGGCTGAGAGCATCGCCGACGAGAGAGCCCGGCCGATGGCGGGCGGAGGCGTGCGCGAAAGAGGCGGTGGGAATGTGCATGGCGGTCTCCGTGCGCGTGGTCGCCCGGCGGGATGCCGGCGACGGGGCAAGGAGGGCGGTGGACCGCCGATGCAAGTGTGTGCCGGATCGCCCCGCGGATCGCCAGCCCGCCATGCGGCGGCCGCGCGTCGCATGAACCAGGGAGTAACCGCACCGCTTGCGGGAACCATCCCGTGGGCGTGACCCCATATGACCGTCAGCCTCCGGGTCTTGACCGCGCCGATCCACGGATCGGCCGCCGTCATCACGACAGGAGGTTCCATGCGCGTCGTCTACATCCGCCCCCGCACCTGCCCGATGTCGGCGCCGGCCGACCTGCCCGACGAGCATGCCACGATCACCGGCGCCCTCGTCCTATACGACAGCAGCGCCGACCAGGCTGGTCTCGAATTCCTGCTCGCGACCCTCGCCGAAGGCGACGATCTGCTCGTTCCAGGCGTTCGGGATCTCGGCGACACTGTCGATGCGGCGCTGGCGTCGTTGCGCCGTGCGGCGGAAGCTGGAGTGCGCGTCACCCTGCTGCGGGACGGGCTCGACGGTGGCGTCGTACTGCAGGTCGCCGCTCTTCTCGAAGATCTGTCGGACAACGGCGATACGCGGTCGCGACCGCGCACGGAGTGCCGCGCCTACGTTCGGGCAACGCCGGGGCGCGTTTCCGAGATCGTCGCTCTGTCCGCGGCCGGCGTCGTGGTTCGGGAGATCGCAACGATCGTCGGGCTTTCCGTCAGCACGGTCATGCGCGTCCGGCGCGCCCATCGGGGCGTCCCGCGCGCGCCCTGGCCCGTCGACGGCCTCGTCGAGTGCCTGGGCAACGCCGACTGATCCTCACCACCGGGAGGGACACCAGATGAAGCCGAACCGCTGCATTCTGATTCACCTCGATGGCCCCCGCTCGGCGAAGACCATCGCCGTGTCGCTCGAGCGGATCATCGTCCTCGTCAACAGCTTCACGGCGGATGGGCTCTACGATTCCAGTGAGCGGCTCGACCGCCCACTGACCCGCGCGGAAGCGATCGCGACCATTTGCGCCGCCTATCGAAGCCCGGACTTCCTCGCCCTGACCTCTCAGGATCAGGCGGGGATTCTCTGGCGCCTGGCCCTGTGCGCCGCGGGGCCCCTGTAGACCGGTGGTCCGAACTGCGAAGGCCGCCGTCGCTGCGACCGGGAGTGGGCCGGACGGCGGCGCTTGCAAGCCCTTCCCGTTGTTCACGATCCGACGCTGCGAGGTTCGGGCGACGCCGGCCGACCTCGCGTCTCTCGGACAGGGTTCCCAGCCTCAGTCCTTCGGCTGGATAAGACCCCGGAAAGCCTCTTCGCAACCCATTGAATTTCCTGGTCTTCGCGGATGGTCAATGAGTCTTCGACCATCGCGCCATCCTCCCCCAAACCCCCTCCTTGTTCCGCCTTCGGCGGGCGACCTGCGGTCGCCAATAATAGGGGTGTCCTCTAACCCCAAAGTCCTCGAGCCCATTACGTCCTAGGCAAAGAAAAATCGTGTATATGCAATGGGTTGGAGGTGATTTTTAGTCGTTATTGCGACATCCAGGGGGCGGCTTGAAGCGCTTATGCGACATTTCGGGGGAAATATTGCGACTTCCTGGGGGCTGGCGTTGTCTCGTTGCGCGCCGTCCCCATACTCGGCGGAGCACCTCAATCCGCTGGTGGGCATTCGATGGCCGAGAAGTACCATGTCACCGGGAAGCCGCTCGATCTCACCACGGATCCGAGCTTTCCGAAGGCTATCGGCCTTGTCGAGATGACGGGAGCCATGGGTTTGACCCTGGCCGATCGTCGCCTCTACAATGCCCTGCTGGCCAACGCCTACGAGACCATCCATCTCGAGCAAGAGCACACGATTCGCCTGTCGGATCTGCGGCAGTTGTCCGCGTCCGAAGGCGCCACGCCCCACAAGCACAACGCCCGCATCAAGGACAGCCTCAAGCGCCTGAAGGGACAGGTGGTGGAGTTCAACGCGCTGGGGTCGGACAATTCCGATTGGACACACATCACCAGCTTGCTGGGCGACATGAGGTTTTCCAAGGCAGCTGATGTTCTGTTCTACGAGTTTCCGAAAGCTCTACGTCCGCTGCTAGCCGATCCTAGCTTGTACGCGCGCATTCGCCTTGGAATCGTCTACAGGTTCCAGTCGAAGTACGCCCTGATCCTGTACGAAATCCTCCAGCGCCATGCCAGCCGGAAGAGAAAGGCGTGGACCTGGGAGGTCGACGTCGACGTTCTGCGCCGGCTTCTCGGCCTCGACACGCAGATGCCCAATTTCGGTGACGTCCTCCGCCGGGCGATCGAGCCGGCGGTGAGTGACATCAGCGCCCATGCCCCCTTCAATGTTACCGCCACGCTTCAACGGGCGGGGAAGGCCACGAAGGGGCGCGGCGGGAAGGTGACGGTGGTCGCCTTCCATGTCGTCAGAAAGCCTGCCGCAGGCGCGGCGGCGACGGAGGAGAATGTCCCTGTGGAGATGGGGGCCGCCGCCGTGCCCATCGGCGCCGTCCCGGTCGCCGGGGGCGGCGTCCCCGGCTCAGGCGGCCTGTGACGACCATTCCTCCCTCGTGTGTACCTCGCGCGCCGCGCCGTCAAGGTCCAGGACTCCATCGCCTGGACCAAGGTTGCCGCCCTACCCATGTCTGCGCATTCGTCTTGGCGCGCCAACTCCTCGGGAGAGCCGTGCTCAACAGAATCGCAAGCAGCGTTGACTTGACGATGCCTTGTCGGAGGGTCACATCGCGAGCAACAGACGATGGACGAGAAACAGGCCCATCCCGGCCACCCCTCCAACGATCGTGCCGTTGAGACGGATGAACTGCAGATCGCGCCCGACGTGAAGCTCCAGAAGGTTTGCCATTCCCTTCGGATCCCATTTGCCGACGATGCCGGCGATGTGTTCGCCAACGTTCCCGCGGTGCTGGGCAACGCCTTCCCGAACCAGCGACTGCACGGCAGCGGTCAGGCGCCCTCGGAGTCCTTCGTCAGCACGCAGCCGTTCGGCGAGCCCGGCCAGCTGTTCCGCGGCGAGCGCGGCGACGTCTTCGCGGGAGTGCTCCAGTGATTGCACCAGCCGCTCCCGCAGCATGGACCATATGGCCTCGAAGTGCTGGTCGAAGTCGCGGTGCCCGATCATATGCGTCCGGATGCCCTCCAGCTTTGCTGCCCATGCCTCATTCGCCTTGAGCTTCTGCACGTGCTCGAGGACGAGCGCGTGCAACTGGGGTCGGAGCGGCCGTGATGGATCCTTGACGTCCCGGAGTTTGCCTTCGACATTGTGTACGATGCCGTCGGCAATGGGCCCTGAAATGGTTCGAGCTATTGAACCGTCCATCAGCCATTTGGTATCCACGCCCAGCGCTTTGGCAACATATCCGTCGAAGCAGGAAGCCATGTAGGCGACGACCTTCGCGTTGACCTGCCGTTCGATTTCTCCCCTCTCGCTGCGGATCCAGTCCAGCGCCAAGTCAGCAACCTCGTCGACGATGTCGAGGTGTTCGCCCCGCTGGATGAGGGCCATGAGGACATCATCGGCCGTGGCAACGAAATCAATGTCGGCGACAAGGGCCTTGACCTCGTTCCTGACGCGCTCCTTCAGCACGGCGTCATCGAACGACGAGACCCACTGCGGCAGCAGGGTCGCCGCTTCGTCGGCCAGCATCTGAGCGTTCTCAGGGCTGTCCAGCCATGCGGCGAATTGCCCGGGAAAATCGACTTCCGCAGCCTTGCGTGCAATGTCGTCCGGGTCGATGAAGTGGTCCCGAACGAACCGGCCAAGGCTCCGGCCAATGCGGTCCTTGTTGTTCGGCAACAGCGCGACGTGTGGGATGGGCAGACCAAGCGGACGCCGGAAGAGGGCCACGACAGCGAACCAGTCGGCGAGGCCGCCCACGGTCGCGGCCTCTGTGGCCGCCCTCGCCGCACCGAGGAAAATGCCATCTCCGGGAACGAATGTCAGGCCGACGTAACCCGCCGCCGCCGCGGCCAGGGCTCCCGTGGCCACCATCTTCATTCGCCGCAGCGCCATTGGCTGCTCGTCCGGAAACCCGTCTTCGATCACCGCAACCATCTATCTCTCTTTTTTACTGCGATAAGTTGTATAGAACGCTGCCGATGCTAACAGGGAGATGCTTCCTCTTACTCGAAACGGCGAAGGTGGCTGCTGCCGTCAGGGAAGGTTCTCATTCTGCGGCCTGGCATCCCAGTTCTCGAGCGAAACGACATAGTGACCTTCTGGGAGGAGGGGTTCGGGCCAGCGTCTTTTTGTCGCCTACTGGCCCTCCACAGAGGAAGCCATGGTCCAGGCGCGGCGGAGGCGATCGCGGCTGGCCGCGCGCAGCTTTTGGAGGCCAGCGTCGCGGGCCATGGCGGTGATGGCATCCTCCCCCTTGATGCCCGCTTCCTTTATGACCTTCGCCAGTGCAACCAGCTCCGGCAAGGCGATCTCATCGACGGGCCGGGGCTCGTCCCCGGCCGGGCGACGGAAGGACGGCCAAATGGTCTGATCCGTGCCGGCGGGCCAGAAGAAGGCCCCAACTTCCTCCTGCACCATCGGGAAGCGAGCACGGGCCAGCGTGATCACGCGGTCGCGGATCTTGGAACCGGTGCGAAGCCAACCGTGCGCGCGGGCGATCCGGCGGGCGAGCACATCGTCACGGACCGGCCCTTCCACGGTGATGACATGGGCGATCATCTCCTGGAGCGCCGTGGTGTACTCCCGGTCGAAGAAGGCATCCGGGTTGACCGAGCTCACGACCGTCAGGGGATCGGCCTCGCGGAAGCGGTCGTCCGCGTCGGGTTGCGGTGCGGCGCTCGCGTTGCGGGCATAGGCCATGGAGGGCTGCATGAGGTCGGAACCCTGGAACAGATCGTCGGCCGGACGATGCCCCGTGCTCTTGGGGTCCTGGCCGTGTTGCCCGAAATCATCCAGGGGCGGCGCGACATCGTCGGCGTCCTCCGCGGCGTCGATAGTCGTCGGGTCGTCCGCTGCGGCCAGGGCAACTTCCTCGAGCCGCCGGACCTCTTCCGCGCGGCGCGCACGGCTCGCTTCCAGCAGGGCCGACAGGCGTGCATCGACCTTGTCCAGCGCGCCGTCGTGATCGTGCCACCAGTCGGTCGACCAGATGCGGACGATCTCCCACCCCAAGCCGCGCAGGACCAGTTCACGCAGCTTGTCGCGGTCGCGGGCGGTGGCGGACCGGTGGTAGGTCGCGCCGTCGCATTCGATCCCCGCGAGGAAGCGTCCGGGGGCGTCCGGGTCGACCACGCCCAGATCGATCCGGAAGGACGAGACGCCGATCTGAGGCTGAACCTGCCACCCGCGCGCGGCGAGCGCACGGGCCACGGCATGCTCGAAGGGGCTCTCGTGTTCCCCCACGCTGCCGCGGACGGCCTCCGCCAACGCCCGCGGGCCACGCTCGGCGAACTCGAGGAAGTGCTTGAGGTCCCGGACGCCGAGCGCCGCCGTGCGACTGAGGTCGAACTGTTCCGGCCGCAGGCTGGAGAAGACGCGCAGTTCGTGCCGGGCGCGGGTGACGGCGACGTTCAAGCGCCGCTCGCCGCCGTCCCGATTCATCGGGCCGAAGTTCATCGACACCGCGCCGGTCAGGTCGGGGCCATAGGTGATGGAGAAATACATGACGTCGCGCTCGTCGCCTTGAACGCTCTCCAGGTTCTTGACGAACACCGGTTCGACCGCGTCCTCGGCGAAATGCGGCTCGATCTCCGGCGCCTTCCGCCGTTCCTCGTCCAGCAGGTCCTCGATCAGCCGCTGCTGCTCGCTGTTGAAGGTCACCACGCCGACGGTCAGGCCGGCGGCGCGGAAGGCGGGGTCCTTCAGCCGTTCGACCAGATGGGCGACAAGCGCCCGCGCTTCCGGCTTGTTGATGCGGGCGCCGCCCTTTTCGTACGTGCCGTCGGCGACGAGATGCAGGCTGACCGCACGATCGTCGGTGACCGGCGATGGAAAGGTGACCAGCCCGCCCTCGTAGTAGCGGTGGTTGGAGAAGGCGATCAGGCTCTCGTGGCGGCTGCGGTAGTGCCAATTCAGGCTGCGGGCCGGAAGGTTGGCGCCCAGGCATTCGTCGAGGATGCTTTCCAGGTCGCCGTCCACATCGCCGTCGTCATCCTCATCAGCCTCCGCGCGGTCGAAGAAGGCGGTCGGCGGGAGCTGCTTCGGATCCCCGACCATGACGACCTGCCGGCCCCGCGCGATGGCGCCTATCGCGTCCCACACCGGGATTTGCGAGGCTTCGTCGAACACCACGACGTCGAACGGCGCGGTCTCGGCGGACAGGAACTGGGCGATCGACAGCGGGCTCATCAGAAGGCAGGGCGCCAGCTTCGTCACCGCCGTCGGCAGCCGGCCGATCAATTCGCGCAAGGGCATGTGGGCGCGCTTCTTCTGCATCTCGCGCCGCAGGATGCCCCATTCCGAACTCTTGCCGACCGAGTCCTGGTCCGGCAGGCCGGCGCAGAGCCCGGCACGGATGTGGGCGCGGGTCAGGTCGGTGAAGCGCTCGTCGAGGGCGCGGAAGTCGGCGATGCGCTTCTCATGCTCGGCAGAGACGAACGAGCGCAGCACCTCGTCGTCGTCGACCACACCGTCGAGCCACCAGCGGCAGTAGTCGGTCTCGAAGGCGTCCCGCAGATCCTCGACGGCGACGCGGCCCTGTTCCATCGCGGCGACCAGCGGGGCCAAGCCCCGGACCATCGCGTCGTCCCGCGTCCGCCGCCACGCGCACCAGCTGTGGAGCTTCGGTTCCAGCGGCGGAATGCCTCGGGACACCGCGGCGACGCGACTTGGCGTCTCTCCGACCATCGCGTCGATCTGCGCTTCGCTGGAACCCGACAGCTCCGCGAAGGTCCGGAGGGTGGTGTCGTGCCGATCCAGAGCGTCGAGGAAGGCGCGCCCGGCCGTCTCGACGGGGCCGTCCGCGGCCAGCAGGGCGTTGCCGTCGCCGATCAGGCGGTCCAGCGCCGCCTTTACCGAGGCAAGCTCGTCCGGCGTCGCGGCCAGCCGCGCGATGGCCGCAGAGAGCGCGGCCTGGAAGGTCAACGCCGCTTCCACGTCCGGTGCGCGAGTCCGCAGGCCGTTCCAGAGGCCGCCGGTGATCGTGCGGAGGTCGTCGAGGTCCTCGACCTCCCGCTCCAGCGTACGGAGGTCGTGCAGGCGCTGGAGGTCGCCGGCCGCCGCGCCCCCACAGCGTCCCTCGGCGATGGGTCCGAGGCCGCTGTCGCTCCAGGGCATCGCCGAGAGTGCCGCCGGCAACATCGCCTGGAAGGTGAGCAGGGACTGCACCGCCTCCACGTCGGTGTCCAGGCCGGCCCAGACCGGGCCGGCGTCGGCGGGCGCCAGAGCCTCGATGTCGCGCGTGACGGCCCGCAGCGCGGCAAGGCGCTCCAGGTCCGCGGCGACGTCGGGTTCGCGGCTGCCGTCCGACGCCGCCATCAGAGCCTTGATGACCGCCTTCGAGCGCATGCCGCGCAACGGCCAGATCGACTGCTGGGCCTTGGTCCACTCGGCCTTCAATCCTTCGACGTCGAGCGTCGCGACGCCAGCACCGTAGGCGACGGACAGTTGCCCGGCGAGATCCCGGTGCTTCGCCAGCAGGTCGAGCCCCCGGCGTAGCCCCTGGGTGACGCTCTCGGCGAGCGCGGGCGACAGCGCGTCGAGGAGCGCCCGCCGGGCCTCGAGGCGGCTCAGCCCCTCCCGCAGGCGGTCGGCGAGGCGCCCGGCGTCGGGCCGCAGGGCAAAGCGCCAGTCGCGCCCGGCGGCCTGCGGGAGAACACGGGCAAGCTCCCCGAGGACGGCGCGCGTCTTGCGGTCCAGGGGGCGGCCGGGCAGCCCGGTTGCGCGGAGGAAGGTGTCTCCGCGTTCCGTCAGCGCGTCGCCGGCATCGGCCAGTTCCTGCGCGGCGGCGATCAGGCCGTGGCGCCAGTGGGAGGAGAACTCCGCGCGGGTCACGATTTGCAACGGGCTGTCGGTGATCGAGCCAACCTCGCGGGCGTGGAGTCCCAGCCGGTCGGCCAGTTCCCGCAGGGCGTCGAGTGTCGCTTCGTCATGGGCGTCGGCGGACGGCCAGGACAGCCCGAGCGGCGGGCGATGCCGTCCGGCGACGACGCGGCCGATGGCGGCGTGCACGGTCAGGCCGTTGCGGTGCCGGTGATGCAGCCGCGCGACGAAGCCGTTGAGTTGATCGCGCAGGCCCTTCAGCCGCTGGGCCTCCTTGCGCCACGTGTCGGCGTCGGTGTCGCCTTTGGCGTCCCAAGCGCGGCGGAGTTGGTCCAGCACGTCGAGCTTGCGAGACTTGCTGGAGTGCAGCTCGAGGCAGAACTCGCCGAGGCCGACCTCGCGCAGGCGCCGGTACACGACGTCGAGCGCCGCGATCTTCTCCGACACAAACAGGACCGACTTCCGCTCCGCCAGGAACTGGGCAACGAGGTTGGCGATGGTCTGGCTCTTGCCCGTGCCCGGCGGGCCGACCAGCACGAAGTTCTTGCCGCGCGCCGCCGCCATCACGGCGGACAGCTGCGAGGAATCGGCGGGCAGGGGGCAGAAGGTGTGCTCCGGCCCGTGGGTCGCGTCCAGGTGCCGTGGGTTCGGGAAGGCCAGGTCGCTTGGGAACGGGTCGCGGGGCGTCTCGATTAGGTGCCGGACGACCGGGCTCTGCTTCAGCTGCTCCGTCCGGTCGACCAGATCCTTCCACATCAGGTACTTGGCGAAGGAGAAGGTGGCCAGCACCACGTCCTCCGTCACCTCCCATCCGGGGATGTCCTTCACCGCCTGGCGGACGGCCTTCCAGATGCCGGCGATGTCCAGCCCGCTGTCGTCGCGCGGCAGCTCCCCTTCCGCCACCGGGATGGTCAGGCGGAAGTCCTGGCGCAGCATTTGGAGCAGCGTCGGGTTGAAGCGTGGCTCGTCGTCGTGGAGCACAAGGCTGAAGCCCGACCGCACGCTCTTGCGCTGGAGCGTGACGGGGATGAGGATCAGCGGCGCCCGGTGGCGCTTCGCGTCCTTTGCGTCGCGGGTCCAGGACAGGAAGCCGAGCGCCAGGAACAGGGTGTTCGCCCCGCCTTCCTGCATCGCCGCGCGCGCGGTGCGGTACAGCTCCGTCAGGCGCGCGTCGAGGTCGTCCCCCTTCAGCGCGACCAGCACCTCGTTGCGGCCGAGCGCCTCCAGCGCATGCTGGCGGTGCAGATCCTCCAGGGTCCGCCCTTCGTGGATCGCCTGACTGCGCGGGTCGTTGCCGTCCATCAGCGCCGGCCGGGGGAGCAGGCGCAGCGATCGGCCTTCCGCGAGAAGGTCTTCCAGCAGGCCGGGGTCCGGAGCGTCACAGACCAGCGCGCGTTTGCCGGCACGGAAGTTCAGCAGGGTGTTGCGCAGCGACAGGTCGAGCAGCTTGCGTTGCCAGCGTTCCAGCCGGTCCTTGGGCGAGGCAGGCCCCGCATCGTCTGCCGCATCGTCGAGGTCGTCGGGGAGGTCGGCCGGCGGCTCCGCGAACAGAGGTTCGGATGCCTCGGCGTCCGCGTCCGCGTGGTCCGCCGTCACCGTGGCCTCGGCGTTGGCCAGCGGGCGGATGCGTTGCAAACGGGCACGGCGGACGTCCACGGCCAGTTCGAACGTGTCCTCGACGCTCTCCTCGATCTGGCGGAACGCGTGGTCGGCGGCGACGGCGAAGGACGGGCAGGGACGATGGGTGGCCAGCGTCGTTTCGAACAGCGCCAGTTCCTTCAGCTTCGCCCGCTTGCGGAGCGCCGTCACGTCGTCGACCACCGGCGTGGTGAACTCCTCGCGCCGCAGCCAGACGCCGGCGAAGGCGTGGCCCCGCGTGAAGACGATCAGCGGGTTCAGGCCGCAGTGCTCCAGCGCCGCCGCGAACAGAAGCGCCGAGTCCAGGCAGGTGGCGAGTCCGGAGTCGAGAACCTGCGATGGTCCACGCACCTTCTGCCCGGCGTGCTCGAAGCTGGGCGGCGGCAGGGCGTAGTCGAGGCCAAGCGCACCGACCGCGCCCCAGACGGCCGCCGCCAGTTCCCAGGCCCGCTTCGGCCCGCCCTCGTAGCCGTTCAGCGCGCCGCTCTTGCCGTTCTGCCGCAGGATGTCGGCGGCCTTCTTCAGCACGCGCTCGACGGCCGGGTCGTTCGGCTGGACGAAGGCGGCGATCATCTCGGGGATGTTGCCGACGCCGCCCCACTGGTTGCGCGCCAGCAGCTCGAGCGACCGCTCGGTCCGCGCCACCGGCTCCGGGCTTCCGGCCGCCGCGGCGGTGATGGTGACGGTCGCGCTCTCCGCCTCCGTCAGCCGCCCGAGCATGGCGCCGTCCAGCGTGACGTCGAGCTTCGGCAGGTGGTAGCGCTGGCCGGCGGGGACGGCGTCGATGCGCCAAGTCTTGGGCGCCACGAACGCGGGTTCCGACGTCAGGGTCAGCTCGACCGCCTCGAGCGGAGCGTCGCCGTCGTTGACCAGCACCAGCTCATGCAGGACCGGGACCGCGTTCTGATGGAAGGCGAGGTTCAGACGCGGCGTCAACGTCGCCTCGATGCGGACGGGCGGAGGCGCCTCCGCCGGCGCCCGATCCACCACAACATCCAGCACCGCTTCGTTGTTGTCGCTCATGATAACCGTCGCCCCGGTATGAAATATCGTGTTTGTCGCTTCTTTGGCGCGAAGCCAAAGCTTACCACACGCGCTTTTCGGGATGCGACCGATCGTTGAGTCGGCGCCGTCCTATGCCGGCCAGTAGAGCCGCTTTAGCGCCAGAAGCCGCTTCGCCTCGACGTCCAGCGTGTCGTAGTGCTCGAGCGCGAGCGCCACGAGGTCGTCGAGGTCGAGCAGCGACAGCGGAACGGCCGCGCGATCGGCCTCGTACTTCGCGTCGCGGGCGAAGCCGCCGGTCGACACGTAGAGGCAGCGGTCGCCCGGCCGCCGGCCTCCGAGGAAGGACCGGACCGTCGGCGCGCCGATGGCGCCGCTGCGGTGCTTCACCTCCACGAAGATGCGGGGGTCCTCGAGCCCCAGCCCATCCGGCGAGGCGAAGATGTCACGGCCGCGGTCGGGGCCGACCGGCGACACACGCGTCTTGTAGCCCATGGCTCGCAGCAGCCCGGCGACGAACAGCTCCATGTCGCGGGCGCTCAGCTTCGCCAGCCGGTCCTTTATGAACTCCAGAGCCTTGGCTTCCAGATCCTCGAACAGTTCCTGCTCGGCGGCGGCCTCCGCGGCGGAGTCGACCAGGGTGGCGGAGGGCGCCGGCCCGACGGCGAGGTCCCCGCCCGCGTCGCCTCGTGCATGGACCGACGCGGCGAGGTCCACGGTCGCTCGGTCTTCTGGAGCGGCGAGCAGCGCATCGAGCTCCGCCGCCGTGTCGGCGGGCACCTGGAACACGGTGGTGACCGAGCCCAGCGAGTTCTTGGCCGCCACGCTCAGCGCATCGCGCGGCACCGTGCCGATCCAGGCCACCGGTCGGACGTTCGGGTAGTCGGGGTCGAAGGCCGGCTCGAAGGCGTAGCCGCCGCCGACCGCGCCGACATGGTAGACGCGGCCTTCCGGGTCGTAGGAGATCACCCGGTCGCTGGCCTGGATTTCCGACCGGAAGCGGTGAAGCTGGCCGGCGTTGTTCCCAACCTCGTAGGCGTTCCAGTCCGGCCACTGCGCCCGCACCAAGGCAACCATCGCCGGCCGGTCCGCGACCGCGGCCAGCGAACCGAGTTCCGCCCAGCCGATCGCCACCCGGCTGGCATTGCGGAAGCGGTCGATCAGCGCTCCGCGCTTGCCGGCGCGGACCATCCAGGTCTTTGGGGGTATGGTCATTCCGGTCGGTTTTGGCTCAAGGGATTGCGGAGGTCGGGCGATAGGCGCCGATTTCGGTTACGTCAGCCCGCTGGAATTCGATGACGTCCTGAAAGCGGGGAGCGAATTGGAATGGCTCCAGGAAACGGGGGTGCAGCCCGCAGTCATCGGCATTTTTCCTTTGCTCCCGAATGGTGACCGTGCTGCCGGTTTTTAGGATCAGGCAACCGGACACCTGTCGCCCAATTGCCGTGGTCTGGTCCGCCTCCAGACGCTTGACCGTCAATGTGACCGGCACCCCTCCGCCGAACCCCAGCACATTCAGCGCCGACGATGCAAGGGAGGGGATTCCCGGATAGGCGAAGCTGAGGGCCAGCACGCCAAATCCAGCGCCAATGGCCACTCTTCTTGCGGTCGGTCGCCCCCAGGACAAGAACATGTGAGGCACGATCACGCCCACCGTGACCATAAGGGATGCCAGCGTCTCGCCGATTCCGATATTCTGCGGAATCAACCGCGTCGCGGGAAAGATCACAAGAGATGTGAAGTATAAAAACCATCCACAGAACGATAAATTGATTAGAAGGCGAAACCAAAAGACGCTGGAAAATTCTTCATTTAGTTTTGCGCGTCGTCTCAGCTTTTTGTATACTTCTGCCGTGATCGATAAAGCCAATCCGACGATAAAAGCGATAAGCGGGATGATCTTTTCTTCTTCCTTGCCAGGATTAAAGACAAATAATATGGAAAGGATGAATGATAATGACGGCAAATGAAGTAGCACGTATTCCAGCAAAAATTTCGGAATATCCAAACCAATCGGTGGCGTTTCCCTGAACAGCAAGGGAAAGCGAACTCGGACCGCCTCGACAGCGCCAAGCCGGACCAGGATTGGAATCAGCAATGAAATCAGCAGAATCGAGAATATGCCGGTCAACATGACAGAGAATGCGAGCAGAAGAACCGCCAGCGACGCATCCGGTGTGGGGAAAGCGGCGCCGGCACTGATCAGGTAGAGCCAGATGATCGGGCCGCCGAGAATTGCGGACATCACCGTTGAAATCTTGGCGATGTTGGCAAGCCACTCCGCCACCTCCTTGGTCTTGGCGGAACCGGGCGGGAAGGATGAGAATGGGTTCCCCGGAGTCTGGCTGGGAATCTCCGTCATGCGCCCTTGCTCCGCCGACCCCGCCGGGGCACGGCGCCCGCCGCGCGCTCGGCGCGGATGCGCTCAAGAAGGACGGAGGCCGGCTCGTCGTTCGGGTCCTGCGGCACTAGTTCGCCCCGGAACGCTTTGGCGAGGATGGATTGGTCGAGGGTGGCGAGGCGGGAGTTGGCTGTGTCGTGCTGTTCGAGAAGGTTCAGAACGGCTGCTTCATACGCGGCCACGCGACGGAAGATTTCTTTCTGCTCGGCCGCTGGAGGAAGAGGCACGGCGAGCGCCTTGAGCTTGCTGCCGTTGATGTTGGCTTGTCCCACCTGCTGGCTTACCGCCCCGCGTGCCCAGGACCGGCCGAAAGGCGAGTTGATGTAGGCGGCAAGCAGTCGCGGATCCAGCCCTGCGACCTTCAGGCGAATAAGGTACGACGCGAACGAGCATGGCGAGGAATATTCGTCAAAGACGGCGCTCTTCCCCACCAGTTCTGGGCTGTTGGTCCGATTGAACAGCACGTCACCACGATCAAGAAGCAGTTCTGGGAACTCGTCGTGATCGGTAGGAAGGTACTTTAGGCTGTCGAAGTTGAGCCGGCCGGATTGGATGTTGCCCATGCGCAAGACCGTGACCCCGCCGGCCTCTGACGTCTTGGCCGAAGTTCCGTACTGCACAACAGGGCACAATTCATCGACGGTTACCCACCGCCAGTCCGCCGGCAGTCCAAATGCTTCCTCGGCGACCTCGTCCGGATTGGGATAGCGTGCTTGGCGGGCCGACTGCCGGTTCGCGGCGACGGCTTCCCAAAGGTGCCGACGCATGGCCGCGAGTTCGGATACAGATATCGGTCCGCCTGTATCTTGTCGCTCCCGCCAGTCTGCCGTCAGGTCGCCGCGGAAGGCGGCGGCGAGGACGGATTGGCGGTAGCGGTCGATCAGCGCCGGCAGCGAGTCCAGCGCCTCCCGCGCCCGGCGCGACCGGGCCGTCAGCGCTTTGATCTTCTCGACGATGCGGTGCTGTTCGGGGGGCGGGGCGAGCGGAACTGGCGCTTGAGCCAATTCACCAAGGTTTAGGGTCTTACGCGCGACCTCGCGAGACTCCCGAACCAACCAATCTTGCATTTCAGGAGCTGTGAGCCAATACGCAAGCCACGCACCAGTTACCGCACCGTTAGGTGACAATTTTGCCAGAGCGCGCGCGATATTGCTTCCTCTCAGTTCACTAGGAACAACTGAGGTGCGGCCGATTGTCCCTACTATACTTACAAGAACATCCCCTTCTTCCACGCGGGATCTTTGATATTGCTGATCAACTTCATGAGATATGCGGCGAAGGTGTCCAACGTCGACCGAGCCATTAACAAGATCACAGACTCTGATAAGGGTGTTTCCCTCAGTGACCTCATCGCCGGGCTGAATGACTCCGTAACAGAGAGGACGCTCGGGATTGATCAGGTTCTCAAGTGTTGTTTGTGCCCACCCCGCCGGCAAATCTCGTCCACTCATACCGTGGCCTCCACCACGGCGTCGCCCGCTGTCTCGTCCGTTCCCAGAAGGTCGGACAGCGCCTCCATCTCCTCCAGCGCGGTGCGCAGCGCGTCCATGATCTCGGCGGCGATCACGTCCGGTTCGGGTAGTTCCGTCTCGGCGCTGTCGTCACGCAGCCACGCGATGTCCAGGTTGTCGTTGCGCGTGGCGATCTGTTCGCGGGTGAAGCGGCGGAAGCGGCCCTGCTCGCCCTCGTCCATGCGCGGCGCCTTGCCCAGCGGGTCGGCGCCGTAGGCGGCCTCAAACGCGGCGAAGTGGTCGCGGGTCAGGGGGCGGGTCTTGCCGAACTGCGGCATGTTGGAGCGCAGGTCGTAGATCCAGACCTCCCCGGTGTTGCCCCGGTCGGTCTGGCCGCGCGTGAAGAACAGGACGTTGGTCTTGACGCCCTGGCTGTAGAAGATGCCGGTCGGCAGGCGGAGGATGGTGTGCAGGTCGCACTTGTCCATCAGGTCGCGGCGGATATCACGGCCGGCGTTGTCCTCGAACAGCACGTTGTCGGGCAGGACCACCGCCGCCCGCCCGCCGGGCCGCAGGCCCCGGTAGATGTGCTGGAGGAAGGCCAACTGCTTGTTGGAGGTGGGGTAGGTGAAGTCGTCGCGACTCGGCAGGCCGCCGCCCTTCTTCGTCCCGAAGGGCGGGTTGGTCAGGATGACGTGCGCCTTCGGCAGCCGCGTCCCCTGCTCCGACAGCGCGTCGCCGAGCTGGAGGTCGCCGGTGACGTCGTGCAGCATCAGGTTCATCAGCCCCAGCCGGTGGGCGTCCGGCACCAGCTCCATCCCGCAGAAAGCGGTGTGGCGCTGGAAGTACTGCTCGGACTCCGTCAGGTCCCACAGGTTGTTGGTCTGGGCCTTGACCCAGCGGTCGGCGGCGATGAGGAAGCCGCCGGTGCCTGCCGCGGGGTCCTGCACGTACTCGCCGGCCTTCGGCTGCATCAGCGCGACCATGCTGTCGATCAGCGGGCGCGGCGTGAAGTACTGGCCGGCGCCCGACTTCTTCTCCGTCGCGTTGCGCTCGAGCAGCCCCTCGTACATGTTGCCGAGGCCCTCTTCCCGCGCCGAGTACCAGTCCAGCCCGTCGATCGCCTCGACCAGCGCCTTGAGGATGCGCGGCTGGCGCAGGCTGGTCTGCGCGTTCTGGAAGATCGCCTGCACCTGCGACGACCCGTAGGTGCCCAGGTGGATTAGCATCTCCTTGTAGAAGGTGAGCTGTTCCAGCCCCTGACGCCGGCTGACGTCGGTCCAGCGGTAGCCGTCCGGCAACTGCTCCTCCGCCCCCGTCTCCGCCGCCATCTTCAGGAAGATCAGGTAGGTCAGTTCCGTGACGTACTGGTGATAGGTGATGCCGTCATCCCGCAGGATGTGGCACAGCCCCCAGAGCTTGGAGACGATATCGGTGGTCGCGGTCATGGATAGCTATTCTGGTTGATAATATTCAGAGAATTTGCGCGCAGTGCTTGGCATCGAGGAATTTCTCACAATTCAGAAGATTGGTGGGATGACACCCTTCCTTATCATAATCCCTAACACTATGAAAACAGTACACATAATAAAATAAAATCCAGAAAAGCGAACCCCCCAAATATATGCCGTTAAACGGTATCCACCGCTGAGCATGCTATGACAATCGTAATATTTTGAATTTAATTCGGAAAAAGCCGCATCAGGATTAGCGATCCTTCCGAGAATTATTCCTTGTTCTAGTTCAAATAAATCTCTATCATACCAATATAAATCTCGCGCTTTATCCTCAAAGGACTTTGTCTTTGTCCCGTAGGAAATGAATGCTGCAATAAATCCGCATACTGCGATTGTCATGCCGATGAGACTGGACTGATCTCCAAATATTATATCCTGGGTAAATATCAAAAATGCCGATATTATCGTAAGTGATAATGATAAATATGATATACAGAAAAAAGATGCATTTGAAGCGTTGTCGTATTTTTCTTTCATCGATATGATTTTTTTACGAGCTTCGGCGACATCGTCGACTAAGTTTGTGCTGCTATGCGTAGACGTCATTACGAAGCTCTCCAGGCTAGATCGTTTATTTCATAAAGGATTTCATCCAAGCGCCCGTCGAACACGCGGTCCAGCCGCGCGAAACCCCCGCCTTGCTGGCGGAACTCGCCTTGATCCAGGACCTCGCGGTCGACGATGACTTCCTTCTTCATCTGCCGCCCGATCCGCTCGAGCCAGTCGCGTTGCGCCTTCGTCCAGGACTGGCTGGATAGCACCCGGCGCATTGCCCGGTCCACCCGCTCATCATAGGGAACCAGCGGGTCGCCCAGCGCGGCCTGACGGATGTAGCCGATGACCGAGGCGGCGATGTCGGCGTTCGTCGCGTCGCGGAAGGCGGCGCGCAGTTCGGCCTCGCCGAAGCCGTCCCGTTCCAGCAGCAGGCGGACCTCGCGAAGCTGGGCGCGGGTCAGGTCTCGGGGGCGGTTGGCGACGGCGTTGAGCGCCGGGACTTGGTTCAGGTTCTCCGCCAGATAGCGGCGGAAGCTGGCGAGGTAGTCCTCGGGCCGGGTGATGTTCGGGCCGTAGCCGGTCTCCTCGTGCCGGAACTCGTCGGCCCCGCCGTAGAGCGGCACATGGATGGGGTCGTCGGCGACGCGGGTATCCAGCAGCTCCATCAGGGCGCGGTGCTCGAGGAGGGTGCGGGCCGCTTCCTCTGGCGGCGCGTCCTTCACGCGTCGGATGAAGCTGTCGGGGTCGGTACCGGCCAGCTCGCGGAACCGCCGCTCCCCGGCTTCCGACAGGCGGCGGCGCTTGCGGTGCAGCTTGGCGACGATCTGGCCGACCAGCCAGCGCGCCTGGCGGGCCCTACGCTCGGCGACCTCCGGGGCTGCAGGCGGCCCCTCGAACGGCGCCTGTTCTTCCTCGGCGAAGCCGGTCGGCGGCAGCGCCGGGGCGGGGGGTGGAAGGGGCGTGGCGGTGGCTTCGGCCAGTTCCTCCATCAGCGTAGCGAAGGTAATGTTGGGGTTGGCGACGACCGGCCGCATCTCCGTCAGGTCCTGCATCGCGGCATAGAGGCCGACCGCGTCGAAGATGCGGAAGGCGGTCTTGTGCTGGCCGGAACCGAACAGGTCCTCGCACAGGCGGGTGCCGCGGCCGATCATCTGCTCGTACAGGATGCGGCTGTTGACCCGGCGGATGAAGACGAGGTTGACGATCTCCGGCACGTCGATGCCGGTGGTCAGCAGGTCCACGGTGACCGCGACCTTGGGCAGAGACTCGTTCTTGAAGCGGCGGATCTGGCGCATCGGGTCGTCCGACCGCCCGGTGATCTTGGCGACCGTGTCGTTCTCCACGGCGCCGTAGCGGGCGGCGAAGGCGGCGCGCAAGGCGCCGACCACCATGTCGGCGTGCAGGTCGGTGGCGCAGAACACCAGTGTCTTCCCCGAAAGGCCGGGGTCGATGTGGCCGGCGAGCCATTCGGCGATGACCCGGTTGAAGTCCGGTGTCAGGACCCTGCGATTGAAGTCCTGCACGTCGAACCGGACCTCGTCGTCCAGATGGATGAGGTCGAGCTGTCCGGTCCGGGTGTCGAGGACGTCCACCCGCTCCCCGGCGTCCCAGTGGATGCCTTCCTGGCTGAGCGCGGTGTGGGCGCGGATGGGCGGCTCGTGGTCCACCAGCCAGCCGTCGATCACCGCCTCCTGGTAGGTGTAGCGGACGACGGGTTCGCCGAAGATCTCCACGGTGTGCAGGGCCGGCGTCGCGGTCAGCCCGACCTTCACCGCGTCGAAGCGGTCGAGCACGCGGCGGTACTTGGAGACGTAATCATCCTGGCTGCGGAAGCTCAGCTCCTCGTCGCCCATCTCGCGGTCGAGCAGGTAGCCGCGATGGCACTCGTCGACGACGATGCAGTCGTACTGGTCGATCGCCGGCGGCTCCTCGCCGTAGAGGACGCGCTTGACCAGCGCCTGGACGGTCGCGATGTGCAGCTTCGTCTCAGGGTCGGGCAGGATGTCGCCCAGTTCCTTCACCGCGAAGATGTCGGCGAAGACCTGATGATGCTCCATCCGCGTTTCCTTGAACGCGTTGCCGGCCTGCTCGCCTAGCGCGGTCCGGTCGACCAGGAACAGGATGCGGCGGAACCGTTGCGCCTTCAGCAGGCGGTAGACCAGCGCGATGCAGGTCTTGGTCTTGCCGGTGCCGGTCGCCATCGCGACCAGGATCTCGCGCCGGCCGGCGGAGATCGCCTCCTCGACGGCGCGGATGGCGCGCTGCTGGTAGTCGCGGAGGGGGAAGTTGAAGGCGAACGGGTCGCGCGACAGCCGCGCGTCGGCAGCGCGCGGGTCGTTGCGCAGCGCCTCGAGGAGGCCGGCGGGGGTGTACCAGCCGTCCAGCGCCTTGGCGAGGTTCTGCGGGTGACGGCCGTCGCGGAACCAGATGCCCGACAGCGCCTCGAACTGGCGCAGGAAGGGGCGGCCGTTCGTCGAGAACAGGAAGGGGACGCGCAGGTCGCCCCAAGGCCCCTCCACCGGCGGCTGCTCGTCTCCGCGCGGGACGTAGCCGCGGCTGTAGCGCTCTGCCCGGTTGATGAACTCCGACACGTTGGCGTTGGCGCGCTTGGCCTCGACCATGCCGACGATGGTCAAGCCGGCGAACAGCGCGTAGTCGGCCACGCCGTCGGCGGTGGGCCACTCGGCGATAGCCAGGTTGCGCCCCTTCTGCGGGCGGGCGCCGGCCGCGTGGGTGAGCACCTCGCTGTCGGCCTCCCAGCCAGCGTCGCGAAGCTGGGCGTCGATCAGGCGGCGGGTCTCGCGCTCGTCGAGGTCGATGCCCTGGCCGATGGCGTAGGCCACCTCGACGCGGTCCTGGATGGCCTCCGCCGGCTCGCTCGCCGCCTGGGCCTGAGCGGCGGTGAGCTCGGCCTCGAGTCGCGCGCGGTCGGCGTCGGCCTCCTGGGCGAGCCGCTCCCAGGACTGGCGCTCGGCCTCGGCGCGGGCGGCGCGCTCCTCGGCGGACAGGCGGCGGTCGGCCTCGGCCTGGGCCGCCGCTTGCGCCTCGGCCGCCAAGCGCTCGTGCGCCGACTGCCGCTCGGCGAGTTCTCCTCGCAGTCGCTCCAGTTCGGCCTTCAGTGCAGCGCCCTCGGCGCGCGGGTCCGGAGGAAGGACGAACGGGCTGGGCGCAAAGGTGCGGTCGCCGGTGACGGTCCGGTGGAACCAGATCCCCAGCGTCCGAGCGTTCTTCAGGCAGGACAGCGCCATCCGATGATCGCCGTCGAGATCGTGCGCGGCGTCGTTCCGGGCTTTGCGGAGGAAGTGGAAGAGGTCGCCGACCTCGCGGGTCAGCACGCCGCGATCGCGCAGGCGGCGCAGCAGGTCGGCCTGCTTTTCCTCTGGGGAGGTCCACATCCCGAGCTTGGCTGCCGTCAACTGCGCCAGGAGTTCGGCGAACTGCCCGATCTTGATGATAGAGGTGTTCGCGTCCTCGGCGAAGAAGCGCTCGGCCAGGGCGCCCAGCCGTTCGATCTGGACATCATGCCGTGCCAGGAACCCGAAATTGGACGAACGCGCCACAAGAATTCTCCCGCTGGTAGAATGTTTTACACGCGGCGGGCTGCGGTGTCACCTGAATCAATCGCGTGATGGTTGGGGGTGAGCGTCCTTAGCGAAAGTCATGGGGTGATCTGGTCATGCCGCCCATGCTCTATCGAACACAGCAGGCGATCTCACCTGCGCGGGTTCGCCGGCGATCCGGTGGTGCCGCTTCAAAGCCCTCGATCACCACCGTCCGCGCGCCCACTTGGAAGGTGCGGGGCTTGACGGTGATACGCGGCTGGATGTGGGAGAGCGTCACTCCGTTAAAATCCAGCGCGATCACCGCTTCGATCAGCGGAATGTTCACTTCGATCTTGCCGTAAGAGTTTACGATCGCATGCCCCATGAGATAGTTCTGATGTTCGGGGAAAACCCAGCTGCGCCGCAAAGTGTCCTGGTAGTCGTGGCGCAGCGAATACAGCACGTGGAATTTGGACTTAATTCCAACACCTTCAAGATAGCCGCCGCGCCGGTTGAAGACTTTGGATGAAGTCATTGAATAGGTGTCATCACAGCCGCATCGCCAATCGGGAAACAGGCGCTTTTAGCCTTCAGCACGGCGCGCCTCGACCAAATCGAAGAAGCCCAGGCGGAGCAGTTCCGGGTGAATAGGCAGAAGGCGTTTGCCCGCCGGAGTTTTTACACTTTTCTCCTGGGGCGACTCATCCTCGTCATCCGACAGGTCTGTGGTGATTTTCAGGATGGGCCAACCGTGCCGAAGGAACACATCAGCGACCTCAGCTTGGCCGAGTTCGTTGGGCCGCACTCCCATCAAATACATGACCAGCGGTAGCCAAAATTTCCAGCCCGACTCGAGGTGCGTTCCCTGGAGCGACAACCGGTGCGACGACTTGGCTCCGCTGAATAGTGGTGACGAGAACAGGCGTTCTAGAGCGGTTCTCTCAAAGGGCAGTCGCAGCTCGTCTTTGCGCGGCTTTTTGCCACCGCTGTTCATCACGGTGATTCCGTTGACGACGTTGACTTTTCCAGGAGTCGCCTTATTGCGAGAAGCGTATTCGAATATTTGACGGAGTGGAGAAAGATAATTGGAGTTGATGGTTTTGGCCGATATGGTTCGGACCGGCTTTGGCACGCTGGGATCTGGCGTTTTGCCACCAGAGCGAGCCGCCGCCCATGCAGCCCTGCGCTCTTCGTTGGCCGCAACAGCTTCGGGAATCGAGGCGTAGGCGTGCTGAGTGTTGTGCCTGAGCGGAGTGTCGAGCAACGTATCTTTAAATGTTATTATATCGTTGTCAGTAACACTCCAAATGGGCATGCGGCCGATCACCTCCGTGAAAGCATGTTCAGCGGCACGATATTTTTTAGCCATTTTCGTGCCGATGTCTTTTTTCTCCAGGAGTACCAATTCGGTGATCGCAGCAACATCAAGATCAGCCTTGTAGCCGAGCCCAGCGGGGCGCGAAGGAGTCGCGTCAGCCGTCGCCGTGGCAGGGGACGATGAAGCGAGTGCACGCATTGGTGGCGCCACAGGCGCGGCAGCGGGGGGTGCTGCGGCCACCAACTGAGAATTCGCAGGCAGTGCCGCGAACGAGTGGGCAATGGGTGCTGCCGCATCCGGCGTGGCCACCGCAATGGGGAATGGACAGACACCGTGGAACAACGGATCGTGGGGCGGACCCCAGAACATCGCTTGGTCGCGCTCGACGGCACGCCGGGCGGCCTCGACTTCGGCGCGGAGCAGGTGCAAGCAAATGATGTCGAGCAGAAGCGATCCTTCCTCGACGGACTCTCCGAGGACGGCGAGGAGATGTTTGGCGACAGGTTGAACGTCTCGATGGTCGGCAAGGGCGAGCTGGCGGCAGGTCCGATCCAGACGGGCGGCGTTGTCGAAGGGGAAGGTGGTGACATCGTCAACGCTGTAGGCGCGGCCATAGGCAAGCCGTCTTTCCAAGTCCTCCTTGGACTTCCGCGCGTAGTGCGCGCGGGCCATCTCCTCTATGTGCGCCTGTGACACCATCGATGCCGTCGCGAGCCGTCTGTTCTATTTCGGCGCGCGATGCGCGCTCGTTTCTTGGCTGCGGGAACCGGATACCCCGCCGCTTCCAAAGGCGGCCAAGGTCGGTCGCAGCCAACGGGCGGTGTTTCCCAAGCCGACCACCGTCCTGACGGGGCGTCCAGAGGGCGGCCACAGTCCGAGCATTGGGGCGTGGTCTACAGCTTTCCGGAGGTGGTCGATCCGTTCACTGATGCCGCCTGGCACGCATGGGCTGTGCCTCACGACGCGCGCCGACGAATGGGCATACGCGAGGCGGGGAGCGCCTCGAGGTTCGAGAAGCGCGATGACGGCCGCCGTCTTCGTCGAGGTGGGTTCGGGCCGGCCGGCCTGACATTTCGATTGCGCCGGAACGGACGCGTCCTCCGAGCCAGCGTCGTTGGAGAAAGCCGTTGCCGCAGTCGTCCCCGCGAGGGTCGCCGCAACGGTGGGGACGGGGCGATCCCGTCCTCGCGACGGATTTGCGGGCTCGGCCGTCGCAACCCTCACCCCGGTTCTCGGTCCTTCCATTCGCTCTCTCCTGGTGGTCTAGAGGTCTTGCCGCTCCGTCGCGGGGACGGTAGTCAATCGTCCCCGCGACGGTAATCACCGTCCCGGGGACGGTGTCTTGTCCGGGTCCGCGCCCGTCCTCGCTCCCGTCCCCAATACGGGGAGAAGTGTTGACAGACGATCCGAAGTCCCGTATTGAAGACGGTGGGTGAAGAGAACTTTCATCGGCAATTCCTCGACTCCATGTGTTCTGATAGATCGAAAACGTTATTCGATCGATTCTGAAAAAAGAGTTTCTGGAGTGTGCTGACGTCTGTGACAAAATTTCGCCATTTTCGGCGTAGCCGATAAGCGGGTGTGGGCAATTGTCGCCGCAACCCGCGAGAATCCTCGCTTTCGCGGCCTCCAGGCAGGCGCACTGGCATCCCCGATGAACTGCCAATCGGCATGCTTCTGTGTCGGCGGAGGCGTCGCGTCCTTCGTGGCGAGTTTCCGTCATGCGTGCCGACGGGCCCCCAGTTCCGGTAACGGGGACGGGGAGGGCCAGCCGTCGCGACGGTGCGGCCTCCGTCGCGACGGGTCCTAAAAAGGGTCGACGAACCGCAATCGGCTCCGTCCTGAGGACGGTGGCGTGCGTCGTCACCGAGCCGGCGCCGATTGCGGGAACGGTCTGCGCTTCAGCCTGAGGACGATAAGGCCTTGGTGATGGACACCGTGCCGCCGATCGTCACCGTCCTCGCCCGCACGCGAAAGGTCCGGGTAGGGCCCGAGAAACGGGCCGGGATGTGGTCCAGCGTGATGCCGTCGAGATCGAGGTCGATGACCGCTTGGATCAGCCCGGCGGAGAGTTCGCGCGAGCCGTAGATCGCCGCCACCGAAGCATCCTCATGGCCCATCAGCAGATTCTGCTGGTCCGGGAAAACGCCGCTGCGCCGCAGGGTATTTTTGTAGTTGTGGCGCAGAGAATACAGCGCGTGGCGTTGCGACTTGATGCCGATCCGGTCCAGGTAGCCGCCGACGCGGTTGAACACCTTCGACGACGTCATGGAGTAGGTGCCGTCGCAGCCCGGACGCCAGTCGCCAAGGATCCGGGAAGCTCCCCTCGACCGCTGCGCTTCCACCAGGTCGAGGAACCCCAGGCGCAGTAACTCCGGGTGGATCGGCAGGGTGCGCTCGCCCGCGACTGTCTTTACGCGCTTCTTCACGTCGCTCCGGTCTTTCTCACCGTCTTCGTCCGCGGCGTCGGGGGTGACCCGCAGGCACGGCCATCCGAGTTCGACGACGACGTCGCCGACCTCGGCTTGCCCCATCTCGTTGGGGCGCAGCCCCATCAGGTACATGCCGAGCGGCAGCCAGAACCGCCAGCCGGCCTCGAGGTGGGTGCCCGCGCCATGGAGTCGCTTCGGCGACAGGGCGCCGACGAACAGCGGTGAGTTGAACAGGGTCCGCAGGTCGTCGTGCGCGAAGGGCAGGCGCTTGTCGACCTTGTGCCGCTTGGACTCGCCGCCAACCCCCAAGGCCCGCACGGTCGCGGCTGCGTTGATCTTGCTGGGGGTAGCTCTGTTGGCGGCGGCGTAGGCGAAGATTTGGCGCAGCGGCGACAGGTAATTGGCGTTGATGGTCTTGGTCGACAGCGTCGGCAGGGGCTTCGGTTGGCGAGCGTCGGCCGCGCGCGCGTCACGGCGCTGCCGGTTGTCGGCGGCGGCTTCGCGGATGGACGCGAACTTGTGCTGGGTGTTGAAGCGGGCCGGAGCGTCGAGAAGGGTGTCCTTGAAGTTAAGGACATCGTCCTCGGTGCAGAGCCAAACCGGCTTGGAGCCGATCACGTCGATGAAGGCGCGCGCCGCGGAGCGGTACTTCTCAGCCATCTTGGCGGGCAGCCGCTTCTCGGTGATCACGGCCTCGGCGAGCGCCGCGACATCCTGCCAGGCCTTCGGGCCGAGGCCGGCGGGAGGAACGCCGCACGACGGCGCCGGCTGAGGTCGGCCGGCCTCCGGAGCGAAGCCCGCCAGCCCCCGCTCTCCGAGGACGTCGGATTGGCCGCGAAACTCCGTCGGGGCACATCCGATGGCGCGGAGCGCCGCTTCGATCTCGACGCGCAGCAGGTCGCGGAGAAGGGTCAGCGGACGCGCGCCGCCGGCGAGCGAGTCGTCGAGCGTGTCGAGGACGTCGCGCCACGTGTCGCCGGCGATCGCAGGGTGGGGGAGGGGTGGCGAGGCGATGTGGTCCGACGGCTCGGCCGAGGCCCCGTCGCCGACGGCGTTGCGGCCGGCGGCGATGAAAGTGGTGTCCGGGGCATCCAAAGGCAGTGCGAAGAACGCGCGCACCATCGTCGCGATCGCTCCGCTCTCGAGTTGGGCATCCCGCCGCACCGCGTCGAACAACGCCAGGGCGGCTTGGCTCAATCGGAGACCGCGCCGCTGAGCGGCGGCTCGGTCGGTGGTGGCTAGGCTACGCTTGAGCTCCACCCGGCCGAAGCGCTTGCACAGGCAGCTTGGGATGCGGATGCGGAAATGGTAGAGGCCGCGAATGAGTGCGACATGAGGGGTGCGCATGACGGGGCGTCCCGGATCTGGTGGCCGGGTTCACTCGCCCAAAGATAGCGAGATTGTGACCGGCATTGTGTACCAGATTCGGGCATCGGGCATTGCGGCTGAAGAAACATCATTTCAGAACAATGCCTTAAGGTGAATCTGGCAGAGGGTCCCATCCCCTCCGCCATTCCTTTCAAATCAAATACTTAGCTGGCTGATTTGGCGGTTTCCTGGGGCTGCAACCCAGGAGAAACCGTTGTGTGCGCCGGTGTCGGTCGGAATGCACCCGGGACAGTGCTCCGCCAATTCCAGGCGGCTGCAAATCGTGGGAATCCGGTGGGTTGGCGTCTACGCTTCCAGCACGGACTCGACCTCCGACAGATCGCTCAGGCGGCGGGCCAGCTTGTCCGTGCACTGGATTTCCAGAATACCGAAGCCGGCGTTCGGTGATATCGCATGCAGGTCGCCGGCCATGCCGTTCTGGCTGGCGAAGCGCTTGACCCGCTCCACCATGGCGTCGCGCTCGGGCCGGCCCGGACGCAGGCCGGGCAAAGGGCGGGTGAAGAGGATCTTGTAGCGTTTGAACATGGCGTGAGCCATGGGAGAGGCTCCCGGCCTGCGGAGTGGAGATGGACGCGCCAGGGGATGTGGCACGTCCGCCCCCACCGGTGCAAGCCCTTCAGGCTGCCATCAGTCCTTGGTCGGCTCCACATTCTCCGCACCTTTGCGGGTGCCGCCGAAGCGGTCGGCGCCCTTGGCGTCGGGGGCGTCCGGCTTCTTGTGGTTGCCGGTGTTCTGCTGGTCGTCGGTGTGCTTGACGGTCTCTTCGGTGTGGGGCTGCTTCATAGCGGGGCCTCATGATCCATTCAAAAAGTCACCCCATCAACCGGCCAGGCTTGCGCCCGTTCCCTCGGATCACGTCTCAGATCACATTGGTCTCCAGCAGGGGGCGGTTCTCCGCCAGACGGTCGTAGGCGAAGGCCGACAGGTTCAGGCTGCGGTAGGCGCCGGTCGCGATCAACTCCGCCAGCCCGCGCCCGGCGCCCGGTGCCTGTTGCAGGCCATGGCCGCTGAAGCCGTTGCAGAACAGGAAGTTGCGAAGCTCCGGATGCGGCCCGATGACGGCGTTCTGGTCGATCTCGTTGTATTCGTAGAAGCCGGCCCAGGCGTTCGTGACCTTGATCGCCTCGAAGGCGGGGACGCGTTCGGCCAGCGCCGGCCACATCATCTCCTCGAACAGGTCGTGTTCCACCGTCAGGTCGTCAGTGTCCGGATCGCGCTCGGCGGGCGGCGGGGCGCCGCAGATGAACTGCTTGCCCTCGGGCCGGAACCACACGCCGGACGGGTCGATGACCAGCGGGCAGCCGGGAAGCTCCTCGCGGCAATCGAACACGAAAACGCAGCGCTTGCGCGCCGACACCGGCAGGTCCACCCCGGCCATGGTGGCGACGCGGCGGGCCTGCGGCCCGGCGGCGTTGACCGCCACTCCGCAGGACAACTGCCGGCCATCGGCCAGACGCACCGCTGTGACCTTGCCGTCGGCGGTGTCGATTCCCGCGACCTCCCCGGCGATCATGGCGACGCCCAGCGCCTTGGCCTTGCGGCGGAAGGCCTGCATCAGGCTGTAGCCGTCGAACCAGCCCTCCCCGGACAGGCCCAGCGAGCCGAGCGCGATTCCCTCCACGGACAGCCAGGGGAAGCGGGCGGTCAGGTCCTCCGGCGACAGCAGGGCCACGTCGGCCCCGCAGGAGAGCTGGATGGCGTTGTTCCGGCGCAGGATGTCCGCCCCGGCCCCGGTCGCCAGATAGAGATAGCCCGGCTCGCGCAGGCCCAGATCCACCGGGTCGCCGTCCACGGACAGATGCTGCGTCGCGTTGCGGATGAAGGACAGGCCGAACTGCGACAGGGCGATGTTCGCCGGGGTCGAGAACTGCTGCCGGATCGAGCTGGCCGACAGGGCGGAGGAGGCGCGCTGGTAGGTCGGGTCCCGCTCCACCACCGCCACGCTGCCGCCGAAGCCGGGGTCGTTCGCCAGGAAATAGGCGACCGCGCAGCCCATCACACCACCGCCGACGATCACGACGTCGTACCGATCCGCCATCGAACGCTCCCGAATTAACCTTGTTTATCGTTCCGGTGATCGGGCCAGAAGGCGGGGCCGCCGTCAAGAGGGCTCAGGAGGGCCGGCGCTCACCGTCCGGCGCTCACAGCCCGGCGATGGCGCGGGAAACGGTCATCCACTCGTCGCCCGGTTCGGCGTCCCGCAGCGCCAGCAGGGGCGGCCAGACGCCCAACCGGCTGCGGCGGCGCTGGGTGACGAAGCGGTCGATTTCCTCCGGTGTCGGCAGGCGGTCGGACTTGCGCTGGTTGCAGCGGCGGTGCGCCAGCACGACGTTCGGCGCCGCGTCGAGGCCGCCATAGGCCAGCGGGATCAGATGGTCGAAGGTTGCCTTGGCCCCCACCGGCTCCCCGCAATAAAAGCAGCGCCCGCCTTGCAACACGTCCATGAGGCGGTACTCGTCGGGGCTGACCGGCATGACGGCATCCTTCGGCAATTCACACCGGCAGTCGGATCAGCACGCGCAGGCCGCCGTAGGGGCTGTCGCTGAGCGTGATGTCGCCGCCGTGGCTGCGGGCGACGTCGCGGGCGATGGTCAGCCCCAGCCCGGCCCCGCCGGTCGCTTGGTTGCGGGAGCTGTCCAGCCGGAAGAAGGGTTTGAACACGTCGTCGCGGGAAACCTGCGGGATTCCCGGCCCGTCGTCGTCCACCAGGATGTCGATGAAGCCGTGCTCGCGCTCCGCCCGCACCCAGATGCGGTCGCCATGGCGCCGCGCGTTGGACAGCAGGTTGGCGAGGCAGCGGCGGGTCGCGTTGGGGCGCAGCGGCAGGGTGAGCCCGTCCGGCGCCGCCAGGGCCACCTCCGCCCCCTCGCGGCGGACGCCGGAGACCACCTCGTTGAGGATGCGGGTCAGGTCGGTCGGCTGGACGGCCTCCGTCCCCTCGCCGCGGGCGAAAGCCAGATAGCCCTCGATCATCGTCTCCATCTCGGTGACGTCGGTCAGAAGCTCCTCGACCTCCGGCCCGTCGCCGATCATGTCCAGCGCCAGCTTCATGCGGGTCAGCGGCGTGCGCAGGTCGTGGCTGACGCCGGCCAGCATCTCCGTCCGCTGGGTGATCTGGCGGTGGATGCGCTCGCGCATGCGCAGGAAGGCGACAGCGGCCTGCCGCACCTCGGTCGCCCCCTCCGGCTTGAAGTTGCGCACGTCGCGCCCCTTGCCCAGCGCGTCCGCGGCGGCGGCCAGCCGCTTGATGGGGCGGATCTGGTTGCGCATGAAGATGATGGCGACGGTGAACAGCACCAGGGCCGAACCGACCATCCACAGGATGAAGATGTAGCTGGTCGGGCTGAACAGGCGGCGTTCCGGCGACATCACCGACAGCACGCCGTCCGGCATCTGCACGCGGATCTCGTACCATTCGCGGGTGATGCGGGTGTTGATGGCGAAGGGCCGCCGCACCCGCTCGTGCAGCGCCTTGCTGAGCGTGTTCTCCAGCATGCCGCGCAGCTTCGGCGGGTGGTCGGGCAGGGTGCTGCCCGGCTCCAGCGTCACGATCAGGTCGGTGCTGCGCGCGGTGGCGGCCAGCGTCCAGTTGCGCCCCTCCGGGGTCGGGTCGTGCTCCAGCATGCCGATGACCATGGCGATGTCGCCGGCCACCGCGAAGGCCAGCCGGTTCGTCATGGTGTCCCAGTGCCGGTCGTAGAAGATCCAGGTCGCCACCGCCTGGGCCAGGATGACCGGTGTCACGATGATCAGCAGCGAGCGGCCGAACAGCGTCCGGGGCAGGAACCGCTTCAGCAGCCCCGTCTGCTCGCGGCGCGGCATCGGCATCGGTGCGGCGGCGGTGTCGGTGGTCATGGTCCTGGTCCTGGCTTTCCAGCGGTCCCGTTACGGGTCCGGCCTCAAAACATAGCCCTCGCCGCGCACCGTGTGGAGGTAGCGCGGCTCCCGCGGGTCGGGCTCGATCTTGCGGCGCAGGCGGGTCACCTGCACATCGATGGTGCGGGCGTTGCCGGCGACCTTGCTGCGCTCCGTCAACTCCTCGCGCGAGAAGATGGTGCCGGGGGAGGCGGCGAGCACGCGCAGCAGCCCGGCCTCCGCCGTGGTCAGCCGGACCACCTCCTCGCCCGCCCGCAGCTCGTCGCGGTCGGGCAGATAGATCATCGGGCCGAGCTTCACCGGCTGCGGCGGCACCGGGTCCGCCGGTCGGCTGGCCTGGCGGCGCAGAATCGAGTTGATGCGCAGCAGCAGCTCGCGCGGGTTGAAGGGCTTGGCGAGGTAGTCGTCGGCCCCGGCCTCCAGCCCGGCGATGCGGTCGTCCGGCTCGCCCCGCGCGGTCAGCAGCAGGATGGGCAGGTCGCGCTCCCGCCGCAGCGATTCGGTCAGCTCCAGGCCGGTCTCGCCCGGCATCATGATGTCGAGGACCAGCAGGTCGAAGGCGAGCCCGGCCAGCTTCGCCCGCGCCTCCGCGGCGTCCTTCGCGGTGGCCACCAGGAAGCCGTTGCCGGCGAGATACTTGCGCAGCAACTCGCGCAGGCGGGTGTCGTCATCGACGACCAGGATGTGGGGCTGGTCTTCTTCGGTCATGGCGCGACTGTAGCGCAACCCCGCGCGCCGCACCAAGGGAAGCGGCGCCGGCCAGATCATGCATCAGGCCGGGCATCAGACCGGGCATCAGGCCGCGCATCGGGTTCCCATCAGGCCGTCGCATCGGCGCCCGCGGTCAAGTCCGCCAGGGTGGACAGGATGCGGTTGGGCGCAGCGGGTTTGGTCAGAACGAGGCAGCCCGCGTCCTTGGCGGCGCGCACGAGGTCGGCGGACAACTCTCCGGTCAGCAGGATGGCCGGAACGTCCCGTCCCAGCACCCCGCGAAGGGTCTGGATGCCGCTCAGCCCATCGGTGCCGCCGGGCAAACGGTAGTCGCTGAGGATTGCCGAGGGAGCCTGAAGCGTGGCCTGGGCGGCGGCGAGGGCGGAATCGAAGCTGTCCGCCGCCATCACACCGGCCCCGGCCTGCTCCAGCAGCAGGGTCAGGGAGCTGCGTTGCAGCGGGTCGTCCTCGACCACCAGCACCCGCCGTCCCGACAGGCGCCTGGGTGATGCCCGCTCCGTCGTCGACGCGGCCGGCGCCACCACCGCCGGCGCCGGGACGGCAGGGGGGCGCGCGCGGGGCAGGGTTACCGCGAAGACGGAGCCGCGCCCGACCCGCGACCGGACATCCAGCGGGTGGCCGAGCAGGCGGGCGGTGTGTTCCACGATGGACAGGCCGAGACCGGCGCCGCGCGACCCGTCGCGGGCGGGGTTGCCGATCTGGTAGAACTCCTCCCAGATCGTGCCCAGCTCGGCGCTGGCGATGCCCTGGCCGCTGTCCCAGATCTCCACCCGCAGGCTGTCGCCACGAGGCCGCGCCCCGACGACCACGCCGCCGCGCGCCGTGTATTTGACGGCGTTGGACAGCAGGTTGCGCAGAATCGGCTGAAGCCGCGCGGGATCGCTGCGCACCCAGGCGGCGGTGGGAATCACGGTCAGCCGCAAGCCCTTGCCCTCGGCCTCCGCCCGCAGTTCGGCGACGAGCTGGTCGAGCAGCGGGGCGAGCGGGAAGGTGCCGATCTCCACCGGCACCACGCCGGCCTCCAACCGCGACAGGGTCAGCAGATCGTCGAGCAGCCGCTGCCCGGCCTGGAGCGACGCCGAAGCCATGGCGCCCAGCTGCTGGAGCGTCGGGTTCGGCGCCTCCTTCAACAGCAGCTCATGGAAGGCGGCCAGACCTTGCAGGGGTTGGCGCAGGTCGTGACTGACGGTCGCCAAGACCTTCATTTTGGCGAGGCTGGCCATCTCCGCGCTGCGCAGGGCCTTCTCCAGATCCACCGTGCGCTGGCGGACGCGTTCGTCCAGACTCTGGTTGGCGCGCAGAAGCTCCGCCCGGACCGCCTCCTCCCGCCGGGCGCCCGCCAGTGCGAAGACGAACAGCACCGAGGCACCGGTCAGGATGCCGCCGCTAATCGCCGTGGTCCACAGGGCGCGTTCCCGCCAGGGCGCCATCACCTCGGCCAGCGGGCGGCTCGCCACCACCACGATCGGGAAACCGGTCAGCATCCGCGCCGCGGTGATCTGCGCGCCCTCCACGATCGCCGGGCCGTCCGGCGGGTCCCAGGGCTGGGGCCAAGCGGCGGAGGGAGGGGCGACGGCGCTGTGCGGCGGCCATTCCGCCAGCTTCTCCCTGCCGCTGGTGAACAGGGCCAGCCGCGCGCCCTCGCCCCAGCCGGCCTCCCCGTACATCTGAGAGAAGTAGGTGTTCTGGATGCCCGCCACCGCGATCGCCAGCAGGGCTCCCTCCTCGTCGCGCAGGGCGCGGCTGATGGTGAAGCGTCCCTGGCTGACGCCGGGGCCGGGCAGGTGGGACCCGACATGTAGACCCGGCGGCGGTCCCTGCATGACGCCGAGATGGGCCTGGGCGTAATCCCGCTCCGACAGATCGCGGGGCGGCGGCGGGTGTTCCGCGCTGTCCAGAAGCAGCCGGCCCCGCGCGTCGAGCGCCCAGACGCCGGCGATCTGCGGCAGGCGTTCGGCGCGGGCGCGCATCGCGGCCTGGATGCGCTGCCCTTCCGCGGGGTCGCGGCGGTCCCACCGCTCCAGCGCGTCCAGCAGCATGCGCAGTTGCGCGTCCCCCGATTCGATGGCGCGGCTGGCATGTTCGTCGAGAAGGTGAGCCGTGGCGGTGAATTCGCGGCGGGCCTGTTCCAGTGTGGCGTGGCGGTCGCGGGAGACCGACAGGGCGGACACGCCGACGCACAGGGCGGCAAAGGTCAGGAAAGCGGCCACGAGATGGGCGCGCTGCATGCCGCCGGCTCCTTCAGGAAAGCTAAGGCAAAAGAATCGGGCTGCCAAAACTATGGGCTAAGCAACAAGCCCTGGACAACTCTGCCGAAGGGCAGGGCCGACACCGACGATCGAGGCAAGAGTCGCGAGTCGAAACATGTGTCTGGGCTTTGACCGGAGGGTTCGGGTTGCATCCCGGCCTTTCGATCCCCACGTGAGAAGAGTCGAATTTCTTTGGGTCTACGGTCCGCTTGCAGATCGCTGCGTCTGGTCCTTCCCCTCGGTGATTTGATGTGAACCCGTGGCATGAGCGCCATGGGAAACCTCGTTCAAGGAACTACCAGATGGCTACTGGAACCGTGAAATGGTTCAACACCACCAAGGGCTACGGCTTCATCCAGCCGGATGATGGGACG
The DNA here is from genome assembly GCF_016632405.1 of Azospirillum aestuarii. NCBI lineage: Bacteria > Pseudomonadati > Pseudomonadota > Alphaproteobacteria > Rhodospirillales > Azospirillaceae > Azospirillum > Azospirillum aestuarii. Next base: position 268,880 of record NZ_JAEPIV010000001.1, read on the forward strand.
GCCGACGTGTTCGTCCACATCTCCGCCGTTGAGCGGTCGGGCATCAACATTCATGAAGGCCAGAAGCTGTCGTACGAACTCCAGCGCGACCCCAAGAAGGGCAAGAGCGCCGCGGCCAACCTGAAGGAAGCGTAATTTTCAGCCCCGATTTTTTCGGGGCCGCTCATTCAGGGGCCGGTTGCCCCCAATCCTGTAACAGCCGCTTCACAAAAGAAACGCATGCTCCAAGGACCATCGGGACCGCCCGGATGGTGCCATGGGGCACGATGACGATCACAGGAGGCATGCATGGCATCCGATAACCGCAGCGCGGATCGGAATGATCTCGACTCCATGACCCGCGAGTTTCTTGCGAAGGGGGGTAAAATCGTTCAGTGCCCGCCGGGGTCTTCGGACAGCGTGGTTTACAAGCGCACCTCCTTCCGTCGTCGCGGCGCCGCGAACGCCGCGGGCAAGGAAGGGGCGGAGGGTGCCGCCGGCACTCCGCCGGCGGACGCGGCTCCCCCCGCCGCTGCGGAGCCGGCCCCAACCCCGGCCAAGGATTGAGTCGACTGGACGTTGACTTGGCCGGGATTGGCTTGCCCGGGATTGACATGGCCGGAGATTGACCCGACTGGCTTTCGGCCCGGTTCCTACCGCTTCACGGCGGCGAGCCGGGCCGGCACGGGGGGCGTGAACTTCACCCGGTCCTCTTCATCCATCATGCCCAGCATCACCTTGCGGAAGCCCTCGACGGCCTCCGCCCCGGCCATGCGGTAGGCGCGGGCGATCCGCTGCCGCTGCGTTTCGGACAGCTGGCGTTCCAGCTCCACGCCCTTTTCCGTCAGTTCCAGCAGACGTTGCCGCCGGTCCCGCACGCCCGTCTGCTGCTGGATGAATTCCTGCCGGACCAGCTCCCCCAGCACGCGCGACAGGCTCTGCTTGGTGATCTTCAGGATCGCCAGAAGCTCCGACACGGTGATCTTCGGATAGCGCCCGACGAAATAGATGACGCGGTGGTGCGCCCGGCCGAAGCCGATCTGCGCCAGGATCTCGTCCGGCTCCGCGGTGAATTCCCGATAGGCGTAGAACAGCAGCTCCATGCCCGTGCGAAGTTCCTCTTCGCGCAGGAAAAGCTGGTTCACGCCCGCTTTTATGTCAGCCATGTTGACGTGATCGGTGCGATTCGTTACAAATGGGTCAATAAGCCAGACATAAACGAACAAAGGCCGCGAGACAAGCGCGGCTTTCGACAATTCCATTCCAAGTCCCGAGCAACGGGCCAAAGACCAAGGTGGGAGCCGCCATGTCCATCCTTCCCTTCGACGACCGCGACGGCGTGATCTGGTACGACGGCGCGCTGGTGCCGTGGCGCGACGCGAACCTGCACGTCCTGTCGCACGGCCTGCACTACGCGAGCTGCGTGTTCGAAGGCGAGCGCGTCTACAACGGCACGGTGTTCAAGCTGACCGAACACAGCGAGCGTCTGGCCGCCTCGGCCCGCATCCTGGGCTTCGAACTGCCTTATTCGGTGGCGGAGATCGACGCCGCGACGAACGAGACGGTGAAGGCGATGGGCTTCACCGACGCCTATGTCCGCCCGGTGGCGTGGCGCGGCAGCGAGATGATGGGCGTGGCGGCGCAGGCCAGCCGCATCCACGTCGCCATCGCCGTCTGGCAGTGGCCGAGCTACTTCAGCCCCGAGGCGAAGATGGCCGGAATCAAGCTGACCTGGGCGCCGTGGCGCCGCCCGGCCCCGGACACCGCCCCGACCGCGTCGAAGGCGGCGGGCCTCTACATGATCTGCACGCTGTCCAAGCACGCGGCGGAGGCCGAGGGCTACCAGGACGCGCTGATGCTCGACTACCGCGGCTATCTGGCCGAGGCGACCGGGGCGAACCTGTTCCTGGTGATGGACGGCAAGATCCACACGCCGAAGCCCGACTGCTTCCTGGACGGCATCACCCGCCGCACGGTGATCGACCTTGCCAAGGCCCGCGGCATCGAGGTGATCGAGCGCCACATCCAGCCCGACGAACTGGCGAACACCCAGGAGGTCTTCCTGACCGGCACCGCCGCGGAGGTGACCCCGGTCGGCCAGATCGGCGACTACCGCTTCACGCCGGGCCGCGTCTGCGAGACGCTGGTGAAGGATTACGACGCGCTGGTGCGCGGGTAAGGGACTTGCTTCTTCTCCTCCCCGGCCATTTTCCCAACCTGTTGGGGCCGGGGAGGGATTTACCTCCGGACAAGCCCACGCTCGACAGCGGGGGTGGGGTGGGCCATATACTCGGTTCCCGTTCCGTACCCCTGGCGCGAGCGCACCCGCATGTCCCATCCCGTCCTGACCGCCCTCCCGCAGAAGTCCCTGCCCAAGCTGGAGGCGGGCAAGAAGTTCGAACTGGTGTCGGAGTTCAAGCCCTCCGGCGACCAGCCGCGCGCCATCGGGGAGTTGACCGAGGGGCTGCGCGCCGGCGAGAAGGATCAAGTGCTGCTCGGCGTCACGGGCTCCGGCAAGACCTTCACCATGGCGCACGTCATCCAGCACGTCCAGCGCCCCACCCTGGTCCTCGCCCCGAACAAGACGCTGGCGGCGCAGCTCTATGGCGAGATGAAGTCCTTCTTCCCGAACAACGCCGTGGAATACTTCGTCTCCTACTACGATTACTATCAGCCGGAAGCCTACGTGCCGCGCACCGATACCTTCATCGAGAAGGAGTCCTCGATCAACGAGCAGATCGACCGGATGCGCCACTCGGCGACGCGGGCGCTGCTGGAGCGGGACGACGTCATCATCGTGGCGTCGGTCTCCTGCATCTACGGCATCGGCTCGGTCGAAACCTATTCGGAGATGACCGTCGATCTGCGCAAGGGCCAGGTGGTCGCCCAGCCCGACCTGCTGCGCAAGCTGACCGAGCTTCAGTACAAGCGCAACGACGCGGCCTTCGGGCGCGGCCTGTTCCGGGTGCGCGGCGACACGGTGGAACTGTTCCCCGCCCATATGGAGGACCGCGCGTGGCGCATCTCCCTGTTCGGCGACGAGATCGAGGGCATCCATGAGATCGACCCGCTGACCGGCGAGAAGATCGCCTCGCTGGAAGCCGTGCGCATCTATCCCAACAGCCACTATGTGACGCCCAAGCCGACGCTCAACCAAGCCATCGAGCAGATCAAGCGCGAGCTGAAGCTCCGGCTGGAGGAGTTCAACGCCCAGGGCAAGCTGCTGGAGGCGCAGCGGCTGGAGCAGCGCACGACCTTCGACATCGAGATGATGGCGGCCACCGGCGCCTGCGCCGGCATCGAGAACTATTCCCGCTACCTGACGGGCCGCGCGGCGGGCGAGCCGCCGCCGACGCTGTTCGAGTATTTGCCGGGCGACGCGCTGCTGATCGTGGACGAAAGCCACGTCATGGTGCCGCAGATCGGCGGCATGTACCGCGGCGACCGGATGCGCAAGGAGACGCTGTCCGAATACGGCTTCCGCCTGCCCAGCGCCATGGACAACCGCCCGCTGAAGTTCGAGGAGTGGGAGGGCATGCGCCCGCAGACGGTCTTCGTCTCGGCCACCCCCGGCCCCTGGGAGATGGAGCGCACCGGCGGCGTCTTCGCCGAGCAGGTGGTCCGCCCAACCGGCCTGATCGACCCGGAGGTGATCATCCGTCCCACCGAGACGCAGGTGGACGACCTGATCCACGAGTGCAAGGAGGTGGTCGCGAAGGGCAACCGCGTGCTGGTCACCACGCTCACCAAGAAGATGGCGGAGGCGCTGACCGAATACATGCACGAGGCGGGGCTGCGCGTGCGCTACATCCACTCCGACGTGGAGACGCTGGAGCGCATCGAGATCATCCGCGACCTGCGGCTCGGCGCCTACGACGTGCTGGTCGGCATCAACCTGCTGCGCGAGGGGCTGGACATCCCGGAATGCTCGCTGGTCGCCATCCTGGACGCCGACAAGGAGGGCTATCTGCGTTCCAAGACCTCCCTGATCCAGACCATCGGCCGCGCCGCCCGCAACATCGAGGGGCGGGCGATCCTCTACGCCGACAAGATCACCGGCAGCATGCAGTACGCCATCGACGAGACGGCGCGCCGCCGCGAGAGACAACGGGCGTACAATCTGGAGCACGGCATCACGCCAGAATCCGTGAAGAAGGCGATCGGCGACATCCTGGAGAGCGTGTACGAGCGCGGCGATCACGTCACCGTGAAGACTGGCCTGAACGCGTCGGAACTGGTCGGCCACAACCTGAAGTCCGTGATGGCCGACATGGAGAAGCGCATGAAGGCCGCCGCCGCCGACCTGGAGTTCGAGGAGGCCGCCCGCCTGCGCGACGAACTCCGCCGGCTGGAAGCGATGGACCTCGGGCTGGAGCAGCCGGGCAGCATCGGCATCAGCTCCGCCCGGCAGGGCCGCGGCATTCCCGAGGGCGCTCCGAAGAAGCAGGGACGCCGGGGACGGCGCTGACCGGGACGGCGCCACCTCCGGAATAATATCTCCATCGCAGGCGTTCATCCTGTCAGCACGGCCCGCCCGCCGGGCCGCGACCCCTGGCACAGGAACGCCAATGACGACGCTCCGCTCGCTGTCCCTTCTGTCCTTCGCCGCCCTTCTCCTGTCCGGCTGCTACGTCGCCGCCGGGACACCCGCACCCGTCTACGGCTATGGACACCGTTCCTATGGGTACGGCTATTACGAGCGCCCGCTGTACCGCCATTACGGGCCGCCGCCCGTGGTGTATGGCCGCCCCTACTACGGCGGCTACTATGGCGGCCATCGCGGCGGTCATCATGGCGGCCCCCGTCACCATCAACGGCACGGCGGACTCCGTCACGGCGGCTGGTAGGAAGCGGCCGGGACCGGCCCGCTCCCGGAAATCGTCGTTAACAAAGGCTCAATGCTTTGGTCCGATCATGACCTGAATACATTCGCTCCCGCTGATGCACGAATCCGAGGCGCGGGGGTGACGCAGGGCAGGAAAGGGTCAGGGACCCATGAGCGACCAACTCACCAAGGATGATGTGTCCCGGCTGCTGTCGGACCCGTCGCCGAACAGCCGCTCCGAACTGGCGGTCAAGGTTGCCAGGCAATTCTCCGCGACCACCTTGACGGACAGTGAGCGACGGCTTGCCGAGGACATCATCCGCTTCATGGCGCGTGACGCCGTGGTGCGCGTGCGCCAGTCGCTGGCCGAGAATTTGAAGGCCAACCCGGCGCTGCCGCGCGACGTCGCGCTGATGCTGGCCCGCGACGTCGAGGCCGTGGCGATCCCCGTGCTCAGCGTCTCCACGGTGCTGACCGACGCCGATCTCGTCGAGCTGGTGCGGACCGGAACCGACGCCAAGCACACCGCCATCGCGCAACGCCCCGCCTTGTCGGCCAGCGTCGCCGACGCGCTGATCGACACCGCGTCGGAAGGGGCGGTGGCGGTTCTGGTCGCCAACGAAAGCGCGGATCTCGGCGAGCGCACGCTCGGCCGGGTCATCGAGCGCTTCGCCGACAGCGAAACCGTGCAGGAACCGCTGGTCCAGCGCGCCCGCCTGCCGATCACCATCGCCGAGCGGCTGGTCGCCGTGGTCTCGGAAAAGCTCCGGCAGCATCTGGTGACCAACCACGACCTTCCCGCCAAGGTCGCCGCCGACCTGATCCTGCAAAGCCGCGAACGCGCCACCGTCTCCCTCTTCTCCGGAGAAAATGATGAGGGCGCGCTGGAGCGGCTGGTCGCGCAGCTGTCGCGCAGCGGCCGGTTGACCCCGTCGCTGCTGGTGCGGGCGCTGTGCATGGGCGACAGCGCCTTCTTCGAGACGGCCCTGTCCCATCTGGCCAACGTGCCGCTCACCAACGCCCGCCTGCTGATCCACGACGCCGGGCGGCTGGGCCTGAAATCCATCTATGACAAGGCCAAGCAACCGCCGGCCCTGCTGCCCGCCTGCCGGATCGCCTTGGACGTGCTCAAGGAAACCCCCTACGACGGTGAGGCGCACGACATCGAACGCCACCGCCGCCGGGTGATCGAGCGCATCCTGACCCAGTACGAGGATCTGGCGGCCGAGGATCTGGACTATCTGCTCGACAAGCTGGGCGATCTCATGCGTGTGGAGACGGAATAACGTTGATGAATCCGAAGATTGCCGATTGCGCAGTTTTCGGTTGCGTCTTTGAGCGACGTCAGAAACTTTTCATTTCTCATGTGTTTGCGGTGATCTGACGATCGCGCTTTGATCACAAGTGGCCCATTCCATGGTGCCATCTTGCGACGTTCGCTGTTCCTAACCCTTCGCTTCCGGCCGGCGGACGTGCGTGGGGCGTTCGGCCCCTATCTCAACGTCTTTCTGGTGACCCAGAAGCATTGGAGCCAGTCGGAGGTCGGGCTGATGACCAGTCTGGCCGGCTGGCCCTTGCCGTACAGACACCCATCGGGGCGGCCATCGATGCCACCCACCGCAAGCGGGAAGCCATCGCCCTGGCGCTGGCCGTGCTCGGCGCGGGGGCGCTGTGCATCTACATGCTCCCCAACTTCCGGCCCGTCCTGATCGCGCTGGCCGCCCCGTTCCTGGGCCTGCCGGAAACCGCTCCGGCCAGCCCCGCCGAAGCCGAGGTGGGACCGTTGGAAGAACCCAGCCTCGACGAATGACCCATGCGGAGTCGCCGGTGTTTTCAGAACGCTCGGGCTTCCCTGAGGCCGGCGATGGGCGGGGCCGTCAGACGGGCGGCGGGCAGGAGGATGGTCACCGTCGTGCCGTGCCCCGGCGCGCTGTCCAACTCCACGCGACCGCCGTGCAATTCGGCGAAGCGGCGGACGATGGGCAGGCCCAGCCCGATCCCCTCATGCTGACGCACGAGCGAGCGTTCGCCTTGGATGAACGGGCTGAAGATGTGATCGACGATCTCCGGTGGGACGCCGGGACCGTCGTCGGCGACGGCGATGGCGACCATCCCGCCCTGCAGGGCGATCCGCAGCGAGACCCGCCCGCCCCGGTGACCGAACTTCACCGCGTTGTCCAGCAGATGGACGATCATCTCCGCCAAGCGGCGCCGGTCGGCGCGCAGCGTGACGGGCGGTCCGGGCTGAAGCGTGATGGTCTGCGACTTGGCCTGCGCCTTGGCGCCGAGAAGATCGATGCAATGGATCAGCAGGCCGGGCAGGTCGATGGTCGATTCGGCGAGGTCGATGCCGCCGGAGCCGCGCGTGAAGTCCAGGATGTTGTTGACCATGCCGAGCAGCGCCTTGCCGCTCTCCTCGATCAGCCGGACATAATCCAGATAGTCGCGGTGGCCGAGCGGCCCGTGGGCCTCGCTGGACAGCACCTCGGCGAAGCCGATAATGGCGTTCAGGGGTGTCCGCAACTCGTGGCTGGTCACCGACAGGAAGTCGAGCTTGGCCCGGTCGGCCTGCCGTGCCGCCTCCAGGGCGGTGCTGAGTTCCGCCGTGCGCTCCGACACGCGGCGTTCCAGCCCGCGGTTCTGCTCGGCAGCGCGCTGGTAGAGCTTGCGGATCTCCAGCACGCTGCGCACGCGGTGCAGCAACTCCCAGGCGATGAAGGGCTTGGTGAGGAAGTCGTTGGCCCCCAGTTCCAGCGAGCGCCGCCGCGTCTCCTGGTCGGTGTGGGCGGTCAGCACCAGGATGGGCACGTAATCGTCGCCGTAGAGCGCGTTGACGCGCTCCATCAGATCGAAACCGCTCATGTGCGGCATCCGGATGTCGATCAGCAGAAGGTCGAAGCGCTGCGCCTCGCAGAGGGCGGGAACCCGGCGGGGGTCGGTTTCACCCCGGACGGCGGTGTAGCCCTCGTGGGTCAGGATGTCGCGCACCAGATCGACGTTCGACGTGTTGTCGTCGACGATCAGGATGGCGGCATCCTTGACGTCCCGCGCCAGGGTCGGGTCGAGAGCGCTGCGGGTCATGACGGTGCCGTCAACGCCCGTTGGACGCGCCTTTGCATGCTGACCTCCACCTGTGCGCCGCCCCGCGGGATTTTACGGGTTTTAGATTAACCTTGCGCACAGGAGGCCCGTCAAGACCGGTGGAGACAAATAAATGCAATATTCTGTCGCGTTAGCGGTATCACCCGCAGGATTCGTTAAAACCTACGGCAGTTGTTGGCTTCAGGCGCGTTTTTCCCAACCGCCGCGGTCGTTTTGCTGCCAGTAGGTGAGGGCATGTCCGGCGGCCTTGCAGATCTTCCAGCGGTCCCGCGCGGCGAGCACCGCCTCCCCGTCATTGCCGTCGAACAGGTCACAGACGAGGTCAAAGGAGCCCATCGCGTCGCTGGTCACCCCATCCACCAGGACCAGGACGGTCGCCCCGTTGGGGTTCTCCTCCTCGGCGGTCAGCCAGACCGGCTGTTCGGCGGCGAAGCCGTCGCGGGAAGCGCCATGCGGCAGGAAGGAGGAGGGGTCGTAGGTCCACAAATGCTGATTGAGCGCGTCCACCCGCTCCGGCGAGCCGGCCAGGACGACGGCACGCCAGTTGCGCTCCAGAACCTTTTCCAGGATCTTCGGCAACGCCTGTTCGAGCGTGCGCCGCTGGAGGTGATAAAAACGGACCTCGGTCATGGCCCCTCGTGGAAATTGCCCTCTCCCCTCGGGGGAGAGGGGCAGGGTGAGAGGGGTGTGCTTTTGCCGGACGTATCGCCTCGCGCAACCCCCTCACCGGCCCTACGGGCCACCCTTTCCCCGGAGGGGAGAGGGCTAAACCTTACTTGCCCTCGTGATAACTCGCCACGAAGCGGTCGAGCAGGCGGACGCCGAAGGCGGTGCCGCCCTTCGGCACGGTGGCCGTGTCCTTCTTCGACCAGGCAACGCCGGCGATGTCGATGTGCGCCCAGGGCAGGTCATCGACGAAGCGCTTCAGGAACTGCGCGCCGACGATGCTGCCGGCCCCGCGGCCCGACCCGACGTTCTTCATGTCGGCGATGTCGGAGTTGATGTCCTTGTCGTAGGCGTCGCCCATCGGCAGGCGCCACAGCGGCTCGCCCACCGATCGGCCGGCGGCCAGCAGGTTCTCGGCCAGCCAGTCGTCGTTGGCGAACAGGCCGGCGTGCTCATGGCCCAGCGCGATGATGACCGCACCGGTCAGGGTGGCGAGGTCCACCAGCAGGCGCGGCTTGAAGGTCTCCTGCGCGTAGGTCAGGCAGTCGGCCAGGACGAGGCGGCCTTCCGCGTCGGTGTTGATCACCTCGATGGTCTGGCCGGACAGCGAGGTCACCACGTCGCCGGGGCGCTGCGCGGTGCCGGACGGCATGTTCTCCACCAGGCCGACGATGCCGACGGCGTTGACCTTCGCCTTGCGGGCCGCCAGCGCGCGCATGGTGCCGATGACCACCGCGGCGCCGCCCATGTCCCACTTCATGTCCTCCATCCCGGCGGCGGGCTTGATGGAGATGCCGCCGGTGTCGAAGGTCACGCCCTTGCCGATGAAGGCGAGCGGGCGGCGGTCCTCGGCGTCGGGGGCGCCGTCCCAGCGCATCACGACGACGCGCGGCTCGAAGGCGCTGCCCTGGGCGACGCCGATCAGCGCGCCCATGCCGAGCTTCCTCAGCTTCTTGAGGTCCAGCACCTCGACCTGCAGGCCGACGTCGGCCAGATCCTTGCAGCGGTCGGCGAGGCTTTCCGGATTCAGGACGTTGGCCGGCTCCGACACCAGATCGCGGGTGTAGGCGACGGACTCGGCCAGCGGCTCCAGGCGGCCATAGGCGCGCTTGGCGGCGTCCGGCTCCGCGGTCAGGACGATGATCTTCTTGAGGGAGGGCTTGGCCTCCTTCTTCTCGGTCGTCCGGTACTTGTCGAAGCGGTAGGAGCGGAGCTGCGCGCCGAAGGCCAGTTCCGCGGCGGCGGCGTCGGGCGCCACGGTGCCGCCGTCCGGCAGGTCGAGCAGGACGGAGACCTCCGTCTCGCCGGACTTGTCCAGGGCGGCGACGATGGCGCCGCCGGCGGCCTGGAGGGCGGCGTCGGACAGGTCCTCGCCCTTGCCGATGCCGACCAGCAGGACGCGGTCGAACTCCACCCCGGCGGGGGCGAGGATCGTCAGCGTCTCCTCCTTCTTGCCGGTGAAGCGGCTGGCCTTCATGGCGCGGGACAGCGTGCCGCCCGTCTTCTGGTCGAGATCCCGCCCCGCGGCGCCGAGCGCGCGATCGGTGGCGACGGTGACGGCGACGGTGCCGGACTTGGGCAGCGCGGGCTTCGCAAAGGCGAACTTCATCGGCTCCTCTCGGGCTCCTCTCGGCTGGGACGGCCGGCGCGCGGGCGCCGGGGCGGTGGGATCGATCTGCAACCACCCTGGGATAAAGACCTTCCCGTGCGCCCTGTCAAGGCGCGGACCGGTTGTTTCCCGCGCCCGTCCGCAGTACATAGCCCCGGCACGCCGTGGTGGAAGCCCCCGGCGCGCCGCGTACCGCCCGTCGATCGGCCGGGGAGGCCGGAGCCCATGTATTCATCCGCCACGCTGTCGCGCTACATCGGGCGCCAGTTCGTCACCTGGTTTCTGCTGCTGCTCGGCATCCTGCTGTCGATCATCCTCCTGCTCGACGTCGTGGAGCTGCTGCGGCGCGCCGGGACCAAGCCGGACATCACCTTCTGGCTGGTCCTCCGCATGGCCCTGCTGAAGCTGCCGGAGATCGGCCAGCAGATCTTCCCCTTCGTGATCCTGTTCAGCGGCATGTTCACCTTCTGGCGGCTGACGCGCAGCGCGGAGCTGGTCGTGGCCCGCGCGGTCGGCGTGTCGGCGTGGCAGTTCCTGACCCCGGTGCTGATCGCCGCGCTGATGATCGGCGCGGTGAAGGTGACGATGATCAACCCGGTCGGCGCCGTCTTCATCGCCAAGTACAACCAGCTCCAGGACCGCTATCTGAAACTGAAGTCGAGCAGCTTCGACGTCTCGCGCAGCGGCCTCTGGCTGCGCCAGCAGGAGGCGGGGGAGCAGTATTTCATCCACGCCGACGGGGTGAACCCGCTGTCCTTCGAGATGAGCCAGGTGATCGTCCTGCGCTTCGACACCGACATGACCTACATCGGCCGGGTGGACGCGCCGCGCGCCGTGCTGCGCGACCGGAAGTGGGAATTGCAGGACGCCACGATCAACCTCGGCAAGAAGGAATCGGAGACGGTTCCGACCTACGTCATTCCGACGGAGCTGAACCGGACCACCATCGAGGAGAGCTTCGCTTCGCCGGAGACGATCTCCTTCTGGGACCTGCCGCAATTCATCCGCACGCTGGAGGCCACCGGCTTCCCGGCGATCCGTCACCGGCTGCATTACCAGTCGCTGCTGTCGCAGCCCCTGCTCTATGTGGCGATGGTGCTGTTCGCCGCGGCCTTCTCGCTGCGGCTGCCGCGGCGCGGCGGCACCATGACCATGGTGTCCGGCGGCGTTCTGACCGGCTTCGTGCTGTTCGTGATGACCGACGTGATCCGCACCTTCGGCATCTCCGAAACCATCCCGCTGGCCATGGCGGCGTGGAGCCCGGCCTGCGTCAGCGTGCTGCTGGGCACCGCGGTGCTGCTGCATCTGGAGGACGGCTGACGCCGGATCTGGAGCAAGGCTGACACCGGCCGCCCGGTCTTTGGACACAATTCCGTTCCAGGATGCGGCCCACGATTCCGTTTACACGCGCCCAGGGGGGCCGTATTAAACGGCAACCACCTCTGGAGTCTGGAGCACCATGCAGAGTTTGCGAGCCGTCCGGTCTGCCTTCGCCGTGGCGACCGCCTGCGCCCTTCTTGCCGCCGGCGCGCCCGCCGCGGCCCAGACGCGGGCTCCCAACGCTCCAAACAGCCCTGCTGCGGGAACGCAAGGCCCCGCGGAACGCATCGCCGCCGTCGTGAACGACGAGGTCATCTCGCTGTCCGACGTGCACGCGCGAATCCGCCTCGCTCTGCTGAACGCCGGTGCCCAGGACAGCGCGGAGACGCGCCAGCGCCTGACCCCGCAGGTGCTCCGCCAGCTGATCGATGAGCGGCTCCAGCTCCAGGAGGCCAAGCGGCTCGGCGTCTCGGTCCCGTCGAAGGAGATCGACGAGGCCATCGGGCGCATCGCCGAGCAGAACCGGATGGGTCGCCCGCAGCTCGAAGCCCTGCTGAAGACCCAGAACGTTCCGCTTTCCACCCTGCGCGAGCAGGTCCGGGCGCTGCTGTCCTGGCAGCGGGTGATGCAGCGCCGCATCCGGCAGGAGGTGGTGGTCGGCGACGAGGAGATCGACGCCGTGATGCAGCGCATCAAGGCCAACATCGGCAAGCCGGAGTATCTGGTGGCCGAGATCTTCCTGGCCGTGGACAGCCCGGACCAGGACGAGGAGGTGCGGCGCAACGCCGAGCGGCTGGTCGAGGAGGTGCGCCGCGGCGGCAACTTCGCGGCGCTGGCCCGCCAGTTCTCGCAGTCCGCCGGCGCCGCCGCGGGCGGCGACATGGGCTGGGTCCGCACGGGCGAGCTGAACGCGGAGCTGGACAAGACCCTGTCCACCATGCGCGCCGGCCAGCTGTCGTCGCCGGTCCGCACGGCGACCGGCTATCACGTCCTGCTGGTGCGCGACCAGCGTCCCTTCGGCAGCACCGCCTCCACCGCCCCGCCGCCGGCTCCGCCGCCGCGCCCGCGGCCCCAGCCGAAGCCCGATCTGGCCAAGGCCAAGGTCAACATGAAGCAGATCGTCATCCCGGCCCCCTCGAAGGAGGAGCTGAAGGCCGTCCAGGCCCAGGCGGAGAAGCTGCGCAAGTCGATCAAGAGCTGCACGGACTTCGACGAGAAGGCGCGGGCGATGGGCATTCCGGAGTCGGGCGACATGGGCACGCTGCGGGTCAAGGACCTCGCACCGGGCCTCCAGCAGCTCGCCGTCGGCATCCCGCTCGGACAGCCCAGCCCGGTGCTGATGAGCCCGGGCGGCGCCGTCATCCTGATCGTCTGCAAGCGCGACGTGCCGATGATCGAGCCGCCGCCGGAGCCCGAGCCGCAGCCGGTGGCCGCCCCGGCCCCGCCGCCGATCGATCCCAAGGACATCAAGATGCCGCCGCGCGAGGAGATCGAGCGCGACCTGATCAATGAGCGCGCCGACCTGCTGGCCCGCCGCTACCTGCGCGACCTGCGCCGCACCGCCTTCGTGGAGATCCGCAACTGATGACCGAATCCGGCGTCCGGCCGCCGCTCGTCCTGACCATGGGCGAGCCGGCGGGGATCGGCGGGGAGATCGCACTCAAGGCCTGGGCGGCCCGCGCGGACGGCGCGGTGCCGCCCTTCGTCCTTCTGGACGATCCCGCCCGCCTGGAGGCGCTCGCCGCCCGGCTCGGCCTGCCGGTTCCGGTGAAGGCGGTGGGCAGCATGGCCGAGGGTGCTGCGCTGTTCGGCGCGGCCTTGCCGGTGCTGCCCCAGCCGCTGGTGGCGCCGGTCACGCCGGGCCGGCCCGACCCGGCCAACGGGGCGGCGGTGATCGCCAGCATCGACCGGGCGGTCGATCTGGTCCGCCGGGGGGAGGCGTCGGCGGTCGTCACCAACCCGATCCAGAAATCGGCGCTCTACGCCGCCGGCTTCCGCCATCCCGGACACACGGAATATCTCGCCCATCTGGCCGGTCTGACCGCTGGTTTGACGGGCGAGCCGGTGATGATGCTGGCCGCGCAGGATTTGCGTGTCGTGCCGGTGACCATCCATGTCTCCGTTCGCGACGCCGTGCCGCTCGTGACGCGGGAGGCGATCCTCCACGCTGGGCGCGTCACCGCGGCGGCGCTGGCCCGCGACTTCGGCATCGCCCGGCCCCGGCTGGCCGTCGCCGCCCTGAACCCCCACGCGGGGGAGGGTGGCGCCATGGGGCGCGAGGAGATCGACGTCATCGCCCCGGCGGTCGCCGACCTGCGGGCGGAGGGCATCGACGCGGTGGGGCCGAAGCCCGCCGACACGCTGTTCCACGCGGCGGCGCGGCGCGGCTACGACGCGGCGCTGTGCATGTACCACGATCAGGCGCTGATCCCGCTGAAGACCATCGATTTCGACACGGGTGTCAACATCACGCTGGGGCTGCCCTTCGTCCGCACCTCGCCGGACCATGGGACGGCGCTGGACATAGCCGGCACGGGCAAGGCCGGCGCGTCGAGCCTGATCGCCGCCCTGACGACGGCGGAGGCCATGGCCGCCCGCCGCCGCGCGTAGGCTTCAGAGGCGGACCGAGCTGCTGGAGAAGCGGCTGGCCGAGCTGTGGTCGATGGAGGACAGCGCGACCGACGCGCCGACGGCGATGATGATGGCGGCGGCGAAGCCGAGCAGCATGGCTTTCATGGGGGGCGCTCCTGGAGCCTGATTCTGATTTTGGCGCAAACGCGCCTTTTTCCAAGACCATAAGCGGGGCGGAGCGCGCTTTCAACCACACTCGGGACTCGGCCGGGAGCGGGCGTCGGCAGGGGCGCCTACGCCGCGGAGGTCAGCGCGTTGCGCAGCACCTCCGGCGCCACCGGCTTGTGCAGGAGGCGGTGGCCGCTCTGCTGGACCTCGGCGATGCGGGCGGGGTCGGTGTCGCCGGTCAGCACCAGCGCGGGTACCCGCACCCCGCACACCCCATAAATGTCGCGGATGGCCTGAAGCCCCGTTCGCCCCTCGCGCAGGCGGTAGTCGGCGACGATCATGTCGGGGCGCTGGCCGAGGCTGGTCAGGGTGCCCACCGCCTCGTCGGCTGAGACGGCGGCCACCACCTCGTACCCCCACTCCTCCAGCATGGTCCGCATGGAGAGCAGGATGATGGCGTCGTCCTCCACCACCACGACCAGCCCCTTGCTGCCGTTGGCGGCGGGCTGGGCGCCGGACTGGGCGGCCGGGCGGCAGGTCTTCATCACTTGGCGTGGCGCGACCGACGGTACGGTCAGGCCGAAGGCACTGCCCCGTCCCGGACGGGAGCGCAGGGTCACCTCGTGGCCGAGCAGACCGGCCAGCCGCCTCACGATGGCGAGCCCCAGCCCCAGCCCCTTGCGACGGTCGCGCTCGGGGTTGGCGAGCTGGGTGAATTCCACGAACACCTCGTCGCGCTTGCTCTCGGGGATGCCGATGCCGGTGTCGAGAACCTCCACCCGCAGGCCGTTGCCGGTGCGGCGGCAGCCGATCAGAATCCGCCCGCTCTCCGTGTAGCGGATGGCGTTCTCGACGAGATTGCGCAGGATGCGCTCGACCAGCGCCGGGTCGCTGCGCGTCCAGGCGTCGGTGGGGACGTGGCGCAACGCGATTCCCACCTCCTCCGCGCGGCCCCGGTATTCCTCGGCCAAACGCTGCAACAGGGGCCCCAGCGCGAACTCCGTCACCGCGGGGGTGACCACGCCGGCGTCGAGCCGCGACACGTCCAGCAGGCTGTCCAGCAGCGTGCGCAGGCCGTTCAGCGACTCGCTCATGCTGGCCAGAAGGGGGGAGGCGGGATGGCCGTCGAGCCGGTCGGACAGGGCGTGGGCGAAGAAGAACAGCGACTGCACGGGCTGGCGCAGGTCGTGGCTGGCCGCGGCGAGGAACTTGGTCTTCGCCATGTCCGCGCGCTCGGCCTTGTCGCGGGCGGCGAGAGCCTCCTCGCGGGCGCGTTCCGCCTCCGCCTTGGCGCGGTGCAGCGCGTCCTCCGCCGCCTTGCGGGCGGTGATGTCGCGCATGATGCCGGTGAACAGGCGCTGCCGCCCGTCGTGCCATTCGGCCACCGACAACTCCAGCGGGAAGAGGGAGCCATCCTTGCGCCGGCCCTCCACCTCGCGCCCGATGCCGATGATCCGCCGCTCGCCGGTCTCGCGGAAATGGGCCATGTAGCCATCGTGGGCGGAGCGGTGCGGCTCGGCCATCAGGATGCGGACGTTCGCGCCGATGGCCTCCGCCGCGCCGTAGCCGAAGGTCGTCTCGGCCGCCCGGTTGAAGGACTGGATGGTGCCCGTCTCGTCGATCACCACGATGGGGTCCACGGCGGTGTCGACGACGGAGCGGTAACGCGCCTCCTGCCCCGCCGCGCGCTCCGCCGAACGGCGGCGGTCGATCAGGACGGAGAGCAGCCCCAGCGAGAGGATCAGCAGCGTCCCGATCCCGGTTCCCACGGCGAGAGACGGCGTGGACAGCACGAGGCCGAGGTCATCCCCGGTCGGGACGGCGTCCAGATGGGCGGCGTGCCCAATGGCGTTCCCAGCGGCGTTCTCGACAGCGCTGGCGGCGGCCATGCCGACGTAATGCATGCTGACCACCGCGGCGCCGAGCACAAGCGCGCCGGACAGGCGTTGCATCGGGCTGGCCGTGCGGAAAGCGAGCCAGAGCGCGGCGGTGGAGGCGGCGACGGCGATGAGCACCGACGCGGCGACCAGAAGCGTGTCGTAGATCAGCGGCACCGGCAGCCGCATGCCGGCCATGCCGACGTAATGCATGGCGACGATCCCGAAGCCGGTCAGCAGACCCGCGGCCGCCAGGGTCGCCCGTCCGCCCCCGCCATGCGCGACGGCGAACAGTCCGGTCCCGGACACCCCGACCGCCAGGAGAAAGGACAATGCGGTCAGCAGGATGTCGTAGGACACCGGCAC
This sequence comes from Azospirillum aestuarii, assembly GCF_016632405.1. Lineage (NCBI taxonomy): Bacteria > Pseudomonadati > Pseudomonadota > Alphaproteobacteria > Rhodospirillales > Azospirillaceae > Azospirillum > Azospirillum aestuarii. Next base: position 285,363 of record NZ_JAEPIV010000001.1, read on the forward strand.
GGGCATGCGCATCGCCATCATGCCGATGAAGTGCATCGACCAGATTCCCGCCCCCAGGGCGAGCGCCGCGGCGCCCAGCCAGCCGTTCCGCCCCCGCCCGGCCTCCCGCGCGTGGGAGGCGAGGTCCAGAGCCACATAGCCGCCGAAAGAGGCGACGACAACGGACAGCGCAACGAGGTAAGGATCGTAATGGCCGAGCACGATGGGGCGCACCGAGAGTGGACGAGAGGACGGACGCGCAATGGCAGAAACGTTAGATAGTGGAAAGCCGCAGCGAACCCAAGCCGGCGAAACGCCCCTGTACGCCTGACGAAAGACCTAATGGCTACCTCGAACGGAAGTTCCTCCTCTCGAACTTTGGATCGGAGCTTGGGTCGGAGGCTGGGCGCGCCACTGCGCCGCTTCGTGCTGCGCCCCTTGTTGACCGTTGCGGCGCTGGTCTATTTCCTGATCGATGCGGTGGCGCTGGAGGCGGTCCGCCCGTTGGCCGCCTGGATCGGGCGGCAACGCTTCGCCGAACGGCTGGCCGCGCGCATCCGCCGGCTCGGCCCCTATCCGACGCTGGCGCTGTTCGTGATCCCGCTGGTGATTCTGGAGCCGCTGAAGCCGGTTGGCCTGTACCTGATGGGGACCGGGCATGCGCTCCAGGGTGCGCTGCTGCTCGGTGGCGTGGAACTGGTCAAGGTCACGCTGGTGGAGTGGCTGTTCCACATCGGCAAGGACAAGCTGTTGACCATTCCGGCCTTCGCCTGGTGCTACGTCCGGGTGGTGCGCTGGCTGGCCTGGCTGACCGCCCTGCCGCCCTGGCAGGCCGCCAAGCGGGTGGTGGGGCGGGTGGTGGGGCGGGTGCGCGCGGCGATTCGCCCGGCTCTGGCGGTGATTCGCGGCTGGGCGCGGTCCTTGCGAAGCCACCTGCGCGCCGTGTTGAAAAAGGGGTAACCCTGTCCTGCGCTTGCCGCATCTTACGGGCAGCCACATATCAATGCGGTTTTGCAGACCGTCCCAAGGCCCGCCCGTGCGTTTCCTCCCGCTGATGTTTGCCGTTTTCGTCGCGTTGGCGGCCCCCGCCGCCCTTGCCGCGGGTAAGTCCGGCGCCGTCTCCTCGCGTGAGGCGCGCATGGCCGACTGCGAGGCGGCGGAGAAGGGCGATCCGGAAGCGTCCTACCGCATGGCGAGGCGCTTCCTGTTCGGCGTCGGGGTGAAGCGCGACCAGCGGGTCGGCACGGCGTGGCTGCGCGCCGCGGCGTCGCGCGGCCACAAGGAGGCGCGGCGGCTGGTCGCCTATGTGCCGGGCCGGATGGGCCATGTCCGCCCCTGGTGCCGCCCCGGCGCGGCCCCGCTGCGCGAGGCGTCGCCCCCGCCGCCGGAGATCGTCGCGCTGGTCCACAAGACCGCGCCCCAGTACGGGTTGGACCCGGCGCTGGTCATGGCGGTGATCCGGGTGGAGAGCGCCTTCCGTTCCGACGCGGTGTCGCCGAAGGAGGCGGCGGGGCTGATGCAGCTCATCCCCGACACGGCGGAGCGGTTCGGCGTGTCCGACGTCTTCGACCCCGCCCAGAACATCCGCGGCGGCGTGCGTTACCTGCGCTGGCTCTTGGCCTATTTCCAGGGGGACGTTACGCTGGCACTTGCCGGCTACAACGCGGGGGAGCGGGCCGTGGACCGCTACCGGGGCGTTCCGCCCTACGAGGAGACGCGGAACTACGTGCGCGCCATCCGCCGCCTGTACGACGCGACGCGCCATCCCTTCGACGCCGCGGTGGCGGAGCCGTCGCCCATGGTCGTCCGGCAGGCGGCGGAACTGGCGAAGCCCGGCAAGGGCTGAGGACGAACCAACAGGGGAGGGGCCACCCGTGCCGATGTCCGAACGCAGCTTTCTCGGCCTCAGCGCGGCGGGGTTCCACCGCGTCGCCTACACCCAGTGGGGGCGCGAGGACGCGGCCCGCACCGCCGTCTGCGTGCATGGCCTGACCCGCAACGGCCGCGATTTCGACGCGCTGGCGCTCGATCTGGCCGACCGCTACCGCGTCGCCTGCCCGGATGTGGTGGGGCGCGGCAAGAGCGGCCGGCTGGGCAACCCGACGCTCTACGGCTACCCGCAATATTGCGCCGACATGGCGGCGCTGATCGCCCGGCTGGGGGTGGAGACGGTGGATTGGGTCGGCACCTCCATGGGCGGGCTGATCGGCATGCTGCTGGCCGCCCAGCCGGACAGCCCGATCCGCCGTCTGGTCGTCAACGACATCGGCCCCTTCATCCCGAAGGCGGGCTTGCAGCGCATCGCCGATTACGTCGGCAAGGACCCGGTGTTCGAGGATCTGGCGGCGGTCGAATCCTACCTGCGCTTCGTTCTGATGGGCTTCGGGCGGCTGTCCGACGAGGCGTGGCGCCACATGGCGGAGCACAGCGCCCGCCTGCGTCCGGACGGCTGCTACGGCCTCGCCTATGATCCGGCCATCGCCGAGGCGTTCAAGGCGCAGCCGATGGAGGACGTGGACCTGTGGGCCGTCTGGGACCGCGTCCGCTGCCCGGTTCTGGTGCTGCGCGGCGCCACCTCGGACATCCTTCCAGCGGAGACTGCGGAGGAGATGACCCGCCGCGGCCCGAAGGCCCGGTTGATGGAGTTCGCCCACACCGGCCACGCCCCGGCGCTGATGACCGGGGACCAGATCGCCGCGGTGCGCGACTTCCTGCTGGAGGACTGACGGAGGTACCCCGGCTTGGGCGTGGCATGCGGCCCGGAATCCGGCTGGATATGGCCGCGCTCCTGGCTTAGCATCGCTGGTACGGTCGCACCGTAACGATGGTCCGGAGGCCCGACGCATGAGGGGTTTCGCCGCGCTCGTCCTCTTGCTGCCCTTCATGTTTCTGCCCTTCGTCTCCGCACCGGTTCAAGCCCGCGATGCGCTGGATTGGCTGTCGCGGGAGCCGGTGACCTTGCTCGACTGGGGCATGACCCGGCTGCGCGGCGATCTGCACGACACGGTGGACGGGCTGTCCCGCGATCTGCGGACGGAGGTGTCGCGCAGCGGCGTCTTCTACCGCTTCCAGGACCGGCGGATCGTCGCCTACGCCAACTTCGTCGATCTGCCGCGCAACCGGACCGAGGAGGTGTGCAAGGATCTTTACACCCGCTTGGCCGGCGCGCTGGTGCGCGGCGGGCCGCAGGGGGCGGGCGGTGCGGCCTGGTACCTGGAGAGCGTTTTCAGCCACGATTCCCAGGGCGGCGACCGGCCCCAGGATCTGGGCGACCAGATGGCTGACCGCGTGGTCCTGCAAGTGACCGTCGGGCCGAAGCCGTCCCAGGCCTTCGACGACGGGCGGCGCATCACCTGCACCGGCCGTCTCGACGCCACGCCGGAGAACATCGCGCTCAAAAGCGAAGGGTGACGATGACGCGCGGCAGATGACGGCGGGCCCGCGCCGTCCTATAAGTGCGGCCATGACCGAAGCCACGCCCGACTCCGTCCCCATGTCCGCTGCATTCGACCCGCAGGCCCTGCCGCCGCTGCGCGAGGTGATCGCCCGTTTCGGGCTGGATGCCCGCAAGGCGCTGGGGCAGAACTTCCTGCTCGACCTCAACCTGACGGGCCGCATCGCGCGCTCGGCGGGCGACATGACCGGCGTGACGGTCGTCGAGATCGGTCCCGGTCCGGGTGGGCTGACCCGCGCCCTTCTGGCGACCAAGGCGAAGCACGTCATCGCCATCGAGCGCGACCACCGCTTCATCGAGGCGCTGCAGGACGTGATCCAGGCGGCGGACGGGCGGCTGTCCATCGTCGAGGCCGACGCGCTGGACGTCGATCCCATCGCGATCGCGCCGGCCCCGCGGGCCATCGTGGCGAACCTGCCCTACAACGTGGCGACGCCGCTGCTGATCGGCTGGCTGGGGCGGATCGAGGAGTTCGTCAGCCTGACGCTGATGTTCCAGAAGGAGGTCGCGGACCGTCTGGTCGCCAAGCCGGGCAGCAAGGCCTATGGCCGCCTGTCGGTGATCACGCAGTGGCGGTCGGACGCGCGGGTGCTGTTCAACCTGCCGGCCAAGGCCTTCACCCCGCCGCCCAAGGTGGAGTCCACCATCGTCCACCTGACCCCGCGCGCCAACCCGGAGCCGGCGGAATGGAAGGCGCTGGAGCAGGTGACCGCCGCCGCCTTCGGCCAGCGCCGCAAGATGCTGCGCCAGAGTTTGAAGAGTTTGGGGAACGCCGAGGCGCTGTTGGCCGCCGCCGGGATCGAGCCGACCGCAAGGGCGGAGGAGGTGGATGTGGCGGGGTTCGCGGCGCTGGCGCGGGCGTTTCGCAAGGGGTGAGGTCTTGCCCCCTCCCTAACCCTCCCCCGCTTCGCAGGGGAGGGGACAAATTTCCCTCTCCTGCGAAGCGGGGGAGGGAAGGGGCCCACGCGGGGCGTGGGAAGGGTGGGGGCAGTACGCCCCCTACAGCGCCGCCTGCACGCTCTGCACGAAGGCCGGCAGCCCGACCTGCCGCGTCCGGCGCAGCCGCTCGGCGCGCAGGATGGCCTGGACCGCCTGCACGCTCTCGTCCACGTCGTTGTTCACGATCACATAGTCATACTCGGCCCAGTGGCTGATCTCGTCGGATGCCTTGGCCATGCGCTGGGCGATCACCTCCGTCGAATCCTGGGCGCGGGTGTGCAGGCGGCGTTCGAGCTCGGTCCCCGAGGGCGGCAGGACGAACACACTGACCAGATCGTTGCGCGCGTTCGCCGCCAACTGCTGCGTGCCCTGCCAGTCGATGTCGAACAGCACGTCGCGCCCGGCGCCGAGGGCCTGTTCCACCGTGCTGCGCGGCGTGCCGTAGCAGTTGCCGAACACGCGCGCGTGCTCCAGCAATTCGCCCTGACCGGCCATGCGGTCGAATTCCGGCATGTCAATGAAGTAGTAATGGACGCCCGGCTGCTCGCCGGGGCGCATCGGGCGGGTGGTGACGGACACCGACAGGGTGATGCCGGGGTCGCGGTCCAGCAGGCGCCGCGAAATGGTGGTCTTGCCCGCCCCGGAGGGGGAGGACAGCACGAGCATCAGGCCGCGCCGGGAGATTTTCGCGTTCATGGTCTTCAGCATCACTCGATGTTCTGGACCTGCTCGCGAAGCTGCTCGATGGAGGCTTTCAGCGACAGGCCGATGCGGGTCAACTCCACGTCGGCGGACTTGGAGCACAGGGTGTTGGCTTCGCGGTTGAATTCCTGGCACAGGAAGTCGAAGCGGCGGCCGATGGCGCCCCCCTCCGCCAGCATGTCGCGGGCGGCCTGGATGTGGGCGCGCAGGCGGTCCATCTCCTCGCGCACGTCGGCCTTGGCGATCAGGATGGCGGCCTCCTGGGCGAGACGCTCCTCCGGAAGGGCCGGGGCGGCGTCGAGCAGGGCGGCGACCTGATTGCGCAGCCGCTCGCGCAGCGCTTCCGGCTGGGTGCTGGCGCAGGCCGAGGCGGCGGTGATCAGCCGCTCGATCTCGTCGAGATGGCCGTTCAGCACGGTGACCAGACGCGCCCCCTCCGACAGGCGGGCGGTCACCAGTTCGCCGATCAACCGGCCGAGGTCGGCCTTCAGCGCGGCCTCCATCCGTTCCCGCGCCTCGCCCTCGTCCTCCTCCACCGGCTCGATGATGCCGCGGACGGCGAGCAGCGAATCGAGCCGCGGCGCGGCGGCCCCGGCGCCCTCGATCTCGCGCGCCAGTTCCAGCACCTGGGCGAGAAGCTCGCGGTTGATGCGGAGTTGCGACACCGACTGGCTGCGGGTGACGGTCAGGTTCAGGTTGACGCTGCCGCGGGCCAGCCGCTTGGGGATCTCGGCGCGGGCGGCGGCCTCCAGCGTGTCGAAGCCGGCGGGCTGGCGGCAACGGATGTCGAGGTTGCGCCCGTTGACGCTCTTCACCTCGAACGTCCAGCTGTAGCCGTCGGCGTGCCCATCCACGCGTGCGAAACCGGTCATGCTGGAAACAGCGGAGCGTTGGGCGGGCAAAGCGGCCTCGACTACTATTTGTGGGATCGCGAGGCTCAAGTTATAGCGTCGGGCAGCGACGGCAACAAGCGTCAGGGACAGGGGGAAAAGGGCATGCGCGATCCGCGCTCGATCGTCATCACCGGGGCGTCCAGCGGCATCGGGGAGGAGTTGGCCCGCGCCTACGCGGCCCCCGGAGTCATGCTTGCCCTGAGCGGGCGCGACTCCGCGCGGCTGGAGGCGGTGGCGGAGCGCTGCCGTGCCGCCGGGGCGGAGGTGGAAACGGCGCTCGTCGACGCGGCGGACCGCGAGGCCATGACGGCGTGGCTGACCACGCTGGACGCCCGCGCGCCGGTCGATCTGGTCATCGCCAACGCCGGAATCTCCGCGGGCACCGGGGGCGGCGTGGAAAGCGCCGAGCAGGCGCGGCGCATCTTCCAGGTGAATGTGGATGGCGTGCTGAACAGCGTCCACCCGCTGCTGCCCGGCATGCAGGCGCGGCGGCGCGGACAGATCGCCCTGATGGCTTCGCTGGCCGGCTTCCGCGGCATGCCCGGCGCGCCCGCCTATTGCGCCAGCAAGGCGGCGGTGCGGGTCTATGGCGAGTCGCTGCGCGGCGATCTGGCGGGGCAGGGGATCGGCGTAACGGTGATCTGCCCAGGCTTCGTGAAAAGCCGGATGACCGCGGTGAACCGCTTCCCCATGCCCTTCCTGATGGAGGCGGACCGCGCCGCCCAGGTCATCAGGAGCGGGCTGGCCCGCAACAGGGCGCGCATCGCCTTCCCCTGGCCGATGGCCGCCGCCACGTGGCTGTTGGCGGCCTTGCCGGTGGGCGTGACGGATATCCTGCTGCGGCAGGCGCCGCGCAAGGAGTGACGTGAGGGGATTTTGGAGGGATTTTAGGGCTTCGCCTTCCAATAGCCCCAGACGGAGGCCGGCGGGACGTTCAGCGGGGTGAAGCCCAGCCGCTTGCCCTTGACGCCCAGCGCGCGCTGGTTCAGCGGCGACACGAGGCCGTAGGTGTAGAGAACGAAGCGCCCGCCTTCGGGAAGGATGCGGAAGCAGGCCTCGACGACCTCCTTCTGGGCGCGCATCGGCAGGTTCAGCATGGGGATGCCGATCACCACCGTGCCGACCTTGCCGACCAGCGCCGGGCCGAGGATGTCGGCGGCCTTGCGGCAGTCGTCATGGACGACGTTGACGTCCGGGTAATGGCCGCGCAGGAAGCGCGACAGGTGGTCGTCGATCTCGAAGGTGAAGATGCGGTTGCCCGGAATGCCGCGCTGAAGCAGGGCCTTGGTGATCGCGCCGGTGCCGCCGCCGAACTCGACGACGACCTGATCCGGCCCGCACAGGACCTGTTCGCCGATCAGCCGGCAGAGCGCGCCCGAGGACGGTGTAACGGAACCCATGGAAAGGGGATTTGCCAACCAACGCTGGAAGAAAAGCCACGCGGCCGGCGGCGTCTTGCCGCTTTTCTGCTTCTCCGCGACGGTGATTTCCGTTGGTGTCATGATCGGCCTTTCGCCGTTGGCTGTTGAGCGTTTTACCCCGGGGCTAAACAAGCTGGAGCCTCGGGGGGTCCCGAACCTAACAATCCCAGAGCGCACTTATGTCGCATCCCGGGTTCCCCCGCAACCGGCCGAAGCGGCGGGAGCTATGCCATAAACGCGGGATATGACGTGGCGGCCAGCAGGGTCTGGCCGGCGTAGGACAGGCTGCTGGCGACCAGCGCGAAGAAGACCAGGGCAGCCACGGTGAGGGCGAGGCTGACCGCGACCGCGGCCCCATCACGCTCGATCAGCCCCAGCGACAACAGGACGAGGGCGAATCCGGGCAGCCAGCCGGTCAGCGGCAGCGGCACAACGCAGGTCAGGGACAGGAGCAGCACCAGCACGCCGAACCAGCGTTCCCCATCGATGCTGGCGAAGCGGCTGTGGCGCGGTTTCAGCATCCGTTCGATGGCGGTCAGCCGCGGCATCGCCTTGTCGATCATCCGCGCGGCGAGCGACCGGCTGACCGAGCGGCGCAGAATCCAGCCGGGCAGGGCGGCGCCGCGCCTGCCGAAGGCCATCTGGGCGGAGAACAGCAGGATCGGCAGGTCGAACAGGCAGGACACGCCCAGCGGCACCGGCGCGATGGTGGGAAGCGACAGGGCCAGCAGGATGGTGCCCAGAGAGCGGTCGCCCAGCGCCTGGATCAGGTCGCCCAGCGACACCCGCCCGTCCGGCAGGTTGGCGCGGAAGGTCGCCAGGACGTCGGAGGTCCGTTCCTCCCCATGGTCCTGCCGCCCACGACGGGCGACGGTCGCGGGAAGCGAGGCCGCTTCGCTGAAGGCCACGTTGTGCGGCACGCTCATACGCCGGCCTCCGCCGCCGCCGACTCATAGGCTTCGAGATGCTCCAGCCACGCCTCCTCGGCGGCGGACAGCTTCTTGTCCACCACGCCCAGGTCGATCTGGAGCTTCCGCAGCTTGTCGCTGGGGCCGCTGTAGAGGGCGGGATCGGCCAGCTTCGCTTCGATCTTGCGCTTCTCCTCGGTCAGCTTGTTGACCTGCGATTCCGCGTCGGTGGCCTTCTTCTTCAGCGGGGCCAGGGTGGCGCGGGCCTCCGCCGCGGCGCGGCGCTGGTCCTTGCGGCTCGCCCCGGCGTCCGTCGCCTCGCCGCCCTTGGCGGCGGCGCGCTCGGCCCGCGCGCGGTCCAGGAGGAAGCGGCGGTAGTCGTCGAGGTCGCCGTCGTAGGGCTGCACCGTGCCGTCGGCCACCAGCAGCAGCCGGTCGGCGGTCAGCTCGATCAGGTGCGGGTCGTGGCTGATGAGGATGACGGCGCCCTCGAACCCGTTGATCGCCTCGATCAGCGCCTCGCGGCTGTCCACGTCGAGATGGTTGGTCGGCTCGTCCAGCATCAGGATGTGCGGCGTCTCGCGGCTCATCAGCGCCAGCAGCAGCCGAGCCTTCTCGCCGCCGGACAGGTCGGAGATGCGGGTTTCCGCCTTGCTCTGCTGGAAGCCGAAGCGGCCCAGATGGGCACGCACCTTCTCCTCCGGCGCCAGCGGCATGATGCGCTGGGTCTGCTGGATGGGGGTCAGTGACAGGTCCAGCTCGTCCTGCTGGTGCTGGGCGAAATAGCCGACGCGCAGCTTGGTCGGGCGCTTCACCTCGCCGGCCATGGCCTCCAGCCGCCCGGCCAGCAGCTTCACCAGCGTCGACTTGCCGTTGCCGTTGGCGCCCAGCAGGGCGATGCGGTCGTCCATGTCGATGCGCAGGTTGACGCGGCGCAGGATGGCGCGGTCGCCGTAGCCGATGGTCACCCCGTCCAGCGAAATCAGCGGCGGGGGCATCTCGTCCGGCTGCGGGAAGTTGAAGACGACCTCGGCGTCGTCCTCCATCAGCGTGATGGTCTCCAGCTTCTCCAGCGCCTTCAGGCGGCTCTGCGCCTGCCGGGCCTTGGTCGCCTTGTAGCGGAAGCGTTCGACGAAGGCCATCATGTGCTTGCGCTTGGCCTCCTGCTTGGTCGCCATGGCCTGCAGCCGCTCCATGTTGGCGCGGCGTTGCTTGAGGAACTGGTCGTAGTTGCCGGCGTAGGTCACCAGCCGGCCCTGGTCCACATGGATGGTCGTCGTGGGGACCGAGTTCAAGAGGTCGCGGTCGTGGCTGACCAGCAGGATCGTGTGGGGGTAGTTCTTGAGGTACCCCTCAAGCCAGATGGTCGCCTCCAGGTCGAGGTGGTTCGTCGGCTCGTCGAGCAGCAGCAGGTCGGGCCGGGCGAACAGCACGCCGGCCAGCGCCACGCGCATCCGCCAGCCGCCCGAGAAGTCGGAGCAGGGGCGGGCCTGCGCGTCGGCGTCGAACCCCAGGCCGGAGAGCACCTGCGCGGCGCGCGACGGCGCCGAATGGGCCTCGATGTCGGCCAGCCGGGCGTGGATCTCGCCGATGCGCATCGGGTCGGTGGCCGTCTCGGCCTCGGCCAGCAGGGCGGTGCGCTCCGTGTCGGCGGCCAGGACGGCGTCGATCAGGGTGGTGGCGCCGCTGGGAGCCTCCTGCGCCACCATGCCGATCTTGGTGCCGGTGGGCACGCCGATCGCCCCGGCGTCCGTCTGGAGCTGGCCGGCGATGAGTTTCAGGAGGGTGGATTTTCCGGTGCCGTTGCGGCCGACCAGCGCCACGCGGTGGCCCTTCGACACGACCGCGGTGGCGCGGTCGAACAGCACACGTCCGCCGTAGCGGAACGTCAGGTCGTTGATGTGCAGCATATCGGCGCCGGTTTACCACGGGGAAACCGCGATTTGAAGCGCGACCCGCGGGGCAACCCTTCATGGCAGCCGCGCAGCGGCGCGCGGCGCAGCCTCGCGAAGCGGCCTCACGAACCGGTTGCCGTGGCCGAAAAGCGCCTATATAACCCCGCGCAACCGGCGCCCCGGCCAAACCAGCGGCGCCCATAACGCATTTCCAGCAGGAGCCCACCGCCATGGCCGTCGAACGCACCCTCTCGATCATCAAGCCCGATGCCACCCGCCGCAACCTGACCGGCAAGATCAACGCCAAGTTCGAGGACGGCGGCCTGCGCATCGTCGCGCAGAAGCGCGTCCAGCTGTCCCAGGCCCAGGCCGAGCAGTTCTACGGCGTGCATCGTGAGCGTCCGTTCTTCAACGACCTCGTCTCCTTCATGATTTCCGGCCCGGTCGTGCTCCAGGTTCTGGAAGGCGAGAACGCCATTGCCCGCAACCGCGAGATCATGGGCGCCACCAACCCGGCCAACGCCGCCGAGGGCACCATCCGCAAGGAGTTCGCCGAGTCGATCGAAGCCAACTCGGTGCACGGCTCCGACGCTCCGGAGACCGCCGCCCAGGAGATCGCCTTCTTCTTCGCCGGCATCGAGCTGGTTGGCTGATCGCGGGTCTTCCGCTTCGCAGCCTTGCGCGAAGGGCCGTCCCGACCGGGGCGGCCCTTTTCGTTTCAGGCGCCTCCGCCCGCAACTTGTCGCCTGGACGGCGTCACGGCGTCGTGGACAGGCGTGGCGAAGTCGAGTATTCGGGGATTCTACCGCTAGGAGTACCCCCGCCATGGAAAATCCGCACGTCAAGCCGATCGTCGCGGCCCTGCTGGAACCGCTGCCGCCCCTCGTGAAGGGCAGGAACGACCTGAGCGATCCGGGCGTGGTGGAACTGCTGGTGCGCGGCTACGTCGACCAGTGCCTGGCGGCCTTCCAGGAGGTGCTGCGCGGCAACATCGAGCAGGATGCGGCCATCGACGCGATCAACGCGCAGGCGACGGCGCTGAACGCGGTGTTCCTGGGGACCAGCGGCTTCGACACGGTGGTCGTGCACCCCTGGAACGCCGCCGACCAGCTCGGCCAGTTCCTTCAGGACACGGTGGGGCTGGATTTCCCGGCGGAGGATTGCGTGCGCGCCGCGCTGATCCACCTCGCGACCCACGTCATGCACGCCATCCAGGGCGGCACCGAGACGTGGGAGGAGCAGGTGGACGCCCTGGTCGGCGAAATGCGCGACCTGCTGCTGGGCCGTCTGCCGGACGGGGCGTAAGCGCCCCGCCGCGGCCGATCGGTCAGCGGCCGGATAGAGCCGCTAGACCAGGAAAATCGCCATGAAGACCAGCACGGCGATCACCCCTGCGGTCGCCAGCGTCATGAAGCGGGTGAAGGCGTGCCAGCCCGCCTCGTGACGGCGGACGACATCCTCGCTGACCGGATTATGGCCGTGATCGGTAACCGCCATCGCGCTTTGCCTCCCCTTTTATGGTTCCGGCGGAGAATGTGGGGAGTGCGGATGGTTGCGGCAAGGGTCCCGCTTGGCCGAAGGCCCCGCTCGGGACGCTTCAGGCCGGCGGGTTGATGAGTGTCGGCAGCTCCGCCGCCGGGCCTGACAGGGTCACCCGGTCATCCTCGACGCGGGCGCGGCCCTCGGCGATCAGGCGCAGCGCCTGGGGGTAGAGCCGGTGTTCGGCCTCCAGCACGCGGGCGGACAGCCGGTCGGCGTCGTCGCCGGGCAGGACCGGGACCGCGGCCTGGGCGATGATCGGCCCCTCGTCCATCTCGGTGCGCACGTAATGGACGGTGCAGCCGTGGAAGCGCACCCCGGCGTCCAGCGCCCGCTGGTGCGTGTCCAGCCCCTTGAAGGAGGGCAGGAGCGACGGGTGGATGTTGATCATCCGGTCGTGCCAGCGCTCGACGAACCAGGGTGACAGCAGCCGCATGAAGCCGGCCAGACAGACCAGTTCGACGCCCGCGTCGCGCAGGCGCGCGTCCATGGCCTCTTCGAAGGCGCGCTTGTCGCCGGGGAAGTCGCGGTGGCTGACCACGGCGACCGGGACCCCGGCGGATGCTGCGCGCTCCAACCCGTAGGCGTCGGCCTTGTTGGAGAGCACCAGCGCGATGTCCGCCGGAAAGTCCGGGGCGGCGCAGGCGTCGATCAACGCCTGCAGATTGCTGCCGCGCCCGGAGATCAGGACGCCAACCTTCAGAGCGGTGGGCGTCAGGCCGACCATGCCGTGTCCATGCCGGTGACGGTGACGCGGGCGTCGCCGTCCTTGACCGCGTAGACGGTGCCGACGGTGAAGACCGTCTCGCCGCCCTGGGCCAGGATCTCGGCCGCCTGCTGCGCCTTGTCCGCCGGGACCACGACGACCATGCCGAGGCCGGTGTTGAAGGTGCGCGCCATGTCCAGCGGGGTCAGCCCGCCCGTCTTCATCAGCCAGTTGAAGACCGGCGGCAGCGGCCACTTGGACGCGTCGAGGGTGACGCCCAGCCCGTCCGGCAGGACGCGCGGGATGTTCTCGATCAGGCCGCCGCCGGTGATGTGGGCCATCGCCCGCACCGTGCCGGCGCGCACCGCGGCCAGCGTGCTCTTCACATAGATGCGGGTCGGGGTCAGCAGGGCCTCGCCCAGCGTCTTCGAGGCATCCCAGGGGCAGGGCGAGTCGTAGCCGAGGCCGGACGTCTCCACCAGCTTGCGGACCAGCGAATAGCCGTTGGAGTGCACGCCGGAGGAGGCGAGGCCGAGCACCACGTCGCCGTCCCGCACGGTGGCGCCGGTCAGCGCGTCCTTGCGCTCGACGGCGCCGACCGAGAAGCCGGCGAGGTCGTAGTCGCCCTCGGCATACATGCCCGGCATCTCCGCCGTCTCGCCGCCGACCAGCGCGCAGCCGGCCTGACGGCAGCCTTCCGCGATGCCGGCGACGATGGCGCGGCCCGCGGCGACGTCCAGCTTGCCCGTGGCGTAATAGTCGAGGAACAGCAGCGGCTCCGCGCCCTGGACGACGAGGTCGTTCACGCACATCGCCACGAGGTCGATGCCCACCGTGTCGTGCCGGTTCGCCAGGATGGCGACCTTCAGCTTGGTGCCGACGCCGTCCGTGGTGGCGACCAGCAGCGGGTCGTGATACCCGGCCGCGCGCAGGTCGAACAGGGCGCCGAACCCGCCCAGCCCGGCGTCGGAGCCCGGGCGCGCGGTGGAACGGGCGAGCGGCTTGATCGCGTCAACGAGCGCGTTGCCCGCATCAATGTCCACGCCGGCCTGCTTGTAGGCGTCGGACGTGTTATTAGACTGGGTGCTGATGGTATCCTCGCTTGGGCTGAGCTATATACCTGGGCCACCTGAACCGGGTCATTTTGGGCCGGGTCATAAGGGAACGGGCCGAACATACTCGAATCGGAAGGCTTTGCAATGCTCCACCGCCGCCATGCGCCGCTGTTTGCGGGCTTCGCCGCCGTCACCGTGGCCCTGGCCCTCCAGGCCGGCCCCGTGAAAGCGCAGGTGCCCGGCGCCGCTCCACCCGCGGTGGCGGCTCCCGCGACCATTCCGGGGGCTGCTCCGGGGGCGGCGCCCGCGGCGGTTCCGGCGGCGGACCCCTTCACCGTGTCGGGCGTGAAGGTGGACGTCAGCGCGGCCAACGCCAACGCCGCCCGCGATCAGGCGATCCGCGACGCGCAGGTGAAGGCGTGGGCGGAGCTGTACAAGCGCCTCGTCCCCACCGCCACCAGCGTGCCGCGGGTGTCGGAGATCGAGCTCGCCCGGTTGGTCCAGGGCTTCGAGATCGACGACGAGAAGGTGTCGGCCACCCGCTATGTCGGCAGCATCACCGTGCGCTTCCGCCCCACTTCGGTGCGCGAGACGCTGGCCGGCGGCGGCCAGCAGTATGTCGAACCGCCCGCCCGGCCCTACGTGATCCTGCCGGTCACCGTCGTGGACGGACGCCCCGTGTTGTGGGAGGACCGCACCGACTGGCGCGAGGCCTGGGAGGGCCGTCCGGCCGGCGCCTCGCTGGTGCCGCTGGTCGTGCCAGACGGCGAGTTGGCCGACATCTCGGCCATCGGCGTGAACGAGGCGCTGTCCGGCGATGCGGAAGCTCTGGCCCGCATCGCCCAGCGCTACAACGCCGGGGGCGTGATCGTCGCCAAGACGGACCTGCCGGCGGGCGGGCTGGATCTCGGCCGCCCGCTGGCGGTCGAGGTGACCCACTACACCCCGGACGGCGCGCGGGATCAGCAGACGGTCAACGTGAAGGCCGACATGGCCGACCGGGCCGGCGACTTCCTGACCCGCGCCACCACCTTCGTGTCCGCCGCCATCGACGAGTCCTACCGCCGCGACAACACCGTGGCGAGCGGGCCGGAGCAGGCGACGCTGGTGCGCGTGCCGTTGGCCAGCCTCAACGACTGGGTGGAGACGCGCAAGCGGCTGGGCATGGTCAACGCCGTCACCCGCACCGACGTGCTGTCGATCAGCCGCTACGAGGCGCTGGTCGCGCTGACCCACCGCGGCGACGTGGAGCGGCTGCGCCAGGCGCTGGCCCGCCGCGACCTAGGCCTCGCCCGCACCGGGGCGGTCGCCGCGCCGGTCCCGGTGCCCGTTCCGGGCCAGCCGCTTCCGCCGGTCGCGCCCACGCCGGAATGGCAGCTCCAGGTGCTGGCGAAGGGCGCCGGGGCGTCGTCCCTGGCGCAGCCCGCCACCGTTTCGCCGGCCAGCGCCCCCGCTGCGGTGCCTCCGGCGGCCACCGGCTATCCCGCGGCGATGCCCGCCCCGATCGGCGCGCCGCAGGCCGCGCCGGGGGCTCCGCCGCGCATTCTGGGCACGCTGCCGGCCACCGGCACGGCCCGTCCGTGACGGCGGACGGCTTCCCGGCGTTACAGACGGGCCGGGACCGGCCCCCGAAAGGGCGGCGGCGTGGACGGCGGCGTAAGGGACAACGGCAGAAGGCATCGCGGTGAGCATTCCGAACATCATCACCTTCGGCCGCATCCTGGTGGTGCCGGTCGCCGTCTATTTCATCCTGGCCGGGGAGCTGGGGGTCGCCTTCTGGCTGTTCGTCGGGGCGGGAGTGTCCGACGCCGTCGATGGCGCCGTGGCCCGCATGTTCCGTGCCCGCACCGTGCTGGGCGCCTATCTGGACCCGATCGCCGACAAGGCGCTGCTGGTCAGTGTCTACGTCTCGCTGGGCCACATCGGCGTGCTGCCGCTGTGGCTGGTCATCCTGGTGGTGTTCCGCGACCTGATGATTGTCGGCGGGGTGATGCTGCTCTACACGCTGAAGGAGTCGCTGGCGATGCAGCCGCTTTACGTCAGCAAGATCAATACGGCGGTGCAGCTCGCCCTGGCGGCGGCGGTGCTGGCCCCGGCGGGGCTGGGGCTGCCGGACTTCCACCTGTTCGGGCAGGAGCTGGTGCCCCTGCTCATCTGGGTCTGCGCCGCGACCACGGTGCTGTCGGGACTGGCCTATGTCTACCGTGGCGGGCTTCTGTTCAGCCGGCATGGAGGGGTGCCGTGACGGCGGCCAAGCAGATCCGTTTCTGGCTGATCGGTTTGGGCCTGTTCGTTCTGGCCCTGTGGCTGCTGTCCAGCATGCTGCTGCCCTTCGTGGTGGGGCTGGCGATCGCCTATCTGCTGGACCCGGTGGTCGACCGGGTCGAGCGCTGGCGCCTGCCGCGCTGGCTGGCGACGACGCTGGTGCTGCTGTCCTTCGTCCTGGTGCTGGTGGTGATGGGGCTTCTGCTGCTGCCGCTGGTGCAGGCGCAGGTGACGCACCTGATCGAGGTGCTTCCCAACTACGCCAACGCCGCGCGGGATCGGCTGCTGCCGATGCTGGACCGGCTGATCCACCGCCTGTCGCCGGAGGACGTGGAGCGGCTGCGCGGGGCCGCGGGCAACTATGCCGGGGACGTGGTCGGCTGGGTCGGGCGGGTGCTGAGGCACATCCTGTCCGGCGGGCTGGCGCTGTTCGACGTTCTGTCGGTGATGTTCATCACGCCCATCGTCGCCTTCTACCTGATGCGCGACTGGGACATCCTGGTCAACAAGGTGAACGGCTGGCTGCCCCTGCACCACGCCGCGACCATCCGGGAGCAGGCGCGGGAGGTGGACGAGACGCTGGCCGGATTCGTCCGCGGCCAGGCGCTGGTCTGCCTCGTCCTGGGGGTCTTCTACGCGGTGGCGCTGTCGCTGGCGGGGCTGGATTTCGGGCTGGTGATCGGGCTTATGGCGGGGCTGCTGTCCTTCATCCCCTATGTCGGCTCGCTGTTCGGATTCGTGTCGAGCACGGGGCTGGCCCTGCTCCAGTTCGACGATCCGTGGCGGGTCGCCATCGTCATTGCGATCTTCCTGTTCGGGCAGGCGGTGGAGGGCAACGTCCTGACGCCGAAGCTGGTGGGTGACAAGGTCGGGCTGCACGCGGTCTGGGTGATTTTCGCCCTGCTGGCCGGCGGGTCGCTGTTCGGCTTCGTCGGCGTCCTGCTGGCGGTTCCGGTGGCGGCGGTGATCGGGGTGCTGACACGCTTCGCGTTGGGGCGCTATCTTGAGAGCCCCTACTACCGCGGTACCCCTTCCTGATGGCTCCCGCCTTATGACCCTTGCGGCTCAGATACCGCTCGACCTTGGACACCGCGCCGCCATGGGGTGCGAGGATTTCCTCGTGGCGCCCAGCAACGCCGAGGCGGTGGCGTGGCTCGACCGCTGGCCGTCCTGGCCGGCGCCGGCCCTGGCGCTGTACGGGCCGGACGGTTGCGGCAAGACCCATCTGGGCCATGTCTGGCGGGCGCGCAGCCACGCTCCCATCGCCATGGGCGACGCTCTGGACCGGATCGACCCGCACGCCCTGCTGGCCGGCGCCAATGCCGTCGTGGTGGAGGACGCAGACCGGGTGTCCGGCGCGCCGGCGCGGGAGGAAGCGCTGTTCCACCTCTACAACCTCGCCCGCGACTCGGGCGGGCATCTGCTCCTGCTGTCGCGCCGCCCGCCGTCGCGCTGGCGGATGAAGCTGGCCGACCTGCGCTCCCGCATCAAGGCGGCCCCCGCGGTGGGGGTGGAGGCACCGGACGACGCGCTGCTCGCCGCCGTTCTGGTCAAGCTGTTCGCCGACCGGCAACTGCGGCCGGGCATGGATCTCATCACCTACCTGCTGACCCGGATGGAGCGGTCGCTGGAGGCGGCGGGGCGGGTGGTCGCGGCGCTTGACCGCGCATCGCTGGCCGCGCACCGTCCCCTGACCGTGCCGCTGGCCCGCGAGGTGCTGGCCGGTCTGGAGGCCGGGAAGGGAGGAGACGAGGATGGATCTGGGAATCGCCGGACGCCGCGCCATCGTGTGCGCAGCCAGCAAGGGACTGGGTAAGGCCTGCGCCGTGGCGCTGGCGCGCGAGGGGGTGCAGGTCACCATCACCGCGCGTGGCCGCGACCTGCTGGAAGCCGCCGCGGAGGAGATCCGCAAGGAGACCGGAGCCACCGTGACCACCGCCGTCGGCGACATCGCGACGGAGGAGGGGCGCGCCGCCGCGCTTGCCGCCTGTCCGGAGCCGGACATCCTGGTCAACAATGCGGGCGGCCCGCCGCCGGGCGACTTTCGCGACTGGGAGCGCGACGACTGGGTCCGCGCCGTCGAGGCCAACATGCTGGCCCCGATCTTCCTCATCAAGGCGACGGTGGACGGCATGATCGGCCGCCGCTTCGGGCGGATCGTCAACGTCACCTCGGCGGCGGTCAAGGCGCCGATCCCGATCCTCGGCCTGTCCAACGGGGCGCGGGCCGGGCTGACTGGCTTCGTCGCCGGTCTGTCGCGCCAGACCGTGCGGCACAACGTGACGATCAACAACCTGCTGCCCGGCCCCTTCGAGACCGACCGCCTGCGCGCCACCATGGAAGGCGGGGCCAAGGCCAACAACCGCAGCCTGGACGAGGAGATGGCCGTCCGCCGCGCCGGCAACCCGTCCGGCCGCTTCGGCGATCCGGCGGAGTTCGGTGCGGCCTGCGCCTTTCTCTGCTCCGCCCACGCCGGCTTCATGACCGGGCAGAACGTCCTGCTGGACGGCGGCGCCTATGCGGGGACGCTGTAGGCGGCTTGTTGTAGCGCCGGTGTCTGGACACTGGCCCCCACCCCAGCCCTCCCCCGCTTTGCCGGGGAGGGCTTTTCTCCTCCCCCTGCGTCAGCTCTCGCGCAAACCAACGGTTTGCGCGAGAGCTGACGCGGCAGGCGGACCTTCGGTCCGCCGAGAGCGGGGGAGGGTTGGGGTGGGGGGAATGTCACGCCCTCACCAGAACACCGCCCCATCGCGATACCCTTTCCACAGCCCCGGCAACGCCTTGCGGCGCTTGTCGGCCTGCTTGGCGAGCCAGCGGGCGGTCGAGTCGGCGGCGGATCGATGCTCCGGCCGGTCCGCCGACAGGCTGCGCAGAAGACCGCCGGCCACCGCGGCGTCGTGCTCGGCATCCAGCGCGCCCAGCAGGGCGTCCAGCGTGGTGACGAAGGGCACCGTTGCGGTTTCGGCGTAGAGGCCGCGAAAGAACTCCGCCGTGTGGCGCAGCTTGCGCAGGCGGCGGCGCAGCCGGTCGCGCGACGCGGCATCGGCGGCGTCCAGGTCGCGCCCCGCCTTCGATGCCCCCGCCTTCAGTGCCTTGGCGTGCTGGGCGGCCAGCCAGGGGCCGGACAACTCGGCCATCGGGCGGTCGAGTTGGGCGCGGACCTCCGGCACGGCGCCGGACTGCCACGCCCCGTCCTCCAGCCAGGCGCCGAGCGCCAGGATCAGCCCGGTGCAGCGCGGCGACTGGATCGCCTCCACCGCCGCCAGCGCGGGCGCCCGACGGGCTTCCCGGACCGCGGCGGTCAGCGCGGCGATCCCGTCGGCCGGGGCCTTCTCCGTCGCCGCGAAGGGCGCGATCCCGTGGGACAGCAGCACGTCCCAATCGCGCGCCGGGCCGAGCCGGCGGGAGAACCAGCGGATGTCGTTCCCGGCGCGGCAGGCGTCCGGCACCCCGGCGAGGGGACGGAACAGGCGGATGGCGGTGCGCAGGCGGCGCAGCGCGACGCGCATCTGGTGCAGCCCCTCCACGTCGCCGCCGGCCAGCGCGCAGGCTTCGTTGGCGAGCAGCAGGCGCAGCCCGTGGCGGACGATGTGGCGGTAGGCCTCGGCCACCGTGGTGACCGGGGTCAGGCCCAGCGGTTCCGGCAGGACAGGGGCGGGCAGGCGCCCGGTGACGAGGCGGTCGCCGATCTCCGCCTTGCTTTCCGTTCCGATGCGGACCGGCACGCGGCGCTGGAGCGCCAGCGCGAGATCGAACAGGCGCCCGATGCGGCCCGACTTCAGCTCAAGCTCGACCTCGCTGATTCGGGCGCAGGCGTTGCCGGCGGTGATCTGGCCCTCGTCCACCGCCACCTCGATGGAGGTCAGGGCGTCCGGGCGGACGAGCAGGGTGGTGCGCCGGAACTCCGTCGTGAACTGCGGAACCAGCGCCGCGCGCGCGTCCTCCGGCACCAGGGCGGCCACGCCTTCGGCAACGAAGGGACTCATTTCGGGGGCGGCCGTGGGAATCGCCCAGTCCCATTTCTTGCGGATGGCCACGGCGGCCGAATCGCCGGGAGTGGCGGCGTTGATGGTCTTCAGCGTCTGCACGAAGCGGTCGCCGTCCTGCCGCACCCGCAGGGCGACGCCCCCGGTGAACAGGCGCCGGTCCGGCGTGTCGTAGTAGACGGTGCGCAGGTCGCGGACGATCGGGTCGCCCTCCGCCGCGTCCTTCAGGACGGGCAGGCCCGCAACGCGGAAAAGATCGCGCGGGTCGAGGTGGAGCTTCATCTCGACCTCGCGCACGGCGGACACCGCGGCGGGGGCACCGGAGGGCGTGGCGTTCTGGGGCGCGTTGTTCTGGGGCGCGGAGGACACGGGGGGCGACTCCTGCTCGGTTCCGGGCCTGCTCTGTTCCGGGTTGAAATACCCCATTTGGCAAAAGGGCGTTAGGAGAGTTTCCGCGGCAGAATGAAATCGGCCAGCCGTCCCGCCCCGCTGTCCAGGTCGGCCCAGCGGGCTGCTTCGAACAGGAGTACGGCGCAGGCGCCGGTCGGAAACTTCTCCGCCAACGCCGCGCGGTGCCGTTCCTCGCCGCTGCCGGTCAGGTCGCGGGCGAGGTCGTGAAGGTCCGGGTTGTGGGCGACCAGCATCAGCGACGACACGGAATCGGGCGCGTCGCGCAGCCGCTCCAGAAGGACCCCGGCGCCGCACAGGTAGAGGCCGCGCTCGCGCTCCACGGGGATGTCCGGCGCGTCCATCACCTCCAGCAGGCGGTCGGCGGTGTCCGCCGCGCGCCGGGCGGTGGAGCACAGCACCAGCCCGATGCGCGCGCCGCGGTCCTTCAACTCGTGGCCGACCAGCCGGGCCGCTTTCCTGCCCCGCGGCGCCAGCGGGCGGTCGTGGTCGTCCAGGGAAGGATCGTCCCACGCGGACTTGCCGTGGCGCATGAGATACAGGGTCTTCATGGAGGCTGTCCCTTCCTGTCCGGATCGCGGCCCGGCGGATGCGCGGGGGGTGCGACTGTTTTCGCAGCGGTATTATCGTGACGGCAGTATTATGCTGTCTGACCCAAAACCGTAACGTAGTTGGGGTAGGTTGCCTGGCCCGCCGACCGCGGCGGGACGGTTCGGCCAAACCGGACTGTAGCGGCACCACCCATCACGCAAAAGCCCGAGGCTGCTGTGACCGAACTTCAGGACCTGGAAGCGACCTGCATCGAAGCGGACGCACCGGAGCGCTTCATCAA
Source organism: Azospirillum aestuarii (assembly GCF_016632405.1). Lineage (NCBI taxonomy): Bacteria > Pseudomonadati > Pseudomonadota > Alphaproteobacteria > Rhodospirillales > Azospirillaceae > Azospirillum > Azospirillum aestuarii. The sequence goes on from NZ_JAEPIV010000001.1 coordinate 306,345, forward strand.
CCGCGAACTCTCGTGGCTGGCCTTCAACCAGCGCGTCCTGGATGAGGCGTCCAACCCGAATCACCCGCTGCTGGAGCGGCTGAGGTTCCTGTCGATCTCGTCCAGCAACCTCGACGAATTCTACATGGTCCGCGTCGCCGGCCTGAAGGGACAGGTGGCCGCGGGGGTGAAAACCCCCAGCGCCGAGAACCTGACCCCGGCCCAACAGCTCACCGCGGTGAATCAGCGCATCGTCGAGCTGATGAACGCGCAGCAGACCATGTGGCGCAGCCTGAAGCAGGACCTGCGCGAGGCCGGCATCATGGTGGTCGGCGCCGAAGACCTGACCGAGGGCGAGAAGGACTGGCTGGAGGCCAAGTTCCTCGACGACATCTTCCCCATCCTGACGCCCATCGCCGTGGACCCGGCGCACCCGTTCCCCTTCCTGCCCAACCTGGGCTTCTCGCTGGCGCTGCAACTGCACGAGCCGGTGAAGGGGCGGCACCTCGACGCGCTGGTCCCTCTGCCGGCGCAGCTCGACCGCTTCATCCGTCTGCCGGGTTCGGAGATCCGCTTCATCCAGCTGGAAAAGCTGGTGATGCTGTTCATCGACCGGCTGTTCCCGCCGTTCCAGGTGAAGGCCCACGGCGTCTTCCGCGTCCTGCGCGACAGCGAGATGGAGATCGAGGAGGAGGCGGAGGATCTGGTCCGCACCTTCGAGAGCGCGCTGAAGCGCCGCCGCCGCGGCAGCGTCATCCGGCTGGCGACCGACGCCGGCATGGCCGCCGACCTGCGCGAGTTCCTGCGCCATGAGCTGCGCGTGTCGAACGACGACGTGTTCGTGCTCGATGGGCTGATCGGCCTGTCGGACACCCGCCAGCTCATCGTCGACGAGCGGCCGGATCTGGTCTTCCGCCCGTTCAACGCCCGCTTCCCGGAGCGCATCCGCGACTTCGGCGGCGACTGCTTCGCGGCCATCCGCGACAAGGACATCGTCGTCCACCATCCGTACGAGAGTTTCGACGTGGTGGTGCAGTTCATCCGGCAGGCGGCGCGCGACCCGCAGGTGGTCGCCATCAAGCAGACGCTCTACCGCACCAGCAAGGACAGCCCGATCGTCGCCGCGCTGATCGAGGCGGCGGAGGCCGGCAAGTCGGTGACCGCGCTGGTCGAGCTGAAGGCCCGCTTCGACGAGGAGGCCAACATCCGCTGGGCGCGCGATCTGGAGCGCGCGGGCGCCCAGGTGGTCTACGGCTTCGTCGATCTGAAGACGCACGCCAAGGTGTCGCTGGTGGTGCGGCGCGAGAACAAGGCGCTGCGCAGCTACGTCCATTTCGGGACGGGCAACTACCACCCGATCACGGCGAAGGTCTACACCGACCTGTCCTTCTTCACCTGCGACCCGGCGCTCTGCCACGACGCGGCGGTGATGTTCAACTACATGACCGGCTACGCCACGCCGAAGCTGCTGGAGAAGATCGCCATCGCCCCGATCACGCTGCGCCAGAAGCTGGGCCAGCTGATCGACGCCGAGGTCGCCAACGCCGCCGCCGGCAAGCCCGCCCACATCTGGGTGAAGCTGAACTCGCTGGTCGATTCGGAGATCATCGACCAGCTCTACAAGGCGTCGCAGAAGGGCGTGCAGATCGACATGGTGATCCGCGGCATCTGCTGCCTGCGTCCCGGCGTCAAGGGCCTGTCGGAAAACATCCGGGTGCGCAGCATCGTCGGGCGCTTTCTGGAGCATGGGCGCGTCATCTGCTTCGCCAACGGCCACGCGCTGCCCAGCCCGCAGGCCAAGCTCTTCATCTCTTCCGCCGACTGGATGACGCGCAACCTGGACCGCCGCATCGAGACGCTGGTGCCCATCGAGAACCCGACGGTGCACGAGCAGGTGCTGGACCAGATCATGGTCGCCAACCTGAAGGACGAGGCGAACACCTGGAAACTCGGCCCCGATGGCGTTTATCATCGGGTGGAGGCTGGTCCGGACGCGTTCAGCGCCCATAACTACTTCATGACGAACCCCAGCCTGTCGGGCCGCGGCAGTGCGCTCAGCAGCAAAAAGACGCCGCCGCGGTTGAAGCTCCGTACGGTCATTTGATTGAGGATATCGGTTGCTAATGACGCCGGCGCAGGAACACTCGGTCGCCACCAAGGTCGTCGACAAGGGCGAGCGGATCGCCGTCATCGACATCGGGTCCAACTCGATCCGGCTCGTCGTCTATGACGCTCTGAAGCGGTCGCCCCTGCCGGTCTTCAACGAAAAGGTCCTCTGCGGGCTCGGCCGCGGGGTCGAGAAGACCGGCTGCCTGAACCCGGACGGCGTGACGCAGGGCTTGGAAGCCCTGGAACGCTTCGCCCTGCTGGTCGCAGGCATGCGCGTCGGGCGGCTGGACGTCATCGCCACGGCGGCGGTGCGCGATGCCACGGACGGGCCGGCCTTCATCCAGCGGGTGAAGGACCGCACCGGCCTCGACGTCAGCGTCATCAGCGGCGAGGAGGAGGCGCGGCTGTCCGCCATGGGCGTGCTGTCCGGCACCCCCGCCGCGGACGGGCTGGTCGGCGACCTCGGCGGCGGCAGCCTGGAGCTGGTGCGGCTGGAGCGCGGCGTGATCGGCGAGCATCTGACGATGCCGCTGGGGCCGCTGCGCCTGATGGAGTTGAACCCCGCCAAGCCGAACGGTCTGGTGCGTGCCATCGACCAGCATCTGGAGAAGCTGGACTGGCTGGCCCAGATGCGTGGCAAGCCCTTCTTCCCGGTGGGCGGCGGCTGGCGGGCCCTGGCCAAGCTGCACATGGAGCATGTGAAGCACCCGCTGCACATCATCCACCACTACACGGTGCCCTTCGCCGAGGCGCGGGACTTCGCCGGGCTGATCGCCAAGCAGAGCCGGTCCTCGCTGGAGAAGATGTCCGGCTCCCGCCGCCGGATCGACACGCTGCCCTACGCGGCGCTGGTGTTCGAGCGGCTGCTGCGGATGGTTCAGCCATCCAGCGTGGTGTTTTCGGCGTACGGGTTGCGGGAAGGGCATCTGTACGCGCTGCTCGATCCGCAGGGGCAGCGGCAGGACCCGCTGATCGCCGCGGTGGAGGATTGGGCGCAGCGCTTCGTCCGCATCGGCGACCCGGCCCTGCTGGTGTCCTGGACCGGCAACCTCTTCGCCGGGGAGGACGACGCGGCCCTGAGGCTGCGGCAGGCCTCCTGCCTGCTGAGCGATGTCGGCTGGGCCGAGCATCCCGATTACCGGGCGGAGCACGCCTGCCTGCGCATCCTGCGCTATCCCTTCCCCGGCATCGACCACGACGAGCGGGCTTTCCTGGCGCTGGCCGTCTACGCCCGCTACGCCGGGTCCATCGACGGGCCGGCCACCCCCAACGCGGCCACCCAAGGCCCCAGGGCGCTGCTGAGCGACGCCCAGGCGCGCAAGGCGCTGGTTCTGGGGCTGGCGCTGCGGCTGGCCCACACGCTGACCGGCGGCGCCACCGCGCTGTTGCAGCGCACGTCCCTGAAAGTGTCGGGGGAGCGGCTGGTGCTGTCCCTGCCGGATGATTTCAGCGTGCCGGCCGGCGAGACGGTGCAGCGTCGCCTGGACGCGCTGGCGAAGGCGCTGAACCGCAAGGGCGAAATCGTGCCGCCGGCTAGGCCGCAAGCGGCGGAGTAGCGGAGGAGGGCGGCGGCAACGTCGCCCTCACGCCACCTTGGCGTGGGCGATGGCTTCGCGGACGCTCACGCCCTTGCGCAGGATGTTGTCCACCGCGCGGCCCTGCACCATCGTGATGCCGACCTTGTTCGCGTAGACGAGGCTCGACACGCTGTCGCAGCGCGCCAGGATGAACTTGCAGCGGTCCTGCTCCTGGATGCGCTCCATGAAGTACTTCTCGAAAGTCGGGTCCATCTCCAGCATGTCGTTGGACCAGAAGATCTTCGCGTAGTCGGCGTTCAGATATTCCAGATCGAAGTTGGTCACCCAGAAGGGGTTCAGCCCGTCCACCGCGATCTGGTAGCGGCGGTCCTGGGCGAACTCCACGACCTCGTTGAACAGCGACAGATTCTCGATCAGGTCGCCCTTGGAGATTTCAAGCACCACCTGCCCGCGGAAATCGAGGGGAAGACGCTCGTCGAACTTCACGAAGCCGGTGGAGATGACTGTGGACAGGTTGATGTTGATGCCGATGCGCCGGCCTCGCATGAAGCTGAGCCCGTGGTTCAGCGCGCGCAGCACCGACTGGTCGAGGTTGGCCGTGAAATAGTTGAACAGCCACTTGTTGGCCGTGATGTCGTAGTCCGGGCAGAGCCGTTCCTGAAGCAGCTTGATGGAGATGTAGAGTTCGAAATAGGCCATGTCCTCTTCGGCGTTGCGGCCGATGTTGGCGATGGCCTGGTTGAACAGGAACGGCGACAGGTCGAACATCTGCATGGAGCGTTCGAGCTTGGCCATTTCCTCCAGCGTGATCGGCGGCTTCGTCTCGTTGGAGTGGTCGCCGGTTTCGTTGGCCTGCAATTCCTCGATGAACCGGATGACGTTGATGAAGTTCAACGCCAGTTCCATGATCGAGTAGAGCGAGAATTCCTTGTACGGATTCGCCCCGATCAGCGTCGTCTTCGCCAGGAAGATCTGTTCCACCTTCTGGCAGACGTCGGTGACGCCGGTCAGCTTCAGCCCCTTGTAGAGGATGATGACGTCGCCGTTGGAAATGTTGAATGACTGGAGATAGGAGGCCTTGCTCGCCAGTTCCTGGATGATCGTGCGCACGATCATCTGGCTGGACGGGTCCTTGTCCCGCAGCAGCGACAGGTGCATGTGGATCAGGCGCATGCCCTGCAATTCAGATTTCGCGGAGCGGAGGAGATTCAGCAGCTTGTCGTTGTCAAATTCTGGCTTCTGATCCTTCGCAGCGGCGACGGCAGCCTGCTTCTCCGTCGTGGAGAGGCGGACGCGGTCGCGTCCCATGGGTGGTTTGCCGCCGAACCTGCTCATACGCGAAATCCCCCGGGTGTGCGCATAGGGCGTGTGCGCACCTTATAGGCGAGAATTCCATCCGCGAACCATGTCGCGCCGATACACGGCATGGATACGGAGCCCGTGACTTATTAACCCTGACCTTTTTTAACAATGCCTTAAAGCGCTGTTAATTGCGATGAATTGTTTCATAATTTTGGCTAAAGGTCGCGAAGCTGACCGGACCTGTAACGGCCCAAGCCGACTCTTGCGCCATTCTGGAACGATTCTGGAAGGGGCCGTTTACGACCCCTCCCCATTGCCGGTCGGAACGACGCGGACACGGCGGTCGAGCACCGCCAATCCGATGCGCCCACGCTTCAACGACAGCGCGTCCTCGCCGAACAACTCCCGGCGCCAGCCCTGCATTGCGGGCACCTGGGCCTCGTCGTCGGCGGCAATGACCTCCAGATCGGCGGCGGAGGCGATCAGCTTGGACGCCACATTGTTCTCTTCGCACTTCATCTTCAGAAGCACGCGCAGCAATTCAACGATCGGTTGCAGGCCGGGCGGCGGCTCCTCGCGCGGCTCGACGCGCGGCAGCTCGGACTCCGGCAGGTCCAGACCCTTCTGGACGCAGGCCAGCACGTCGGCGCCCTGCCGCCCCTCGGCGAAGCCGCGGCCCATGCCGCGGGTGCGGGCGAGGTCGTCCACGCTGGTCGGGGCGTGGGCGGCGATCTCCAGCAGCGCCTCGTCCCGCAGCACGCGCGAGCGGGGCAGGTCGCGCCGCTGCGCCTCGCGCTCCCGCCACGCCGCCAGTTCCTTGAGGACGGCCATGAAGCGCGGCTTGTTGGTCCGCACCTTCAGCCGCAGCCATGAGCTGTCCGGGTCCACCTGATAGGTGGCCGGATCGGTCAGGACGGCCATCTCCTCTTCCAGCCAGTGGGCGCGGCCGGAGCGGACGAGGCGGCGCTTCAGCTTCTCGTAGGCCGGGCGCAGGTGGATCACGTCGGACAGGGCGTAGGTCAGCTGCCGCTCGGTCAGCGGGCGGTGCGACCAGTCGGTGAAGCGGCTGGACTTGTCGATGCGCGCCCCGGCCAGCTTGGTGACCAGCGTCTCGTACCCCACGCTCTCGCCAAAGCCGCAGACCATGGCCGCAACCTGGGTGTCGAACAGCGGGTGGGGAATCTGGCCGGACAGGTGCCAGAAGATTTCCACGTCCTGCCGGGCGGCGTGGAACACCTTGAGGGTCGCCGGGTCCACCATCACGCGGAACAGCGGCGCCAGATCGATGCCCTCGGCCAGCGGATCGATGGCGACCGCGCCGTTCGGCCCGCCGACCTGCACGAGGCAGAGCTGCGGCCAATAGGTCTTCTCGCGCAGGAATTCGGTGTCGACGGTGATGTAGTCCACCCCGGCCAGCGAGCGGCAGAAGGCGTCAAGGTCTTCGGTGGTCGTGATGAGTGTCATGGCCGCTTCATACACGAGCGCGCGTCCGCGCGAAAGCTCGCCCTTCGGCAACTCTCCCAGCGTGCAGCGAACGCGGATGGCGGCTTGACATTCCCGCGCTGTCGGTGTGGTGTGTCGGGCCGCCTTTCCGCGCAGGATTCCGACCTTTTCCAAGGTGTTTCGACCCATGCACCCCTACCGCACGCACACCTGCGGCCAGCTTCGCGAAGAGAACGCCGGTCAGATTGTCCGCCTGTCGGGCTGGATCAACCGCAAGCGCGACCATGGACAGCTCCTGTTCATCGATCTGCGCGACCATTACGGCCTGACGCAGTGCGTGGTCGACACCTCCAACCCGGCCTTCCAGGCGGCGGAGCGGCTGAAGCTGGAATCGGTCATCACCGTGACCGGCAAGGTCGTCAAGCGCACGGCGGAGACCATCAACGACCGTCTGCCGACCGGCCGCATCGAGGTGCAGATCGCCGAGCTGACGGTGCAGGGCGAGGCGGAGCAGATCCCGCTGCAGGTCAACCAGGACACCGACGCCGGCGAGGACGTGCGCCTGCGCTACCGCTTCCTGGACCTGCGCCGCGAGCGCATCCACGAGAACATCCTGCTGCGCTCGCGCGTCATCGCGTCGGCGCGCCGCCGCATGATCGACCAGGGCTTCACCGAGTTCCAGACGCCGATCCTGACGGCCTCCTCGCCGGAGGGTGCCCGCGACTATCTGGTGCCGAGCCGCAACCATCCGGGCAAGTTCTATGCGCTGCCCCAGGCGCCGCAGCAGTTCAAGCAGCTGCTGATGGTCGCCGGCTTCGACCGCTACTTCCAGATCGCTCCCTGCTTCCGCGACGAGGACGCCCGCGCCGACCGTTCGCCCGGCGAGTTCTACCAGCTCGACTTCGAGATGTCCTTCGTCACCCAAGACGACGTCTTCGAGGCCATCGAGCCGGTGCTGCACGGCATCTTCGACGAGTTCGGCGGCTTCCGCCGCGAGACGCCGCCGGCCATCGACAAGCCGCCCTTCCGCCGCATCTCCTTCGCGGAATCGATGCTGAAGTACGGCAACGACAAGCCGGACCTGCGCAACCCGCTGGAGATCACCGACGTCACCGCCGTCTTCAAGCGCGACGACGTGGAATTCCGCGCCTTCAAGCAGACGCTGGAGAAGGGCGGCGTGGTCCGCGCCATCCGCGCCCCGAAGGTGTCCGACAAGCCGCGCAGCTTCTTCGACAAGCTGAACGACTGGGCGCGCGGTCTCGGCGCGCCGGGCCTCGGCTACATCATCTTCGAGGCGGCCGGCGGCAAGGGCCCGATCGCCAAGTTCGTGCCGGAGGCCGCCCAGGCGGAGCTGCGGGCGGCGGCGGGCGTGGAGGACGGCGACGCGGTCTTCTTCGTGTGCGACCAGCCCGGCCCGGCGGCCAAGCTGGCCGGCTTCGCCCGCACGAAGATCGGCGAGGAGCTGGACCTGATCGAGAAGAACGCCTTCCGCTTCTGCTGGATCGTCGACTTCCCGATGTACGAGCTGGACGAGGAGACCAACACGGTCATCTTCAGCCACAACCCCTTCTCCATGCCGCAGGGCGGCCTGGAGGCGCTGAACACGATGAACCCGCTGGACATCAAGGCGTACCAGTACGACATCGTCTGCAACGGCGTGGAGCTGTCGTCGGGCGCCATCCGGAACCATCTGCCGGAGCTGATGTACAGGGCGTTCGAGATCGCCGGCTACCCGCCGGAGGAGCTGGAAGCCCGCTTCGGCGGCATGCTGAGCGCCTTCAAGCTGGGCGCCCCTCCGCACGGCGGCTCGGCCCCGGGCATCGACCGCATCGTGATGCTGCTGGCCGACGAGCCGAACATCCGCGAGGTCATCGCCTTCCCGCTGAACCAGCGCGCGGAGGATCTGCTGATGCAGGCTCCCGCCCCGGTGGATCAGGCGCGCCTGCGCGAACTGCACCTGAAGCTGGACCTGCCGAAGCCGAAGGTCGCCGCCGAGACGCCGAAGGCCGCCACCTGACCATCCGGGCTCTTCCCTCCCTTCCCGCTTCGGCGGGGAGGGAAGGGCGGCCAATAAGAAAGCCCCCCGTCCGCGAGGCCGGGGGGCTTTCTTATTGGGAACGGAAAGGCGTCAGGCCGCGACGTTGCCGGCGGGAGCCGATCCGATCATGCGGTAATAGTTGGAGTCGACCAGAACGAAGCAGCTCAGCGTCTTGGCGTCGCCTTCGTCCTCCGTGCTGACCACGCGGGCATGCGGGATGCCGAACAGGGTCACGGTCTCCCGCACACGCCAGGACCGCCCGTTGGTCGCGCCAACGGTTTGGAACACCTGTCCCACCAAAACCTGCTTCTTGGCCATACGGAAACCCTCATCCTGCTGTCGGTGCGCGCCACAAATCCGCGAAGGCGTGAGCGCACCATGCACAGTTTAGGCCAGTTTCCCCAAAAGATGGCAAAATGAATTGTAACGAAATGCGCCATGGGTTGTGACCTTTGCGATCGTGCCTTTGCGTTCGGCGGTCAGCAGCCCGACCTCGGCAGCGCCTCCACCTTTTCCAGGATGGCGTTCACGGTGAAATCGCCGTAGTCGATCTGCATGGATTCGGCGACGCCGTTCTGCAGCAGGCGCAGGCTCATCTCATATTCCGGCTGGGCCGAATCGCTCTTCAACGGGAAGAAGGCCATGCGCACCGGCCACGCCGTCTTGCCCTTCAGCAGCGGGTCGGCGCCGTCCTCCTTGGTCTGGACCGCCGCGCCGATGACCGTGGACACCTCGGTCGCCCCTTCCGAATCGGCGCCGTCGAAGACGACCCGGTTGAAGAAGGTGTCGCCGGCGCCGGCGTGGTCGAGCACCGCAAGGGTGTGGGCCGTCGGGAACATGGTGTCGGGGGGCAGTTCCATGTCCTGGGGCTCCGGCTTGGAGAAGACGGCGGTGCCGGTGCCGTCCTTGGCCAGCCGGGCGTCGCCGCGCACCTCCTCGTCCTCCTCCCCGTTGATCAGCTTGCGGACGTTGAAGCGGTAGCGCTGGCCGTCCTTGGCCTCCCACGTCGTGTAATTGGTGGTCATCGCCATCTCGTCGCCCTCGGCGTAGACGAAGCGGAGCTGGAAGCGCTGCTCCGTCGTCCAGCCGTCGCAGGCGTCGGCCCATTCGAACAGCATGCGGCCCCGCACGTCGCTGACCTTGGAACTGTTGCGGGCGGACAGCAGCGACATCTTGTAGACGGCGCGGTGCGGCAGGATGTTCGCCGCGGCACCGGCCGCCGCTCCCACCGCCGCGCCCGCCGCGTTGGCGGGAGCCGCCTGGGCCGGGCCGGCGGCGGGAAGGGCGGTCAGGGACACCAGGAACGCGCCGATGGTCGCGCAAAGGGCGAGGCGGGCGGCGGAGCGGCGGTTCTGCAAAGCGACATCCACAGGTGATTGGCAGCGTCGGATGGATTATGGGTGTTTCGGTGTCGGAGCGGAAGGCCCGACCCCCCGAATAAACGGAAGGCTGAGGACGGATTCATGCGCAGCGACTCTCCCGCATCACGGCCCGTACTCCTGGTGACCCGGCGCCTGCCCGACGCGGTGGAGACCCGCGCCGCGCGCGATTTCGACGCCCGGCTGAACCCGCAGGACCGCGCGCTGTCCGGCGCGGACATCGCGGCCCTGGCGGGGGAAGCCGGCGCCCAGGGCATCCTGTGCACCGCCGGGGACCGGCTGGACGCCGCGGCCATCGCGGCCCTGCCAGAGGCTGTGCGGATCGTCGCCACCTTCTCGGTCGGCACCGATCACATCGACCTGAACGCGGCAAAGGCCCGCGGCCTGATCGTCACCAACACCCCGGACGTGCTGACCGACGCGACCGCCGACATCGCGCTGCTGCTGATGCTCGGCGCGGCGCGGCGCGCGTCGGAAGGGGAGCGGATGATCCGCGCCGGCGCCTGGACCGGCTGGACGCCGACCCAGCTTCTCGGCACCCACCTGGGCGGGAAGCGGCTGGGCATCATCGGCATGGGCCGAATCGGGCAGGCGGTGGCGCAGCGGGCGCGCGCCTTCGGCATGACCATCCACTACTCCAACCGGCGCCGCCTGCCCGCGGAGCAGGAGGCCGGCGCCGTCCACCACGCCGATCCCGAAGCGATGCTGGCGATCTGCGACGTGCTGTCTCTGCATTTCCCGGCGACTCCGGAAACCACCCATTGGCTGAACGCGGAGCGGATCGGGCGCTTGCCGCCGGGGGCCATCGTGGTCAACACCGCCCGCGGCTCGGTCGTCGACGACGAGGCGCTGATCGCCGCGCTGGCCTCCGGACGGTTGGCCGCCGCGGGGCTGGACGTGTTCGAGAACGAGCCGAACCTGCACGCCGGCTACCGCGCGCTGGAGAACGCCTTCCTGTTGCCGCATCTGGGCAGCGCCACGGTGGAAACCCGCAACGCCATGGGCTTCAAGGCGCTGGACAATCTGGACGCCTTCTTCGCCGGGGCGGCGCCGCCGGACCGCGTGGCGTGATGGTAGCGCGAGCGGGGCTGTCCGATCCCGGACAGGCCGTTTGTTCGAAAGCCGTTCGAAATAGAAAATAAATCAAAAGTAGATAAAATTTTCCGTAATCGGCCGTTCCCTCGGCAAATCCTGCCTGGGGGCGGCCTCGCCCGGCAGAAGTTGCCGGGACGAAAGGCCTAGGCTTCTGGAAATCCTCATGTGGCACGGCGATTGCTGTGAATTCGGCGCAGCCAGTGCCGATCATGCGGAGAAAGCCCATGAGCGCCGTCGTGACCACCCAGGACCCGGAAGCCATTGCCGCCGAGCTTCACGACGGACGGCCTTTCGATCGCGGGACCCACGACCGCCTGCTGCGGATGCCCCCTTTGCGCGGCTCCCGCCTCGCCCATCCGGCGGTGTCCGTGACCGTGGAGGCTTCGGTTCTGGAAAACCAACTTGCCGAGGCCCGTGCCACCATCGCCGAACAGCGCGAACGGATCGCCTACCTGGAAAGCCTGTCCATGACGGACGAACTGACCGGTCTGCTGAACCGCCGCGGCTTCTTCAGCCATTTCCGGCGCGAGATCGCCGCCGCGCGGCGGCAGAGGGCCAAAGGAAACGGCAAGGGCGGTGGGGTGCTGGTCATCATCGATCTGGACGGCTTCAAGCGGATCAACGACACCCACGGCCACATGGCCGGCGACGCCTATTTGCGGCAGGTCGCCCGGCTGCTCGTCGGTGCGGTTCGTGAGGAGGACGTGGTGGCCCGCCTGGGCGGGGACGAGTTCGCTCTGCTGCTGACGAACACCGACGCAGCCTGCGGCTCCGCCCGCGCCCGGCAGATCGCCACGGCGGCCTGTCGGCGCGGCGTCCAGTGGAACAACGCCGACCTGCCGATCCGCTTTTCCTTCGGGGTGCAGTCCTATGGTGCCGACGATCGGGAGGAGGAGGTGATCCGGCTCGCCGACTCCCACATGTACAGCAACAAGGCCGGGCGCCGCTCGCGCTCGCCGGGACGCAAGGCCGGACAGCCCGGCGCACGTTCCGCGACGAACCGCCGGGCCACCGCCTGAGCCGGGCCGGGCCGCGCGGAACCCGGATCGGTCAGCCTGTCGCACCCCCCAAGCCGCGCTTGACCGGACGCTGATCCCGCCGCAGCATCTGCACCTTTCCGTCGCAAAGGTGGCTGCTCTGAACACGTCTTCGGATCGCCCGAGTCCCCCGTCGCCCCCATCCCCGGCTGAGCAGTCATCCACCGCCGCCGCGATACAGCCGCACGGCGCCTTGGTGGCGCTGCGCGGCGATGGCGCGACGATCCTGGCCTGCAGCGCCAACACGGCGGATTTCCTCGGCCTTGCTCCGGAACGGTTGTTGGGCCGCAGCGTCGACGTGCTGGAACTGCCCGAGCTTGCGGCGTTGCTGGCGGAGTTGCGCGCCTTGCCGCCGGACCTGCGGGCGCTGGGGTTGCATGCGGCCGTGACGCCGCCGGGGGAGGAACCGCTTCCGGCGTTCCTTCACGAGCATGGCGGACGGGTGATCCTGGAGGTGGAGCGCCCACCCGCCGGGCCGGAGAGCCGCGCCGCCACGGCGCCGCCGTCCGGTCCGATGCCGGGGATCGCCGCCCTCCGCGACGCCGCGGGGTTGGAAGCCATCGCGGCACATACCGCCCACACCATTCGCCGTCTCACCGGCCTGGACCGGGTGATCGTGTGCCGCTTCGACGCCTTCGGCAATGGAGAGGTGGTGGCGAAGGACCAGGCGCCGGATTGGAACCACGCCGCCCCGGACCTCCATCCCGGCTCCGCCCTGCCGGCGGCCGCCTTCGACGGCGCCCCGGACGGGAGTCCACGGGTGCGTGTGATGCCCGACCATGCGGCGGAGCCGGTTCCCCTGCTGCACGCCGACACCACGGTGCCGCCGCCCGATCTGGCCCACGCGCAGTTGCGCAGCCCGGCGCCGGCCTGGCTTGATTTTCTGCGGCGGATGGGGGCGGGGGCGGCCCTGACCGTGCCGGTCGCCCATGCCGGCAAGCCGTGGGGGGTGATCTCCGGCCATCACCGGCGTCCTCAGGGGGTGCCTCTGGCCACCCGGATGCTGGCCGCCATGGCCGCCGACGCGCTCAGCCTGATGTTGGACACCGCCGAACGCGCCGTGGAACGCGAGCGCCGCGTCGCGCAGGCCGCGAGGCAGGCCGAGGTGAACCGGGCCAAGTCGGACTTCCTGACCGGGATGAGCCATGAGCTTCGCACCCCGCTGAACGCCGTCATCGGCTACGCCGACTTCCTGCTGCATCCGGGAACCGGCCCGCTGACCGACCGCCAGCGCGATTGCATCGGCAACATCCGCGCCTCCGGCGCGCACCTCCTGGAACTCATCAACGACGTCCTGGACCTGTCTAAGATCGAGGCGGGGCACGTCGCGTTGCACGAGGACGATGTGGATGTCGCGGTCGTGGTGGGCGAGGTCTACGCCCTTCAGGAGCTGTCTTTGACGTCGGCGGGGCTGGCCTTCGACGCCTCGTTTCCTCGGCCGCTGCCGCGCCTGCGTGCGGACCGGCGGTCGCTGCGGCAGATCCTGCTGAACCTGCTGTCCAACGCCGTCAAGTTCACCCCGGCGGGCGGTCGCGTCGCTATCGACGTGACGCGCGCGGAGGATCTGACCGGAACCGGACTGCGCATCGCCGTGATCGACACCGGAATCGGCATCCCGGAGGAGCACCGCCACACCGTGCTGGAACCCTTCCGTCAGGTGCCGGGCGAACGCATCCGCAACGGCGCCGGAACCGGTTTGGGCCTGTCCATCGTGCGCTCCCTGGTGGAGGCCCATGGCGGGCGGCTGGCCCTGTCCAGCGCGCCGGGGCAGGGCACGCGCATCGACCTGCACTTCCCGCCGGAGCGGGTGATCGCATGACGGAACCCGTGGAATCCTCGGGACTTCGCGGGAAGCGGCCGGCCGCGAGCGGCATCGCTAACGACAATTTAACCGTCGCGGCGGGACAGTGAACGGGCTATACCGATCTCTCCGGGTGTGGTCGCTGCAAGCAGGAGCGCGGGTGGCACGATGCTCGCGGAACCGAACAGCCCCAAGAAGGCGCCGATGGACGACCGAACCGTGAAGCGTGTCCTGATCGTCGAGGACAACGAGCTGAACATGAAGCTCTTCCACGATCTGCTGGAAGCGCACGGCTACGCGACGCTTCAGACCCGCAGCGGGATGGATGCCCTGGCCATGGCGCGGGAGCACCGTCCGGATCTGATCCTCATGGACATCCAGTTGCCGGAGGTGTCAGGGTTGGAGGTCACGCGCTGGATCAAGGACGATCCGGCACTCAAGTCCATTCCGATCATCGCGGTGACAGCCTTCGCGATGAAGGGGGACGAGGAGAAGATCCGGGAAGGCGGCTGCGAGGACTACATCGCCAAGCCGATCTCGGTCACCAGGTTCCTGGAAGCCGTTCAGAAGTTCCTCCGCTAACCTGTTACGGGATCGGTCGCACGTTCCATGTCCGCTCGCGTCCTCGTCGTCGACGATGTCCTTCCGAACGTGAAGCTGCTCGCGGCGAAGCTGACGCGCGAGTATTTCAACGTCATCACCGCCAGCAATGGCCCCGAGGCGCTGGAGATGGTCCGTCGGGAGTCGCCGGACATCGTTCTGCTCGACGTCATGATGCCCGGCATGGACGGGTTCGAGGTGTGCGAAAAGATCCGCTCCGATCCTGCGACCATGCACATCCCGGTGGTGATGGTCACCGCCCTGTCCGATGGCGCCGACCGCGTGCGCGGGCTGGAGGCGGGAGCCGACGATTTCCTGACCAAGCCGGTCAACGACGTCGCGCTGTTCGCGCGGGTGCGGTCGCTCGTCCGCCTGAAGATGATGATGGACGAATGGAGGCTGCGCGAGACGACCTCCGGCCAGCTGGGGGTTCTCGAGCCGACGGGCACGTTGAACAGCGAGTCCTTCGAGGGCGCCCGAGTCCTGGTGCTGGAGGACTCGCGTCTCGATCTGGACAGGGTCACCGAGACGCTGAAGCGCGACCACGCCCATGTCATGGCCGCCGACGCCTGCGCCGTGGCGCTGGAGCGCGCGCTGGCCGACGATCTGGATCTTGTGGTCATCAGCCTGACCCTGATGAACGAGGATGGCCTGCGCCTGTGCTCCCAGCTCCGCTCGCACGAGCGGACCCGGCAGGTGCCGATCCTGCTGATGGTGGAGGAGGGCGACCTGAACCGCGTTGCCAAGGGGCTGGAACTCGGCGCGAACGACTACATCAGCAAGCCCATCGACCGGAACGAGTTGCTGGCCCGCGCCCGCATCCAGATCCGGCGCAAGCGCTATCAGGAACGTCTGCGCGCGAACTACGAGCAGAGCCTGTCCATGGCGCTGACCGACAGCCTGACGGGCGTCTTCAACCGCCGTTACATCAACGCTCATTTGCCGCGGCTGCTGGAGCGGGCGATCGACAACCACAAGCCGGTGGCGATCCTGCTGTTCGACATCGACCATTTCAAGGTCGTCAACGACAGCTATGGCCACACCGTGGGCGACGAGGTACTGAAGGAGGTGTCCAGCCGCGCCAGCCGCAACCTGCGCACCTTCGATCTGGTGGCGCGGCTGGGCGGCGAGGAGTTCGTGGTCATCCTGCCCGACACCGATGCCGAAGCGGCGCTGACGGTGGCGGAGCGGCTGCGCGGCCTCATTGCCGACACGCTGTTCAAGGTGTCCGCCGATGTGGGCGAGATCCCGGTTACGGTGTCCATTGGCGTGACGGTGGGCGGCCGGCTGGGCGATACCGCCGAGGGGTTGATCCGTCGTGCCGACGAGGCGCTGTACGAGGCCAAGCGCGCCGGGCGCAACCGCACCATCGCCGACCCTCCCGCCAAAGCGCTGCTGTCCCCCTGACGAAACCGAGGCAGCTGACGAGGCGAGGCAGTGTCCAGACAAGCAAAAGGCCGCCAGAAGGCGGCCTTTCTGATTCCGGCAGTCCGGGAAACCTTACTTGATCTTGGCTTCCTTGAACTCGACGTGCTTGCGCGCCACCGGGTCGTACTTGCGGAACGACAGCTTCTCGGTGGTCTTCTTCGGGTTCTTCTTCTTCACGTAGAAGAACCCGGTATCAGCCGTGCTCACCAGCTTGATGAGGACGGTGTTCTGCTTCGCCATGATCTCAATCCCGACTAAAAATCCGTGACCCGCCAGCCCGGCGGGGCGGCGTCGTAGCGGGGGAAGATACCCGCTACAGCCGCGATGTCAAGCCTTTGTAAAGTGGCCGGAAGGGCCGATCGGAGTCCTTTTTTTCCCGCAATCCGGGGCGGAAAACGACTCAGCGCTCCGCCACCGTGTTGGTGGAGGACAGGGCGACCGCGCGCTGGTAGAGCGCCGGTTCGGCGAGAAGGCGCAGCGCCACCTTCAGGTCCAGTTCCGGTTCGTGCTCCTTCCACGGGCAGGCTTCGCGCAGGCGGGCCAACGCCTCCTCGTCGTCGGCGGCGCGGGCGCGCCAGCCGGCGAACTGGGTCATCGGGCGCGCCCGGCCGTCGCGCAGGTCGGACAGCAGGGTGACGGGGTCGTCCTGCCCGTTGCGGCTGGTGCAGACCGTCGGCTGCACGCCCTGGCGGTGCAGGGTGTAGCCGGCGGGTGTGTAGATGCGGCTCCAGGTCAGGAACAGCTCGCCGTCGTTGGGCAGGCGGGTGACCGTCTGGACGCTGCCCTTGCCGTAGGAGGAGGCGCCCACCACCACCGCGCGGCCCGAGTCCTGGAGCGCCGCCGCCACCACCTCGGCGGAGGAGGCGGAGCGCCCGTCCACCAGAACGACCAGCGGCATCCCTTCGGCGATGTCGTCGGGACTGGCCTCGAAGCGCTGGCGGCTGTCGGGGTGGCGGCCTTCGGTGGTGATGATCTTTCCCTGGGCGATGAACAGGTCCGCCACGGCGACCGCCTGGTCGAGCAGGCCGCCGGGGTTGCCGCGCAGGTCGAGCACGAAACCGCGCAGGCCCTTGCCCATGCTCTGCCGCGTGGAGAGAACGGCGTCGCGCAGGTTGGAGGCGGTGGCGGCGTTGAAGCGGTCCACCTTCAGCACGCCGACCTGCTCGGACACGCTGGCGTTCACGGTGTTGGGAACCACGCGCTCCCGCCGGATGGGGGCGCGGCGGGGCGGTGTGTTGTCGCGCGCCACGGTCAGCAGAACCATCGTTCCGGTCGGCCCGCGCAAACGGTCGCGCATGTCCGCCTCGCTCAGACGCGCGGTCAGGTCGCCGTCGATCGCCAGAAGCTGGTCGCCGCTGCGGAAGCCGGCGCGGTCCGCCGGGCTGCGCGGCAGCACGTTGCGGATCAGGGTGCGCCCGTTCGCCGTTTCCAGCGACAGCCCGATCCCGCCATAACCCTCGCGCTGGGCGCGTTCGCTGGTGGCGCGCTGGGTGCCGGTGTAGCGGGAGTAGCCGTCGAGATCCGTCATCACGGAATCGAGCACCACCTGATAAACGCGCTCCGGCACCGCCTGATAGAGGGTGGGGGAATAGAGGCGGGCGCGCTCCACCGCCTTGGTGGTCAGGGCGGCCCAACCGGCGGCGTCGGATAGCGACGGGGCGGCGTACTCCGCGATCAGGCTCCCGGAGACGTACAGGCGTACGGTGTTGCCCTGGCGCTCGGCGCGGGCGGTGGGATCGATGGTCGCGAGTCCCTTCAGCCCGTCCAGGCCAAGCCGACCGAAATCGACCTGTTGAAGATAGACTTCAGCGATCTTGCCGTAGGCGACGGCGAACACCTGCTCGCTGATGAAGGCGGGTTCGGCCGCGGCGGCGGCCGGACGGGGAAGCGTTCCGCCGAGGCTTCCGAGGCCAACGGCGAACATGGCAGCCGCGAGCGGGATCGACAGACGCCCGCGCGGTGAAAAACCTCGTTTCCGTATGCCCATGGCGCGCCGTACGCGGCCTCCTTTCCCACAGGCGGACCCGGACGGTCGCCCGCCGGATTCGAACGGATAAGGAATAGCACTTCAGAAATGAGGGCTGGCGGGACAAAAGTCGGGGGCAAGACTCTTTGTTGCGGAATGTCCACCACTGTGACTCAGCGGCCACGCTTCCGTTGCTTCTGGGTTGCGCGGCCTGCGAAACGGGCGCTCCGCGGGGGGCGGTCCGGGTGGCCGGATTGCAACGGATGATCGGTGCCACCAGCCGAATCCCCGCCGACATCTCCTTCGGCGCGGGGCAGGACGAACAGGGTGCTGCCGGTCAGCGGATCGGCCTCCATCAGCACCACATTCACCGCGGCGCCCAGCCGATAGCGGCGGCCGGTGCGCTGGCCGACCAGGGCGTGGGCACGCTCGTCATGCTCGTACTGGTCGTCGGGCAGGGTGCTGGCGGGGATCAGCCCGTCGGCCCCGTTCTCGTCGAGCCGGATGAACAGGCCGAAGCGGGTGACCCCGGAGATCCGGCCGGTGAACAGGGCGCCCACGCGGTCGGCCAGGAAGGCGGCGGTGAAGCGGTCGATGGCGTCGCGCTCGGCCGTGGCGGCGCGGCGTTCGGTCATCGAGATGTGCTCGCCGATGTCGGCCAGACCGGCCATGGCCGCGTCGTCCAGCCCGCCCGGTCCCAGCCCGTGCGCGCGGATCAGCGCCCGATGGACGATCAGGTCGGCGTAGCGGCGGATCGGCGAGGTGAAATGGGCGTAGCGGTCGAGCGACAGGCCGAAATGGCCGATGTTCTCCGGGCTGTACTCCGCCTGCGATTGGCTGCGCAGGATCACTTCGCTGACCAGCTGCGAGTCCGCCGTCCCGGCGGCGCGGTCGAGGATCGCGGTGAAATGGGCCGGGGTCAGCCGCGGCGCGCGCGGCAGCGTGTAGCCGATGCCGGTCAGGAACTCCCGCAGCGTCTCCTGCTTGTCGAGCGACGGCTGGTCGTGGACGCGGAACAGACCGGCCATGCCCGCCCGTTCCAGGCTGTCCGCCGCCGCGACGTTGGCGCAGATCATGAACTCCTCGATCAGCCGATGGCTGTCGAGGCGCTCGCGCACCGCGATCTCCGCCACCCGTCCTCGCTCGTCCAGCCGCACCCGCCGTTCCGGCAGATCCAACTCCAGCGTGCCGCGGCGCAACCGGGCAGACCACAGGCAAGCGTAGGCGCCGTAGAGCGGGGCGATGACCGTCTCCAAAAGCGGCGCCGTGGCCTCGTCCGGGGCGCCGTCGCGGGCCGCCTGCACCTGCTCGTAGGTCAGCCGCGCGGCGGAGCGCATCAGGCCGCGCACGAAACGGTGCCGCAGGAGCGCGCCATGACGGTCGATCCACAGATGCGCCGCGACGCAGGCGCGGTCCTCGTGGGGGCGCAGCGAGCAGAGGTCGTTCGACAGCGCCTCCGGCAGCATCGGCACGACGCGGTCGGGGAAATAGACGGAATTGCCGCGCTCGTAGGCCGCCCGGTCCAACGCCGAATTGGGGCGCACGTAAAAGGCCACGTCGGCGATGGCGACCAGCAGGTGCCAGCCGCCCTGGTTCGCCGGATCGGAGTCCGGCTCCGCCCACACCGCGTCGTCGAAATCGCGGGCGTCGGCGCCGTCGATGGTCACCAGCGGGAGGTCGCGCAGGTCCGTCCGTCCGGTCAGGGAGGGAACGGCGGCGTGCGATGCCTCGCGCTGGGCGGCGGGCGGGAACTCGGTGGGCAGCCCGTGGGTGTGGATGGCGATCAGGCTGACGGCGCGCGGCTCGGCCGTGTGGCCCAGCCGCTCCGCGACGCGGGCCTGCGGCAGCCCCATCCGCGATGCCGGCAGCAGGTCGGCCAGCACCAGCTCACCGGACTCGGCGTCGTTGCGGTTGGCCGGCAGGACCAGCAGTTCGGTCTTGTTGCGCTTGTCCGTCGGGACGATGCGTCCGCCGTCCGCCGCGGGGTAATAGACGCCGAGAACGCGCCCCACCGTACCGTCCAGCCGCCGGATGGTGCGCGCCTCGTACAGCCGGTCGTTGATGCGGCTCAGCTTCGCCAACACACGGTCGCCCGCCCCCAGCGTGGGGTGTCCCTTCTTATCCGGCATCATGAAGATGCGTGGGGGGGTGCCCTCACCCGTCCAGGTGATCGGGCGGGCGGTGACCTCGCCGTCCGCATCGACGCCGATCACGTCCAGAACCGCGACCTCCGGCAGGGACCGCGGCGGAGCAACGCGCTTGTTGCGCCCACGTTCCACGGCGCCGTCGGCTTCCAGGTCCTTGAGAAGCTCCTTCAGTCTTTCGCGGTCGTCGCTGCCCGACAGCTTGAAGGCGCGCGCGATCTCGCGTTTGCCCACCGGCGTCGTGCTGGAGCGGATGAAGGAGAGGATCGTGTCCTTGTCGGGAAAGCTGCCGGAGCGGCGGGGCGTGTCGGTCAAGGGAGTTCGTGCCGTGGAGGGGGGACCGCTTAAGTAAGCCCTGGAGGCGGCGAATCCAACCGTGACGCCATGGTGCCACCGCGCGAAAGCTTCAAAGCCGTTCGTCGACACCTTTTAAAAGTGGGAATGCGCCGCTGAGAACAACGCCCGCCTGTTTCAGGCTCGGTGCAATGGCGAAGAGGAAAAGTGGTTGGGGGACTAGGACTCCCAACTACCGTCACCGGCGCGGTGCCGCACGATGAAGAATCAACAGGTTGCGCGTTTCGTCTTTACATATCGCATGGTCTTGTGCGGCAGGCAAGTGCTACAGCAGTATCCTTTCACGTGGCTCGAAACCGGCCGTCAGGGAAGCCTGTTCACTCGATCTTTCAGAGCGTTGAACCACCGCTGCGCGGGTGGCTAGGCCGTATTGGGAAAGTTCAGAGCTATAGAAGAATCTCCGCGATCATGATCATGGCGAGATAGTGGGCGGCGCGCTTCTCATACCGGGTGGCGATCCGGCGGAACTGTTTGAACCGATTGATCAAACGTTCGACGCGATTGCGTTCCCGATAGGCGTCGCGGTCGAAAGCCGGGTCGGACCGTTCATTGCTCTTGGTCCGAATCACCGGCATGATGCTTCGCCGTCGCAGGGCGGAGCTGATGCGGCCGCTGGTCAGGTCGGCGGAACCGGCAGGGGGCGCCCCCAAGACGGTCGTGCGGGGCGCGGTCGGCAACGACAACCCGCCGCCCGCCGAGCCGGGACCCCGGACCGCCGGTTCCCGAGTCGGCTACCGGCCCGATCGCATCCCCGGCTTTACGCGCGGCGCCGGTGGTCGTGACGCTGGCGATCGCGCCGGAGGAGATCGCGACCCTCGACAAGCCCACCTTCGCCAGCCGCTTCCAGGCCGCCCTCGCCGCGTACGGCGGCATCAAGGATGCTGGCCGCATAACTAAACGCACACCACAAGGCCCTCCGGGTGTGGAAGCGCGACACGCTCAACCGTGTTCTCGGCCACCTGCCGCGGAGCGGCAGCCCCGCATATCAACAGGATCTCGTCACCTCGGTGCAGAAGGGGCTGTCCAGCGGCTCCCTGATCCAGGTCGGTCGGGCCGCCCCGCCGCGACACCGCCGGAAGCCCCGCGTGCGCGCCGCGTACGCCGGGACGGCCAGACCGCCGCGCGCCGGGAATCTCCCCGGACTCCTCCCGACGGCGGGCTGGTCGGTTCTGGCGGGCGGATGCGGGACCGCTACCCTGTCAGGCGGTGGAGTGGACGTGGACAGAGAAATTGGTCCAGTGCCCCCCTTGCTGATAAGGAGGATACGGGACTGCGCTGTTTCACCCCTTGGACATGGGATCATAAGAGACGGAGCTTTTTCGGCATCATCCGCCTTCCCACGGGCACTTGAACCATCTCGTACGCCTCTCGTTTCGCCTCGGGACCGTAAGAGATGTGGATGGGCCTATTGCGGCCGTAGAAATATAGACGGTCGAACGGGATGTTCGCGGCAACCCACCGGGCGACCTCCAGCATGTCCTCGTCCCGAACGAGGAAGTCGACGGCCGCGCCCAGCCGAGGGCAGACCGGACAGCCGTTCGGCTTCGTCTCATGGGCGGCGTGCTGGTCTAGCTCGGGCGCGATCCGGCCCGGAATGAGTTTTGCCAGCTCAGGGGAGCAGAAGCCATAGGTGAGCTCGATGGCGCCGAACCAGTCGATGACTGGGTCGAGTACGTTCTCGGTCAGCGCCCGCAGGGCCTTCCAGCTTTCGGGATTCTTGGGCAGGTTCGGGAGACCTGTAGTAAGGGCCGTCTCGCCGCAGGCGATCAAATCCCTGTAGGTTAGGTTCGCCCCGCACGGGTCGTCGAGGGACGGCGGACGGTCGTCCTCCACCAGATCGTGCCCGACCACGACAAGCCCCGCCTTGGCGAGGAGCGCAGCCCACTCCTCCCCGCTAGGCCCGCGGGACGCCTCGTCGACCTTGACCAGAGTCCCTACCTTAGCGTCGAAAGCGGCCTGCTCCGCGTACCCCGACGTCTCCTCGTTCATGAAGCGGGACTTGAGGTAGAGGATGGGAGGCTCGAAACTGGTCTCGGGTCCGTAAGAGAAAACGCGGACGTCCTGTGTGCGCAGGTTGACCTTCACCCGCTCAACGACCTCCGGCAGCGGCAGCGAGAAATCGTCACATCGGATCATTGTGACCTTGCCTGAGCCGAGATGAATCTTGACCAGATCTGCCATCTCCACGTCCCCATACAGCACCGCGGCGCAGCCTACGTAGACACGCAGGACCGCAGGTAGGCGCTCGATCAGCGATGCGTCGACCTGCAGCGACCTTCCCTCGGCCAGCCATCCCAGGCCTTGCTCGGCCGCCCTGGCGGCCGCCTCGGCGAGAGCCTCCGGAGCGGCCGCTGAGGCCAAAAGCCTTTCGGCCTCCGAAAGGGCGGATACATAGTCGCCGAAGAAGGCCCTTACGTCCCGCCGCAGGGAAAGGTCGAGCTCTTTGTACTGCTTCCTACGCCTGAACCTTTGAAGGGCCAGGTACACAAGCGTGTCCTCCGCACGTTGGGCGCGCGCGGCCTCCAGACGCGCGCGGTCCAACCGGTCCCATGCGGCCCTGAAGGCCCGGGCCATCGACCTGAACGCGGCCTCAACGTCGGGCAGCGGGCCAAGTTCCTCAAGGCCGGGTTCCCTTCCATGCTCCTCCCAAACGGCCTTCAGGGTGGCGAAGCCGTCAGGGCAAAGCTCCCAAGGCTGGGGGGGCGGCGGTTTCGGCAGCTTCGGTTCTCTGGGGGCTTTCGGCTCCTTCGGCGGCTTCGGCTCCCTGACCGAACGGACCCGCAGCGGTCTTGGTTCTGCCGGAGGCCTCAGTCGTAGCCTGCTGCGGGAGCGCCCTAGGTGGAACCTTTGCTCGGCCCCCGTGTCGCTGAAGGCCAAGAACACTCCCGGGGCAAGAGCGACTGAGGGGACGCCGAGCGTCCTCTCCACATAAGCCCGGAGTTCCGCCTGGGAATAGTATTTCTGGAACGTCCCCCAGCGGGTCAGTATCCCATCGGCGTACGGCTTGCCTTGGATCGCATCACCGTGGGTCAGCATCGCGGATACGCAGACGGCGACGTCGGCGAGTCCAAAAGCCCTAATGAGGACTTCCCGCCGCTCTGCGGGGTCCTCGATTACGTTGATGACGAAACCGATGTTGACGATGTCGGCCCTGGCCACCAGATTGTCTGGGGCGTAGTGCGGGTCCCATCCGGAGGCGGCGACCCCCATGGCCCTGAGCGACGCCACGTCGTCGCCCTTGCCGCAGCCATAGTCGAACAGCGTCGCTCCGCCGTCGAGCAGCCCCGTGCGGAGCATCGCGGACATTGGGGCCGAAAGACCGTGGCGAGAAAGGGCGGTCAAGTGCCTCCGAACCTGCGCCCCATCCGGCCCCCAGTCCCCGTCCCCCTCCTCGTCGTTGCCAATGGGGACCAGATCGTGGCCAACGATCCTGTACCCCGCCTCCCTCAGCAGCCTCGACCACTGCGACCGGAAGCCGATCCTTACGGGGTCATCGAAGAGGCCCAGAGACTCAAGGGCGGCTGTCAGCGCGGCGTACCGACCGGCCTCGGGATGCCCGTCCGGCAGGAGGAGTTCCTTGCGGTGGAGGACTGGTGGATTGAGGGAGTCTGAATAGTCCCGGAACGAGACCCGGTTGGTGGACGGTTCCACCCTCCAACTCCGTCGGAGGCTCGGACACGCCTCCTCGAAGAAGCCTGGGTACTCCAGCAGGGCGACCCCGTCCCCGAGACGCTCGATACGCACGACATTGAAGTCCGTCGCGCCGGACAGCGCCGCGGCTGCCCGCACCCTCGCGGCGTCCTCCGGCATGGCGTCTCTGAGCGCCGAAACGTGGAGGTAGAGCCTCGCGCCGACCGCCTTGCCGACCACCTTGCCGCCCAACGCCCTTCCTCCCGTCCCTGTCAGAGCATCAGCCTGATACCTTCCGCGACTGCCTTCCAGTCCGGAGACAGGGTCATATGGCACCAGGACAGCCTCAGGGCGCCGGCCACGCGCTCGGGGGAAAGCCCCATCGCCTTCAGGACATGGCTGGACTCGTAGCTGTTCGAGGTGCATGCGGAACCGTTGGACACCGCGATGACGTCCTTTAGGGCAAGCATGAGCGCCTCCGACCGCAACCCAGGCAGCGAGACGTTGAGCGTGTGGGGCAGGGTGTGTTCAGGATCGCCGTTGACCTCCGGCGCAAAGGGGGAAAGAGCCTCAAGCGCTTCGACACGCAGCCGCTCGCATGCCTTCCGCCGCCTGTCACGATCGCGGACGGCGATCTCCGCAGCCTTGCCCAAGGCGACGATGAGTGGCGCGGCGAGTGTGCCAGGGCGAAGCCCCAGCTCCTGCCCGCCGCCGACCAGGACCGGGGCCATAGGCGGACGGCGCCCCTTCCGCCGTTTCATCACCAAGGCGCCAACGCCCTTCGGGGCGTACATCTTGTGCCCGCTGACGGAGACTAGATCGATCCCTGGGTGGCGGAGCTGCTCGAATTCCTTGCCGAATCCTTGGGCGGCATCGCAATGCAGGAAGCAGTCCCTTCCCGCTAGCCCCTCAGCGATCTCGGCGACCGATTGAACAACGCCTGTCTCGTTGTTCACGTGCATGACGGACACCAGCAGCGTGTCCGGGCTCGCGGCGGCAAGCACGTCCTCCACCTGTACCCTGCCGCCCCCCCGGGGCGCTACAGTGACTACCTCGAAGCCCTCGGCCGCGAGCGCGGCGCACGGCTCCAGCACGCTCTTATGCTCGATTGCGGTCGTGACGATGCGCCTGAGCCCCTTCGCCCTGCCATGCTTGGCGAGCCCAAAGATGGCTATATTGTTGCTTTCGGTCGCGCCTGAGGTAAAGACGACGTCCTCCGGGTTGGCGCCGACGACGGCGGCCACCTTCTGCCTCGCGTCGTTCACCTCCACCTTGGCCTTTGCGCCGAACGCATGCGTGCGGCTGCCGGGATTGCCGTATTCGATGTCGAACATTCTGAGCATCTCATCGCGGACTTCGGGGTCCAGGGGGGTGGTGGCATTGCAGTCGAGATACGTGGGTCCGTGCATGGCGTCCAAGGCAAAGTTTGTTTCGGAATTGACAAACAGGAGGGACCTCTATAGCACACTCGACGTACCCAATCACCTCCTGACAGGACGAACGGCACATCATGACCGGCGGGTTCGAGTACGCCTTCCCAGCGATACGCGGAGTCCAAGCACACCGGGAGTTCTACGTCTCAATGTGCCCGCTCAGGCTTCTGCCCAAGGTGTTCCTCTTCAACGAGGACGAGATGGTGCCGGAGCTCCGCGCGCAGCGCCAGCTCAACAAGGCCCGGCTCCCGGAGATCGCCCGCTACATCCTGACGAATCCCGATGATTACGTGTTCTCGGCGATAACCGCGTCCGTAGACGCCGACGTGTCGTTCGAGCCGATTAGCTCCGAAGGCCCGGAAAGCAGGGTGGGTGTCCTGCGCATCCCCATGAGCGCCCGCTTCGTCATCAACGACGGCCAGCACCGCCGGGCAGCCATCGACATGGCGTTGCGCGAGAACCCCGCCCTTGGGGACGAGAGCATCGCTGTCGTGTTCTTCCTGGACGTCGGTCTGGAACGCTGCCAGCAGATGTTTGCCGACCTAAACAGGCACGCGCTCCGCCCGTCCAAGTCGCTGGGCGTCCTCTATGACCACAGGGACGACAAGGCCAAGCTGGCCAAGCTGGTCGTGGCACGCTCGCCCGTATTCCGCGACGTGGTCGAGATGGAACGTTCGACTTTGTCCGCGCGTTCGCGACGCCTCTTCACCCTATCGGCGATCTACACCGCGACCGCCGCCCTTCTGTCCAACGTGGACGTCGAGGGCGCGGAGAAGCGGGCCGAGGTTGCCGCGGCGTACTGGGAGGAGGTGGCCAGGCACATGAGGGAATGGGAGCTCGTCAGGAAGGGCAGGATCACTGCCGGCGAGGTCCGTGAGGACTACATCCATTCCCATGGCGTAGTCCTCCAGGCCCTGGGCCGCGTCGGCAACAGCCTCCTGCACCACCATGCGCGGGACTGGAAGGGCAAGCTGAGCGGCCTCGGCTCGATCGACTGGCGCAGGTCGAACGCCGCCTGTTGGGAAGGTCGCGCGCTGATCGGCGGCAAGGTCTCGAAGTCCCTTGCAAATGTGCTGCTGACGACGGCGGCGATCAAGCAAAGCCTGTCTCTGTCCCTCTCCCCCGAGGAGCAGAGGCTTGAGGACGCTTTCAGGAGGAGCGAACATGTCGGGTGAAGGTCGCCGTTCGGCATTTTCGGAGCTTGGCTTCAGGAAGACCGTGGCTCTGCTGCTGGAGGAGATCTCCGAGCTCTACTGGAGCGACGGGATCCCTTGGGTGGTGGGCTACAGCGGGGGCAAGGATTCCACGGCCACGCTCCAGCTGGTGTGGATGGCGTTGGCGGCCATGCCGGAGGACAGGCGGACCAAGCAGGTCCATGTCATCAGCACGGACACTCTGGTCGAGAACCCGGTAGTCGCCGGTTGGGTGAACGCCTCGCTGGGGCTCATGGCCGCCGCCGCGGAGCGCTCCGGCCTGCCGATCTCGGTCCACAGGCTTACCCCCGACCTCACGAACTCGTTCTGGGTCAACCTCATCGGACGCGGATACCCCGCGCCGCGACCGAAGTTTAGGTGGTGCACCGAGCGCCTGAAGATCTATCCGTCCAATCGCTTCATCAGCGAGATGGTCCGAGAGAACGGCGAAGCCATCGTAGTGCTGGGGACCCGCAAGGCGGAGAGCCAGGCACGCGCCAAGGTGATGGCCAGGGCCGAGGCCCGCCGCGTAAGGGGACGGCTCAGCCCCAACGAATCGCTCCCGAGCGCCTACATCTACAGCCCGGTGGAGGAGTGGACCAATGACGACATCTGGATGTTCCTCACCCAAACCGTGAACCCTTGGGATGTGAGCAATGATGAGCTCATGAACCTCTACCAGGGTGCCTCCCCCGACGGCGAATGCCCCCTGGTGATCGACTCCTCTACTCCGAGCTGCGGCGACAGCCGTTTCGGTTGTTGGGTCTGCACGATGGTCGAGCAGGATAAGTCGATGCAGGCCATGATCGTGAACGACTCCCAGAAGGAGTGGATGCGCCCGCTGCTGGAACTCCGGAACGAGCTCGACGAAGACGACCGGGAGCTGCGCGACTTCCGGCGGATGAACGGCCAGCTCACCCTCTACCGGCGCGCCGGCCAGGACGCCCTCATCCATGGGCCGTACACCCAGCAGGCGCGCGAAATGTGGCTCCGCAAGCTTCTCTGCGCCCAGAGGAAAGCCCGCGAGGCGGCGCCCGAGGATATGAAGGACGTGACCCTCGTCTCGCTTGAGGAGCTGGAGGAGATCCGCCGAATCTGGGTTACGGAGAAGCACGAGATTGAGGACAGCCTGCCGCGGATCTACGCGGAGGAATGCGGCGAGCCCTACCCTGGGGGACGGATCGACGACGCGATGGCGTTGAACGCCGCCGACGTCGCCGTGCTGGAGAGGGTCTGCGGCGACCGGATGCACTTCCAGCTCGTCCGCGAGCTCCTGTCCATCGAACGCAAGCACCGCACCATGGTGAAGCGCCCCGGGATTTATAGGGAGCTGGAGGAGGCTATCCGGCGGGGCGCCTTCGACGGCGAGGAGGACGCTTTGGCGTTCGCGGTGGCCCGCCGCGACGCGCTGAACGGCGAGACGCCGGCTGCCATCGACGCGCTTTTGGAATACTGACCGATGCTGTTCGACGAGATCACCCTCCACAATTTTGGCACCTACCTCGGCCGCCAGACAATTCCGCTGACGCCCGCGTCCGCCGAGCGCCCCATCGTGCTCTTTGGCGGTCTGAACGGAGCAGGCAAGACCACCCTGCTCGACGCACTCCAGCTTACCCTGTTCGGCCCGCACGCGCGCTGCTCCGGCCGTGGCGAGACGTCGTACGCCGACTACCTCTCGTCCTGCATCAGCCGGGGCGCTGACGTCCCCGAGGCGGCGGTCGAACTCGGCTTCCGGCACATGCGCGAAGGCCGGGAGCACCGGTTCCATGTCCGCCGATCATGGTCGAGGACCGGTAAGGGATGCAGCGAGCGCCTTGAGGTGATCGTCGACGACCGGATGGACCCGCTGCTGACCGACCACTGGGCTGAGCAGGTCGAGGAGTACATGCCGTCCAGACTGGCGCCCCTTTTCCTCTACGACGGCGAGAAGATCGAAGGGTACGCCGACCCAAAGCAATCGGCGCGGATGATTGCCACCGCGGTGAACAGCCTCCTAGGCCTCGACCTCGTTGAGCGCCTGGCCTCGGACCTCACCCTGCTGGAACGGAGGAAGAGGGCAGAATCCAAGGATGCAGGCGGCCGTGAAGCCCTTGCCGCCCTTGAGACGGAGGTGGAGGAGGCCGTCGCGCGCCGCCAGGCCGCCTACACTGAGGAGGCAGTCCTCAACTCGCGGCTCGCCCGTGTCCGCGACCTGATCGGCAGGGCCGAGAAGCGTTACCGCCAAGAAGGCGGAGCGCTGTACGACCGCCGAGCCGAGATCGAAGCAGAACTGTCCGCCGCCCGCGAACGCCACTCGGTCGCGGAGAGGGCGCTGCGCGACCTCGCCACCGGTCCCGCCCCGCTCCTCCTCGTCCGGGACCTCCTGGAGGAGGTGGCCGAACGGGACGGCGCCGAGGCCCGCGCCGCGCTCGACCGAGAAATGGCCGCAGCCTTGGGAGAACGGGACGCCGGGGTCCTCGAAGCCCTGGCGTCCTGGGGCGTTCTGGGGGACGTCTCGGCGAGGCTTGAATCCTTCCTGAAGGCCGACAGGGAAAGGCGGGCGTCCGCGGCCGGCGAACCCATGTTCCGCCTGGGGGGCGAAGCCAGGGGCATCCTCACGGAACTCCTTTCCAGAGATCTGCCCGCAGCCTCGGTCCAGCTTGCCGCCAACCTATCGGCCACAGCTGAAGCGGCAGCCAGGCTTGAGGAATGCCGAGCCGCTGTCGAAGCCGTGCCGTCAGCCGACGCGCTTGCCTCCTTGGTGGCCGACCGCGACCGGCTGTTGGCGGAAGCCGCCGAAGTCGAGACCGCACTGAGGCGGAAGGCCGCCGAGCGAGAGGCGATCGCGCGCGAGGTCGAAAGGAAGGAAAAGGAATTGGAGCGGCAACGCCGAGACCTCGCCGAGGACTTGGTCGCGGTGAGGGAGAACTCACGCGTGGTCGCGGCTTGCGTGCGCGTCCGCGAAACCTTGGAGGGCTTCGGCAAGGAGACCGTTCGCCGCCACGCCGAAAGGATCGGGGGGCTGGTCCTCGACAGCCTCCACCAACTCCTGCGCAAGGGGACGCTCGTCACGGACATCTCAATCGACCCCGAAACGTTCGCGCTCGCGTTGAAGGGCAAGGACGGGAAATCTCTCACCCCGGAGCGGCTTTCGGCCGGCGAACGCCAGCTGCTTTCCGTCGCAGTCCTCTGGGGGCTTGCCCGTGCGTCGTCACGGCCGCTGCCTACGGTCATCGACACACCGCTCGGACGTCTGGATTCGACTCACAGGAAGCTGCTACTCAATCGCTATTTCCCCAGGGCGAGCCATCAGGTAATTCTCCTCTCCACAGACGAGGAGATCTTCGGCAAGTATTACGAGACGCTGGAGCCGTGGGTCGGGCGCTCGTACGCCCTGGAGTACGACGACGCGCGGGCTGCAACCACTGTCCGTCCTGGCTATTTCGGGGGAGCAAGGTGATGGCCGTCGAGCACGTCAAATTGAGCCAGCATGCCCGCGAGCAGCTGATCCGGCTCAAGCGGCACACAGGGATGGAGCACTGGAACGTCCTGTGCCGTTGGGCCCTCTGCGTCTCTCTCGCCGAACCGACGGTCCCCCCGCCTGTGAAGATCGTGGCCGACAGCAACGTCGAGATGTCCTGGAAGGTCTTCGGTGGCCGTTATGCCGAACTCTACACCGCACTCGTGCGTGCGCGTTGCATCCGGGACGGGCTGGGCCACGACGACGAGACCATCGCTCAACAGTTCCGATTGCACCTGCACCGGGGGATCGGTTATCTCGCAACCGATCGCGGGATCCGAAGTATCGCCGACTTCACTGCCAAGGCGTCCGCCTGAGGACCTGTCAGGCGAGGTGGTGGACGAGGTCATACCGCTCCAGGATTGGCTCCAATGCGAGGTAGGCGTCCCCGGCGTTCAAGGCCAGCCTCGCGAACTCCGCGACCCGCTTGAGTTCCCCGGCCAGGAGCTGCCTCTCATGCGGCGAGCCCTCGGCCACCGATTCAGGGACTGTCACCACGAAGTCGAAGATGCGGGCCCGCTCCTTACCCGGCGCCCGTCGCAGGATGCGGCCGCGGCGTTGAATGAACTGCTTCGGGTTGCGGCTGCTCGCCAGGATGTAGGCTGTGCGGCAGTCGGGAACGTCGATGCCCTCGTCAAGACATCGGATGGCAACCATCGTGTCGATGAACCCTACCTTGAAGCCATCTAGGACGCCTTGGCGCTCCGCCCTCCCCTCACGGGAGGTGAAGTGGGAGTTCTTCCACCCCAACTCATGGATCGCCGCCGAAACGGCTGCGATCTGGCGCACCTGCTCCCCCGTGTCCTCGTCCTCGACGGAGCCGTCCCCACAATAGAAGAGCGTGAGCGGCTCCGGCTTTCGCCCCTCCAGTAGGCGGCGCAGGGCGGGGAGCTTATTCGAGGCCGCGCCAAGGAGCCTGGCCCGCTTGAAGAGCAGGATATCGAGCTGCGGATCGGACGACCGCTCCAGGTCCCCGCCGCCACGGGCCGCGATTCGCGAGATCTGCTCGCTGATCCTAGCATATTCCTCGGCCTCGGCGTCGGTCAGCTCAACGGGGATGACATGATACTCGTACGGGGTCAGGACGCCGTCCCGCAGAGCCTGCTCCAGCCCGTACTCGAAAACAATATCGCCATAGTAGCGCTTCAGCCTCTCCGTCGCGGCGGTGTCGGCATAGTGCTCGGGCGTTGCGGATAGGCCGAGACGCAGCGCAGCCTGCCTGGGCAGGCACACGGCCAGCCCCTCGGAACCGTGGTGATGGCACTCATCCCCGATGAACATCATCCGTTCGCCCGGGACCTGCGAGACGATCTGGCGAAACCCCTCGCTCTGTAGCGTGCGGTTGACAACTACCGCGCACACGAACGGCAAGGCCTTGGTCTGGAAAAGGGTGACGCAGCTCAACAGGGCGTCACGCCATTCGGCGGCTCCCCCGTAGCAACGGATGGCGTGGATATTGAATTCCCGGAGCGTCGCCACCCATTGGTCCGCGAGGTTCTGGTAGGGGACGGCGATGAGGAGGAACATCCTCTTCATCTTCTCGTACACCTTCATTGCCCCGTAGATGGACGTGACCGTCTTGCCCGCGCCGGTGGCCAGGGCGAGAATGCCGGAGAACTCGTTCGCCCGCCACGCCGACAGGGCCGCGCGCTGATGATCCATCAGTGTAAACTCGCGTCCGTTGAACACGGTCGGGACTCGGGGCTCAGAAATCCCTTCCTCCGGCGCCTCGGCCTCCCCACGCCTCTTGAGCCGTTCCCAAAGGCCCTGCTCCACTTCAGGGCTGGGAGGACGTACACCGGCTGCGATCCTGATCAGCCTCTCCTTGGCTGCCTCTGGGAAGTCGATGACGACTACGTTCTTGGACCTCCCCTCCCAAAGCCGCGCAAAGCCCTCGACATAAGGAGTGAAGTGTTCGAAAAACTCGGTCCGCCATGAGGGGAAGACGTTGATAGATTCGAAGTTGAAGTCGGGGAGCAGGGCCGCCGTCGTCTCGTTCGCTGAACCCTGGAATATGACGCTGTCCCCTGCCGCGTCGGTGATTATCCCAATCTTCTCGTGGTACATTCCCTTTTTCTTGAGCGCGACCTTGATGTCCAGGCGGCCGCTCGCGACCAGCCAGGACAGGGCCTCCAGCCTCCGGTAACAGAGCGCCTCGGAAATGCCGTCGATCGTCTCCAAAAACCTTTCACCCAGCTTTGCCGAGGCCTCCCTCAGCCCGTAGCCCTTGCTGATGGCGTCGGCGTCAGCCTCGTCCAGCTCTCCGCCGACTATGAGACGCATGCGCCCGCCGTTGCGGACAAGCGCCGTTACGCCCTCGGCGGCGAACGACAGCATGCTCGCCGAGAAGTACCCGACCGCGCGGTCGTAGGAGACCGCACAGCCGAGGGCCGGCAGGTAGAGGTCGGTAAGGATGTTGTCGTCCTCGCTCCGGTAGACGGCCTTGAGCGGGAGGTCTCGGAGCAGGGTCAAAACTCGACCTCCCTGGCAAGCCCGTCCACGCTGGCCTCGGACTCCAGGAAGCCATGGCGGCTGAGCGCCACAAGGATTGCCTCGTCACCGTCGAGGTCGTCCGGCTTCTCGCTCAGCCATCCGGCCAGCACCTCGAAGCCTCCGTTAGCGAACTCCTCGAACACGGCCAGCATCCTGTCCTCGGCGGTCTCGCGGAGCACCTCGACATCCTTTTCGCCAGCAAGTGCGATGAGGTAGATAATATCCATCGCCCTCCGTGCGCTGTCGGTGGCCCCCTCGAACTGGCGCGCGTCGATCTCGTGGGTCGCTCCCTGCAGGGGACGCCGCAGGCCGTTCTCGAACCCGAGCGCCGCCGCGAAGACCATCAGCTCGCGCATTGTCGGGAACACAGACTTGCCGGTGGACGGGTGCTGGGCCTCAGCCAAGCGGCGGACCATCTCCTCGTGGGCCGCGCTCCTCTTCACTCCCCTCATGTCATGCCACCCTTTCGATGCGGGTCATGTTCCGCGGCTGGGAATAAAGCGACGCGTGGTACTCCCGGTTCCGCAGCACGATCCGGTCCTCGGGCTTCTCGCCACGGGCAGAGCGGTTCTCCGAGACGAGGAGGTATTCGGCGCCCACATATGGCTCCAGCGCCTTCAGGACAGTGTCGTCGCCCTGCGAGCTGGACACCAGCAGGATGACCTGCGAAGCCATCTTCGGCACGAACTTGGCGGTTGATTCGCGGTACTTCGTGTCGAGCTGGCCGAAGGGGGAGTCCAGAATGAGCGGCGCGATCGTCCCCGGCATGAGGATGTCCCCCTTCGCCTTCGACCGGAGCTGTGCGAACCAGACGAGAGCCGACGTGAACGCCAGACTCATGAGCTGGTTCTCGCCGCCGCTCCGGGCGACGGGAAGCCCGCGGTCGTTGGTCAGTTCCATCGAATACCGCTCGCCAAACCTGAACTTGTAGTCCCTCCGCGCAGCCTCTTCGAGGATGCCGTTGATCTGCTTCTGGATCACCTTCCTGGCGTCGCCCTCGTATTCCGACAGCACGTCGGACAGGCGCTGGGCAGCCAGCGCGGCAAGATCGCGCCTGATGACGATACGACGGGCTCGGACGTTCTTGCTCGCTAGCTTGTCGAGGTCCCGCCTCTTCTCTTCAATCTGCCTAGCGATCTGGTCCTGCCGCGATCGGACGGCGCCACGCTCCTGGTTGAGGTACGAGATCTGGCGGTCCTTCTCGGCCCGGGCGCGTTCGCGTTCCGCGATCTCCTCCACCTTTGACCCTTCGAGCCTCTTGCCGAGTTCGCCGATCTCCTGCTCCAGGACCATGATCCGCTGAGTGTGCTTGGCAACCTTGGCCTGCGCGGCCTCAAACAGCCGCGGCGCATCCGCAGCCGTCTCGCGCAGCTGCTGCACGCGCGCCCTGGCCCTCACCACTCTGTCCACGATCTCAACGTTCGCCGCGGATCGCACCATGGCCATGACCGTCCCGTACTCCGGGGTCCCGGGTGTCAGAGGACGGCCGCAGCAGCAGCTCTTCGCATCAAGGAGGCTCCTGACAAAGTCCTCGTTGTACGGGCTTGGTATCTTGCCCTTTAGGCTCTCGTCGTCGATGTAGTCCAAGGTCTCTCGGGCGAGCTTGCGGGCCACCACGAAGATCGCCTTGGCCCCGACCCAGTCGATGACCTCCTTCTCGGCGACGGCCAACGACCTCTTCGCATCCTTGAGCTGCGCCTCCTTCTCGTCGCGCCTCTTCTGGATCTCGCGGGCAGCCTCCGTCTGCCGCAGCTGCTCGATGATCTTGTCGCGTTGGGCGGTGAGAATGTCGATCTGCCGGATGATCTCTTTCATGCGCTCAGCGTCTTGGTCGTCCCTGCGCTGGAGCTCCTCAATCTCGGTCTCAATGCGGCGCATCTCCGCCTCGCCGGGGATGCTGCCGAGATCCTTGCCGAAGTCGCGCGCGATCAGCCGGAGGTCCTCGATCGCCACGTCGGCGACCTCGCAGCCGAGCATGCTGCGGATCGCGGTGGCCACGGCGTCCTGGTTGTCGGCGGCCGCGAAGGCCTCTGCATGCTCGCCGTCGAAGAAAAAGTAAGGAGCCATGTCCTTCGGCAGCACGCTGCCGATGAACGTCTCCGGCGCGGGGTGCATCCGCTGGACGCCGCCTTCCACCTTAGACGCATGGAGCTTGATCTCCGTGCCCTTACCCGCACTCACCAGGGTACGCTGGACCAGATAGTCCGAGCCGTCCTGCGAGAAGCGGACATTCACCCCGGCGACGTTCTTGCCCTCGGCCGCGGCCTCGTGGTTGAGGATCTCGTGCTTGCGCTCGAACCTGGCCGTTGTCGCCCCGTAGAACACCCACATGATCGAGTTGAGCAGGGTGGTTTTTCCCACGCCGTTCTCAGCGTGGATCAGGGTCACGTTTCGCTCCCTGTCTGTCGAGCACTCCAGCGTCTGGTCGCCGTAGAACTGGCGGAAGTTCTTGAGTTCTATCTGGTTAAGCAGCACCTTCGGCCTCCTTGGCTTCGACGGCCGCGAACCTTTCGGCCCAATTCTCGACCAGCTCCCGCACCTCGCCCCTGCGTTTTGAGGTCGCGTTCTTCTGATCGGTCGCGTAGCGCCGCTCCACCTCCATTACCTTCGATAGGAAAGCCTTGAGATCCTCTTCGCCTACTGCCATGTGCCGTTCCCCACTCTCCGATCGCGTCGCAGCGCAAGGCGATACTCGCCTGCCTGGGTACCACATCCGGTCGTACATGCAATCATGGATATAAGTCCATGTCCAAAGGCAAGCCTTCGGACATTGGTGCAAGAAGGCCAGGCTAATGAGAGCATGCAGATGTGTGGGTCGGTCGGGTAGATCGGTGGAACCGACGGAGGTGTAGGGTTGGAGCTTCTGGAAAACGGACTTCCTGACGCCCCGACTGTGAATCAGCACCCAATTAGCCTCCTAGCTAACCCGCTCCAGCGCGTTGAAAAGACTTGGGAAAGATCTGTTCAGGTGACATGCAAATCGGGACCTCGCCTAATGGGAAAAAAATTCATGCATCTGCAGAGAGTTACATTGGCTTAGAAAGAGGTTTTCGCTTCCGAGCCGGTTAACAGAAACGGTGGCGCGCACGGTCGAGTGCTAGGCCGTATTGGCGAAGTTCAGAGCCATAGAAGGATCGCCGCGATCGTGATCATGGCGAGATAGTTGGCGGCGCGCTTCTCGTACCGGATGGCGATCCGGCGGAATTGTTTCAACCGATTGATCAGGCGTTCGACGCGATTGTGTTCCCGATAGGGGTTGCGAACGAAAGCCGGGTCGGGCCGTTCAGTTGCTCTTGGTCGGGATTGCCGGCGTGATGCTCCGCCGTCGCAGGGCGGAGCATCACGCCTTCGGCGATGTCGTGCGGTTTGGAGTGCTAGGATTAGACATCGGCTTGTTGCTCGGCAACAATCCCGACTCCCGCCATGCCACCACCATTGGCGTGCCGATCAGCCGCACGACGCTGATGCATCATGTGCGTGCCGGCGCGGCCGAGTCGGCACGCCCGTCACGGTGCTGGTTACCTCCACCATCGCAGGAAACATTGGATCGTTGCCAGCAACCATGCCGTACAGCAGAGCGAGGATCGCCCTGATCACAGCCTCAGGTCTGCATCGCGCAGTGTCACGACTGCCTTTCCGTCCTTGGGACCGGCGGCGGCCTGCGGACCGCCGGTCCCAAGGACGGGATCGGCGGCGCGCCCATTCGCCAGGAGCAGCCGTCATGTCGGTTTGTTTTACCATCGCCCGCGCCAACCAACTCACCGACTACCTTGATGAGGACGCCGTGCTGCAGGCTTCGCCGCTGCCCGTCGCCACGCCTACCGACGCTGCGGTCAACAACACGCTCGATGCCATTGTGTTACATTGCCACCGCTGGGCACGCTGCGGCCATTCCGCGCGCCACCTTGAACACATTCAGACCCTGCTCGAGGCGTTGCGCCGGCACGCGTACACCCTGCAAATCGAGCTCCGGGATGCATTTGAGCGCGACATCGACGAGCTGGTAGCTCGAGGTGCCCTTCATGTCCATCCGACCCTGACGCGCCCGGTCCTCCACTTCAGCCCGAAGCGCGTCGGCTCCAGTCGAGCGTCGGCGCTCTCCGAACCGCGGAGATGAGCCCGGCGAGGCAGCTCCACGCCGGGTTCCCGCATTATCAGAAGGACAGGATCATGCCGAACACCGCATCCGTCCGCAGGGTAGCGGCCGATGCGGCCGCGCCACTGCCCCCGGCAGCGGTGGTGAGTGCCAATACTCTGATCGGGCAAGGGATTGCCCGGCTCGTCGAGCGCGCCGCAGTGGCCAGCGCTGTCGACGTCTGTGAGTCTCTGCGGGGGCTCGACCCCGTGGTCGGGCACGGCATCGTGGTGCTGCATGCGCCAAGCGTCGACACCGGCACTCTGGTCGATGTCGCGCAGGCGCGGTCCCTCCACAGCACTCAGGTGGTCGCGGTCGTGATGCCGCCGGCGCAGGGTGGGAGCCTTGCCGCGGTGCTCGCCGCCGGCGCTGATATCCTTCTCGCCGGCACCGAGACACCGGAGGCGCTACGCGACGCCGTGGCGAGCGTAGGCGCCGGCTTCGGGGCAGTATCGAAAGGCTTCACGCGGGCACTTGCGCTGGCGCCGATTGTGGGCGGCGACGAGCAGGCGACGATCTACCCGGCGTCCGGCCCTCTCGGGAGCCTCACCCCACAGCAGCGGACCATTGCCGCGCTGATCGCCCAGGGACTGCCGAACGCGGCGATCGCTAGACGGCTCCACATCAGCGAAGGGACGGTAAAAGTGCACATCACCGCAATCTTCCGTGGCACAAAGGTGCGGAGCCGCACTGAGCTGGTATGCCATCTGCTGGGCTCGGTCCCACGACTTGCCGGGACGACGGGAGGCCCGCCCTGATGACCGATGCGCGGCCCTCAGGGCGACGTTGCTGCCACCGTTTTACCGGCGCCTCTATGGAATGCGGTGTCGGTGTCCTACGCCGGAACGGTAGCCGCGTCACCTCGCGGCCTCGTCGACTTCCGGCGTCCGATACCCGCAGCCGATGCCGATGCGAGGGAGGGTGACGGCACGGCCGTTTCGCCGCCGTTCGGCCCCTCGCGCACGGCGGCATCGCGTTCCGCGGTGAGACGGACGACCGTCCGGTCAGCCTCGATGCGCTTGCCCTGCTCATCATCGTAGGCCTGTCGCAGCCGCGCCACGTCAGCAGCAGCAATCTTGGCTTCAGACCGCGCTTCGGCGGCGCGCTCAGCGGCCACGCGCTCCTCCTGGAGCTTGTCGTCTCGCAGCGTGCGGGCTTTCAAATGCGCCCAGTTGTTGGAACGGCTGGTTCCGCTGGAAAGTTCGCCGTTGGATGCCTACAGATGGTGCTACGGCGTCACGTTGATCAAGTCATTGGTATAATCCTTCGCGCCAGGGACTTGCAGCGCCGCAAGTGAGCTATTCTTCGGGCTGCTCAATCTCCTGACACATCGCCACCGCATCCTCGCGGGCTGCCCGGACCGTCCGGTACAGCCGGACGAGCGCCGGATCAACATCGCCGGAGGCGCCGTCGCTGGCGGCGAGAATGCGATCGACAGCCGCAGCCAGATCGCACATTCCATCGTACAGCGCCGTGGTGATGAAATCCCTGCTGTGCCAGCTCATGCCTTGCCCCTTCAAACCAACTGCTGCGTGATGAAGCGCACATCTGGCGGCTGGCGCAGGAACTCGTGATCGCGTAGCACCTGGACAGCCGCTGGAAACCGGGTCGTCAGCCGTGCCCGCTCATGCCCTGTCGCCGCATCGAACCATTCCTGGAAGCGCTCGCGGTACATGTCGGTCTCACCGATCGCCCGGTGTACACGCGAAGCGGCGCCCGTCGGCGTACCAATAAGATCGACGAACCAACCTTCGGCCGCAGATGCTATGAAGAGCAGACGCATTTCGAGGGCGGCCTCTTCGTCATCGCGCGGGAACAGGGCCAGGATCTCGTTTGCACGAGCGCGGATGCGGGTCGGCACGTCCCGGTCAGCCACACGCACCGCCGCGGCGTCGCAGTTGGGATCGTCGAACAGGCGAACGCCGAGCCGCTCATACGCCATGGCGATCAGCGGCATCCTCATTGCCATCGCGCGGATCGCCGACTGCGGCAGGCAGACGCTGCGCTCGTACCAGCGCGTCAGAAGATCGACAGCCGCATCCTGCCAGCCGTCAGCGGTGTAGTCACCCTCGTCGTCGGTGACCCACTCATGTACCATCTCGCCGGACAGGATGCTGAGCCCGTAGACGAAGAGTGCGTTGCGGATGAGATCGCGGGCGCGGTTGTCGGTTTTGAAAAACCGGCGATCGCCCCAGGCTGCGTGCATTGCCGCCCAACGCTCTTCGACCGCGAGATCCTTACGCTGCACGCCTACGAAGATCTGGGCGTTGACGGGGTATGGCTCAAACTGGAAATCATCGAACGGAATGGGGCGGACCTCCATCTCGCGGCGGATGATCTTGCGGTTCGGCTTGCCCGATGCCAGGGCGCCGCGCGGCGGCGCGATGATGATCTGGTTGGCCATGTTCTGTGCCTCTGTTCGAATGTTCGGATATCTGTCTATCCATACTTCCCTATGTCCATATGCACGGATAACCGGGGGCGACAAGCCCCCGGCCATTTCTTATTTGTTGCTGACAGATCAGACACGGACATAGCGCCTTACCCGATTACCGCTTTCGCGGATCTGCCTGACCGTGAACCCGCGGTGGGTCAGCATCCCCGCAACCCGGTTGGCGTCACGCTGCGTCTGCTCCTTCGTCTCGATGCCAATGTGCGCCAGGAATGCGGAGACCGAGATGCGAACCTCGAGAGCGGCGAGCTTCGCCTTGAGCGCCGTCTCAAGATTGGTGATCTCCAGGTCGAGGACCGAGTTGAGCTTCTTGTCCGCGGCGCGCTCTGCCTTCTTCTGGGCGATCAGCTTTTCCTGCCATTCAATCGTTGTGGCAGCCGTCGCGGCTTCGCGCTCCTTGTCTTCAATGTAGCTGTCCAACTGCTCATCCCATACATCGCCGATGTGGCGCTCGCGCTGCGCCTCACCGGCCATCGCCTCGGTCTTCTTGTCCAGCCACCAACGCTTCTCAGTCAGGAACACTTCGACCGCCTCGCCCCACAGCAGATCACGGTCACGCTGTAGGAGGCCGATCTCGACCTTCTTGGCAGTGATCGGCCAAAATCGGCGGTTCCCAGTCTCATCGCGCAGATACTGAGCGTTGTTGACGGTGCCAGCGAACAGGCAGGTGCGCGGCAGATCCTCGACACGCTGGTTATAGGGGCGCCGGATCTTGTCAATGCGTGTGGTAACGAACGCTTTGACGGTGCTGACCTCCTTCTTGCCGAGCGCGTCGAGTTCGGCGATCTCGATGATCCACCTGCCCTCCAGTTGCATCGCCGCGTCCTTGGAGCCCAAGTCACCCAAATGGTCGGTGAACCAATCTTCGATCGGCATGAGATCGCGGATCGATGTGGACTTGAGGAGCCCCTGCGCGCCCTGGATGACCAGCATGTTGTCGGCCTTGCAGCCGGGACGCAGCGCACGCGCCGCAGCCGCCGTCAGCCACCGCTTGCCGACCTCGGCGTGGTAGTGATCGCACGGCGTCCCGTAGATGATGCTCAGCCACTTGTCCAAACGCGCCTTACGGCCATCGGCGATCCACTTGGCGTGGCACGCCTCAAGGTATTCCTGGACCGGGTTGACGCGGTGCTCATGCGCGATCACCTCGACCGCCGAGCCGACGGTCTCGCGGTTGACAGGGATGCCTTGCTTCTGCATCCAAGCGGTGCACAGCGTGTCGTCGCGGTCGTTCCAGTGGCGGCGCTGGAACGGGTGTTCCTTGCCGTCTTCGTCCGCCTCGGAAGCAATCCAGGGTGCGCGCTTTGCCATCATTGTCTTGCGGGCGATTGCATCGTACTGCAGCACGCCCCTCATCAATTCGTGCCCTCGCAGGATCTGCAGCGCGTTGTGCACGTTGCCGACCGGGGCGCCGCGCTCGGAGACGACCAACGCCTTCTGCCAGTCCTTCTTGTTGGCCTCGGCCAGATTGCGCCTGCGCACGGCGGCATTCGCCTCAATCTCGGCTTGATCGGCCTCGTCAGCCCGCATCTTGTCACGCACGGAGCGATTGATCGACGCAGCTCGGATCTTGAGGGTTCGAGCGATTTCTTCGACGAGCGTATCGTATTTGATCCGGTTGCTGCGGAAGATCGAAACCAGCGAATCCAACGCCATGCCGGAAGCCAGGCGCTCGGGGGTGCCCTGAGCAAATTTGACAAACCAAGCGGCGGAGCCGGCTTCGATCGCAGACGGAAGGGTATCGTCACCGTCGCTTTCGACGGTCGCGTGCAGCGAGTCCATATTGTCGATCCTTACCCGCCGGGGTCGCTTCTTCCATTCCCGTGGGCATCGGAGACAGCGCATTCAGCGCCGTGGCAATTGCGAGTATATATTTAGGGAACGGGTGAGTCTCATAGTGCCGTTGTGCATCGGTGGATGCTGACAATATTTTTTTAGCGCCATAACCCGCTCCCCACAAAATCGGCGTGTCAGCACAAAATTTTGGGCCGCCGCTTGCCGCAACGATGGTCGGCGTCTACAGTTACGTGCATACAGAAATACAGATGCCTGACCAGCTACCCAAAC
Organism: Azospirillum aestuarii; assembly: GCF_016632405.1. Lineage (NCBI taxonomy): Bacteria > Pseudomonadati > Pseudomonadota > Alphaproteobacteria > Rhodospirillales > Azospirillaceae > Azospirillum > Azospirillum aestuarii. Next base: position 347,460 of record NZ_JAEPIV010000001.1, read on the forward strand.
GACAGGAGGACGCAACATGGCCCGCACCGTTCGTCGCAGCGCCGCCCATCTTGCGGAAGAGATCACTCCGCCGGTCGATGAGCGATTCGGCGCTGACTTCGACGCCGCGGCTGCCAAGACATTCACCCCGAACGCCGCGCCAGCCGTCGAAACCGATACGACGACACATCGCAAGCCGCGCGTCGGCAAGCCGCTGATGGCCGGTGAACACGGCGTGACTCTGAGTTGGCGGATGCCGGTGACGTTTCGCAACCGCATCCGCGAACGCATCAAGAAGGAATCCCTGGATGGCGGCGCGTTCGAGGAGTTCGAGGTAACGCCCACGATTCAGGATGTCGCGCGCTGGATCGTCTCGGCCGCGTGCGAGGATCCGGAGCTCTTCGTCAAGCTCGCGCTGAAGGGGAGGAAGCACAGTGCTTAAAGTCATCTCATTCAACAAGACCAAGGGCGGCGCCGGCGCTTCGACCTCCGCCCACCTGCTGGCCAATGGCTTCGGTCTGCTGGACGTGGACTGCTGGCTTTTCTCCACCGACCAAACTCGCGAGGGCGAGAGCCTGGTGCCGCCGAATGCAAGCGAGGGCCGACCGTACGCGTGGCTGGACGGGCGGGATCCGAAGGTCCTGGGCCCGGCAATCCGCAGGCTCGCCAGCCGACCGGGCGTGGTGATCGTTGACGGCGCGGCCAACCGCGCGGACATCGACAGCCTCATCGTGCCGCGTGCCGACCTGGTGATCGTGCCGACGATGCACTCGGAAGGCGACTTCCGCCAGCTCAAGGCCGACCTCTCCTATCTGACCAACCCGGCGAAGATAGAGCGCGTCGGCGACTTGGCCATCCAGCGCTCCGCTTGGCCCTCGGGCGTCAGCGAGGATGCGGCGACCGCCGAGCTGCAGGCCTACATCCCAGCCGACCTGCACGGCGCCCTGCTGCCGCCCATCCCTTTCCGCTCGGCAGCGCGGCGCTTGGACCGCGAGGCCGTGCCGATCGACTACCGCCTGAGTAAATTGTGCCAAGAGCAGGCGAGGGCCGTCATCGCCTTCGCCAGGTGGAACCTGCTGGCACTCAAGTCGCCGAGTTCGGCGCAACCAGCCAAAGTAGACCCCAAGCCCAAGGCGAAGGCAAAGACCTCCGCTCTGGTCCAGGCCGACGGGCGTGATGAGAACGGATATATGAATATACCGCTGCCGATGTGACGGCACGGATTAAGCCCACGGAAGCACGCCCGACACCTCGTCGGGGGAGTCCGCCGGTCGCCATGGCCTTATTCGGCTTTCTTGAGCCCAGGTCATTCTTATCCCAGGGGAAGTCGATCACGCAGCTTCCTTGAGCGGCTTCCCCCCGTGTGACCGCAACGTGCCCCGCTGGGGAAGGCCGCCGATGCTGTAGCGGAGGCAACATTTACCCATGGTGAGGTCTGGGGTACGCCACATCAACACCGCCTCCAAAGCTTAGCGAAGATCTTTCCAGCCCCAAGTTGGCCCGCACCCTCGCCGGCCTTGGGGCTCGACCGGACCTGCTCGACGACCTCGACTGCGGCGCCGCATAATCCCTGCGCAGGCCGACCTAACCACCCCTGAGCCAGCCCACAGACGTTGCTCGCCGACCAAGGGGCGGCCATCTTGCGACTTTGACCTCGGAGCGGCGCCTCGGCAGCAGACCTGTGTAGTCAGCCTCCACCAAAATGGAAGTTGTTGCAAAATAAATCCTTCCACTATGGTGGATTCCGACATTTCCCAATACGTCCGCCCAGTGCTTTTTATCGGCAGCCACAAAAAGGGAAGGCGCACTGGAAGACGATAAGCAAACGTACCTGCGGCCCTTATTGCTTATCACCCTCAGTGCTTCGTCCTTCGGAGGTATTGGGACATGAGCAACGCTTTCGGCGCAGAACGCGACTTCACGCACCTTTCGCCTGTTCATCGCTTCGTCCGCGAGAAGGACAAGGCGCTCGCTCATATTAAATACGTTTCGCGCCCGAACGCCGTGCGCCACGCCGAGGATATGATCTTCGTTGGCGACGTGACCGTGGACGGCGTGAACCGGTCCGGCGTCTACCGCTACCTGGGACCAGATCCGGACACCGACACGGGCATCGCCGGCGCCGTCGATGCGCAGCTCTACGCCCATCGCCTCGCCATGATCGACACCGCGCAGAGGCTGGTGCGCGAGGAGTTCGCCGATCCGGACGATGAGGCGCCGGACGATGAGGAGGACCTGTCCGCCTGGCAAGCCGCCAAGAAGCGCACCAAGGATGACCCCCGCAAAGCCCGCATCGACAAGTGGATGCTCCCCCTCCCCGCGTGGATCAGCGAGGAGCAGCAGCGCGAACTCCTGGCGACCGTGCTGCATGAGATCACCGCCGGTGGTCGCGCAATTGCATATGCCTGTATACACAGAGACAAGCCCGGAAACCCGCATTCACACATCGTCTTCTACGACCGGATGGAGACCAGGGCGTCGGCAGAGCGCCGCAAGGCGGAGCGTGGCGGCAAGCGGGCCCGCCGCGAGTTCGTGCTGTCGTTGAGCGATACCGACGCTCACATGCGGCTGCGTCAGCGCTACATGGAGGTCGGCAACGCGTTCTTGGAATCCTTCGACAGCGGCCACCGCATCGAGGTCCGCCGGTACGAGGATATCGGGATTGACCAGGAGGCTACGAAGCATATCGGCAGCCGCCGCAAGGCCGTCGTAGGAAAGCAGGAGACGGCAGCGGCAATCGACCGCGGCGAGTTTGCGCACCCTGGCCAGGATACCTACCGCAGGCTCAAGGCCCAGTATCGCCGGCAGTACTCCGACGACGATCCGCTCGTGGCGAACCCCGTGATCAAGCGAGCGAACGAGCGCAAGCGCGAAGCTGAGGCGGCGCTGACCGAGGCGGCGGTGATCCGTGGACAAGCGCAGGAGGACCGTCTGGCGCGCCTCACCGCCGACCGCGCCCGCGCCATCGCGGAGAAGGATGCCGAAGAGGCTCACACCGCCGCCAAAGATGCCCGCGAGCGCGCCGCCGAGCAGGCGCGCATTGCCAACGCCGCCGTGGCCGAACTGGAGCGCGTGCGCCGTCAGGCCGCCGACGACGCCGGCGCCTTGGTGCGCGAACGGATCGAGCTGCGCCGCAAGGCTGGTGAGGACGAGCAGTCGGTGCATGATCGTGAGACCCACCTCGACGCACTTCAGCAGACGGTTCGGATCCTGTGCGAGCACGTCAACTGCGAAGTCGACGATCTGTGGGAGCGGATGGACTACACGCCGGCGCAATGGGCGAAGGCCATGCACGACCGAATCCAAACCGAGCATCGTGCCGAGATGGAGCGGCAGGTCAAGGAGGCCGACCGTCGCTATAACGAGATGTACCTGAAATGGCAGCATGCCAGCACCGAGCAGGCCGCCGCCAGAAGGGCGCTCAAGGTCGAGACGGTCAAGCGCGAGGAGGCCGAGGGCGCGGTCGAGAAGCTGCAGCGCACCCTACAGCGGCTGCTCGGCGAGCGCTCCGCCCTGTCGTCCGGCCTCGCCATCATCGCCAATGGTTTGGACCGGTGGGAGTGGGCTAAGCCCATCGCCCGGGCCATCCGCGCCATTCTGCCGGACGACCAGAGCAAGATGCCAGCCGATCTCGACGACAAGCTTGAAGCGCTTGCCAACGTGTTCAAAACGATCAGCGACGGCGGCACAGGCAAGGCGAAACCAGTGCATGCAGAGTCGATGCAGCCGGTTGCCGAACGCGTCCGCAGGTCCGTGCCGGTGAGCGGGAAGACCCGGTTGATCCATACGGCGGGCCGCGCGATCATGGACGCGATCCGACCTGACCCGGAACCTGTTGATCTTCCGGAGATGGTGCGGATACCGATGCCATCGGCATCACTCACTCGCCTGCACTCAGACCACGGCGAACGGTGAACTTGGATATCCGTATGTCTGTATTTCTCTAGTGGCCGAGGTAGAAGCCCCAGTCATCACATGCTCAGCGTGACAACGCCCGCTTGATCACCGATCATACCTTCAGGAGGATCACACATGGACCCGAAAGCCCTGTTTGAACCCACCCCTCACCCAGTGCGCCTCGGGCCGGACGGGAGCCCATGGCCCATGTGTCCGTGCGGCGAATTTCAGGCAACATCGACCGGATGGGCCGGCTGGCGCGGATGCCCCTGCGGCGCCGCAACGGGCGAAATCACCAGCCTTGGAACGCCGCACTGGCAGCTGCAGGACCGGACGCTCATCAATCAACGGCACGAGGCCAGGCAGGAGCGCCGCGGTCGTTGACTGCTGTTCCCATGCCCGACCGAACGGCACGTGTGGGTGCCCGGCACGAATTCAGCCCATACCGTCAGATCACATTCATCGTCGGCGCGCCCAGCTCCAGAAAATCGGGCTGCCAGATGAACGATGACGGCCGATGTGCCCACAACTTCTGACGCCTTGCCCGCGTACAAATCCTGCGTCAGCACCGTTGCGATCTGTTCCGCTGTGGCGCCGATAGGCTCAGGCTTGCCGCTCATCGGTCATATCCGTCTCAGGCGGCATCAGAGACGGATATGACCGGCGCGGATTCCGACGTTAGCACTCTCGGAAGCGGTCGCAGATCCGCTCAGAGGTGGAGGCGTGTTGGCACCTGGCACCGCGCCGGCCGGTGGTGCTGCACGGGTGTTGACATGCAGACCCGTGACACTGGGGCTGTTTTGGAGCCAATCCGTGTGACACCGCGCAAACCCGTGACATCAAAATACACAGAACAATCAATGGCTTGCTCCCTGTCCTCGGTCATCTGTCACGGGCGTCTCAGCGACTTTCAAAGCTACCTTGCGACAAAGAACATTTTCTTTTCCACCACCCCAATCTCACCCCAAAATATATAACTTTCCTGTCCCATATATCATGGAAACACCTGTGACACCCGTGACAGATATATAAAAATCGAGCATTATCAGGGATTTAAGGTGTTAGAAATCTGCGGAGTGTCACGGGTCTAAGGCTGGTTTGTCACGGGTCTGCGTGACACTCCGGCGCCCCGGACGGGGCGGATCCGCGCCTCACGGCCGTCCGTCCAGCGAGAAATCCGGCAGATCCTCGGCGAGCGCCATGTTGTGCCCACCGACACGCACCAGCGCGCCGGCCTAATCGATGAACGTGCGATTAGGGTCCGGGGATCCTGTACCTGCCCGTGGTGTAGGAACCGAGGCGCCCATCAGTTCTGAGCCCATCATAAAACGGGGGCAACCGGGTCTCGGCTGAGGTATAGCTGGTTTGATGTCCGATTCGCCTCCGCCCGAGACGTTGCACCAGAAGGTGTAGCTGCGCGACGCCCGTTCGGCGGTGTGGCGCCAGGAGCGGGTGGTGGACCGCCTGTCGATCGCCGATTTGCACTGGGTCATCCAGGTGCTGAGGGGTTGGAACGATGAACACCTGCACCGCTTCCGTATCGATGGACGGTGCAATGGAATTTCGGTCATCGGCGCGCTGCACCTTGGTGAGGACGCCAAGGCGGTGCGGCTGGCGCGCTTCCGGTTCCGGCCCACCGAGAGCTTCCTCTACGGGTACGATTTCCGCGCCGACTGGCGGATCGACATCCGCGTTGAAAAGGTTATGGCAGCTGTGCCCCGGCCGCCACATCCGGTCTGCTTGGCCGGCCGGGAGACCAGCCCGCCGGACGCATGCGGCGGCGGCCCTCAGGACTTCGCCGACCGGCGGCGGACGGCGACCGGCTGGACATAGCCGAGGATCTGGACACCGTCGCCGCCGTTTGGCGGAGGGAGACCGATCCGCTCTCGACGATCCCGACGCGTGTCACGCCTTCGAATGGGCGGTGACCCGGCTGGAGGTGCGTCGGCCCTTTCCACCCGGCGCCTTCAAGCGTGCCGCGGTCAACGCCGCTCTGCGGCAAGCGTTACCGTGGAGCAGGGCCCGGAATGATCCGGATGGCGGTGCAGGTATTGTTCATTGCGGAGAATGGAGAGCGGGACGTTCACGGGGTGGCCCGGCTCGACCGCGGCGACCTTGTCCTGGAAACGTTGGGGTTGTCGCTGGCCGAGGCGGGGCGTGACGGCGGATTCCACCGGGAAGGCGCGGTGATCACGCGACCTTGCGGGTGACCGGCACGCCCAAGCTGGTCATGACGTTCATGAACCTTGCAGCCGACGACCGCTTCAACCTTCTGCGTGGGCAGAGTCCAAGCGCGCAGACTGCGTCCGATAAGAACCTTGTACCTAAGCATTGCCACCTCGGCCAGGGAGCGGCGGCCGTACTGGACCGCCGTCTGCCACCCGAATTTTGACCCGGATGCTCTGAACCCATGAGCCCGGCGAACGGCACGGCGCGACAATGTCTTCTATCATCTCGATCTCGCCTTCGGTGGACGCCTCGCGGCATGGCTGGGAAGGCGCCTGATGATGCCGATCATCAAGGACATGCCTCTGCGCACCATGCGGCGGCACGGCCTTCTCGCATTCCTGCCGCCCTCGGCCATCAGTCGCCGACATCTCACGGGAACGCCAGCTGTGCCTTCATGGATGCCATGCGCAAGTCGATGCGCCTGCCCGAATCCAGGGCATAGCCGCGGCGTCATCGCTCAGAACTCACCGCCCTTGGGCGAGCCCAGCGCGGTTCAGCCCGATTTCGACATCGAACTCCTCCAGAGCGGATTGAAGAGTGTTCAGCCAATATCCGGACATATAAACCTTGTCAGTCATTCCCTCAGGTTTATGACCAAGCAATGCTTTAATGAGCCCGTCGTTGATCCGTTTGTTCAACAGGTTCGTGTTCATAGTCGTCCGGAAACAATGAAAATCTTTTCCCTTGTCGTACACACCGACGTCCCGTCTGTATCTTGTCCAATCCATGGTAAAATGGTGGGAGAGCGTGTCGAACGAACCGCCACGCTTTACATCCGGGAACAAACGCTGGACGCCACGCTGGCGTTGCTCTTCAACGTACTCCAGGAAGCCCAGCTTCTGAAGCCGAGAGTGCACCGGCACGGGACGTGCGCACCATGGACGCTTGAGCCGCCGGCCCGTGCCGGAACGGATGTCGAGGAACGGAACTCCTTCGATCTCTTTCACGTCTTCGACCCAAAGCTGCAGGATCTCCTCCATGCGGGCGCCGCTGTAGGTGCCAATCAACGGCACCCAATAGAGGCTGTCTTTCAGGATCAACGAGCCCGGTCGATGGCGTGCCGCTGCCGATTCACAGCCAGTCCAAACGGGGGTGGCGAATAGGCTGTGCAGTTCCTCCTCTGTGAAGGCGACGCGAACAATTCGCCGGTTCCGCTCGACATCAGCTTTCGAATACAAAAGATCGTCGAAAGGTGTTACTTTGTTACCACCCCGATATGCACGGCATTTGTCGAGGATGACGCGCAGAAATGTGAGATGCTTATTGACGCTCTTGAGCGCTAGGCGCTCTACTCGATACGCCGCATCCTCATCATCGGAATCTCCGGCTCGCCCAAGACCATGAATGTTGTCGGGACACACGACGCCATTGTTGATGGCTGTTTCCAGTTCATCGGCCAGAGCAATGGACTCTTGCAACGACTTCCCCGCGAACCGTCCCTTGCCATGCAAACGAGGAACATCGCGAAGAGCCAGTTTGAACTGCATTGCGTCATGTTCACTGATTTCATGCAGCAGAGGATCGCGGCCCAAAAAGCTTACAAACAATCTTACCGCAGTGCCGGCATCCCGTATCGACTTGTCATCCCACGACGCATCCTTCTTCTCTTTGACGCAGTATTTAAGTGCTTCCGACAAGGCAATGCTGGGCTGGCTGGGCGCGGCATTTGCGGGTACGGTCGTTTCGACGGGCAGAGGGGGTGCATCTGGTCGGACAGCCCCAGCATTCATCAGTATGTCCAGTGATGCATCATCTAGGACGGACTCATAATTCCCAAGCTCTCGCTGTGCATTGATCCGGTGAGCTTCGGCGGCCGTCCGGAGGCAGCCTCGTTGAAGTAGCCGAAAGTCTGCGTCCGACGGTGCCAGTGTAGGCGCCCAACGATTGAGCAGGCTCTTCGCCATGTCCTGCGCCAGTTCGAGATCGTTGTCTCGTGCAGCGCGCTCCAAGAAGCGAGACAGTCCTTGGTAGAACGCTGCTCGGTCCTTCGGTTTGGCCAAGTCGTCTGGTAGCCCGCCATGACTCAAGCGCTCGACGCCGTCGTCGCCGCCACAATCCCCAGATGAATTTCCATCAGTCACTCTACGGGGGCCTTTTGGCATGCGCCCAAGCGGTTGCTCTTCGACAAGATCAACGTCATCAATGGTCGGCATCGCGGAGATCGGTTCACGCAGGATCTCCTCGAGGGAACTCTGTACCAGAACGGAATGGTTGGTACCGGAACGCAGCGGTGGCAGCCCAGACCTCTGGGGCGGAGCGCGGTGCGCCCGTTCGGTTTCAGCCTGAAGGAGCATGTCATTACGAAGCCTGGCCAAAAGCCCGCGGATTGTCTGATCGCCAGGAGGGTTGGTCATCGCGCGAATCTCTTCCAGTGCAAAGTCCAGCGCGATCCCACGGTAGACCGCGAGGCGCCGATCACTGGTACCCAGCGACAGCCCGAATATGGCCTTCTGTCCGGAAGAAGAAAGATCGCGCGGCAGACGGCGGCGCCAGTACCAAGCCCCATTGCGTAGGTGCAAGTGCGAATGACGGGCCACGGTGCGGACTCCTCGTCGGCCATCGCGGTGTCACAGCTTGGTGTAGCAGTGCGACACAGCGACAGCGTTGCGGGGTGCGCGCCGCCCGTAAGCTCTTGAAAGTGCTGGCCGTTTGGAGAGGGTGGTTGGGGGACTAGGATTCGAACCTAGGCTGGCGGAGTCAGAGTCCGCTGTCCTACCGCTAGACGATCCCCCAGAGGTGTCCCCGCCAAATCAACGAGCTAACGCCAATCTGGTCCAGGATCACATTCCTCATGACGCCGCTGCCATCGCTGGTGCGGGGCACGTTGTGGAGCAGATCCGGCAGCAGCGTCAAGCCTTCGCTTTCGCATATCCACTCCTGGGACCGTGGGCCACGAGCGGCGGGCTTGCGTCGGATGGAGGGCCGCCGCATTGAGCCCTTGCGGCGCCAACCCTAATGCAGAAGACGATTATAAATAATGGCAACCAGCGTGGCAGTCTCTGCCACCAAGAAAACATTTTTCTAATCTAAAAACTCTCGCCGTTACAGCGGCATAGCAGATAAATGCGTGTTATTTGTCAATTCTATAGTAACGTTACATTTTGATTTATGTTGCGTTGGGGTTTTTTGGAAGCATATATTCTGAATTGTCGCTGTTCCGGGGGCTCAGGGATGGGGCGGGCGAGCCCGCAGTGGAGGTGCTGGACTGGGCGGGAAAGCCGCTCGTGTTCCGGTCGCCGCCAGCTGAGGGTGGGCATCGCCGCACTCGCTGAGGACTTGTAATGCGGGCTCGGGTCCTTCGTCAGGCAGGTGAGAACCAAAACAATGAGAACCGGATACTCATTGCGCACATGGCGCGACCTATTCCGAGCTGACGGGCTTCCGACCTTGGAAGCCTGCACGGCGCTTTACGTCGTGCTTTGGACCATCGAAAAGTTCGATGAGGAGGATTGGTTCGTTATCACGCCTGAAGGCGAGATTCTCATGGAATGCAATTTCCCCTACGAACACGATGACGGTGAGATTTACTGCTTGGCCGAGGATGTCGAGTGGATTCCGGAGCATGAGCGCATCAGCATCGCTGCTCAGCTCGGGAACATCGCTCCGCCTCTACCTTCTCATATCGAGTTTTGGGACGGAGAGGGCCTGTGATGGAGACCCCGCTCGAAAGCGCGAGTGTGGCCGCCCGCGCGGCCCTCGTGATCCTGGAGACGCTTCCCTCTCGAATGGAGACGCCGAGATCGATCCCGATCCTGATGGAAGCCTGCAATATCCTCTGTTCGGCGATCCGTGTGCTTGATGAGGGGAACGCAACCGAAGGCACGTTGCCTCTGGTCGCCCACATCATCCTCCAAGCGGCTCGCGCTCTCGAAGTGAATGAGCCGCCCATGAACATCCCGGTTGAGGACCGCCGCCTTGCGGTTGTCCTTCTGTGGGCCCAGGCGAGAAAAATCATGGACCTGCACGCCGAGGGTGTACCATGAGCCGCCAAGAGTCTCATTGCCCGGCATGTGGGCTGAACCGCCTGCGTACGCGCCACGCCAGCCGGGTATACGGCCCCAGATTCGCCGGAATGGTCACGGATTGCCCGGTTAAGCGCGGCGGCTGTGGCTGGTCTACAGATTCTGACATTCTCTCTCCGATCCGCGATCTGGAGTTTCGCCTCGCCGCTGCTACGAAGGCGCTCCGCACGGCTCCGCTGCCGGTTGCGGTCGACGCCGTTCGCCGCGCCGAGCACGAGCTCACCACCGGCGGAGCCGACCTGACGGTGCTTCGCTTCCGCCGTCGCCGTGCGTGCCTGGGGCAGCATGGCGTTGGCGCCGGTCGCGTCAAAGCCCTCCGCGACGTCTCGGTCACGGCCCGTCGGGTGTGCACGGATGCGCGCGGCGAGCACGCTTACCGCTGGTACTGGCCGCTGGCGGTCGTAATGCGGGCAGCCGAGATTGCTGCCGCGTCGGTGATGCGCGCTCCTACACGCCTGGTAACCAGCGTGATGCTGCCAACTGGAACGAGGGATGGCCGATGAGCCACATCATCAACGTCCCGGCCGACACCCTCATCGCGGGGCTGCGCCAGCGCCGCGATGAATTGGCCGAGCAGTTGGCCCGGTTGGAACGGACGCAGCAATCGGTCGCCAACGATCTGGATGCGCTGGAACAGGCAATGCAGGTGATCGGTGGGCAGCGTAGTCGCGCAGCGGCGCCTGCCGTGGCGTCCCAGGCGCTTCCGCCTTCTTCGCCACCGGCTCGTGTCGGTGCTCTTGGCAGTCGCCGTGGCGACCTGCCTGCCGCCATTCGCCGTGTGCTCGCTGAGTACGCCTCCCTCGGCCCGCTCACGACGGCCGATGTCGTGGAGGCGGTGCACGAACACATCCCGCCGACCGTGGCGAACAAGGACCGTATCGGGAACTGCCTCAATCAGCTGTCGCGGATCGGCATGGTCACGGGCAAGCCGAGCGGGGCGAACAGCCGCATGTACGAATGGAGCCTGACCGACAAGGGCCGTGCTGCCGTCCAGTCCGAGGGAGGCAGCGTATGAGCCGCCGCGAATTCCGGAAGGCGACGACTGGCCTCCGCGTCGTCATCGAAGTCGGCGTGGTGGTCGGTAACGCGGGGGCGCAGCTGGTGGCCGTCGAACTCTGCCAACACCCTGATCACTGGCACTGGGCTGTGCGCTCGCTCCCCGACGTCGGCGTCCTGCGCATCGGCAGTGCGACGACAGAGAGCGCCGCTCGGATGGCTGCAACTGGAGGCATGCAATGACCTCTCTGGATCATCGCGACCGTCCGACTACAGGTCAGCCGCTTCCCCTCAACTCCCTGCATCGCACGGTGACATCATGAACCTGAACTACAACGCGGGCACGGGCCGTTGGGAGTGCCAAACCAAGTTTTCCGAGCGCCACCTGCCGAAGAATGCAGGCTTCAGCTGGGCGCCCGCGCCGCTGAAGCACTGGTGGACGACGGACCCGCTGATCGCGGTCAAGCTCGCGGACCATGCTGACCCGAGGACGGCCACCGGCCTGCGGGCGGCGGCGGCCGCTGCAACGGCTCTTCATCAGGCTTCGGCGGCCGCGTCGCGAGCGACGGATGCCAAAGTCGAGATCCCCGTTCCGGGCGGGCTGTCCTATCTGCCGTACCAGAAGGCGGGCATCGCCTATGCGATGGCGCGCAACGACGTCCTGATTGCGGACGAGATGGGCCTGGGAAAGACGATCCAGGCCATCGGCACCATCAACACGGAGCTTGCCGCTCGTGACCGGGTGCGTGCGCTCGTCGTTGGTCCGAAGATCGCGCTGATCAACTGGCGCGGAGAACTCACCAAGTGGCTGATCAAGCCACTCACCGTCGGCATCGCGACGACGAAGGTGTGGCCGAATACGGATGTCGTTGTCGTGAACTACGAGATCCTGTCCAAGCTCGCTGACCGGTTGCGTGCCGTGGAGTGGGATGTCGTTGTCTACGATGAGGCGCATGCGCTCAAGGACGAGAAGACAGCTCGAACCAAAGCCGCCCTGGGCGGCAAGGGGCAGTCGCCGATCCCGGCCAAGCGGCGGCTGTTCCTGACCGGCACGCCTATTCTGAACCGGCCCATCGAGCTTTACCCAATGCTGCACGCGATGGGGTTGCCGGAGGCGAGCAACTATTTCCACTTCGCCACCCGGTACTGCAATGGGCGCCACACCAGGTTCGGGTTCGACGCCAGCGGCGCCAGCAATCTGGGTGAATTGCAGGACGTCCTGCGCCAGTCGGTGATGGTTCGCCGTCTCAAGGCCGACGTGCTGACCGATCTGCCGGAGAAGCGGTTCTCTGTCGTCGAGCTCCCCTGCGACAGCCCGGCTCTCGGCAACGTCGTCGCCGCGGAACGCGAAGCGCTCGAGCGTGCTGAGCAGGAGGAGAAGCGTCTGCGTGCCGCGGTCGCCTCGGCCAAGGCGGGTGGCAGCGAGGCCGCGTACCGGGCGGCTGTGGCCAACCTGAAAGCCGGTCGCAGCGCAGCGTTCAACGAGATGTCACGTCTGCGGCACGACACCGCCCTGGCGAAGGTGCCGCAGGTCGTCGAGCATGTCGCGGACGTCCTCGGCTCGGTGCCGGACGCGGTGCTGGTCTTCGCCCACCACACCGACGTGATCGAGGGCATAGTGGCCGGTCTGCGCGAGGCGGGATACGAGCCCGCGGTGATCACCGGCGCAACATCGGACGCCGAACGGCAGCGCGCCCAAGATGACATTCAGGGCGGCCAGAGGCGGGTCTTCGTTGGCAGCATGCGGGCCTGCGGCGTGGCGATCACGCTGACGGCGGCGTCGACGGTCATCTTCGCCGAGCAGGACTGGACTCCCGGCATCATGAAGCAGGCGGAGGACCGCGCACACCGCATCGGGCAGCGCAATGCCGTGCTCGTCCAGCACCTCGTCCTGGACGGCAGCTTCGACGCCACGATGACGAAGAAGGTCGCGATGAAGGGCGATGTCATCGACGCCGCACTGGACGAGGTCACCGATGACGCGGACGACCCTTCCCTTGCGGAAGGCATGGATGCCGATCCGGACCGGTTGTGCCCGTCGATTGCGATGTAGCGCGTACCCCTTCGGTAGATCAGCCCAGGCCATCCTCAGCCCTTCTGAATGGCCTGCCGAAGAACTTCGTGAAGATTGCTGCTGGTTGCGGCTGCGAAGTCCTAATCAATTTTTCGCAACCACGTAAAAGGAGTCGAAGATGCGTCACTTCACTCAGGTCGCGGAACCCATCGGTGGTTTTTCGAAGTCTCGATGGGAGTCGATCGACATTGCCCATTTTCGATCGGAAAGCGAGTTCAAGCGGCAGTTCGGACGCGATCCGGATCACGCCGATCCCTCTGATGTCGATGAATGCTGGCGCTTGTTCGTGGAAGAACTCGAAATCATGACGTCCAGCTTCGAGTCTGTAGGTGACGAGCTGCGCAGCCAGACCGAGGAAACCGAGGCGCTGGTGGCGCACTACCGAGCTGCCTGGGAGAAGGCGCAGGTGGAGAGCGGTGTTGTCACCCCGGCCGAGGGCGCTCGGTTCTGAAGCATCCCGGCGCCCGTGGAGATGGTGACTTCACCATGTCCAGAGGCTTTCGGCCGATCGCCCCTGTCGCATCCAGCGATATTGGGTTCGTGACTTCGCCTGCGTGCTTGGCACGCTCCACACTACAGCCCAGCCTCTGGATCCGAACGCGCTGGCCCGCCTCAACATGCATAGGAAACCGAAATGTGTGATCTCAATCTGGTAGCTCGTGTGTACCTGAGCGGCAAAGCGCTGAAGAACGCTGGGGCCTTCTGTGAGGAGGCCCAAGATGCGGTGCTGAGCGCCGTCTTCGATGTGGTTCACGTTTGGTCCTCCAATGAGGACGCTATCGTCGATTGCTACTGTGAGATGGCAGATGCAGACGCTTCCGAACACTTTATCAGCATCGACCATGATCCGAACGAAGAGGATGAAGCCGCAAGCCTGCTCAGCGATTTGCGCGAATTGGTCGACCAAGCGATCGAGGAGGCGATCGAGGCCGCCGAATGGGAAGATGAGATCGAAGGGCTGACCAAGGGTAAGCCGGACTATGACTCTGGCTGCTACTACAACAGCACCGGCGTCGAGGTGTGGCCGAACGCGGTGCGCTTTACCACTCTGCCGGTCAATGGCGGGCGCACCGAAAGGGTCGTCAGCATCGGTGACGACACCTATGCCGCGATCGAGGTTATCATGGACCGCTACGCCTACGGCGATGCCAACCGCGTCATCCAGGTCCAGCGGCTGCTTAGAATGGACTGATCGCTGTCCCAAGGCTGGCGCCGCTACTCAAGATCTTGGGGTGGCGGAGCCGCACGACCAGATGATCAGCCACCAGCCGAGAAAGGGTAGGGTGCGAATCAATGGACGTTTCTTCGATGAACCGCCGACATGGTGACCTCATCATGTCGGCGCACCGTCGCCCGTTGGCCCGCCGGTGTCGGCGCGTGTGGAGGCGCCGACATGTTGAGGTCGTCGGGTCATTGGATGTCGTTCCCGGCGGGTGACGGAGACCCATGAGCTTGTTGGGAAGCCCTGAAAGTCAGGCTACCCTTGGGTCTGAGATAGCTGTCGTCGAGGTCATCACCTCGGCGGGAGCAGAGTTGTTGAGGTCACCGAGACGGCGGATCATAACCTGTTGACCCGCCCGGGGCGGCGCATAGTGACGTACTCACATGGTGGCCTCAACATGTCGGCGTGCCGTCGCCTCGGCGTGCGCCGGGATAACTGGGGTGGCTTCATTGGGCCGGGGATACCTCACGGAGGACGCGGTGAGATGGCGCTCAGGGAGATGAGCCGATGAGAGTTCGAGTGCTGTCGCGGGCGGCGGTCGAAGCTGGGGCTGCGGAAGGTGTCGATGCGATCATCTCGATCCGGTCGACGGCGCTGGAGCGGTGCGAGGATCTCGAACTGGCCGTCTAGCAGGCAGTTCTGGGCGACATGCAGGCTGCGCTGGTGCAGCGCTTCGACGACATCGGCATCCCGGCCTACGGACCCTACCGACGTCCAACCATGGAGGATTTGGCGATCGCGCTGGACTTTGCGCGGGCTGTTCGGGATCGGATTCCTGAGGGCGTGCTTGCCGTGCACTGCCAGCACGGCGTCTCCCGGTTAGCCGCGGTCGCGTTGGCCATCATCGCCGACGAGGCTGGGCCAGGTGCCGAAGCGAATGCCGTCGCCGCACTCCTTCGTCAGGACGATGATGCCCGGATGCAGCCGAATCCGCTTATCGTCTCGTTGGCCGACGCTGCTCTGTTCCGCTATGGCCACCTGGGCGCCGCCCTCGCTGCCGTGTGCCCACGGTACGTGGCGTGGCGAGACCATTGGCGAGATATCGCCCTCGACCCCGGCGCGTATTGGGAGCAAGCGCGTCGGGTACGTTTGCGGCCAAGGAGGCGTGAGGTCTGACAGGGCGGAAGTTCGGAGCCGGGGGCCGGGTACCAAGCGGGAGAACAGCATGGACGTGGACGCCATCGAGGTCGGGCGTTTCGAGGACGCTGACAACGTCGTCACGGCTGGAGTGCGCTCCAGCGATGGCTGTCAGGTCCTCCTGCTCCTGGTTCCGATCAACCGATTGGACTGTTCCTAACCCACAGGGGCACGAGCGGAGGGTGCGATGGAGTTTTCCCCGGATGCTGTTCGATTGGTCGCGGGAGTGGTGCTCATCGTCGCGGGCGCGGCCTTCGCCATCTATGCGCGGCACGCGCTACGGGTCCTCACAATGCTGCGCGCCTTCAGAGCTGATCGCAAGCGGTTGCAGCAGAGGCTTGACCGCCTACTATCCTGACCGCCGTGACCCAGCATCCTTTCAGGCAATGGCGATCAGCTCAGGCAATGGCGATCAGCTCAGGCAATGGCGGTCAGCGCTGTGGGATTTCGGACGTGCGTGTCGTCGCGCCGGGTCTTGGTCGCAAGTAGGGAATACAGGGGAGGGGAACGACGATGTCCAACGTCCGAGCTCTATGAAAGTGTCTTCCTGGCGAGCGGGGCGAGGTCCTGGCCGCGCTGCGGGCGCTGCATGACCTGGATGCGCCAGGTTCCCCTTCAGAGGACTTGGCCGAGGCGGCGACGGGAAAACGCTTCGCCGCCTTCGAGGTCGGCGACGTGCAGCTGGCCCACGCCGAAGAGGAAGGCGGTGACCGCGAGTTGGCGCTGGGCTGGCTGTGGTGCGCCGCGTCGCTTGGGCACCGCAGGGCCTTGCTGCTGCTTGTCGAAGAGCTCATCCATCGGCTGGTGGATGCGGACACTAGCGACGACGCGAACGCTTCGGCGGCGCCGGACGCCTGGGTTGCGCGTGATCCGGCTGTTGGCGAACTCGACCGCGCCGAGGCGTGGACGCTGTAGACGCCGGTGCTGGCCCGTGACCTGTGGCTCAACGAGGCGCGTAAGCGAGGGCTGCGGCCGTCCGACCTGCTGCGCGAGACGTACCGCGCCGCCGTACTCTGAACGGCTTTCCTGACCGCGGCGGATGCCGATGAACCTCGAGCTTGTCGGCAAATCATGTTGAGGTCATCAGTCCGGCTGGTCACCGTCTGCTGACCTGCCGGGAATAACGCATGGTGAGGCGCCGATCTGGTGACCTCAACATGTCGGCGCGCCGTCGCCTCGGCGGCTGCCGGAGCTCCGGAAACGAGGACCCGATTGTGCTTTAGGTGTGCGGACCCGGGCCACTCCCCCCTTGAGAAGACCGTGCTTCCCTTCGTTGTGTTGATGTCATTTGGGGACCAGGGGCGGGGCACCGATCACTGACAAGATGCCGCCAACCGCGCTCCCGTTCTTCACCGGATCAATTCGGTCAGCCTCCATCATAGCCCATGTCGCCCAGCGGTCGAGGTTCTCAGGCGTCACGGGCATTTCAGCTGCGCGGGTCAGGATGGCCTGAACATAGGTGCGGATCGTCTCTGCTTGGTGAAGAGACATTGCCTGCCCAACGAGACGTTCGATCCGTTCCCTCTCCTCCTTCTCCTGTTGTTCGCGTTCCTTCCTTATTTGCTCGATTTTCCGTTGGTGCTCCGCTTCCACCAGTTCGGCTTTTCGTTTCACTAGCCACTCATGATGGCAGACGGCATTCTGGCGGTGGAAGGTCTCGGCCGCGACGATTATCTCGGCAACGATGGTGCAGACGAGATCCTCAAGCGATGCCTCATCGCTGTCCTGCCAGGACTTATGGGCTGTGCCATTATGGGATCGGGAGTGAATCGACAGCCGTAGATTTTCCTGCTGGCTGACCGCTGACGCGGGTTTTCCCTTTGTCGGGACCGGCTCAAGGGTGAAGGTGATGTGCTGATCACCGACGTGGATGCCTGCGTCATTCGGGTTCCGCGGCCACTTTGTGGTGTCGATCGAGGCGTTGCAGCCCGCCCGCGCGGCAGCCAGGAAGATGCCGTTCAGGATGCGGAGCCGCCGCTTTGCGTTAGGCGTGTCATAGCGTGGGGCATACATGCTGAAGCGGGTTCTGGCATACTCCTGGCGGCGCACCTCGTCCTTCTCCAGTAGCGTGGCGATCAGCCGATGTGGACTGGTCGTGAGCTTTGGGCAGGTCACCTTGCCCACCATCCTCCAGACGCGCTCGGTCAGCGCAGCCATGTCCTCTTCGAAGGTCGGCGGCGGAGGCAGCGGCGTATCGAGGCCGATCTCCGACCGGTAGTAGCCGCGGTATGAGCCGCCGCCGATCTCGATCGTGTCGGAGGCTCCTGGGAACCGTGGTGGGAGCGGGCGCTTGCTGGTCGGCTTGCCCGCCTGCTTCCTGGCCCAATAGCCGCGCTCGGGAACAGGGATGTCGGCCTTCCGGCAAGCCTTTGCCAAGGCTACGTCGGATACGCCGACCTCAGCCGCGAGCGCCCTCATGGGCTGGTCCCAGACCAAGTTGTAGAGTTCCTGACGTATGAATCGTCGCGTCATGTTCCGGAAGGTCGGTTCGTGGGAGGGTAATTGCTCAGGGGGCTGGTCAGACGGCGCAGATCGGCTGACCGGCCAGGGCGCGTAGGATGGCCTGATGGCCGGACAGGCCGTTGAGGTGCCCCGCGTCGATGGAGGAGCGGGTCAGGGCACGGACATCGACACCTTAAAGCGACCGGAAACCGTTCGCCACCTTGGGGAAGGTGACGCTCGGGCGTAGCACCTGCTTGGAGGCGTTGTTGGTGGGCAGCACGGTGCGGTCCGGATGCGTTCGACGGAGGTGGCGGTATCGTAGAAGCCGGACCCCCTATCGGCCCGGACGTCCTCGCTCGACAGGCCTGAGAGGCTGACATCGACTGCGCGCCGAACGTTTGCAGCCACCTCCTCGAGATCATGGGCGAAGCCGGACTCGGAATCGGCGTTCACCGGGAGGTCCGTGGCGAGGACGAGGCTCTCGAGATGCGCCAGGACATCGTCGCGTCCGACACCATTTTCTGGGCGGCCCCGCGACCAGGAATAGCTTGGACTCGTCGAGGCCAAGGCGCTGAAGCCCATATGCTCCATCATCCGGGCACTGCCGACACCCAGAGGGTTCGGCAGGATGAAGCATTCCTCCCGATGAAGCGCACGGAAAGCGTCGCGCTTTTATACGATGGTGCGAGCCACGGTTCATCTCCTAAAAGAGCGCTGTAAGACGCGGATTCCCGATGGCTGTCCCGGAATATAGTGGCGAGGAAAGACCATGGCGAAGAGCCTTCTTCTTGTCACCCACGGTGGCTCATTCCACTGCGATGAGGCGTTCGCCTACGCTATTCTGCGCCGCGCCCTGCCGCCCGGTGTGCTTGCTGCCTCCACGCTAGCGCGCACCCGCGACCCGAGTGCGATGGAGGCCGCCGACATCGTTTGGGACGTTGGCGGTGTCTTCGACCCGGCGCTGGGACGCTTCGACCACCACCAGCGCGGTGCCCCGGTGCGTCCCGACGGGACGCCCTACTCATCGGCGGGTTTGCTCTGGGCCGCCTACGGCCGGGACGCGGTGCGCGCCGTCCTGGCCGGGCGCGGCGGCGAGGATATGGTCGAGCGGGTCTGGGCGGAGATGGACGAGCAGGTCGTCCGCCTCGTTGATCTCGCCGACAACGGCCAGCGCCCGGTCCCCGACTTCGGCGACGAGGGCCTCGACCGGGCGGCCCGGATCGCGGACGGGATGGCCCTGCCGTACCTCGTCGACGCCCTGAACCTGCCGTGGGACGCCGACCCCGCGGACCGAGCACGGGCCGAGGACGAGCGCTTCCTCCGCGCAGCCGAGATCGCGGGCACCTTCCTCGACGGCCGAATCGAGCAAATACGAGCTCGCATTGCCGCCTACGATGCCGTCCTGGAGGCGCACGGCCGCTCGACCGACCCGCGCGTTCTGGAACTCGACCGTGGCATGCCGTGGCAGGGACCGGCGCACGACGCCGACCTGCCGGTGCTGTTCGCCGTCTACCCCGACAAGGGCGGCAACGCCTGGATGGTCGGCTGCATGCCGCCCGAGCCGGGCAGCTTCGCCCAGAAGCTGCCGCTGCCCGCGGCCTGGGCAGGCCTGCGCGACGCCGAACTTGCCCGCGTGTCCGGGGTGTCGGATGCTGTGTTCTGCCACCTGAACTGCTTCATCGCTGCTGCCCGCTCGCGCGAGGGCGCGCTGGCGATGGCCCGAATCGCCCTCGGCCTTGCCCGGGAACCGATGGGGTTGGGCGCCAAGTAACGCTGCAACCGGCTTCGTACTGGTGAGCACGTTGGCGCAGATTCCCAAGCTGCCCGATTGAAGGTGGAACTCGCCGCTTCAAGATCGGAGGCGATGAGTTCCACATGCGCGCCGACAAGCGTCGGGAAGGCTGGATCAGGTTGGGATCAGGGCAGCAACCTCCCGGTCGGTGTTCCGGTCGCTGGCGGTGAGTCCCGCAGCCACCCCGGCCCGGTCTTCGGCGGATCGGTTCTGGCTCATTTTGCGCTTGCCCTGAATGCGCGTGATCGGGAGCCGAAGCCCGACGATGCCCCGCAGCTGCGCGCGGATGAAGTCGACCGGTGCGTCCGCGACGGCCCATGGTGCGGCGCGGCGACCCTCGTGCAGGTCCGTTAGTCGCGTGACCACCTCCAGCAGGCGATCCGCGTCGTCGAAGAACTCGGCCGGGCCGTAGGCATGCACCGCAATGTAGTTCCAGGTCGGCACCACCTTCCCATGCTCTTCCTTCGATGCGTACCAGGATGGCGAGACGTATGCCTCCGGCCCGGTGAACAGGACCATGGCCTCGCCCAGGGATTGCTGCTTCCATTGCGGGTTGGCGCGGGCCAGATGACCGTAGAGGGTGCCGCAAGGACCCTCATCAGGCGCAAGGAACAGCGGCAATGGCGTCGCCATCAGTCCCTCGTCGGTGGCGGTCACAAGGTTGGCGAGGCGCGTCTCCCGCATCAGCGCATGCAGGGTCGGCAGATCATCCTCGCGAAATGCGGGCGGGACATACATCGGGGTGTCTCCACGTCAGGGCGTGGGCTGGACCATGAGCCGGAACTGGTTCACGATAAACATCCAGTTTTTCACATTTTGGCTGGGCCAGTTTAGCGATATGTCGGAGCACCCATTACCGGTCCGCCTCGCCAGCAGGATTTGCCAGTCGATCCGGGACCGGATCGGTTCCGGCGACTTGGCTCCCGGCGCGCGGGTGCCGTCGACCCGTGCCTTGGCGGCCGAATGGGGCGCGTCACGGACGACGGTGACCGCAGCCTACGATCAGTTGATCGCCGAAGGTTACCTGGAAGCGCGCCAGGGAGCCGCTACCAGGGTCGCTCCATTGCTTTCCCCATCGTCACCTCGGCCGAAGCATCCGTCGCGCGCTGAGCATGTTGGTGGCCTGTCCGCATATGGACAGCGGGTGGCGGCTTTCGCTATCCCGGCCGATGTCGATCGAAAGGCGCTGGCCGTCGACTTCCGCTACGGCGACATCGCGGGCGCCGACTTCCCGCGCTTGATGTGGAAGCGGGCGATCACGGCCGCGCTGCTCCGTAAGCGGCCGAGCCTGCGGTATGGTGAGCCGTGCGGTTCCCCGCGCCTCAGGGTCGCCCTGCAAGGCTATCTCTGGCGGGCGAGGGCCATACGGTGCGAACCGGACCAGATCGTCATCGTGAACGGCTCGCAGCAGGGCATCGACCTTTGTGCGCGGCTGCTGCTGGACCCGGCTGACGGGGTCCTGATGGAGGATCCCGGCTATGGCCTCGCCCGGCAGGTATTCCAGGCGGTGGGGTCCGACGTCATCCCGATCCCGGTCGACGAGGAAGGCATGAAGACCGATGGGCTGCCCCCAGTGCGCCTTGCCTACACCACGCCTTCTCACCAGTTCCCGCTCGGGGCTGTCATGTCGGCGGCGCGTCGCCGTGACCTGTTGGCTTGGGCCGAGCGGAGCGGCGGGTATGTCATCGAGGACGACTACGACGGCGAGTACCGCTTCGACGTCTCACCGATTCCAGCCTTGCAGGTGCTGGACGATGCCCGCCGGGTCATCTACCTCGGCACGGTGTCGAAGATTCTCTCGCCTGACCTGCGCCTTGGCTACCTCGTCGTCCCTGAGGCCATGGCTCCCGTCTTTGCGCGGGCGAAGAGACTGATGGACCGGCACACGCCCGGGCCGGAACAGGAGGCGCTGGCCGACCTGATTGAGAACGGGGCCTACGAGAGGCATGTGCGGCGCATCCGTCGCAGGAACGGGGAACGCCGCGCGGTGCTTCTCGCAGCCTTGACTGATACCTTCGGCAACGATGTTACGATCGTCGGCGCTGCTGCCGGACTTCACGTCGTGGTCTGGCTGAACATGGTGCCGCGGACATTGGAGGAGATGCTGATCGTCGAGGCCCGTTCAGCCGGTCTCGGCATCTATCCCATCGGCCCCCTCTTCGATCTGGCCGCGACCGCGCCGAAGCCTGCGGTCGCCGGGCTGGTCATGGGTTACGCGAGCCTTGACGAGGAAGCCATCCGACGTGGCGTGCGGTTGCTGAAGCAGATGGTCGCTGATGTCCGTGCCGCCCAGACCAGTTAATGTCTTAGCCGCCTGTGTCGCTACTCCGGCTCGACGCCTTCAGGCAAGTCAATCTTGGTGAAATGCTGGAGGGAACTGTCGCCGTTTGGCCTTGGCC
This sequence comes from Azospirillum aestuarii, assembly GCF_016632405.1. NCBI lineage: Bacteria > Pseudomonadati > Pseudomonadota > Alphaproteobacteria > Rhodospirillales > Azospirillaceae > Azospirillum > Azospirillum aestuarii. Next base: position 369,649 of record NZ_JAEPIV010000001.1, read on the forward strand.
TATATGACGTTCAACGCAGATGAACTGCCGCAGCCAAATCATGTCAGTGTTGAGCCCGAGCCTATTTCAGCGCCCGCTTGCCGTTTTTCCTGCGGACCAGGAAGACGGTAATTCTGCGTCCAGCCGCTAACTTCTGCATTCATGTAGAATGAGGGGATGAGCATTGAGCGGGCTCTCACTCCGTCCGGCGCCTCGTCCGTATCCGCTTTGCCTGCTCCCAATGGCGCTCCGGGTCTAATGCCGCCTCCCGCCAATGGTCACGCCATTTGACGTACCTGGGGCAGGCATACGCAAGCGCGGCCTCCAGTTGCCCATACCGGAACAGGCAGCTGTCGGCCATGCTGACGAGCAGCGGATTTGGATGCATGCGTCCTTCTGGATCTCCCCTCAGCAGGGCAGCCACAGCCTCCTCCTCGGCGCCTGGTCCGAGTTCCTGGGTCAGCAGGGCGAGCGCCATGGCGGCGGAGCGGCTGACGCCCATCTGGCAATGGACCACGAGCGAACCTTCCGGAGTCTGCTCAGCGATCCTGCGCCCGAACTCTAGCGCTTCGGCGACATGCTCGATGACAGGGCCGCAGTAAGGGCCAAAGGCCGGGATGGCAATGTCGTCGAACCGCTGCACCAGCACGGCACCCACCTCGCCGCCGGTGGCCTGCGCCAAGGCAAGATCCAGGTTCTCGGCATCATGCTCGGCCGACGGCCTGATCGAGATGATGCCGTCGGTGCCTTCAGCCTCCCCGCGCTCGACGGCCGCCCATGACAGCACACGAATTTTCATTTTACCTGCCAGCGCTCTCAGCAAGACATGCGTTCGGAACCGATGACCATTAATTCTACCCGATGATCAGACACACTGTTGCCACAAGAAGCACAAGCCGCCAGTTTCCCCAAAGCCGCTCTCGGCTTCCGCCGGGCCTCCATTCGTTCCAAACCTTAACGACGTATTGCCCAGGGTAGCGGAAGGACGCCTCGAAGCGCTGGTAGGCGCTGGCCTCGTCACGGGCGGCGCTCAGCCAGTTGAACGACCCTTCGACGATCTCCGCGTCATCCACGCACAGCGTCTCGGCGTGCACCCACATCACGGGGACCACCTCGGCCCCGGCGGCGGCCAGCAGGTCGGCCGCGCGCAGACAGGTCGCCTTCAGGCGGCGGTTCCTACCCTGGCCGTCCTCTATGTTCTGTTCCGGGGCCACGTACACGTAGATGACGACTTCAACCCTGCGCGCCATCGCCTGCCGGATGAGGGCCAGGACGTCGCATCGGCCGTCCTGGATCGCGCGTTCCGTCAGGTAGGGCGAGGAGTTCGCCACCCGGCACCCCATCCATGCTGTCAACGGCCAGCCCGTCATCATGTCAGGCGTCGCCGTTTCCAAGGGGCCTCGGGCTACATCCGCCACTCCGGGGGAATTGGCCGCCGTTGGTCCGGCAGGCGGGCGGCTCCCCAGTTCGCGGCGAACTGGCGTTTGGCTTCGATGGTCGCGCTGATGGCGACCGCGCGAAACGGCTCCAGCGCGGTGAGCGCGCCCGGGGTCACAAGCCAGGCGTGCCGGGCCTCCGCCACGTAGCAGGCCGCCGCCCTCGGACCCGTCCTGTCATGGCCATCCCGATCGACCTCCTCGCCCCCGTCGAGCAGCAGCAGAAGGGCGAAGGGGCAAGCAGTGTGTCGAAACATGATTCATGCTAGCCGCTCTATTCCGCGGGATGCGAGTTCCCGTCGTGCAGCTCGCAGTTCAAGTTCGAGCATGGGGCTCACCTCCTTGATTTCTCGCAGGGACTCCATGAGCGCGGTGACCCCCGCCTCGGCGACCGAAGCGCAATCCGTCCACCCCGACCTCTCCGAATGAGGCCGCACGCCTGGGATCAATCATGCGTTGCTGGTTCGCTCGAGATGGAGCAATCTGGCACCCGCTGGCGACCTCCATCCGCCTCGCTTCGGCGCTCTCCTGGCTCATCGAACGTAGGACCCCCCAGTGATTGAACAGCCTGCGGCTCCTAACGCTGGAATCCGAGCGCGTCTCTTTCTCACGAAGACCTGGGGCTTCGACCCGGCCCGCTACCCGACCCTGGGCTTTAAGGAGGAGGGAGGGCGCGAGAACCTGCTGCGACAGGCGAGGCACGGCGACTGGATCGCCATCGCGGGCACCAAGGGGGAGCCGACCGCCACGGCTGACCAGGGGCGGTTGCTCGGCATGTGCCAGCTCGGCCATGAGAAGGTGGACGCTGATCGTGTGATGCGCGACCTGGGCGTCCCGATGACGGCCAAGGAGCTGGATGCGGGCGGCCAATATCGGTGGCGGTGGGCGCTGCCGATGACCAGGGCGGTGGCGTTCGTCGGGAAGCCTGATCTCCAGTCGATCGTAGGGTCCTACCTGCCAGGCCAAGTCTGGGCCGCCTTCGCCCGCGACGTCGAGGTCGAACTCGGAGACGAGGTTGCGAACCGGATCTGGGCTCTCCCGAGCACGCCCTGCGTCATCGCAAGCACACCGCAACTGGACAGGGAAGCCGCTTATGCTCAGGCGATGGAGCTGAAACGCACGTACGGCGCTAGCGGCCCCCCGCCGACTGGTACCAGGAGCGGCAGCGAGCGGCAGCTCGGGCTGGGTTACGCCTACGCCTTTGTGCTCACGGGCGGGAGGATCGCGGCCTACAAGATCGGCAGCACCTCCAACCCGGCGGACCGGCTTGCCGCCCTGAACAGGGAACTCCGCCCGCACCTCACCGGCTGCGCGTGGGAACCGATGTTCCAGCAGATTTTCCCCTCTGAGACGTTCGCCTACCGCTTCGAACAGCTGGTGCTGCGGCGCCTACGCGATCGCCTGGTTCCCGGCGATCGCGAAGTCGTTGCGGTGACCTTCGGGGAACTCGAGCGGACCTGGACTGACATCTTCGTTGGCAAGGAGTGGGGTGAGCGGACCGAGCAGGTTTCAGGGAATGCCGAATCGCAACAGGCAGTCGAGCTTGTCGACGGTGGCGAGCGCGCCCAGGGGCCCATTGTCCGGGATTAGGAGAATTGGCTTCAGGGCCATCGAGTGCATCGACCCAAGGCCCGCATTAACACAGAGGCTTCGCGCTCGACCTCGTCCTGGTACGTGCCTTCCAGGGCATCCGCGGCCAAGCGCGTCATGCGTTCCACTGGGTCCGGTTCGTCCCGAGCTAAGCGATCCTCGCGCCTGGATGGCACCGCTCGTCGACCATGAAACTAAGGGTCTTGCGGCCTCCAGCACGCATGCCCGTCCCGACGTCGAAGGGAGCGCCGGGAAACGACCGGCGCGTTCCAGACTTCCCTCGGATTGACCACCTGCGATTCGCAAGACTGCTGCGGGCGATACGCGACGACCCGTTCTCGGACATGACTGCGGCGGCGGAGCGCGTCGCAGGGGCGTTCGAGGTCTACGGGTACCCGGCGCTCATCCGTTGGTGACGGAACCCAGCGAGCGGCCCGGCTGAGACCCTGACCTTCCCGGCCAGGATGGCCGCTTGGCCTTGCGGTACCGCCCTTCCACTGCCTGGCGGCGGCCAGCAAGGAACCTGCCCCTTGAACCTGTTCAACTATAGCCAAGTAACCTGTTCAATTTTTACCGATAATCTGTCCATCCAACAGGTATGCTCGTCCATGTTTGGGCAGCATTTCCGATGTCGCCGACGGTGGCGGCATGACGGAGGATGAGATGGCGGAAGGCATCGACGAAGAAGACGCCTTGAGGACCGGGCGGCCCGCTCCCGACCATGATGCAGCCGGGAAAGCGCGAAGCGACCGGTCCGATCCGGAGCGCATGGCAAGAAAGCTGGCTTCGAAGGCGGGAAGGGCGAGGGCTGCGCTGAGGAGCGCGCCGACACCGATTGGGCCGAAGGCCGCGATGCAACTGGCCAGAAACCTGGAGCCGTTGATTGAGGCGTTGAAGAAAGCGCGGCCGCGCCATCTTAAGCCGCTCCAGGACCTCACCAGAAGGGCCGGGGTGAGCGCGGACGGGGATGAGAAGCGGCTGAGCCGGTTCGAGGATGCCAGGTTCGTCGAGAGGCTGTCCCTGAGCGGCATCGAGCGCGCGTTGGGCGGCTCGGTCTTCCATGTCATGGGGGCATGGGGCGATCGGGCCGACCGCCCGGAGCCGGGCTTCACCGAAGCCCCGCCGGGCATGGCCGCCGCGCATGTCGAGGCGGGCCTGGTATTCGGGTACGCGCATCCACCGGAAAAGGCGTTCACAGTCCGAGGTGCGCTCGAGGACAGCGCCGTCCACCACCTCGCCACCTTCAAGGCGTTCATGGCGCGCCAGATGGAGATGGCCGACGACCGCGCTCAGCAGGCAATCCAGGATTTCCGCGATGGGCCGGATCGGATGAGGACCGGCTGCTTCGACGACGTCGACATTCCCCTGCAAACCGAAACCGTGGAGGAGTAACGAATATGCCCGCCATCGACATCGGCCCGCTCGCATTCCGCTCGAATGCGGCCGCGAAGGCTTACTACCGCGCCATCCTGCATGCGTACCCGGTGGGCGCCGTTATCCCGGAACCGCACGCCAGCCATCTGCTCTGGCTGCTCGACCGTCATCCCGAAGCCGCGGATAAGCGCGGGGCTGGCGTTGCCCGGTTCCGTGTCGACAAGCCAACTAAGGGGAAGCACCCCTGCTTCTGGATTGATCGCGCGGACGGGTCGGCCACCGACTTCTCGTTCGGGTGGGCCATCGACGGCAAGGGGCCGAGCAGGCTTACGGAGATGCGTCAGGCGATGAGGGAGGCGATCAACGGGGACGCCATGGCGTTCAGGAGGCGCTTCTTCGAGGAGCACGCCGACACCGATGGCCGGGTGCCGTGCGCGCTCACCGGCGTGCCAGTGTCGCCTTCCGAATGCCATGTCGACCATGCGCCGCCGCACACCTTCGTGGCGCTGGCGACGGCCTTCCTGGCCGAGCGCAGGATCTCCCCGGACGGCAGCCACGTGACGGCACCGGCGGACAACCAGTTCGTGCCGAGGCTGGTGGACGCCGCACTGGCAGCGGATTGGCAGGCGTACCACCGCGCCAGGGCGAAGCTGCGCGTCGTCGAGAAGGACGCCCACCTGCGCCAGGGGAGGGGCGGGAGGGAACGGTAACCGGCGGCTACGCGGTTGCCAGGCGAGCGGTGGGTGTGAACGGGGGCATGAAGCGCAACCGGTTCGGCCAGGGAAATGCTCGCGCGTCGGCGCCCCCGCAGGCTGGGCTGCGGCTCGGCCGGTGGCTCGGTGTCTCCGCCGTGGCAGGCGCGAAGCCAAGCCGCGTACGAGACGGTCGGCCGCCCGGAGGCGTCCGGCAGCCTGCTGGTGCAGGTCGGTGGGCCGCCGCACTCAGGCTGGGCCGGAGGAGTAGATTTTCGGATGAAGCCATATTTATCAATGGATTGTCGGGAAAATGAGCGCCGGAATAAAAGACTATTCGGCAGTGCCTGCCTCCCGCGCCGACGTGGGGCTCCAGCTTCCGCCAATCCGGAGGGCGATCAGCCGGGAACGGGAGTGAGCCACTGGCTCGGCTTGGCAGGGAACATCGCAGACCGGGATGGGCGTAGGCGAAGCCTGCCCGTGCGGCGCCCCGGGGTTCCGTTATCTCTCTTTTATTCTGGCGCTTGAAAGTCCGTTAAGCCATTGTTTTGAATGAAAAGCTGTTGAAAAATGCTTCCGAGCGCGGTCGTCTCTCGCCCCGGTGAACGAGCTTCCGGCTCTGCGCCGGTGCCCACCCGCCGTCGAAGCATCAGATGCAGGTGGGGAGGCGCGGGTTGCGGGCTGATGAGATTTTCTCGATCAACCATCTCGGCCCCCACGGCAATCCCCAGGCCAAGAGCCTCCTGCCCGTCATCGCATACATCCGAGAGCGGGAGCTTCTAAGCGCCTGAACTGGCCCGGTCGAACGGTGTCCTACACAAGCCCTGGGTTTTGGGGACACCGCGTTATCGTCTGTGGCTTCCCTATGGGCGCCTTCGTGAAAGCCTGCTGTCCACGGCGCTCCGCCGGATGATGCGGCCCATTGAATTCATGCAACGGTTGTTGGCGATCAGCCATTGCGATTGCATGGGCCGGAGCTGTTTGCTACCGTGCGTACGGTTGTCCCACCAGACCTGCCGCCGGGTTAAAGAGGACGGTTCGTGAGCCGCCGCGATCCCCACGCGGTCGATGCGTAATCGGCGGACATCGACCGAGCGTTAGGATCCGAGATGGCCCTGCTTGCCCTCACGAACGACAACCTCGCCTTTTTCAAGCGCTCCCTGCGGGCGGACCTTCCCGCTGTGGGCTCCTCGCACCTCTCCGAGGCCCTGGCCGCTGCCCTTGGCAGCCGCACGGGCATCACGCTTGCCACCCGCACGCGGGAGAACGGCGCTGAGATGCCACCCCTCGCCACCGTCGATCAGGCCGCCTTCGCCGCGCGGTTGGCCGACCTCGGCCATCGGGTCGCGACGCTCCCGGCGCTTGATGCTCTCGCCCGCTCGCCCAATCTCCCGGACCGGATCTGGGCGGTGTTCAAGGACGGCGACCGCCCGGCCCTCGACGCTTGGCACGGGGAGTGCCAACGGCGAGGCATTCCCTACGTCTACGTGAGGACCGGCCGCCAGCATGCCCGCGTGGACTGGGACTGGATCACCGTGAACCCCGCCTTCGACGGGGTTGCTTGCGACGATGACGAAAGCAAGCTCGTAGACAGGCTCGTCGGGGCCATCCGGGCGAACGCGGCCTCGTCGCCGAAGGCGAAATTCGACGTCACCGCCTTCTCCGGGCACGTGGAGAGGCTTCTGCTCGAGAACGCGCACGCCCACAGGCCGACGCGATCTTCGAGCTTCTCTACGACGCCCTGAGGCTGGCCCGGCGGCCGGTCCCCGCATAGGGTAACTCCTCCATCATGGATCGGCTGGGCTGCCTTGGGGGAGGATGCCGGATCGGTGAAACAGTCGGTGGCCTCGTGAGGCGGGTCGGGGGGTGATGGAGACGTGGATCCCGATGGCCCGACGCGCGGACAGCTATGACGCGAACTCTCCATTTGTCGAGCGACCCATGGTGGGTTATGACAAGCCTACGGTCACCTTGCTCGACGATTTCCCGTGATCACGAAGCAGCATACGCAGGAGTGCCTTAGCCGGGCCTTCATCCACGCCGTCGCAGGGCGCGCGGGCGTGAACTTCAACCTGGGCAGCGCGTTCGACTACGGCTTCGACGGGCAGTTCCGGCCGGTGAAGATCCGCAACGGGCGCCGGAACGATTCCGGATTCCCTCTCGATTTCCAGCTGAAGGCAACGACCGACTGGGAACATGACGGCGAGTTCGTCGTCTACGATCTTGAGGCAAAGACCTACAACGACTTGGTCGGGCGTGAACCGGCAGAGATAGGCGCCGTTCTCATCCTCCTCTGCCTGCCCAAGGACGAGGCTGAATGGCTTGTATTCCAGGAGGATCGGCTGGAGCTTCGGCGCTGCTGCTACTGGGAGCGACTGGTGGGAGCGCCTACGGATAACGTGGAAACGAAGCGCATTCGGATCCCGCGAACGAACCTGCTGACCGTGGAGAGTCTGAACGCCATACTGGACCATGAGCGGTTCAGGCGCTTGGGGTTGTGACGATGAGCCAGGACACCGAAGCCATCCGGGACATATCCGCAGACGTCTTGAGACGGTACTTGGCCATGCACGGCTGGACTGCGCGGAGCTTCACTGAACGCAAACTTGTCCTCTTCACGCTCCCGGCGGAGGGCGGGGACGACGAGATCGAGATCGTCGTGCCCACGGCGATGGACCGGGAACGTGCGTTACCGAGCATCAGAGCAGCGCTAGAGACACTGTCTCAGCTTGAGGAGCGCCCGCTCGTCGACCTTGCGATGGACATCCGCTCCATCGCGTTCGACATCATCAGGAGCAGAGTACCCGACGAATATGTCCGCCAGGACACGATCGAGCTCAAGCTCGCCGCGGAGTTCATCGAGAGCATGAGGGCGCTCCTCGGCAGCACCGCCACCACGGAGCTAGCTCCCGGCAAGTATTTCGGCCGGACCCGGAAAGAAGCATCCGATTACGCGAGCCGATGCCGCTTCGGGCACACCTTCCGAGGCAGCTTCGGCTTCGTCGTCGAATCCCCCGTAGGCCTGAACGACGAACCGACGATGGCGGGTGTCCCGCAGGAGGTTCCTTTTGCCAGGCGGGTCGTGCAGAGGCTCGCGCGCGGCCTTGGCGCAGTGCAACGGGCTGCAAAGCAGGATGATCCGTCACCCATCACCCAGGAGTATCAGGCAGGTCTCAGCGCGAACATGTGTGATGACTTGGTTGACTTGGTGGAGCGGACCGGGCTCGCTAAGCTCAGGATCGGGATCGATCTCTCCCCGGAATGGCAGGCCCCTGACGGACTACAGGACCGGTCGGAGTTCTCCATTGAAATCCGTCACGTGGACCTACTTCGAGCCGCAGCCAGGACCCTGCGCGCCGACGAGGTTAAGCGCCCCGCCCATGTCGTGGGTCGGATCAGGACTCTGGAGACCGAAGGGAATCCCGCGGACCTCCTTCAGGACAACTCGGACCGTGAGATCATCGTCAACTGGGACAGCCAGGACCACGGCCTAATCAGGGTCCGCATCTACCTGGCTCCAGAGGACTACCTGAGCGCCGTCGAGGCTCACAAGGCCGGGAGGTTCATCAGCGTCCGGGGTATCCTGGAGCACCGCGGCCGAACCTGGACGCTCGCGGCGCCCATGGATTTCTCAGTTCTTCCAGGTGAGTGAGCAGCTGTTTAGAGCCGACGAATCCTCTGGTAGCTCTCGATCTTCGGCTCACGTGACATCCGTCCGCAAGCTGTCGTAGCTTCAGCCTGTTCGGGAAATGGAGAAGATATGCCTCGCGGACCACATGCCATTGCCCGATGGACGGTTGCCTGCGCGCTTCCGGCGCTCGTTCTGTTCACCCTTCCGGCTACGGCCGATGCCGCGGCAACGGCATGCCCGGCCCACTATGCCGGGGCCGTGGCGCCGGACCTGATCAATCCGAAGCTGGCAGCCAAGACGCGGGAGCTCTGCTACTCAGCGTTCGCCGTTCTTCATTCCGGCGTGACGCGCACCCCGCTTTATGCAGTCGAGCACCTGACTCGGGACAGCGTCGCGGCCGCCAAAGGTCTTGAGCGTCCTGAGGCGAGCGCCTTCCACGCTGAGACAGCCCTGCCGCGGGACGAGCGGGCGGAACTGGCCGACTACAAGCGCTCCGGATTCGACCGCGGGCACATGGCGCCCAATGGCGACATGCCGATGGCGAAAGCCCAGCATGAGAGCTTCTCCCTGGCGAACATGATCCCCCAGGTTGGAGAGAGCAACCGCGGGATCTGGAGTGCCATCGAAGGTGCGACGCGGCATCTTGGGAACACCCGCGGCGAGGTCTATGTCGTGACCGGTCCCGTCTTCCAAGGCTCCAACCTCCAGCGCATCGGCGGCCGGGTCCTGGTGCCCACGCACGTCTTCAAAGCCATCTACGACCCACGCCGCCGTGAGGCTGCCGCCTATCTCGTGCCCAACGCGCCGGGGAACGAGTACCAGCGGATCTCCATTGCTGAGTTGGAGGATGTCACCGGCATTGCGGTCTTCCCCAGTATCTCCGCCGAGGCCAAGGCATCGCCGATGTCGCTGCCTGAGCCCCGCGCGCCGGGGCGAGGACGGAAAAAAGACGAGCCGGGCTTCTCTGAGAGCAACGTCCTGAAGTTTCTGAAGGAGTTGATGCGATGATCAAGCCGTACACCGATGATACCGGGGCCACGCAGATCGGAGACCTCCAGGTCGAGAATGGCTCCGACTGTGTGGCTGTCTACGGATCAATCGACCTCACCCGCGACAAGCAAGGGCTGGAACATGCCCGAAAGCTCAAGTCCCTGCTCGATGCCGTTGTACAGTTCCTAGAGGCCGAGAAAGACCTGCCGGACCATGTCCCGCCGCCGAAGCCGACGGACACGGTGGACAACCCTTTCAAGTGATGGCGACACCGACCAAGGGGTGGAACGTGAGGTCACCCGCGTCGGCCTTTTCCGAATCAGCCGACTAACGTTTACGGTCCGGCGACGGCCCGGAATCACTTGCCACCGGAGAAGGGCGGCGGCCAACACGGGCATCGGCTGGTTCCTGGATGATAGTGCAATACGAGCGTCTGCCGACCAAAAGGTATTCAACGAGTTCCACCCCGAGGAACTTTCCCGCCTGCTGGATGTCCGCACAGGATGTCCGGGCCCCCGCCGGGTTCGGCGGGTCGTCATCTGGACCGCTGTGGACGATGACCAGCCCGCGGGCCTCCATCTGCAACGCGCGGACCATGATCTCCCGAACGTAGATCGCGACGTCACCGAACGTCCCCGTTTGATGGATTTCGTCGGCAATCAGGTGGCGGCGGTCGTCGAGGAACAGGAGCCGCAACGCCTGCACCGTGGAGCAGGCGGCCCGAAGACGGCTGTAAGCCACCAAGCTGTCATGGGCGACGAACACCGGGTGGCGCTCCAGTGAGGGCCGGACCAAGCGGGCTGCGAGTTCGACAACGGCCTGGAACCGGACGACGGCGTGGCCGTCTGAAGCCACACCGCCGGGTAGGTTCCCCACTGAAGCCGCCGCGACCGCCTCCCCCAAGGAACCGTGCGCAGCCAGTAGGCGTAGCGCCAACACATCGCCATCAACTTCTGGGTCTGCCAGTGTGAGCAGGCAGCCCAGCAACGCCTCGTCCGGAATGACCTCCAAGCTACGGTCCACCGTCAAGCCGATCGTGGCCGGATAGGGACGCAAGCCGGGAACCGTTCGTTTCCCGTTTCTCGCTCTTGGGCTGGGTTTGGCTGCGCTGCGCATGTCGATGTTCCCGCTGCTTGGGTCACGCCCCGGCCGGATGGCCCTGGCCAGGCCGGTCGATGACCGCGATGTCGAGCACCCTCTCCACCGCCGATCGCAGGGTCTGCCGTGCCGCACGCCACCGGCGGTGCTGTGCGACCAGAGCCGCGCGGCGGGTGCGCAGCGACGCCCGCACCCGCTCGATCTCCCGAATCGTGGAATCTGGACCTGGACCACCGCCATGCTCCTGGGCGGCGACAACATCTATTGGCTTCAGGTGCGGCGAGCGCTCCCCGTGGAACCATTCGGGATGGGCGTCGCGCGCGGCCGTCGCAAGGTCCACGACACCCTGGACCATCATGCCGCGGATGACGCCGCCGACCTCGTGATGGGCGCGACGGAACGGCATCCCGCGCTCGCGCACCAGCCAGTCGGCCAGCGCGGTGGCATTGGTCTGTCCGGAGATGGCTCGCAGGCGCATCGCCCCCTGGTTCGGTTCGGCTCCGGCCACGATCAGCCGGACCAGGGTCAGCGCGTCGGCCATTCCGGAAGCCGCCGCCCACACCGGTTTGACGCCCTCGGTACCCACCGCGATGGAGTTCGAGAACGGTGTGGCGTGCATTGCCATCGCTGCCGCCGTCAGCGCGCCCATCGGCGCGGCCGCCATGCCTTTGATGTGCTCCAGCATGTAGACGTTGCGCTTCTGCGGCATCATCGAGCTGGTGCCGACCAGATCGTCGGCCACCGTCAGGAAGCCGAACTCGCCCGTGGTCCACAGTTGGAGGTCATGGGCGAGACGGCTGACCGTCACGCCGAGGATACCCAGCGCCGCCAGCAGACGGAGGACAGCATCGCGTGAGGCGACGGCGTCGATGGAATGCGCCCAGGGCGTCGAGAAACCGAGCAGCGCCGCCGTACGCCGGGTGTCGATGGGCAAGCCGGTGCCGCCCACTGCCCCGGCGCCGAGCGGGCAACGGTCCAGGTCGCTCAGCACGGCGTGCAAGGCCTCGGCGTCACGGTCGAGCGCCGCAGCCACCCCGGCGTAGTAGTGGGCGAGCGTCACCGGCTGAGCAGGCTGGTAGTGGGTGTATATCGGGAAGACCGCGTCGGCGCAGTCCTCGGCCCGGCGCAGCAGGGTTGTCTGGAGTCTGGACAGGCCGGTCAGCAGGTCGGCGACCACTTGGCGCAGCCGCATCCGCAAGACGGTGGCCCCAAGATCATTGCGCGAGCGCGCGGTCTGGAGGACGCCACCGATCTCTTCGCCGAGGTCAGCGATGAGGTAGGTCTCATAGAGCAGGTAGACACCGCGCGGCGCCGACCGACCACGCAGGGAGGCGAAGCCCGAGCACTCCATTTCATCGATGCGCCGGAGCAGCGGGGAGACGTGCGCAATCGGCAAGAGACCGGTCTCCGCCATCATCACAAGGTGTGCGCGGTCGACCTGGGTGATCCAGGGCAGGTCTCGGTCTATGGCGTCGTCCGCGACGTCGCCGAACAGGATGGCCTGAGCCTTCGGATGGAGGGTCCCGGCGACCCGGCCGGTGTCGCCGAGGTGGGCCAGGATCTGGGCGTTGCTGATCACCATGAGGGTGACTCCCGGTGAGAAGGGGCTTCGGGTGCGTGGTTGGTCAAAGCGTGGCTAGTCGCCGAGTCAGCGGCCGGAGGTTCGGCGAGCCAGCGTGATGCCGACCAGCGCCAGCGCGCCGCCGAGCCACTGGAGGGGGCCGAGGGCCTCGCCGAACAGCATCCAGGCCAACGCCGCCGCCGCGACCGGCTGGATGAGCAGGCCAATGGACGAGAAGGTGACGGGGAGGTGGGCCAGCGCGTGGGTGATGAGTCCCTGGCCGATGACATGGCAGACGATGCCCAGCGCCAGCACCACGACCCAGCCCCAGGCGGTCGCGGGCAGCAGCGGGCCGCCTTCGAGCCAGGCGGCGACCGCTAATACCAGGGCGGCGGCGGCGCTCGATCCTGCCATGATGACGCTGGTCGAGTGGCTGGCCCGCAGGCGCTTCACCACCATCAGGTAGATGGCGTAGAATGCGGCTGTGCTGACTGCGACGGCGTCACCCTGCCATTGCCCCTCCGCCGCGCTTCCCACCGACACGAACAGTCCGTCGCCGATCAGCAGTGCCATGCCGGACAGCGAAACCGCCAGGGCGACGATCAGGCCGAGGCCGATCCGCTCGCCGAACAGCAGCCAGCCGATCAGGGCGACGAAGATCGGGGCGCAGTTGTTGAACAGCGTCGCCTTGGCAACCGAGGTCATAGTGATGCTGAGATGCCAGAGTGCCAAGTCGCCCGCCAGCATCAGCCCGGCCACCCCCATCAGCGCCATATCGGCGGCGGTGACAGGCGTGCGGGCGGTCGTCCGGGGCGCCTTGCGCTCGGCGAGCATGCCGAGCCAGAAGAAGGGCAGCGCGATGACCAGCCGGTAGAAGGCGGTGGCGATCGGTTCCAACTCGCTGACCCGCACCAGGATGGGGGCAAGCGCGATGGCGAGCGCGCCCGCCAGCAGGGAGAGCAGCGCCGGGTTCGCCCCGGTGCGCGACGGTCCGGCGGCCGCGATGGAGGTGGATGTCATGGGAGGAACTCCTGCGGCTGTTCCGGTCAGGCGACGGTGGCCAGGTTTCTTATGCCGTCGGCCGCGACACGGAAGCGAATGGCGCTGCGCGCCAGTTCGGCGGCGGCCACAGCACCCTCCAGGGTGGGGGCGCTGGTGAGGGCGTGGCCGAGGCGGTCCTGGAAATCGCCGCGGCGGGCTATCAGCAGCGGGTATGCACGGTAGAGCCGCAGATCGCGCAGGAAGGGCGCACCCCGTGCCGCCTCCAGACCCTCGGTGGCGAACCACAGTCCGTTGTCGGGTGGCGTGAGGAAGCGGATCGCCGCGTGCTCCTGCCGGGTTGGCGTCACCTCCGGCGTCCGGCCGACGGCCAGTTCGACGGTCGCCCGGATGAGGTCGATGCCGGTGGCCTGGCGGACGAGCTCGGGGATGAATCCCCCGGCCAGCCGCGGGTTGACCTCCATCAGGTGTGGCCCGTCCTCGCCGAGGCGAAGCTCGACATGCAGCGGCCCCCAGGTGAGGCCGAGTGCCCGCGTCGCGGCCAGCGCGAAGCCCGCGATCCGATCTGCCACTGTCGAGGCGAGAGGGGCCGGAAAATCGTGGCCCATCTCAACGAAGTGCGGCAGGGCGCCCAGGTGTTTGCGGGTAACGCCGATGACTAGGTCGTGGAAGATTTCCACCGAATACTCGTCGCCCCGGACGACCTCCTCGACCAGCAGCGCGCCACAGGTCGGGTCGGCGAGCAGCGATCTGGCGTGGGCCGCCACCTCGGCCATCGTGGCGCAGAGCCGGACGCCGACACTACCCGATCCGGCCACCGGCTTCAGGACGACGGGCAATCCGATGCCGATGGCAGCCTTGACGGCATCGGCGGTGCCGGTGACTTCGGCATGGCGCACGCGGTCGATACCGGCTTCGTCCAGGTGGCGGCGCTGGGTCGCCTTGTTGCGGCAGGCGGCCACTGCGTCGGCATCCGGTCCCGGCAGGCCGAGTTCGGCGGCCAAGCGGGCGGCGGTGGCGATGTAGTATTCCGAACTGGAGGTGATCCCGGCCACCCCCTCGCTGAGCGCCAGCTGCCGCACAAGCGAGCGCAGGACGGTCAGGTCGGCGGTATCGGCCTCGATGCTGCGGACACTGTCTTCGGCGACATAGGGATAGCGGCTGGGCTGGCGGCTGATCAGCACCGGCTCGAAGCCGAGGGCACGGGCAGTTTGGGCGAACATGCGGCCGGTGCCGGACGTGTTGCTCTCGATGAACAGCAGGAGGCGCGGCATCACGCGGCCTCCGCGAGGTCACGCGCCGCCGGGTTGGCCGCCGCCAGCACCTCGTCCAGCGTCCGGCGGTCCCAGTGGTAGCTGCTCCAGCTAGGCCGGACGTCGCTGGGATGCGCCACTGGCTGCGGGGCTTCGGGCAGCACGCCGGTCCAGCCCGGCAGCGTGGCGAGCCAGTCGTCGTTGTAGATGGTGGCGACGTACCGGTGACCCTCGTCGGGGAACAGCGTCACCACCTTCCGGTCGGGATTGGTGCGCGCCCACCAGTCAGCCACCAGGTACGCTGCCCCGCTGGTGCCGCCCTGGTAGAGGGCATGGCGCTGGTGCAGGAGGCGGGTCGCCAGGAACGCCTCGGCGGCCCCGACCCAATGGATCTCGTCGAACTGGCGGTGGTCGACGTTGGGCGGCACCAGACTGTTGCCGAGGCCGCGCAGCAGCCGCTTGCCGTCGGGCTGGCCGAAGACGACGCTGTTGGGGGTGTCGACGCCGATGACGTGGAGATCGGGGTTGAGGTGGCGCAGGAAGCGGGCGATGCCCGACATCGAGCCGCCGGACCCGACGGTGCCGACGAGGCAGTCGACATGACCGAGGCGCTCGGCGATCTGCTCGGCCACCTCGGCGTAGGCGCGAGGGTTGTCGGCGTTGCCGTACTGCGAGGGGCAGAAGCTGCCTGGGTTGGCCTCCAGCGCAGCGCGCAGCCGGTCGAGGCGGGCAGTCTGGAAGCCGCCGACCTCATAGGGCTTCTCGACGATCTCCAGTGTGACGCCCAGTTCCAGCAGGCGCTTGTGCAGGTGCTCGTCGATGGCCGGGTCGCTGACCAGGATGAGTTTGTAGCCGCGCACCGCTGCCAGCATGGCGAGCGCGAGGCCGAAGGTTCCCGACGTCGTCTCGCAGATGATGCCGCCGGGCTTCAGGCGCCCATCGGCCGCCGCGCGGTCCAGCATGTGCCGGGCCGGAAGCAGCTTCATCAGGAAGAAGGCGGCGCCATGCAGGTTGTCCGCCAGCCGCACCAGACGCGGGAGTTCGTAATCGGGAAAGCTGCGGGATTCGCGGGACAGAGTGTTCGGCATCATCTGGGACATCGTCATCTCAAGCGACATGGCGGACCTCGGCGGCATCGGTGCGGAAATGGAAAGCAGGGGGCAGACCGAGGGCCTGGAGGCGGGCGGCCGCTTCGGCGATCCGGCGGGCCGTGGCCGGGTTGCGGGGGTCGAAGAGCAGGCCGATGACCGTGCCGCTGTGGGCGACCTGGATGCCGAGCGCCCCGATGGAGGCCGCAATGGCGTTGATCTCCTCGAAGGCGGGCTTGGGCAGGTGGCGCTGGGAGATGCGGGCGCTGGCCGTGGCGACCCGGCCGAGCAGAGTCGCATCGCCGGTGCGGATCGCCCGGCGCAGCATGCCGCGCAGCGGCCGGAACGCCTGGATCTCCCACTCGTCGTAGACGGCGGCGGGCTGCTTCAGAGTGTCCACCGGTGAACCGGGGGAGGTGTCGACGCTGAGGACCTCCAGCGTTGGCAGCGCGGGGCCGAGGTGCTCCAGGACGACGCCCTCGCGTTGGGCGAACAGAACGACGAGATCGCCATGCATGATGCTGTCGCTGGCCGTCTCCGCCCGCACCGCCAACCGCGCGATCTCGTCGGCGCCGAGGGCGGCGCCGTGGGCGTCGGCGACGGCGCGGATCGCGGCCACCACATCCGCGGTCGAGGAGCCCATTCCCAGACCGACCGGGATGTCGCTTTCGACCATCAAGTGGCCGCCCTGGTCATGCAGGCCCAGGGTATCCAGCGCTAGGCGCGCGGCGTCGGCCGCCTTGCGCTTGTTGTCGGGAACGGTGACCAGCGGGCCAGCGGCCGGTCGGAAGACGGCGGCCGATGAAACGATGTTGCACGGGAGGGTGACCAGGCCGCGGTGCAGGCGCCCCGTCTCGTCGGGAAAGATCCCTTGGAGGATCTCGCCGTGATGGCCGTTGACGCAGCCGAAACCCTGTTCTTTCCGTTGCCGACCCCCAACGCCAAGGCGAACGGGGGCAAGCCGAGAGATTACGTCTCCGGGCATCCTATACCTCTTCACTGAATGTGTCTGTTTTTGTTAGACGTCTCTCAGGGAATGCGTGCGGGTTGAACCCGACATCCTGCAAAATCACTCAGTTGCTTTTGTTTCCGCCGATGGTTTGCTTCGTGCTCATGGGCAAACTGTAGCGCCATTTAGGTGGTATGAAATTTCTAAGTTTGCCGTCTGATTTATCATGATGGAAAAATTGACGTCACGTTGCGATGCATTCATAAGTATGAAATCCCGTACCGCGAGCAAGAATCCCATGTCGGACGTCGAAATCGACAAAATTGATCGGAAGATCATCAACCTGCTCCAGCAGAACAGCCAGATCACCAATCTGGAGTTGGCGGACGCGGTCGCCGTGTCGCCGCCAACCTGCCTGCGCCGGGTTCGACGGCTGCGCGAAGCCGGGATCATCGCCAAGGATGTTTCGATCGTCGATCCTGGCAAGCTCGGCACCCACATCGAGTTGATCGTGAGCGTCGAGCTCAAAGGCGACGACCGAGTGCTGATGGACGCCTTCGAGAAAACCATGCACGCCCATGACTGCGTGATGCAGTGTTATCTGGTGACCGGCATCACCGATTACGTGTTGGTCGTCTGCGTGAAGAACATGGCCGAGTTCGAACGGTTCTCCCGGGCCACTCTCTACGCCAGCCCACTGGTGAAGCGCTTTATTACGCTGACCGTCATCAATCGCGTCAAATACGAAACCAGGGTCCCGATCGAGATCTGAAGCTCCGGGACGCCAATACGGTCAGTGGTCATGCGGTCACTGGTCCTTCCACATGCCAACCCGCTGTTCTCGCGCGACCTCCTCCTGCACCGCATAGAAGCCGCCGCTCTCGGCGCCGTCATCCGTTGCCCAGCCGCCCAAAACCATGAGGTGCCCGAGGTCAGCCCCTTGCACCGAGCATTGGGCGCCGACGGGCTGGCTGGGATGGCTGACCTTCACCAAGCATCGCAATTCCTCGCTTCCGATGAGCCGCTCGAGAACCCGGCGGGAGAAGGCCGCGCAGGATTCGTTTACGTTTCCGCGGTGACATGTCACATCGGCTTCCGGAACTCGGATGCCCCACAGCCGAATCCGCATTCCGTCCACGTCGATCATGTTGCCGGAGACGATGGAGAGATCCCTGGCCTGCACCGCGGTGGGCCGATAAAGCACCATGAGCGCCGCCAGGAAAGCCATGAGCAGCGCTGGGTTTCTGCTGATCAACGTGATGGGCCGCAACACCACTGGCTTACCCTCAGGAGAGTTCATCCAAACGTATGCTACCTTACAGGCAACAAGACAACCATTGGAGAATCCACCTCTTGAAGCCAATGCCGCGGATGTCGCGGGCGAGCCGATAGGGGTTCTCCGTCACCAGAGGGATGGCGTCCGGCCCGTAGGTTTTGAAGATCCGCACGGCGCGGGATGTGCCGACTTCGTGGCTCTGAAGGAAGACCGTGATCTCACGGACTACCCTCTGCTTCGCTCAGGCCTGCGTGTTCTTGGCCACGCGCTTGGGACCAATGCCCGGGACTTCGATCAGGCGCTGGGAGTGCTGCTCGATGACGTTGGACACCTCCTCGCCGAATGCCCGAGCCAACTTGCGGCCGTAGACCGGACCGATGCCCTTGATCTGGCTGCTGGCCAGGTACTTCTCGATGCCTTCCAGCGTCGTGGGCGTCGTGGCGCACAGGAAGGCTGCACGAAACTGAGGGCCGTACTCTCGGTGCTGCTCCCAGCGGCCGGACGCCTGCACATACTCGTCGGGCGTGACGGAGGCCGCGTGTCCGACTAGGGTGACCAGATACTTGTGGCTGCGGGCCTTGATGCGCAGGACGCAGTAGCCCTTCTCAGCGTTGTAGTACGTGACCTGCTCGACGAGCCCGGACAGTGGTTCGCGATCCTCTGCATGAGGTCCTGGAGTTTGGTCGCGCGTGCACGGCATGCACTCAGAATAAGGAGTTCAAGCCCAGGTTGCTATCGGTGGTTCCGTCAGCGCTGTCTACTCACCGTCTGGATCACCTCGAAGCCCTCGAGTTCGGGCGGTCCGACACAGAGTGGCTTGCGGTCGCCAGCCCCATGGTGGGCCGCCCGGAACGCCTTCGAGCGGGTCCTGTCGAGGAAGTGCTGTTTGGACGCCCGCGCCGGAACGAGCGCCACCACGCAGAAGAGGAGACCCGCTGCAACGCCACGTAGAACCACCGAGCGCAAGCTCTCAGGTGGGGCGCTGATCGGCGCAACGGCTACGACGTGGCCGTTGCTTTCCCCTTCTTCCCGTCGCCGTACAAGACCTGGGACATGCGTCGTCCAGGGTCCCTCTTCTCATATCCCTGCCAGAACAGGGCATCGCGTTCGGCGAGAACCGGGCTGCCAGGGTGCGCCGCCTCGAATGCTCCCAGCACCGCGTAATAGCCTGCGCAGGTGCCTTCCGTAACCGTGTGCAGAGCGGCCGCCACGCTGGCCTTAGTCCGCTCTGTCTTCAGCTCTGCGGCGAGCCGGTCCCGTTCTTCCCGGACCGCCGTGAGCTCAAGGCTCAAATCCTCGTAGTAGCTACTTTCCCGGTCTGCTCGGGCTTCCTCGTTGTCAGCCCGTCGGGTTGCCGAAGCGGCCCGCTGCTCGGCCGCAGCCAACTGGGCGCGGGTGTCCCGTAGCTGTTGCTCAAGCCGGGCAGCACGCTTCTGCGAGTCTGCGAGCTCAGCTTCGTACTGCTTCTTCATCCCTGCGGCAGCCCAAAGAATGCCGATCGTTTCCCACTCCGCCTCATCTGCATCCGACATCGTACATCCTTCCGTTTCAGTATCATTGCATTCGATGCGAAGCGGCATGGCCCAATACCGCTCGTTCGGCAGCTGGCACTCACCGCAAATCCGGCTCACCTCACTTCCATGCGCCCGCAGGACCGTGCCACTCCGGAAGCTGCTGGGTGACCTTGAGCATCAGCCTCTTGGCGGCCAGCGCTTCGAGAACCTCTCCGGCGCCGACGGGCCCGCCCGGCGCCACGCCCACCGGGAGCGACGCCGAAGCCTCGCGCCCAAAGCGGCTGGCCAGAACATCTCCGTGCCGGAGGTAGGCGCGCTCCCACCAGCTGACGATCAGCTCTCCAGCGCGGTCCAGGAGTTCGGCGGAGACCAAGCGGTCAGCCTTGCCGTGCCGGTTCACCCGCGGATCAGCGGGCATCAAGTTCCACAGGTCCGCGTTCGGCCATGCCGCGAACGGAAGGCAGTGGTCGATATCGAGCCCGTCCCGTTTGAGCCTGCGTCCGCTCCAGACGCAATACACGGGCTCCCCGGCATCCAGCATGGCCGCGGTCAGGCGCCGAACCTCGGCGGTCCCGCGCTCCGGATCGAGCCAAGCCATGGCCTCCGCGATACGGCCTTCAGGGACCGACCGGCCCTGACTGGCCAGATAGCGCTGCATCAGCCGCGTCCACTCCGCCGTCAGGGCAGGCTCGATCCAGGTGTTCAGCCGGGTGAGCGCGTGCCAGACGTTCAACGGGATGCGGAAGTCCCCGAGCGACCAGAGGTACGGTGCGTCCAGCACCTGGGACCCGGCGATCCGGGGCGAGCGCCTCTGCGTCACCCCGAAAACCTGCCGGTCGCTTCCCGGGTAGGTGATGTAGGTGGCGGGCATCCTGGTGATGGTGTTCGCCGCATCACGGATGGCCGCGGCGAGAGCGGTGGCCGTATCCCCCTGGAAATGCGCACCGACACGCAGTTCCGGAGGGGCCGTGCCGCCCAGGCGCCGGAATGGTTCCTTGACGAATCCGAGACCGTCACCGTTCCGGCTGGTCGGGGTCTGCGGCAGGTCGGCGCCGACCAAGGGCAGGAACGTGCGCACCCAGTACAGCGCAACAAGGCCAAGGGGGAGGACCACCGCCTCGTCGCCGTCCAGCATGGCCAACCCGGGCGAGGCGTCGGCAGCCCGCGCGACCACGCGCAACAGCGCCAGCTTGTAGCTGCTGGACTTGGCGTCGTTCAGCACGATGTGCCGGATCAAGGGCAGGGCGCCCGTGCCGTCGTCCGCGAGCTGGACGACAAGGGTCTCCCAGCTGACATCCGCGCGTCCGAGGCTATCCGGCGCCCGGCTGGCCTGCGTCACCATGGCACCATGTTCGGCAGCCAAGCGTTCGATCTCAGCCCGGCTGACGGGATGCATGGCCCGCTCCGGGTCGGCGGTGCCGTGCCGCAGGCTCATGACCATCCGGCCGCCGGGCTTCAACAGGGTCACGAGCTTGCGGAACGCCCGCGGCCGGTCCGCCGGTGCCACGTGCATCCACACGGCGCTGAGCAGGATGAAATCGAAAGTCACACCGAGGCGGTGGACGAACTCGAGCCCAGGCAGGCGGTCATCGACCCAGCGGATGCGCCCGCTTTCGTGCCGCCGTACTGCCTCTGCACGCATGCCCGCGGATGGCTCCACCGCGACAACGTCGTGTCCCTTGGCCGCGAGCCAGGCCGCGTCGCGACCGGATCCAGCGCCGACATCGAGAACGGTCGCTCCTGGTGGCGGCAACAGATCCAGGATGTCGGCGTGGACCTCGTCGAAGCCGACCGTCTCGTACTGGCTGGCGAGTTCCGAAGCACGACGGTCGTACGCGGCCACCGGATTCCCCATGGGCGCCGTGCCGGTGTTGGAGGTTTCTGGAGTTGTGGAGGTCGGCATCGGGCCAGTCACGGAAAGGGGCACGGAGAAGAAAGGGGGCGGGTGCTCAGGCGGCCTTCTTGAACCGCTCGAACCGAAGTGCCAGCCGCTCGGGATCCGGCTTCAGCTGATCCTCGCGGGGCAAGCGAATCACCTGCCCCTTCAGCCCCTTGATGCCGAGCTCGAGCATCGGGCCATCGTGCAGTTCCAGGAGCCGCTCGGAGATGTGGATGTGGTGGTCGGGATCGATGCCGATCAAGTCCGCGTCGTACGCAGCGTGGTGCAGCTTTGACATACAAATGCCGTTGCGGATGTCTGGTTGCCCCAGCTCCTCGTCGCTGTCGGGGATGATGTGCGCCGCATCCACCAGCCGGAGCTCGGGCAGGCCGGACAGCGCGCACCGTCCTTCGTAAGCGGCGACCACCCGCTCGCGGAAGGAGGACTGGTGCAGCCTTTGCTTGACCTGCCGCAGGGCGTAGCGCCGTTCCTCGGCGCCGGGCGGCATCCACAGGGTGGCTTGGTCGGCCACCGGCTTCGGGGCGAGCTTCACGGAGAGGTCGCTCGGGTTCCAGTCGACCACGTAGGTGGGGAAGATCGGCTCATACGCACCGGGTGCCACGCCGTAGAAGTAAATGATCGGAAGCCGTCCATCCATTGCGCCACGCAGCAGCCGGTTCTGCGGATCGTCGGGATTCGTTCCCTTGAAGGCGTAGGCGAGGGTGTCTGTGGCGGTGGCGAGCTTGGCGTCCGACTCCAGTTGGTCATGGTACCAGACGCGGCCGCCCGGCTTGGGGACGACCGTCTTGACGCTCAGCACGCCCCTCATCTGGGCCGGTTTGAAGATGCCCTGAGCCGCGCTGGCAAACCGCACCTGTTCGGTGCCGCAGACGAACCCCTCGGCGATGGCGCTCCACGGCAACGCACTTCCATGGATGGTCTTCAGCATCCGAAGGCGTTCGAAGGCGGCAAGCCGGAAAGAGGCGTCGGGATCGTGCATTGCGTGGTTGCATTGAAGTCAGGGCATTCAGCTTATCAGGTTCCGTTCCAGATGACACGGCGATTGAAGGGTTGGGGTGGTGATCGAGGAGCCTCCCAGGCATGGAAACGGGTACCCTGGGACTTCTCAACGGATGCTCTCCAGGAAGGGTACGCAGGTGTTGTGGCTCGGGCCCCGATGATCAGGTTGAGTGCATCCGCGTTGGCACTCTAGGACGACAGTCCGATTGCTGGTTCCGGAAGTTGTCATGTAGCTTCCGCAGTGGAATCAACCCGGACGGGAGATGGCATGGTTCAGCAATTTCACTCGGTGCTGGCCTGCCTGGACGTCGAGACGGTCCCGGAAACCGATCTCCTTCCTTCTGACGCCGATCCGGCGGCGTTCCCCAAGCTGCCGTATCACCGCGTCGTCGCCGTCTCCTTTGTCGAGGCGGAGATCGTCCGTGAGGACGCCGGATACGAATGGTATCGGGTTACCGGCGTGCGCTCCGGTGGGCGCGAAGACTACAGCGAAGCTCAGATCCTCAAGGCGTTCTGGAGGTGGTTCGCCGACCGAAAGCCGCGGGTGGCCACGTACAACGGACGGGGCTTCGACCTGCCGCTGCTCAAGCTCCGCGCCTTGTTCCACGGCGTCGCGGCCGAGTCTTGGTACAAGGCGGGAGACAAATGGTCGACGTATGGCCAGCGCTACAGCGCGGACTGGCATTGTGACCTGTACGACGTGCTCAGCGATTTCGGTGCCACGCGAAACCTCGGTGGTCTCGACGACGTGTGCCGGTCGATGGGGCTGCCGGGCAAGATCGGCGGGCATGGCTCCGAGGTCGCTGACATGGTCGCTCAAGGGCGCATCGCGGACGTGCGTGCGTACTGCGAAGGTGACGTGCTGAACACGTTTGCCCTCTACGTCCGCTACGCTTTGCTCTCCGGCCGGACGACGCCCGCCGGACACAACAGAAGCCTGGAGAGCTTGCTCGAACTCCTCTCCCGTGAGCGCGGAGACCGCGCTCACCTGGGCGTGTTCCTGGACATGTGGGCCGAGAGCGCCGCGCGGCGCGGGATGCCCCTGCTGGTCCCTGAGCCCCCAGTCATTAGGCTGGCCGACGGCGCTGATCGGCATCTGGAGAGCGAGCACGTGCTGTCCGAGTAGGACCGGGGGAGGACTCAGCAGCCGCACTCCAGCGGCACCAGTGAACTGCCCGGAACTTCTCCAATGCGGCGGTGGTCAAGGCGGTCACAGACGTACGCCGCCTGAAGGGCTCGGCGCGGACGTGCCAGGGTAGGGACGTCAGCCGTTGATGACCCAAATGCCGAGACTGATGATGCCACCCACCCCAGCGGCCAGCAGTCCAAGGGTTGCAAACAGGAAGGACCCCCGGAGCGCGATGATAAAGCCGCACGGGGCGCCGACGATCTGGGCGGTGCGGCCGAGGGCTCCCAAGGTGCCATCGCCGTACTGGATGGCGAGCCACTGTGGGATGAAGAATCCGATGGCTCCGCCCATGAGCCAGCAGAAGAACAGGAAAATGGCGAGGATTCCGGTCACCATGTCCCCGTCGCGAAAACCCCACGGGGGCACGACGACGCAGAAGATGGCCGTCAGTACCGGGATGCCGACGATGTAGCTGAGATAGATGGCGGTCATGAACAGAGCCTCCAGAAGCGCGGTTGGCTGGCGACCGTGCTGGCATCGGGAAGAGTGGCGGCAACAGGGACAGCGCTCAGGGGCATTCCAGCTCGCTCTGGCGTCGTGGCGTCACTATGTCGGCGTGCCGTCTCCTGGTCGTCCGCCGGTCCCAGCGGTCGGTGAGGCGCCGACATGTTGAGGTCACCGGACCGGCGTCTGTTGAGCATTGATGTCTGCGGGTTTAGCGTGACTGTCCGCTGACACAAGAGTGTGGCCCGATGAACAGTCCCCTGATGATCAGTCCCCTATGGTCAGCACCGACTTCACGCTGTCGGGTGGGTTGCCGTAGTAGGCCGTGTTCCGGCCGTTCTCGGTGAGTGACGCCCAGACGTTGCCATTATGGTCGAGCGCAAGGCGGGCGTGGACAGTCGAGCAGTTATGCGGCTGGCAGCCGAAACCGAACACGATGCCGTCGCGCTCCTCCATGGGGGCGCTGACGCCGTGCTTGGCCCAGGTTGACCACACCTTGAAATTCGGGGCGGGCATGATCCTGCGCACCGCGTCCAGCACCGCCTGATCCTTCACGACCTCATAAACTTCCTTGCCCTTGGCGCGCTCGGCATGGTCGGCGGCCAGCGCGGGCGAGACGGGACCGACCACAATCATGGTCAAGGCCGCCAAGCCAAAGAATGCCACCAATACGAACCTTGTACGCACGCTGCTACTACTTGGAACCTTTATCAAAATTTCGCTCCAGCCCGGCGAACCAGTCAGGACGCTTGGGCCGGGGTGACTTTTCGGAGGGACTCGGAGCATGGCCTCCCAAAGCGGCAGCACGGGCGGCTTCGAATTGTTCGGCAGACGGTACTTTTGATGACAAGAACGCCGGGAGAAAAGCAAAGAGTCCGAATCCCCAACACGGAAGAATGGCGAACACGCCAACGGTAGCGAGGCCGCTTTTGTCCCCCTCGACGAGAGCCCCCAATGCGATGAGGGCGACGGGTCCAAAAAACGCCAACGTGGTGACAATCTTTCCAATCCTTCGGTCTTCCACGAAGCCTTCAAAATCGCTTGCGAAGCGATCCCCCAGCTGAGCCGCCAGAAGGAGGTGGGGGCCATTGCCGTACAAGAAGAACACCCCATTTTCACCCGGCTGAATGTACGAATCCACAGTGCTTCTTGTCTTTACGGACTTAACAAGCACCACCTCGCCATTATTATTCAGAAATCTAATATAATCATAAACAGTCTCGTCTTTTGTGCCGCGGCTGGGGCCGACCGATTCAATTTTTCCCTTTATCGTCTTGAGCATGAACTTGTCCTCGGTTTCCAGAAACTCGTTCGACCGTGTGGAATGCGCCGCACCACCCTGACTGCGTAGCGGGTTACATCATATACCCCAGCATTTCTACGGTTGAAAGTAGGAAGTCTACGTAGACCAGGGCGCGGTGTCGCGGGCACACCGGATGCATGGAAGGGCTCGGAAAACGACTGCGCGAGCGGGCGCAAGCCTTGGGGCTGACGGACACCGAGGTGGCCCGGCGAGCCGGGCTGGGCGAACGGCGGTACGGGCATTATATCCAGAATCGGCATGAACCCGACCTTGGAACTCTGGTGAAGATCGCCTCCGTCCTTGGCGCAACCACCGACAGTTTGCTGCTGCCGGAGCAGGGCGAGGCCTCAAGCGAACGCCAAGCCCTGATGGCGCGGTTGACCGCGGCGGCCGAGGCGATGGAGGTCGACGACCTGCGTCCTGTGGTCCGGATGCTCGAGGTACTGGTCGAGGACCGCCGAAGCCGCGGACGCCCCGCCGAGAAGGAAGGCTGATCACGCCGCTTTTGGCGTCAGCTACACTCCGTGGTGTTCTCAGCTCAGCCTCACGTGACGCTGAGCGTCGGATACCGAGAGGTTCCGCATGTACGGGTGCAGGCTGCATTGACCCGGTGCGTGCGGAGACTCGTCAATCCGCGAACGGGTCGCGCATCAGGATGGCGTCCTCACGCTCCGGGCTGGTGGACAGCAGCGTGATCGGGGCCTCAATCAGCTCCTCCAGGCAACGGGTGAACTTGACCGCGGTGGCCGGGAGCTGCGCCCAGCTGCGCGCCCCGTATGTGCTGTTCTGCTACCCCGGAACGGGCCCGAGCCGACGCGCGTCATGTAGGCCTTGGCGATGCCGAGCACGAAGCCGATCTGCTTGGGGCCCACGCCGGAGCCCGCGGCGGCCTGGGCGGCCACCGTGTTGGACGAGGTCACGTAGGGACAGGTGCCGTGGTCGATATCGAGCACGGCACCCTGCGCGCCCTCGAACAGGATGCGGCGGCCCGCCTTGCGCGCTTGGTCGAGGCGCTCCCAGACCGGCTGCCCAGGCGGATACGCACCACGCTCTTGGCCGAGACGGCATGGCAGTACGTCAGCTGTTGCGCATCCCAGTCGAGCGAGATTGATAGCTGGAAGATGTGTGGTTATTCAGGCGGCGATGTCGTGATGAACCAGCGCCAACAGTTCGATGGCTTGTCCTATTTGGAAACCACCGGCCGCAAAGTCGAAGGGGGCGTCGACACGGTGCAGGACTCGGTGGTGGTTTGGGCAGATCAGGACCATGTTCGAGAGGTCGTCCTGGCCGCCGCGGCTGAGCCACCGGACGTGATGCCCTTCGCAGATGTCGGCTCCGTAGCGGGCGCGGGGAGCCCATTCGCAGATCTGGCAGCGGCCGTCGTACAAGGCGCGCAGGGCTTCAACATGCTGCCGGTCACGCCGGACCGCCTCGGTCATCAGGTACCGGCGTCGCTCTTCCGCCAAGCCGGGCTCCTCGTCCCGCATCAAGGCCGCGACTGCGGCCTCATCCCCGGCCAGCAGCAGGGCTTCAAAGCGCTCTTCGGGAACCAGGCGGGCGCGCGGCTCGAGCGGCATCTCTGCGGCGTAGGCGGCCAGCAGCTGATGGTCGGCCTCGGTGAGACGGCGGACGGCCGCATGCCCCTGGAACGCTCGGCCGAGTACGGCGCCGCCTGCGCGCACCGACAGCCTGCGGATCAACATCGTGATGTCGGGCTGACCGTCGGCCTTGAAATACCGTGAGCGCCGCAGGTCGCCCCAGAAGGTCGCCCCAGAGCCGGTAAGGGCCGTATCGGTAGCCTTTGGGGTTCAGGGTCTTGGCGGAGGCGACGAGTTCGGCCGCCAGCACGTAGACGCCGTCCCGCCGCCGTGTGAACGCCCACAGGCTGTCCCCGAGCTCGACCTCATGGAGCAGCGGATTCGCCTGGTTCAGGTGGTACGCGACCCCGAAGTCCAGGTCGCGGGCGTAGTTGTCGCCACGCCAGTAGTACAGCAGCGGCATGTTCGGGGTTTGGGTCGGGGCGTTCTGCTCGTGAAGGTATCAGCGCTGGCGGCTTCTGGAAACAGGGCCTGGGCGGCGACACGCCTGTCCAGGACATGTGGACTCGATCCACGCAGAGCCTGAGAGTGATTGGTCTGGCTATGATGTCCTGGGACTACCAGCCAACACGCTGACGGCCCTCAGCGGTGTCCCAAGCGGCCGCCCACAGCTTCATCGCAGCCTGGAAGGCGAGCAAGGCCTCGGCCGCGTCCTCTACCGCGTTTGTGCACGCCGCCGTGCCGTTCGACAACTGTATGGACGCCGTCAGGCCGTGGGCCGCCTCGAGCCACCGACCGCGGAACGGCCCCTCATTGAAGATGCCGCCCTCAGCGGCCTGCTGGCGCAGCTGAGCTGCTGTGGCGCGCAGAGCCAGCTCGATCCGCTCCGGCGGCAGCTTGACTGCTTCAGAGGTGAAGGTCAGGTGCACCCCGTTCCACAGGTCCAGATCGACCTTGTGCCCTCTGCCCGGAAGCGCGTGCATCCCGATGCAGCGGAGTTCGCCGTTGGCCAAGCGCCCCAACAGATCAGCGGCGAGTGGTGCTGCTGACCTTGAAGGCGCCGTCGGTGCCTTCTGCCTGCGCCTGCTTGCAAGCTGGATTACCTCTCCCATCGCCGCTCCCTGAAACGCAAGGCACCGAGCGCCGGTGCCTCTAGCATCGTGCCCCGGTTCGGTTCTCTGTGCCATGGAAAATTGTTGATGAGCCACAATCCTTGCGATCAAAGTGACGGTGTGGAGATCGCAGTCGAAGAGTGACGGCACCTTCGGCTGCCGAACCCGGCCAGTGCAGTGTGTTTGTGGATGTTCAGCGCACGGGGGTGGCCGGGGCGCGGTGACGTCGTGGGCATGTGGAAGCAGCTCGGTCGACACCGTGGCTAAGGGGGCGTGGCTAAGGGGGGCTCATCGGGAAAAACAGCTGACCAGCAGCGTGCATCTGTGTCGGGCTGCCGCTGGACAGCGGCGCGCACCATGCTCCGGGAATGGCATTGGAGCTTGAGAGGAATTTTTTCATACTGTTTTCTTATATTTCATGGGCTTATACGAAAAATAAGGGCCAGAATAAAAGAGAACTAGAAACTGGTTGTGAGGGCGCCGTTAGCCTGGGGTGCGCGGACGTAGATTCGGACCGCATTAGCAGAACTCCGAGGGACTGCCGACAGTCATGGCACATGGCGCGTCTCCGGCTCCGTTCCAGCCGGTCGTTGGGCGACGCGCGGCACTCTCCGGTGAGAGGAACCGCCGCTGGTCGCGTCAGCAACGAATTTCCGTAGACTATCTTTGTAAAACAATGGTTTATGAGCCGGTTCAGCCCCAGAATAAAAGAGAATTAGGTAGCCTGCTAAGGTGTCCTGTATGTCCCTCGGACTGGCAGGCCCCATTTGGGCCGCGCCAGCCCCCGCCGAGGGTGTCCTTGCCCATCGCTGCGGACGGAGTTCGCCTGGTGTGGCGACCCGGTGGAGCGAGGACTGGGACATCTCTTAGGTGCTGCTTCTCTGCCGGGGGAGTGACCAGTGGGTTGGTGCTTTGGTAGGCCGAGTTGGGGATCAGCCTGACCTATCCACGGACGGTCCGCGCCGGAGGCAGGGTCTGCCGACTAAATTCTCTTTTATTCTGGGGCTTGAGTTTCTTGTAAGGGACTGAAATTACACATTTTCATACGGAAAAATCGCCTGCCTTGCAGTCTGCTTCAGCGAATGTACGGGGCTTGGGCCAGCCGACATGCCGACCTGAAGGTTGCATGGGCTTAGGAGGCCGATCACGAGGTCCTTGCGATCAGAGGTCGCATGCCGAACACTGATACAAGGTTCCCTTGAGTCCACCACCATGGCACGTACGCGCAACATCACTCATCCCCGGCCGAACACGGACCACAAGGGTGTCGTCGCGACCGCGCGAGGGCGAGCCGAGGATTGGGAGAAGGGCCTTGGTGTCGTTGCCGCCCTCGACATGGAGACCTCCCTTGCCCGGCCAAGCATGGACCTCGAAGCCTGGGCGGTCTACTTGACCTTGGCGGCCTACTGGTCAGCCGGGCGCACGACAATCCGTCTGTCGGCTCTGGCGCGGTCAGCGGGGATCACCAAGAAGTCCGCCGAGGCTGCCCTGTGCCGCGCCGGTGGCTTGTCCTCCGCTCAATGGGCTGACAGCCACAAGCGTCTGCCGAAAGGCGCAGCGTTTGTCTACGAGCTCGCCGACGGAGTCATCCGTGTCGACCGCGCCCTTGACGCTTGGCGGAACCAGGGTGTTTACATCCGGCTGCCGGTCGATGTCGTCCGTGCGGCACCGTCGGCTGCGGCGTTGCGTCTGTTCATCGCACTCGAAGGTGTTGCCGTGCGGCGCGACGAGAACGCTTGGCGTTCCTGGTCACGCGAGCGTCTGCGCAGCCTCC
The DNA here is from genome assembly GCF_016632405.1 of Azospirillum aestuarii. NCBI lineage: Bacteria > Pseudomonadati > Pseudomonadota > Alphaproteobacteria > Rhodospirillales > Azospirillaceae > Azospirillum > Azospirillum aestuarii. The sequence continues at coordinate 399,338 of NZ_JAEPIV010000001.1, forward strand.
TCGGCTTGCCGCCCGCGGCCGACGTCGACGCTGAAGTCGCCGACGCTTTGCTGTGGGCACACCCGAGGGTTCGTGCCGATCGACGTGTCGTAGTCGATCACGACGGTGTGCTGGCCGTGGCGGCCGAACCAGCGAAGCAGCCGGTGGCAAAGCTGATCGCCGACGGTTTCAACCCTCTCACCAGCTACTCGGTCCCGTACGCCAGCAGGGCTGCACTCCGCGCCGTGAGGGTGTTTGACGGCCCGATGCAGGGTCAACGGATGGTCTTGCCGGGACTCTGGGCCCACCGCGCCGTCCACTACCTGTGCGCTGTGGGCGCTGCAACCACCGGAGAGCAGCTCATCGGCCAGTGGCTGGTCTATGTGCACGCCCTTGATCAGGGTGTGAAGCCGCCGCTGGCTGTGCGTGCGGACCTCTCCGGTGGCGTCCGGCTCGCTTTTTCAGCCTTCGTGGACTCCTTGGCCCGCCTCGCGGTCGGCGGCCATACGTGGCTGCTGAGCGGAACCGAAGTGGACGTGGCCAAGGCCGCTCGCGTGCGCCGCTGGCTGTTTCGTAAGGGCTATGCCGGTGCCAACATTCACGCTTGGACTGACGACGGCCGCGTGATGACCGAACCCATGTGGAGGCAGCACGAGGCTGAGCTGGACCGGGCCGCTCGCGAGGACTTCAGGAAGGAGTCGGAGATCAGGGTCATGAAGGCAGCCGAAGCCGAACTGTGGCATGTCGGTCAGCCGGTTCCCGTCGACCTTCCTTCGCTTCCCGTCAGCACCGGCACCTTGGCTGCGGTGGCCGCTCCGATCACGGTCGCCAATGCCGATGTCGTGACCGAGCAGGGCATCCCCTCGTTCCCCCGCGTCGACGCCAAGGATATCCGGCGCTCACTGGCAAAGCTGATCAGCGAATCCACCAGCGACGCCGAGCGGACCCTGGGCCGTGTCGCCATGGCCTATGCCCGCGATCTCGCTGACGCTCCTCGTCGCTTGATGAAGGAAGTTCTTCGACGAGATGGCCTGCCGCACCTTGGCCTTGCCCAAGCGGTCCTTACCCGTGAACACCCGCACGCCGGAGATACCAGTGCTCTCTGGCGGGGGGCATTGGACGCGATGGCCTGTGAAGGGGATGGCGACGATCTGGAAGAAGCGCAGCGTCGCGCTGCGCGCCTGCTTGCAGATGCGCTGCGCGACGCTCAGGACGCCGTGGTCGAAGAGACGCAGTCGCGAGCTATGCTCCGGGCGGATCTGCTTGCACGAGAGAAGGGCGAGGAGACCGAAGCGTCGTTCCCTGCACCGGGCATTCAGCCAGACGTGGACGCCACCTTGGTTTCAGTCCCGACCGCAGCGGAGCCGTTCCGGCCGCATGCGGTCATTACCAGGCCGTTCAGGGGCTTCGGTGCCGGGGCGGCCACCCCCATGACCACTGTTCCGGTTCCGGTAGCCCCGCAGCCTGACGTAGCGTCGACAACAGCCGCGTCCCCGGCGATGAAGTCGCCAGTCGTGCCGGTCGCCAGCGGTACGCTGGGGCAGCTGGAGCGGGCAATGGCCTTGCTGCCCGCCAGGGAATCATATAGCGGGCCACTGAATGCCTTGACCAAGTTCTATCTGCCCGCGCTGGCTAAGCAGTTGGGGGAGGGCGACGAGGTCCGCTCCAAGCTGCGCATCTGTATCCTGGTCCGCGCTGAGGGGATCCCGGATGGCCTGCGCTGTCCGGAAGGAGCCGAGCGCACGGCGTTCGAACAAGCTGTCATGACGGTGGCTGAAGCGATGCGTGCCAGCAACTACCGCGACGATCGCGAGAGCTTGGTCTACGCGGTTGGTGACCGTTTGCGAACGACCGTTGAAGCTCTTGCCGAGCAACTCGGCCTTGGTCATCTCATCCCTGATGTAGAGGTCGGCTAATCATCGTCTGCTCAGGCGCTGGTGGCGATCATTACAACAGCTTCTTTCAGTCGCGCTGACCTGAACCTTGAGGCGGAGGTTCTGATTGGGTGCGTGATTTTTTTCGCAAGATCCCCTTGCGCCTGAATCCGATCATGAATCAGAATAAAGGTTAGATGGAACTCGTGAGCTATAGCACTGGCCATCCTGGTGCTTTGCGATCTGTAGATGCCGTTGTGAATATGTTTCGTGAAAGAGAGGCCTGTTATGGATCAGAATATCAGTATTCCTGGGCAAGCTGCTGACGTTACCTCGATGACCGCAGCGATCGTTTCTGCGTACGTGAGTGCGAACCGTGTCCAGACGAACGAACTTCCGGAGATGATCCGCGTTGTTCATGCGGCTCTCTCTCAGCTTGGGCAGCCGACGGCTCCCGTTCAGCAGAAGCAGAAACAGGAGCCTGCGGTTGCGATCCGCAGGTCGGTCACGCCGGACTACATCGTCTGCTTGGAAGACGGCAAGAAGCTGAAGATGCTTAAGCGCCACCTTCGGACCACCTACGGCATGTCGCCGGACGAGTACCGGGCCAAGTGGGGACTTCCCGCTGAGTACCCGATGGTCGCTCCAAACTATGCCACGCGACGCAGCGAGTTTGCCAAGCACATCGGTCTTGGTCGCAAGAAGGCGGCCTGAGGTGGGCAGGGTGGCCAGCCATGAACCCGTGGCTGGCCAGGTTGATGTTCGACGGTCCGGTGTGGGGAAGAAGACTGTCCCGCTCACAGACAGTCAAGCCGTGCAAGCCGTCGGACCGCCTCGTCGATCCCCTCAGCCGTCGCACCCCGCTCCATGTTGAAGCGCACCGCGCCCTTGTCGAAATTCGAGGGGACGCCTGCGCCCTCCAGCGCTGACGACAGCCTTCTGCTTTCGGCGTGACAGGCCGACCAGTGGAAGCAGTGTCGCCGTTCACCTGAGCCAGAAGGTCGGCGCCGACGAACTGCGGCACCACCCAATAGGAGGTTGTTAACGCCTGATCACCGACTTTCCGGTCCGAGCAGGCCAGGAGAGTCCAGTGAGCATCGAGGAGAACCAACACATCAGCATCCGCCTGTCCATCACCCGGCATGGGGTGTCCGGCTGGCGATGGACGATGCTGCTGACCTCGGACGACGATGCCGTGGCGGCGGCCGCTGAATTCCGTTCCGGCGAGGACGGGCGCGGCACCTGGATGCGCATGGTCGGCGACGCGGAGTGGACCATGGTGACGGCGCCGGAGAAGCGCACCTATCCGGCCGATGAGGAGGAGGCGAGGGCGGAGATCGCCGGGGTCTGCGTGGGCGCCGCCGCCGAACTCGTGAGGCGCGGGGTTCCTCTGAAGAGCAGGGACCCACACCACGACGACTTGGCAGAGATGGTTCCCGCGGGCAGCTGCTGAGGTAGGCGTTGATGTTGGTGAAAGACGACAAGGCGTCGCTGGACGAACGGTGGCTGCGCCTGTTTGACATAGAAATCAGGAAAGCATGGGTGCCGACATGACGGAGGACCTGCGGCAACAGATCCCCTCGTCGCTCAGCGACATCATCCGACGGCGCCGTGACGAGTTCGAGGTCGGCTTGGCGAGCGCCGAGGAGCTTGCCGCCGTTGACGGCTTGATCGATGCAGATGCGGCGGTGGCGGCGACGCTCGACGACTGGCGGGCTGTCGTACTGCGCGACCTCACCGAGGATCGGTACCTGTTGCTCGTGTATGGAGAGAACTCCGAGACGGGGAAGCTGCGGCGGACATCCGGCGTTCGGATCCTCGACTTGGATCGGATGCTGGTGCGAACTCAGGACGCCGTCTATGCCCTTGGCAAGCCTGCCAACGGTAACCCGCCGTTCGAGATGATCTTCGACATTTGCGCGGAGTTCCACCGCCGCGGCTTGGGCGAGCGCTATGGCGTGCCGCAGGTGTGGGAGTAAGACCGAAAGACGCCAGTGCGAACAGCGCCAGTGTGGATGGGACCGCGCGGGCGGTGGATGTTGTCCTGCTTGGTCGGCGTTGTCTTAGGGCAGGCGCGGCAGCACAGTCGCACCGGCTTCGATCGCCTCCGCCAACCACGGCTCAACGGATGCGACCGGCCGCATGCGGAGCCAGCGCCGCCGGTCGGGGTCCCACTTGCAGTCGCCATCGAGCTTCATGGTCTCCCGGACCTCGACGGCGGGTGCCGCCGGGAAGACGAGTTCCAGGCCATATTCGGTTTGCTCGATGTGGGTGACGGTTCCGGCTTCCGTGGTGTAGCTCAGTCCTTCGGCGATGGCCCGTTGGACGGCTACGGCGCGGGCTTGCCGCGCGGTCTCCTCGGCTTCGTGCTCGGCGCGCCGTTCGACCAGCAGGTCGGCCAACCACTCCGGTGGTTCCTCGAGCGTTCGGTAGCCCGCGCCTCCACGCGGGCCGGGCGCCTCCTCCAGCAAGCCATGATCGGCAAGGCGGCTCAGCGTTGCTGACCGTTCGGCCTTGGCTTGGCGTCGCTCGCGGCGCGGCAGGTCGCTCTGGTCGGCAGCCCAGGCCACTGTGGTGAACCGCAAGCCTCCGGGGAACCGCTCATAGATGTCGGCTGCCACGTCGCGCAGCGATGCCGTCCGATCGGCGGACGCCGCCAACAGCAACATCATGTGCCTGTTGAACGGCCAGTCCGCCCGGCCGACCAAGCCGCAGGTCCTGCACTCCCAGCGCCCGGGATCCGCCAACGGCACCTCCGGCATACAGAGGCGGCTGCGGCAGAACTCCTCCGACCCCGGCTCCGGCACCGCGGTGCCGGAGCCTGCCAGAAGCTGGCGGATGGCTTCCACAGGGGATGGAGCGATCCCGGACAAGGCCTGCACGATGTCGGGTGGCAGCCTCACATGGACCGATGCCGTCCCGTCCTCGACGGCACGTTCTTGGGAGCGGCGCTGTGCCAAGCGGTTCTTGAGTGTCCGCCAAACATCGGCCGCAAGCAAGGCGGCGACCTTCTCCGCAGAGAACGTCTCATCGAAATCGTCCGACGCAGCCTCCTCGAGAGCGCCAAGTGTCGCGCTATCGGCGAGCGCCGCCGTGTCCTTGTCCTTCAGAATACGCCGGGCCTCTTGGATGACCTCGGCTGCCTCATCGCCTCGGACGGTCCGCCGTCGCGCCATGGAACGCCCCAATGAACTGCTGATTGCTCAGCAAAATGGGCCAGGGGCCAGCATCGGCAACAGGTGCGTTCGGCGAAGGGTGGCGGGTGCTAAAGCTGCGCTCTCAGCACATGTGGCACCGGCTCGTAACCGATCAGTCTTCATGGTATCGCCAAGCAACGTCGATGCCGCGGAAAACACCATTGAATAAGGCGTGTCTCGGTAAATTCTTGTAGCGGAGGAATACTCCCGTATGCAGCCGCCACCCAGCGCGAGCAAGATCTGTCACACGCCTCAAAATTGGTTGAAAGACGCCTTAAACTTTGCGACCGTTTGCCGTCCGAATAGGCGGCTTGGCCTGATGCCAAACGCCCGAGCCATTGATCGAGAGCCATGCCTGACGTTGCCGTTGTATTCGATCGAAGCAACCCGGCGCCTCCCTTAGGCATCGAGTTTTCGCTGTGCGTCGACACGGCCGTCTTCCCGCGGGAGGTGGTGCTCCGCACTTGCTACGCCTTCACCGACCGCTGCCAATTCTGGCTTCAGAGCGAGGGTGAATCTTCAATTCTGATCGGCTTTCGCCGTAAGGAAGCGGCGGCGGATCTCGATCACCTCAAGGGTGAGTTCGGGAACGCCCTGATCGATTTCGGTCTGCGGGCCAGCATCGAGGCGAACACCCGTACCGTCAGGGATGCCATCGTCACAGCCGCGCTCGTGGAAGCGGGCGGCCCTTCGGCGACTCGGCGGTAAGGGGCTGCCTGTGGCTGGACGTGCACCGTTCTCCCCCCTGAATGAATTCCGACCGGTGGGGCAGGGGTATCGGCACTTGCCGTTCCGGTTTGCGCGCGTCCCCGGTGTTGCTGGCAAGGTGCTGGTGACGTCGGAGGTCGGAGAGTTCGAGTTTCTGACCGAGACGGAGTTCCGTGCCTTTGCCGCGGGCGTAATGGATCAGGCATCCGACACCTACGCGAACTTGCAGGCCAAGCACTTCCTGGTGGAGGGGGATGCCTCGACCGCCATCCGGCTCGTCGCCGCGAAGTACCGCACGCGCAAGTCCTTCCTGCGATCCGGCCCGGCGCTCCACGTGTTCGTCGTGACGCTGCGTTGTGATCACTCGTGCCGATACTGTCAGGTGTCGCGGCGGGCACCCGACGAGTCGTGTTTCGACATGTCCGAGGAAACGGCTCTGGCGGCCATTGACCGCATTTTCGAGGCGCCGTCCCGGACCATAACCGTCGAGTTCCAGGGGGGCGAGCCACTGCTCGCGTTCCCCAGGATCCGGCAGATTGTCGAAGCCATCGAGGAGCGGAACCTGTCCGAGCGCCGCTGCTTCACCTACACGATGACATCGACGCTGCACCTCGTGGACGACGAGATGCTGGCGTTTTTCCGTAAGCACGGCTTCCAGCTGTCGACGTCACTGGATGGACCGGCAGGACTGCATGACGCCAACCGGCCGATGCCTGGGCGGGACTCCCACCGGCGGACGGTCGAGGCAATCGATCGGACGCGGGCGGCCCTGGGACCGCATGCCGTGTCCGCCCTGACGACGCTCTCGCGGGCCAGCTTGGGACACCCGGAAGCGATCATCGACGAATACGTCCGACTTGGCTTCCCGTCCATTTTCCTGCGGCCGCTCAGCCCCTTCGGCTTCGCTGCCCGCTCGGCGCAGCGCATCGGCTACACGACCGAGGAGTTCCTGCGCTTCTATGAGCGCGCGCTCGCGTACATCTTGAAGCTCAACCGCGAGGGGATCCGCCTTCAGGAGGCCTACACCGTGATCCTCCTCACGCACATCCTGACGCCGTTCCCGACGGGCTACGCGGACCTGCGATCGCCGACCGGCTCCGGGCTGGGTGCCCTAGTCTACAATTACGATGGCCAAGTCTACGCCTCGGACGAGAGCCGCATGCTCGCCGAGATGGGCGACCAGACGTTCCGGCTCGGCAGCGTCCACGACCGGTACGCCGACCTGATGGCATCCGAAGCGATGCAGGTGCTCCTCGCCACCGGCGTCGCTGAAGCGCTGCCCGGCTGTTCGGACTGCGCCTTTCTGCCGTACTGCGGCGCCGATCCGGTGTTCAACCTGACACGCGAGGGCGATCCCGTCGGACACCGGCCGACGAACGAGCACTGCGCCAAGCACACCGGCCTCTTCAGTATCCTGTTTCGCTACCTCGCCGAAGCCGACCCACACGTCATGAGTACCTTCACATCCTGGGTGACCCAGAGGCCTGTCCAGTGCCTGCCCGGCGCGGAGGCCGCCTGATGCTTCCGCTGCACACCAGGGCGGTGATCTCGGGCGACCTATCCCGGCAGCTGCTGAAGGTCCTCGACCTTGGCGAAGCGCTGCGGGGCGACGTGCGTCATGAGCAGGTTGCCGTTCACCTGGATGACGGCGTCGACGTCGATACCGGCGTGCTGCGCGACCTGGGCTTCGCTGCCGTAATGCGGCCGGATGCCACCGACAGGCTGCCAGACGATGTCCTGCCGGTTATCTGCGGGCTGAGCAATACCGAGGTCGTGAAGCCCGGCGACGTGGTCCGGGTGCGGCCGGACAGCGGACAGCTGAGCGTGCTCTACCGGCGCGGGGCGAACGCGAATTCCCTGTTCCTGACCGAGCAGTGCAACAGCCGCTGCCTGATGTGCAGCCAACCCCCGCGCGACGACGACGACCTCTGGCGCGTCGGAGAAGTCCTGGAGCTTATCCCGCTCATCGATCGGAATTTGCCGCAGCTGGGCTTCACCGGCGGCGAGCCGACGTTGCTCGGCCCACGGCTGCCGGAGCTCATCCGCGCCTGTAAGGCGGCGCTGCCGCAGACCGGCCTGCACATCCTGACGAACGGTCGCAACTTTGCTGACCCGACGGTGGCCGATGGCGTCCGTGAGGCGACCGGGCACGCGACCTGGGCCATTCCGCTTTACGCCGATGTGCCGTCCCGCCATGACCATGTCGTCCAGGCGGCGGGCGCCTTCGACGCGACGGTCAACGGCATCTACAATCTGGCTGAACGCGGACACGCGATCGAGATCCGCTTCGTCGTGCACGCGCAGACCCTGCCGCGCATGCAACGGTTCGCCGAGTTCATCTGGCGCAACATGCCCTTCGTCGGCCACGTCGCCTTCATGGGGCTGGAGCCGATGGGCTTCGCCAAGGTGAACCGGGACCTGCTCTGGGTTGACCCGGTGGACTATGGCCCGGCGCTGGCCGATTCGGCTTGGCATCTCCAAGACCGAGGCATCACGACGTCGATCTACAACGTCCCGCTCTGCGTCCTGCCCGAGGTCGCTTGGCCTCTGGCCCGCCAGAGCATTTCCGATTGGAAAAACGTCTACGACCCCGCCTGCGACGGCTGTTCGATGCGGCCGCGCTGCTGCGGGTTCTTCGCGTCTCACGGCCCGGCATGGCGGAGCAGGGGCATCAAGGCATTCGGGTTCGATGAGGCAGCGGAATGAAGAAGAGCTGGACTGACTACCTGAAGAAGGTGCTGGGCTGGACGGCCCCGACAGCGGCCACCCTGTCGAGCATCTGGTCGCCTGCGCAGGCGGGGCCGCTGCCGGTCCTGTTGCCCGAGGTGCACCCGTCGAACACCCGGCTTCAGCCGCTGACCTTCGTGATGCCCAATCGGATGGAAGGCCCGGAGATCTACATCGGTCATCGCAGCCATTCCAGCCACCGCAGCCACAGCAGTCATCGGAGCCATAGCTCCCATTACTCGAGCTCGGGCGGGTACAGCGCACCGACCTACTCGCCTCCGGTCTACTCACCTCCGCCCCCGGCGCCGGTCTACAGAGCGCCCTCGACGTCAACGACACCGTCCTGGTCTAGCCCGTCGAAGACGACGACCGCCCCTTACCAGCCGTCTGCACCGGCGTCCGGTTCGGCTTCTTCAGGAACCACGACAGCGCCTCGAGCAAGCCAGCAGGACGCGATCGCGATGACGATGCGGGTGCAGGTCGAGCTCATGAGGCTCGGCTACTACAAGGGCAAGATTGACGGGAAGATGGGGCCAGGGACCAAGGAGGCGTTGCGGGCATTTCAGCGGGCTGAGGGGCTGGCGGTCACGGGGGTGATGGATAACGTGACGTTGGCGAAGTTAGGAATCGTAAACTGAATAGGGTAATGGCGATGGTTAAGCAATATGATCTGCTTGGGAAAGGCTTTTTCCCAGAGACTCTTCCGCCATGTTTTGTATCGCTCGACATAAAGCGCGCCATGCGTGGCATTACTACTGATCTAAATTCAAGAAAGTTCCATGCAAAGAGGTCGACAAATTATAGCCGACTCTCTGGAACGAAACATGACGGAAACAGAAGATCCTATAGCACGCCTAACCCTATTTCTTACTTTTATGTTTGTAATTTCATTGAGAGGTATTGGATAACTTTTCAAAATCGTTTTTCCACATCTCCGTTTTCGGTTAGCGCCCCTCGTATTGGTAGTGCCAAAGATGATCGAGCGATTATCGTTCCATCTCTCTCGGAGCTATCTGGAAAGGTGGATGATAATATAAAATACTCGCCATTTATCTTGAAAACAGATATATCGCAATTTTTTCACAGCATTTACACGCATTCTATTCCTTGGTCTGCTCATGGTATTGAAAAAGCTAAGGCTGACCAGAATAAAAAATCTAAGAAGATTAAGTTCAATGAACTTGATTATTATGTGCAGAACACGCAGCGGGCGCAAACTCGTGGTGTTCTGATTGGCCCTGATGCCTTTCGATTGATTGCAGAATTTATATCTTGTGACATCGACATTAAGTTAAGAGACCGTGCTGATGGCCTAATTGTCGGGGCTGTTCGGCATGTCGATGACTTCTATATTGGCGTCCGATCTGAGATCGATGCGCTTTCTGTTCTATCCCATCTCAGAGATGTTCTTCAATCTTACGAGCTTCAGATAAATGACTCGAAAACTCGTGTATTGAATGGACTCGAGCCCGTCGATGATGTCTGGGCGCAGCATCTTAGATCCATATCAATCAAGGGCCTTTTTGCAGCATCCAATAACGACGTATTTTACATGATAGATAAGGCATACGAATTAGCAAAATCTCTTAAAACAGAAAGCCCAATTAAGATTGCAATTAGGAGGATTGATAAGGAGGGCTTCTACAAGTCCGCAAATTGGGCAGGAATAGAGAAGAGACTGCAACGTATAATTTACCATTTCCCTCATGCTATTGACTATGTTTGCCTCGTTGTTGCAAAGAGGTTTGCCATTGGTGAAGAGATTGATAGAGTGGGATGGAAAGAGGCAATTTATAATGTACTCGGAAGGGCTGTTTCTCTTAATCATCATCACGAAGTTTTATGGCTGCTTTGGCTATTAATTACATGCTCTATCGACATAGAAAAAGATGTGGTGGAGCGTTGTAGCAAGATGGATAATTCGCACGTCCGCGCGATACTTGTAGAAGCGTTCGTGGTGGGGAAAATTAGCATTAGGCCGCCAATAAGTATGAGTCGATTGGAAACAAGTGACGAATTCTGGCTCCATAACTTGGTGGCGCGAGCAAATGGCTTCACTAAGTCGCCGTTTCATGGTGTATTGAAGGAGGAATTTGAGCATCTTGCAAGTAGGAATGTAAAATTAATCGACTTTGAATCTCATCTTGAGGAAATAAAGAAAGAGAAAGTGAGAGCTATAAGTAGCTCTCGCTATGGATATGATTCGGATGATGAGGACGAAGATGATGACGAAGATTACGATCCGGCTGGATTTGGCCCAATTGATATTTGATGACACGCTGGACGCCGTGGCGGCCGAGACCGGGCGCAGCGTTCCCCAGGTGGCCATCGCTTGGCTGCTCACGCGGCCGACCGTCTCCTCGGTGATCATCGGCGCCCGCAATGAGGCGCAGCTGCGGGACAACCTGGGTGCCGTTGGTTGGAAGCTCGAACCCGGTCAGATCGCGCGTCTCGACGCGGCCAGCGACGTGATGCCTGCCTATCCCTATTACCCGTACCGCACGCAGGAGGGGTTCGCGCGGCTCAACCCGATGCCCGTTTAAGGTCCTGGCGGCCGGATCCATAAAGTGCCATTCCCGCAAGGAGTCGTTGCGATTCAACGCCCTGGAAAGGGGCTTCGTGATGAGCGACGATGAGTTTTGGTTGACGGTGGAGCAATTTGGGCGGCTTGAGCCGCACTTTCCGCGCGCCTCCCGAGGCAAGCCGCGCTTGGACGATCGGCGTGTGATCAGCGGGCTCGTCCATGTTCTGAAGTCGGGCGGGCGCTGAGCGGATGCTCCAGCGGTCTACGGCCCCTGCAAGACGCTCTACAACCGCTTCGTCCGCTGGGCGTCCAAGGGCGTGTGGGATGACATCATCCATGCCTTGGCGGCAGTGGGTGGCCCACCGGCCCAGGTGATGATCGACTCCACGGCGGTCCGCGCCCATCGTTCGGCGAGCGGCGGGAAAGGGGGGAACGCGCCCAGGCCATCGGACGGTCCCGAGGTGGGAAAACCACCATAATCCACGCCCTGAGCGATTCGCGCGGTCGGCCGCTCGCCTTCCTGCTGACCGGCGGTCAGATGGCCGACTGCATCGCCGCCGACCGTCTCCTCGACCGGATGCCCGCCACCGACCTCCTGCATGGCGACAAGGGCTACGACAGTGCCGCTGTACGCCGGAAGATCGAAGAGGCCGGGGTCGCGTCCAACATTCCGTCACGCGCCAACAAGCGCTGGAAAAACTGCTTCTCACCCTACCTCTACTGGAGCAGTAACGTCATCGAGCGCATCTTCGAATGTCACAAAGACTTTCGGCGCATTGCCTCACGCTCCGACGGTTCCGCCATCAACTTCATGGCAGCGATCCACATCGTGGCAACCGTGGCCAACTGGTTATGAGTCCGGACCTGGTCATGCAACCGTCCCGTTCCCAATGCCCAGATCAAGTCGGAAAGAGGGACCGGGGCAGTTAGTCTGGTCGAGCTGCTCAGGTCGCAGTGGGGAGCAGGCATCTATCAGTCAACCGGCCCAGGCGAATCACCTCGCACCCATCAGCAGAACAAGGATCCCAATTCCGATCCACCAAACCCAGCTTGGGATTCCAGAACCCTTAGGAGGCGGCGGGCGCTGGTACGTGGGCGGAGGAAACGTCACCTTGGGACTAGAGGGATGGGGGCGGGTACCTGGACTACTGGAGGCTCTCCTGGCACTTCCGGAGAGGCCTGCGAGAATAGCCTCATTCGGCGTCATCTGCGGGGTGCTACCGCGCCCGCTTGACAGCTTCTGCTGAGCCGAAGCGACGGCTACGGGGCTGCCAGCGGGGGGCGGCTTTGTGCTGGAATGCCTGGAGGCTCCGGTTGGCTGGACACCAAGTCTGGATAGGACATCCTGGTTTGCCGATCCTGTGCCGACGCCTGGGTTGACGGCTTTGGCTCGGCTTGCAAGGCGGCGCTTGGCCTCACCCTCGTCGATGACGCGCAGCTGGTTAGCCTCGGTCAGCGTGACGCTGAGATGCGTGTAACCGTGCTTTTTGTTCTCGAAGGGCGGGTCCACCAGGCCCGTGACGCTGATCCATTTCCCAACCCATGAGGCGTCTGGCGCCTGCGCCAGCTTCTTCAGGCCATCGGACCAGATGTTCACTTTCGCGACGCGGCCTTTCCAGTGGCCGAAGTTCAGGAACACGTATGGGCGGCCGTATTTCGTCCGGTCCACCTTCACTTCTACGATGCGCCCGATCATCTCGACTCGATCACCGACGGCCCTAAGTACCCCGCCGAAGTCCGTGGCGTCCACGACCGGGTAAGCACCAATGTAGACCGCTGCTACAGGGGCTGCGCCCCCTGCGGGGCGCGTCAGCGAAATGATCTTCGCCGGTATGCTCCGTCCAGCAAGGAAGTCTTCAAGCGTCGGGACAGCGGAAGGAGCCGCTGCGCAGATCTGCGCGAGGTTGTCTGTATCGCGGGCGAGCGTCGAGATTCCTCTCAGCTGGGCAAACGCTTCCGACGATGCTGGGTCGGCGTAGTCCGAAGCCGTCAGGATGATGTTCTCGCCGTTGGAAAACCTCTGGAAAAGGTCCGGCCGTTCCTTCAACGCCCTGAGACTGAGATCGATGGCGATGAAGGAGAAGCGATCCATCGTCGGCCCGAAATCGGCCGCTGAGCGCCTGGGGTGCTGAAAGTGCTTCTGTCCGATCTCGGTTCCTTGTCCGACGGGCAGGCCTGGGACGTACATGCCGTCGTAGTCGATGAGCTTCAGGGACCCATTGACCAGCACGTTGCCGTTCTGGAGGTCGCCATGCGCCACCCCTTTGGAGCGGAGGAAGGCCTCGAGATCGCGGAACTCGGTGATTAGCTTTCCGATCGCCGCCGCGTCCCGGTAACGGGCTTCAATGTAGGCTCCCAGAGTCTCGCCACTGGCCCAATCCATCTTGACGATCGGGAGGCCGCGACCGTTAACACGGACTCCTTCGGGCTGGTATTCGAAGCCAACGAAGTAGGGCTTCCCAATAGACCCCAGTGATTGGCTGATGCGGGCGTACCGTCCCTCGAGGCCGTTGGTGGACTTGTGAAAGCAGCGGACTGCGTAGCGATGACTGCCTGCCTCGACGGTGTAGGTCAGCGCAAAGCCGCCCCCGAGGGCGATTGGGTAGCCAAAGCCGTTGGTCCGGACTTTGCCCGATCTGAGGATGGTATCGGTGAAGGCCGTCGAGGGGTTCTGTACCGCCTCGTTGAACTGGTCGATGGTGGGGTAGGCGCTCATGGCGGCGGTTCACTGAAACACGAGCAGGGTGGTGTCGTCGCGCCGCAGGCGCCCAGCCGCGCGCTCGGCATCGACAAGCGAGCGGAATTGGAGTTTCGTGCGCAACGAAAGCAGAATTGGCAGACGCTCCCTTCTGTCTTCTAGGAGCCAAGCCCCGAGCGCGTCCGTCATGCAGAGGATTCGCGGCTTTGGAAGGCTGGACAGGTCCCAGCATCTGTGGGCAGATCCGCTCAACAGTTGATTTTGGACGTCGGCGTTCCGCTCCATCAGTGTCGAGATCAGAAGCGGGTTCTGTCTGAACTCGTCCGCCTCTGCATAAGGGAAGGAATCGATGACAGCCTCGCCGTCCGCCAGAACGGCGAGGCTGTCTCCGATGGCCAGCACCTCGGCTCGCCTGCCCGCGCCTGTGAACCGGAGGCCGAGCAATGTGGCGAAGCTGCCTCGATCATAGGCGGCCTGCGCGCTCCATGACATCGACTCGCGGTCGAAGTGTGAGGCAAACAGGCCGCAGGCGGCCCGCAGCCAAACCGCGTCAATACGTTGGTTCGCTAAGAATCGCTGGGTCACGAGGCGTGCCCAGAGTGCTGGTGCGTAAGATTCGGAGGCGCCATCGCTCACCGCGTAGAGGCCTCGGTAGGCATGCCCATCCGTGGCATCCTCGTTGCGATCCGGACCGCGGCGCTTCGGCACGGAATCAACGAACCGCAAGAACATTGGCGGCTCCTCATCCATGATGACGTCTAGCGCAGGTTGCTAGCTTGAGTGCCGATGTTGAAGAAGTCGGCGATTCCCTCGATTCCCGCTTTATAGCCGAAGAAACGAGACTCCGAGTTCACATCGTAGCCCTTGCTCCGCGCGGCATCGATCAAGTGAGGCGGGAAGTTGCTGGACATGCGGAAGAGCATCCGGGAGTGCGCGTCGGGAAGAGCCGTCTCCGAAGACGGGAAGATGATTGCCCCGCCTTCCGCCGTGTCGATGTGCAGATTGAAGAGGAGGCAGGCTCCATCGTTGGTCGAGATTTGCTTGAGGGCTTCTGCGATCTGGGACGGGTCGCCGTCCGTGGATTGTCCATCGGTGACATGGATGACTGTAGGCGGATATGAGTCTGGATGGGAGTCGCACCATGCCACAAGAACTTCGGCCGCCTTCCGCAGCGCATCGCACATCGGTGTGCCGCCGGAATTCACCGGCTCGAACCACACCGGGAACTTCACACTCTGTTCAACCAGCCCACCGGCTCCGTCATCGACTTTTTTGCGTCGCTCTTCGACCCTGAGCGGGGCCGCTTCAATGGCTGCGAGAGGATGGAGAAAGCCGGATGACAGCTGGCCCTTAAATCCAGGCAACACGCCACTTCCGCCATAGGCAATGACCCCCATGTCGAAGTAATTGCGTACGCCCTCAGAGCGCGTGCAACGGGTAATGACCTGGACCAGCGTTTTGTTCAGCACGTCAGCCACGAATTCCGCTTTCGAGCGTCCTGTCTCCATCCGCTCGTCCATGGAACCGGACTGATCAATGACGAACAAGAAGCAGGTTGGGTTTGCTCGGCTGATATCTGCGCCGTAGGACATCACGCTCTCCGGGTTGTGCTGCGTTTGCTGGTGACGGTTATGCTCGCTCACAGGATACCACCCTCGCGCGATTGCCCGTCAACTTTCAATGAAGAAGAGTTACTTCGAACACAGGAGGCTCTCGGCCCTGTCGGCAGGGCGTCACGCCATGAAACCTCCTCGAACTGGGCACTGCTGGCCGCTCCTCAATCACAACACGGTCGCTATGTCGGGGAGCGCCCAGCACCAAGCGGACAGTGTTCCGTCGAGTAATCCGCATACTGCGTGTGAATATCAGTATCAGATCGCGATCGTGACAATTGGCAGGAGCCGACAAGTCTAATGTTTGCGACATACTGCTAAATACTGAGTGAGTATTTCAGTCAGCGCCTGGGCTTTTTGGGGTGGTGAATTTTCTTGTACTGTTACTTGTTTTGGATAATCTCAATAATCCTATTAGGAATCGAGGGTGCCTTTGCTGAACATATCTCTGCCAACGTAGTTCGGGCTGGCGGGGTTCATGAACCCGGTCGGATTCATTGGATCGTTCATGTCACTGAACATCGACGTGGTGCGACTAAGGCGGACCGCCCGCAATGGTGCCAGAGTTACTGAATCCTCGTCCGGTTCGTCGTTCTGGGCTGGCCTTGTTCTTTTCCCTTCAAGCCGCTGGCTGTGCTGCGCGCGGAGCGCTTGCTTAGCTTGACGGCCAGATTGCGAAGACAGATCCCCCCATGCTCGTTTGGTTTCCTCGTCCGGAGTGGAGTCCCGATCACGCGCGACCAAGCCAGGGAGTTCGTCGAGGGTAAAGACCCCTTCGGGTTTTCCCTCCGGGAAACGGGCGCGAGTAAAAACGATGACTGAACGGAACGAAGCGCAGCTGTAGGTGCCGCGAAGAACACTGAGGTGGTGTTCGTTCTGATGCAATGGATTGCTCAACGTCTTTGTTTCATGTCGTTTCACCTGTTGCCACTCGGTATCGGTGGCTTGGCCATAGACGTCCCCGGTCCAGCCCTTTGTCTCGATGACCCAGATGTGGCTGCCCACCAGAGCGAGGTGATCGACCTCGGTGTGGTGGCCGCGATGGGGCACGTAGATCTCGTGCAGAACAGGAATGCCAAGCCCTCTGAGGACCTCATCGACCTCAAGTTCAGCTTGGTGCCCGCTCTCCCTACGTGCAGCTTCCGCGTCTTCGGTTGAGATCCTCGGTGTGGCTGCGCTCGATCGCTCGCGCCAGTGCGGCCTTGAACGGTCAGCTGAGGTCCTGCGGGTGGTCCTGGCGCTTCCAGTGCCGAACTTACGCCAGAGCAAGACGGCCACGAGAGCGGCGAGCCCCCAGCCCCAGTAAGTACCGGAGCCGCTGGTCACCCGGGGTGGTTCATGGCGCTGAGCGGCAGCAGGAGTCTGGAGCGGTGGAGGGGCGGCCGCGACGGGTGGGGGGCTGGGTGGCGGGCTGCGATACGCTTCCTCGACGATGATGTTGCTCAGGTCGCGCGGCGCCGCGACGGCCTCTGCGGTCGTCACCAGGCCGGGCAGCATCAGGACGGCAAGGGCAAGCGGACGATACCGTTCCATGGTTTCCCCCTCAGAAGCGGCCGGACTGCTGGACAGCCTTGCGGCGGACAGCGTTCTGGCGGGCGTCCTCGATCTCCTGCTCCAGCTGGCGGAAGACCTCGGGAACCTCATAAACCAGGAATGGACCGGTCATGTGCTTGCTGCCTGCTCGAATGACGACATCACCGCGCCGCCAGACGTGTTCTTCGTCGAAGCCTGAGTGACGAACGGAACTCGGGCCGTACTTCTGCTTCAGCATCTCAACGAGACGCTGACCGTTGAGGACATCGAAGTTGCTGAAGATGTACCGGGCGACTGCGAACCGGGCTCCTTTAGCATACCCGACTTCAAGCTTGATCGCCCCGTCGAGCAGGCCCTTTCCGTCGTACAGGTCGAACCAGGTCCGATAGTTCGCCAAGCCCTGCATGTTGTAGCGTCCAGGCCATTGATTGCTGCCGTTGCCGACATCGCGCGCGCCAAGCGCTGAAAGGGCCTGTTGCATGGTCGGCCGGTCAGCTGTCGTAAGGGAGACACCGAAAAGTTCGAGTTGCTGGCTACCGGCAGATCGCACGCTTGCCGTTGCGGGTCGCTGGACGTCCCCTGGCGTAGAGGCTGCCAGGGTGGACTGATTCATCCACCCGATCACTGCGTCCGGGGTTGCAACCATCGACCACTCGCCCCGGCGCACCAGGACATAGACCGGTCGATCCTGTTCCATCTGCGCGACCACCTGAGCCTTCGGCGCGGGTTTGATCCTCAAGTTTGCTTTGGGCGACTTCACCGCCATGACCTTATCGGTCTTGGACCCGAGGTCGATCTCTCCGGCTCGCCTCCACCTGTCCCAACCGGCCAATGCGGAAAGGGGCACCGGCTGCTTCCCACCGGACAGTGTCTCGAGCAGATGGCGCAGTTGAATGGCGCGCTCATCTCCGGCCGAAGCGGCGGTCTCGATAAGGCGGGACGCCTGTTCGGAATCCTCAGGCACGCCTCGCCCTTCCAGGTGCAGCATGGCTAGCAGGGTCGTGGCGTCCATGTGCTTCGCACTGGCTGCCAGACGCAGCCACTCGGCGGCCGTAGCGGGATCCGGTGGACCGCCGATTCCAGCGTCGAGCAGGAGGGCAGCTTGGTACTGCGCTTCGACGACACCGTCATCACCGGCAGCCTTCAGCCACCGCCGGGCATCGCTCTGATCGGTGTCCTGGCTCGGGTGGCGTGAGAGCAGGATCCCGAGGCCGAGCTTCGCGCCGACATTGCCCTGTCGGGCAGCCTTCTCCATCCAGATCCGAGCCTGCTCCAGGTCCCGTTGCACGCCTCGACCTGAAAGGTAGAGGGAGCCGAGGTGCGCTTGGGCAGCTGCGTTTCCAGTGGCCGCAAGGGGTTGGAGTTCCTGAGCGGCTGTGGTGAAGTCGCCGCGCTCGTGTGCTTCCTTCGCATCGATCAACCCAGCGGAAGCCGGAGTGGCGTTGACGAGAGACACACCCAACGCAGCCGCCGCGAGGATTTTCTGCCGTAGAAACGTGGAAAGGGGCATTGAAGCGCTAGGTTGTGGTGGGTGTTAAGGGAGTCCCAGAATAGGCGATGGAAAGCCCGACTCATATAGCATTTATAGTGCTTGAGTGTCGAGTTTAGCCTACTCGCCATTACGCGGGATCGTACCTCAATTCACGCCGTGCAGACGTAGAAGGCTGCGTGATGGAACGATGGTGTGGCATAGGGTCAAGCGAGCAGGGGCTGGTTGACCGGTACGACCCCAGTATCGTCGGGTTGCCTCTGATCCGGCCACGAACCGTTCAGGTCCACATTTGCCCTTCTGACGATACGTCTTCGTGATCGGAAAGGCGGCATCGGCTTGCCAGGAAGTCCACGAACGCACGGACGCGGGCGGGTAGCGGACTGGCGCCGCCGAGATAGACGGCGTGGATGTCCTCGCAGTCGCCGGGATTCAGCTCCTCAAGCACCGGCACGAGTGCTCCGGTGGCGATGTCGGAGCCAACATGGAATCGCGCCAGCCGCGCCATTCCCACACCGCCCAACGCGAGCAGTCGCGCCACGTCCCCATCGCTCGCTCGGGCGACAACCGGCGCCACGTGGTGCTCGATCCCGTCCTCGAGTTGAAAGGGCCAGCCGCCGATGATCCGTGGGAAGGTCCAGCCGATCCCCTTATGGTGGGCGAGTTCGCCGGGATGCGTGGGCGTCCCGTGCTCCCGCAGGTAGGCGGGAGAAGCGACCACGACCATGCGGCTGCTCCCCAGCTTGCGGAGCATCAGGCTGGAGTCCCGCAGCGGGCCAACCCGGATCGCCACATCGGCCCGCTCCTCCATCAGGTCGATGACGGTGTCCGAGAGCACCAAGTCGATGGTGACGCCGGGATGGGCGGCCAGGAACTCAGGCACGATCGGCATCAGGTAGCGCATGCCGAACGGGACGTTGCTGTTGACGCGCAGGTTCCCTCGCGGCGCCGCTCCGGCCGACGCTTCCCGCTCCGCCTCCTCCATCTCGCCAAGAATGCGCACCGCGCGGGCGTAGAACGCCTGGCCCTCCGGCGTCAGGCTGAGGCGGCGCGTCGACCGGTGGATCAGCCGCATACCGAGCCGCGCCTCCAACCGCGTGATGAGCTTGCTGACGCCCGACGGCGTGAGGCCGCAGGCGCGAGCCGCCGCCGTGAAGCCACCGAGATCGACGACCCGCGCGAAGACCTCCATCTCGGCCGCCCGGTTCACCTCTAGGCGCGTCATATTGTTGACCTTAAGTCACAGAAGCTGAGAGCAGCAGCACTCTAATTCACATCAGGGCGATCGGCTATATCGCGTCCGAACCGATTGGAGGCGCTCGATGCCCGTTGCTGTTCTCGCGCTGTCCTCCGGTGCCTTCGGCATCGGCACCACCGAATTCATCATCATGGGCCTGCTGCTCCAGATCGCCGACACCATGCAGGTTTCGGTTGCGGCAGCAGGCCAGCTGATCTCCGGCTATGCGCTCGGCGTCTTCGTCGGAGCACCGGTCCTGACCCTCGTCACGCGCCGCATGCCGCGGAAGGCGGTGCTTCTCGGACTGATGGCGATCTTCACCCTGGGCAACGCCGCCTGCGCGCTGGCGCCGACCTACGACCTGTTGATGGCGGCTCGAGTCCTCACCTCGCTGGCGCACGGCACCTTCTTCGGCGTGGGCTCCGTCGTCGCCACGGGCTTGGTCGCCGAGGAGAAGCGGGCGTCGGCCATCGCGACTATGTTCACCGGGCTCACCATCGCCACGCTGCTGGGCGTGCCGTTCGGTGCCTGGATCGGCCTGCTGCTCGGCTGGCGCGCGGCCTTCTGGGCGGTCGCCGGGATCGGCATGGTGGCCTTCGCAGTGCTTGCGCTGTTCGTGCCCGCGGGCGTTGGGCAAGGCCAGAAACCGGCACCGTTGCGCACCGAACTCGCCGTGCTCGGCAGGCCTCAGGTGCTGCTCGGGCTGGCCATGACCGTGCTGGGCTTCGCCGGTCTCTTCACGGTCTTCACCTACGTGCAGCCGCTGCTGACGCGGCTCACAGGCTTCCCGGAGAGCGCCGTGTCCCCGATCCTGCTGGTCTTCGGCGCCGGGCTCTCCATCGGCAACCTGCTCGGCGGGCGGCTGGCCGACCGCAATCTCCGGCGCGCCCTTGTCGGCACGTTGGCCGTGCTGATCCTGGTGCTGGTCCTGCTGGTGCCTGCGGTCTGGACGAAGCCGGGCGCCGTAATCGTGGTCGGCCTGCTTGGCGTGGCCCCCTTCGCCACCGTGGCACCGCTCCAGCTGCGCGTCCTTCAGGAAGCCGAGGCGGAGGGGCAGACGCTCGCCTCAAGCCTGAACATCGCTGCCTTCAACCTCGGCAACGCACTGGGCGCGTGGCTCGGCGGAGTGACGATCGAGCACGGCCCCGGGTTGGCTGCGCTTCCCCTGGTGGCCGCCGCCGTCACGGCTATGGGGCTAGCCGTCGCGCTCTGGAGCCTGTGGCTCGACGGTGCCCACAGGCAAACCGCAATCGCTTGAGAATGGGAGACGTGGACATGGAATATCGTACACTCGGCGCCTCGGGCCTCAAGGTGCCCGCCCTCAGCTTTGGAACCGGCACCTTCGGCGGCAAGGGAGCGCTGTTCTCCGCGTGGGGCAACAGCGACGTCGATGATGCCCGGCGGCTGATCGACATCTGCCTCGACGCGGGCGTCACACTCTTCGACACCGCTGATGTCTATTCGGACGGCGCCTCGGAGGAGGTGCTGGGCGCCGCCATCCGCGGACGGCGCGACCGGGTCCTGATCTCGACCAAGACAGGCCTGCCGATGGGCGATGGGCCGAATGACGCGGGCGTCTCCCGCCACCGGCTGATTGGCGCCGTGGATGCGTCCTTGCGGCGGCTCGGGACGGACTACATCGACCTGCTCCAACTGCACGCCTTCGACGCCTTCACGCCGGTGGAGGAGGTGCTGCACACGCTGGACACCTTGGTCCGCGCCGGGAAGGTCCGCCATGTCGGTGCCTCGAACTTCGCGGGGTGGCAGCTGATGAAGTCGCTCGCCGTCGCTGACCACCAGGGCTGGCCGCGCTATGTCGCGCACCAGGTTTACTACTCGCTGACCGGGCGTGACTACGAATGGGAGTTGATGCCGCTCGGGCTCGACCAGAAGGTCGGTGCGCTCGTCTGGAGTCCGCTTGGCTGGGGGCGGCTGACGGGCAAGATCCGGCGCGGCCAGCCGCTCCCCCAGGGCAGCCGCCTCCACGACACCGCGCAGTGGGGGCCGCCCGTCGATGAGGAGCGCCTCTACCGGATCGTCGACGCGCTGGACGTCGTGGCGGCCGAGACCGGGCACAGCGTTCCCCAGGTGGCGATCGCCTGGCTGCTCAAGCGGCCGACCGTGTCCTCGGTGATCATCGGCGCACGCAATGAAGCGCAACTGCGGGACAACCTGGGTGCGGTCGGCTGGGCGCTTGAGCCCGAGCAGATCGCCCGCCTCGATGCGGCCAGCGACGTGATGCCCGCCTATCCCTACTACCCGTACCGCACGCAGGAGGGCTTCGCCCGGCTCAACCCGATGCCTGTGTAGGATCCGTGCGGATCAGCTGGGACCTTTCAACCTGCGTCACTTACCCGCCATATTGAAGGGCAATAAAGCCCCGTTCAATTCTCCTTGAGATGGGCAATCAGGAGAAGATACTAAATCTTCACTTATAGCATTCGACCATAACGGCCGCCTTGGAGCCGGTCTCGCCGACATCGGCAGGATCGAGCTTCGCCATGGAACCCGCTGCCTCGTACTCGATTCCCTTGCTGTCGAGAAACTCCCGGGCAACCGAGGACTTGATGGCGAAGTTGACGTTCTGCGGGATGCTGCCGGTCGCCTTCACCACGGCCAGCGCGCTGAGCGTGGAGACCACGACGCCGACCGTGTTTCCAGACAGGTCAAGCAGCGGACCGCCGCTGTTGCCGGGCTGGATAGGCGCGGTGATTTGCAGGAACCTGGTGTCGTCGGCGATCCCCGCCAGCGACGTGACGCTGCCAGTCGTCACCTGCGGCGTAGTAGCCAGCAGTCCTGCGTACGGGTAGCCCACCGCGACGACACCGTCGGCCGGGCGGATACCCTTGCCGTCTCGAAATTTAAGGGACTGGGCACTGGGCACGGCGGCGCGCACCACCGCCAGATCGTTCTTCTCGTCCGTCGCGACCAGTTCGGCGTCAACGATGCGCTCGCCTCGGCGCGCCTTGAGCGTCCGGCATCCCTCGATGACGTGATGGTTCGTCAGGATCTCACCCTTGCCGTTTACCGGGAAGCCGCTGCCGGACGATGAGCGTTCGGTCGGTCTTGGCGGGCTTGGCGGTGTAACCGCCGCGACCTGCGGACGCGGGGTGTCCGAGGGAGTGGGGCGCGGCTTCGCCGCGTCGAGGACGGCCATGATCGTGTACGGGCCGCGATTCACCGTGCAGTCGTCCGTATCGCGCGTCAGCGCCCGCTCGTACTTCGGGCGGTTCGTCCCCGCCCATACGGCCGCCTGTCCCTTCCGTTCCGAATCCCACTGCACTCTGCAAACGAGGACGTCGTAGCTGTGCGTGTTGATTGCGAGGGCGAAGCGGTCGGTGTCGCAGGAGTGCGGCATGCAGCCGTCAACCAGCAGCCAATCCTTGGACTCTGAGACCTTGCCAGAAATCCCCATCCTGCCGATCTCATCGACCGCTTCGTCGCCGAGCAGCGTGCGTAGCCGCACGTCAAGGGCTGGCACCTTGAGCATGGGGAGCCCCTTCACGCGGTCAAAGGGATGCTTGCCGACCCATGCGCGCAGATCGGCGGCGGTGTCGAACCCCTTCGTCTCGGCGGGCGTCCACGCGAGCGTTTTCGAACGCGCCTCCGCGACGTCCTCGGCGGTCAGCTTGCCCTCCAGGAAGGCGATGTTTTTCCTTGCGCCCTCACGATCCTTCGCATCGACCATGCGCGGTTCGGCGAGCACGAACCAGGTCAGCGCCGCCTTAAGGTCCTTGGCCGCGCCGCTTCCGGTCATGAGGTTGAGGCCGAGGTTAAACATCCCCAGGCCATCGCCCCGATCGGCCGCCTTGCGGTACCAGCGGTTGGCTTCGGCCATATCCTTGGGAACGCCGCGACCGTTGGCGTGCAGCACGCCGATTCGGAAGTACGCCTGCGGGTACTCGAGCTCGGCGGCCTGCCTGTAGTAGGACATAGCCTCCTTGTAGTCCTGGGGAACGCCTTTCCCGAGGTGCCGCATTAGGCCCATGTAGTGGGCCGCCTCCGGGTTCGTCCCGTTCGTGAAGGACCAGAGGTGGCGCATTGCCACGGAGTAGCTCCCCGCCTTGTAGGCGTCGACGCCCCGGCGGATATGCTCATCCGGCGGTAGCCTCGGCACCGCAACGAGCCCATTGGCGTCATACGCCCAGATGTCGCCTGCACGGTTCGCGAAGACGATCTGGTCCGCGGCTTCGAGAGCCGCCGCGCCGGTGCACTTCGCGAACTCCTCCGATATGGTCGGCGGCGTCCTGGTCAGATCGATGACACTGTGACTGGGCTCGCAGATCATGGCGCCGGGATTGTGCGAGATCACGAGCCAGCGCGGATTGATCTCATCAGGATAAGCTCGGACGATGCTCACAAACGTCGACATGGTGTCGCGGGCGACCACCTTGCCGTCGATCCGGATCTCGAAGTCGAGGCTATCGCCCCGGATCTCGACGGGTCCGAGCTGCTTGGTATGGACCTCTTTCGTGGCAGCCTGCCAGCTTGCGCAGAGCGCCACTCCCACCAGCAGCGCCGCCTGCGCAACGGGACCTCGCCGCATGCCCAACTCCCTCAACTATTTTCCCGTGAGAATACCCCCGAGCATTCGCACACTCAACTGCACGCTAAGCGGAGTTGCCCGGCTTCGCCTTAACGGGGCGGGTATTAAGGCGCCCCAAGCGAAGACGTTACATTTCACGCATATGCTGGCGCAGCCGAAGGTGTACCCGCTCGGCTATCCCATAGGCTTCCTGTTCCATCCCGTCGGCAAGCAGGTCCCGATAGAGCACCGTAATGGTCACCGCTGCGGCAACGGGAGACTGAAGTCGCTGCACAACTGCGAAGAAGTGATCGCAGATGAAGTTCTTACCCGCCATCGAGCGCTCAATCGTCCGCCAGTGCGACTCCTCGTTATGCCCTGGGTCAGCCCGCAGGAACCGCTCCCGGTCGATAAGCTTCCACCCATGCGGGCCAAGTTCCTCCATGACGGCCATGGCAAAACCGATGGCCATCATGTGGTCGGCGCGGGGATCCTGGGCGAAGCCGACTATGCGCTCGAATACGCTGCCGGGGTCGTTCGCCATCGACTGCTTCAGCATTGAACTCGGTCCTCCTCGCGCATCACGATGTAACGGCGTCGGGAAACACCGTTGACTTCGGAACCCCGCCAATGCGGACGGACGAACTCCAGCTTGCCCAGACGGTAGCGCCAGAACGCCCGGACCTGATGGCGAGGCATGGCTCCGATTCTGTCGCCAGTTCCGTTACGGGTGCTTCCTTCGCTGGCTGCAACAGGCTGATCGACGATCAACCGGACCTCTCGGATGGCCCCCAGCGGGGACAGGCGACGATCGGCACGGACCCGGTTTGACACTGCGCGCTGTCGTTTATCCTGGTTCTTCATCTCGACCATCCGTGGTTGGTTCAGGAAGGTCAGGACCGCCAGCATGAACCGCCCAAAGTGCTCCTGATCGATTGCGGTGCCGTCGAAGTCGGCCGGGATGTGTTCAGACGAAAACTCGATCAACGGTTTGCTGATGTCCGAGATGTGCATGCGGAAATACAATCCCCGCAGCCGGATGATTCCATCATAGGTCAGGTAGCTCCCCGCCATCAGCGGATAGATCAAGCCATGGGCATCACCCTGGACATCGTCATCAACCGCTTCGATCACCATGCCCCAGCGCTGGCCGGGGAGACCGCAGTCGACATCGCGCCACTCGAGCCAAGCGATAGGAAAAGGGAGGGCAAGCAAGCGGCGCGCTTCGACCATGCCCGTCCTCTCTTCGGCCGCAACGATGGCGGCGCTTTCGGCCATTATGGGGGCCAAGACAAACGGCTCGGCCACCTTGAGCATCTCTCGGCGCTTCGCACAGTTTTCAAGCGATCGACGCCGGTTTTCGGCGGTGTCATGGTAACAGCGCCCGGACCAGATCAGGCCTTCGAACATGTCGAAGCGGTCCATAAGCTCATCGTAGACGTAAGCCGGGCGAGCATCACGAGGCAGAACCGGGATGCCATCCTGGTCCACGTTGTTCCAAGGCGGAGCCATGCGGACCCTCTTGAGAGGCGGGACGCCACGGCGCCTCGACGGCTTCTCATCGGCCAGTTCAGTCAGCTTCGGAGCACCCAAAATGGCAAGGAGAGACTGCATCTGACCTCCCAGCCAGCGGGCCGAAGCCTTACCTTGATCGACCAGGCCGGGTGCGTATTCCTCGTTCTCGACGGTCATCTCATAGCCGCCACCCAGACAGCGCGTGAGCCGCCATTCCGCTGGGTCCGCTTCGAAGGTGCGAACGCGCTCTCCGAAGCGGCGGATTACAATAGTCGAGCCGATGCCGTCCCCGCCCTTGCGAATGATGAGCAGGCCTTCCCTCAGCAGTCGCCCACTGCTGTCGTGCGCGTCCTTTGGGACCGCTTCATTACCGTTGATGACAATGTCGTACTCGAGCCAGAGCGGGCAGTTCACAAGGCGATCAAGTTCGATCGCATCGAAGATGATCTGTCGAGGCTCATCGCCCAGGCGGGCAATTTTGCTGGCCGCGTTCATGACGTTCTGCGCGGCACGCAAGGCCTGAACCGGGCCCGCATTGAGAGTGCTGAGCAGTACCATCAGGCTGGCGTTGAAACGCTCGGGCGCCATGGGATCGGGGCCGTTGTCGATGAGACCCTCGATCAGGCTATTGTAAGTGCTGTTGCGCAACGCGGCCTCCCCACGTCAGGTGATGTGGTGTGGACGCGAAGCCCGAATTCGGGCTTCGCGTAAAGTCTGCCGAAGGAGTCTATTGGAGACCGGGATGGTGAACGCTGGGGAGGCGGGTGATCGTGCCGCCCCCTCAAGCCGCGGCTTTTGACCCCGGCCTGAGGGCGGCGAAGCGATTACTCTTCGCCGCGCCCTTGCTGAACTCCAGCCCAGAACCCGTAGATGAAGAACTCGATGGCTGCGGCCTGCCACGGCTCGAGCCGACCAAGTTTCTCAGCCAAATCGTGCACTTCATAGGGCAATTCGGCCGTATCGTCCAAGATATACGCACGGGAGCGCCCGAACTGCTTATGGTCTTCGACAACGTTGTCGGCTTCAGCAGACATCTCAGCAGCAAGATAGGCGCCACTCGGCAGTGCGCGCGAACTGCGAAGAAGCCCATTTCTAAAGACAATGAGCAATTCACACTCACGAGGCGTGAGGCCGAATTCCTCAATCTGATATTTGACCGGGAAGAAATCCGTTTCCATCATTCACCACGTGGCTTGCCGCGAGCTCGGCGGTTTGGTGGGCGGCCTCACCGAGGCGGACCACCCCGGTAGCGCCGTCATGCTCAGTCTGCCCAAGGCCGCGGGGTTAGCTTTCCATCTCGTCAAGCGCGTCGTCAAAAAGCTGGTGGAACACGTCATAGGCACCGTCGTCACGACGGCGGGCGGCGGCCACGACGCAATCGTCCCCATCGATCGCATGGAACAGACCCGAGGAAGGGTCTTCCTCTTCGACCATCATGTACATGGTCCCGCGGTCGGTGCACAGCCACACCACCGGCTTATCTTCAAAGGCGCCGAGCTTGACGCGCAAGCCCGTCAACGAGGCGATCGCTTCCGCCGCCTCCAAAGCTTTAGGTCTTCCCATTGCAAATTCTCCACCTTTATGCTGCCAATTATGAGTAAGTCGGGATTTCAATTCCTGGAACCTAAAATAATACAGGGCAGTTATGCATGCTGAATATCGATGAGTATTCCTTTCATCAAAGGATTTCTACGAACATTTCCTTGAGAAATCCTTGTGGGAGAAATTCCACCATCCTATCATTGGCATGGCAATTGCTTGTGTCTAGCTGCTGCCAACCGCGCCGCTCGGCATGCGCTTGGCCCGTCAGCTCACGGAATTTCCGGAAGGGCAGCCGCCCGTCCGATGGACGCAGGGGGTGAGGGCGATGCGGCGAAACCGCTAGACCGGCGGCTCGTCGGTGGAGCCGTTCACACGCGCGTTGACGGCCTTGTGCAGCCAGCACCCGGTGTTGGCCGACGGGCGGTTTAATGGTCGTCCCCCCGTTACTCCCGGAATCAGGATCACATTATCCGGGGTCGTGTAACACTTTTTCCGAGTTTCCCAGGCCCGCTCCGGCACTCCGGAAAAGGTTGAATTCGCCCAGGGAAGGGGATGTCCGGTCACCGCTTCCATGAAGCGGAAGGGGGTGCCACCGCTTCAGAAGCTGACGCCAACCGGGGGCGGCTCAACTCCTTGCCCGGCGAGGAGGGGAGGGCGGCATCATGGGTGCCGATCCGGCAGGTTCACAGCCATACGGACATCGGCGTCAACGGATTTCGGTACAAAAGGTGGACAGATATGTTGACGGAATCGCGCCTGATGCAGTCGGCCAATAGAACCCAGTGGCCGACGTCCTGCTAAACGTCCCCTCATCGGCAGCCTCCAGGACCGCTGGGGATCAAGCCGCTGCTTCTGCTGTTGGGGCAATGACTTAACAAGGCAGTGCAACACAGATCTTGGTGTCGTGTAACACTTTTTCGAAGCCATGTAACAGCTTCTGCGGCCGGTGTATCACCTCTTCGAGGCCTGCGCCGAGCGGCGGATCACCGTCTGGCAGGGCGTTAAGATACCGGTACCGTACGGTATTTTGCCGGTACGAAACGGTACGGTAGTCAGATGCCCTCTGGGCAGCCGCTGGAGGATCTCGGCCGAGCAGCTCGACGGCACTGATGTCATCGCATGCAGGTGTTGGGGGATGTCCTCTCAGCGATCCTTCCAGTTCAGTCCCGCGGTCTTCATCCTGTCCCAGAACGTCCGCTTCTGCCGGTGGCTCGCCACAACCTGTTCGCGGTAGGCATCCTGGGGTTGATGTCCGAGCCAGTCGCCGACGGCGGAGACCAACCGTTCCGCCGCGGCCAGGTCGCGGACGGCATGCTCGTATTGCGTGGACTGTGCCCGTGCCAGGACAGCGTCCGCCATGCTGCGGTAGAGCAGGACGGCGGCAAGGGGATGGTCGGCCTCCAGCGCCTGGGCGGCGGTACGCAGTCTGCTGTACAGGTCGCCGTTCAACTCGCCGATCCGGGTCAACACGAGGTCCGCCGCGGCATCCAGATCCAGGCCGATCAGCAGGTTGAGCGCGGCATGCGGTTCGCGATGCTGGCGGGCCAGCGTCACGGCCGTTGCCCGCACCCGGTCGTGCTCTCCTTCAGGCAGATGAGCGAGGAATGCGCGGAGGGTGTGCTCGGACAGGCTACCGGTGAACATCCTCCAGCGGACAGCCTGGGCGTCGTCGTGACGGCCCAGCAGTTCCAGGAGACGAACACGGAGATCATCGATCTCCCAACGCCGGTGCGCCGGGACGTCCGCCTGCTCAACCCGCGCCAGGGCTTCGGCCGCGCGTCCCGCTTCGATGAGGCGCTCGCAGATGTCCTTGAGGGCGTGGCGCTCGGTCCCGGCGAGACGGTGCACGGCGATGAAGCCGTCGACATCCCCGCGGGCATCGGCGATCTGCTGAAGCCCTCGTGTCAAAGGCCACGTCCGCGCCTCTTCGCTCTGGGTCCGACAACGCTCCAGGTCATCGCGGATCAGACGCTCCAGTTCGTCCAATCCTTCCGGCCCCAATGCCTCCTTGAAGGCGATGACGATATCACCGTGAACGCCGTAGCTGTCCTTGGTGAGGATGCCGAAGACATCGCGGGCCAGCTGCACCCGGTCGCGGTCTGGCACCGCCGCCCATGCTGTACCGAGGTCGCCGACGGCTTGCTTGAGCACGTCACCGATCAGGCCGTCGGAGTCGTCGGAGCGGTCGAACACCGTGGCGTCGAGCTGGATGAAGCGACCGAGCAGCTCGGCAGCCGCCAAGGGACGCTGTGGGAGAAGGTCCCGGACAGTGGCTTCGCGGACCCGGTCAAGGTCGGCAGCCAGCGATGAGCTCTCGCGGTAGCCGTAGAACCGGCGATCAGATTTGATCCGCTGGATTTCCTCGGACAAGGTCTGCGGCAGTCGGTCGCCGCTGCCCCGTGACGCTAAGGCGAGACGGAGAGCCTGATGCAGGCCAGTGTCCCGATCGGCGTGCTCGATCAAGATCTCCGCCAGCCGCCGAGCACCGAGAGCCTCGACAGCCTCGACGGTGATATCGAGTTCCTCGTTCTCGACCATTCCCTCATCCCCTGCCGCTGCCCGCGGCTCAGCGCCCGGCCAAACAGGTATTGGACACCGTCGTCGAGCACGGCTTGGTACAGGCGCTCCAGCCATTTGGCGCGCGTTTTCGGATCGGCCGGTGCGGCAATCAGGATCGGGATCACCTCATCGAGCGCCTTGTGGACGGCGCTGCCCAGCGCCCCCGTCGAGGTGTCGATCTGTTCGAAAGCGGGCCACAGCCGTTCCATGAGCGCGAGGGCGCCTTCCCCGGCCGTCAACGGATCGATCTTGCTGACGGTCCGGATTTCGGACACGGCCTCCTTCAGTCGCGCGATCGCGGCCTGCGACCCACGCCATCCGAAAGCGCGTGCTCGGAGCTTCGTCTTGAACGCCCACTTCTGTCCGCCAGCCATGCCGTCCCATCTGTCGTTCCTGACACCCTTCGGCCGCCATCTCACCGCAACGCGGCAAGCACCGGCAACAGGATTCAGCAATGGCTTCCGCGTGCTGACCTGCGCCCGTCAGTGGCGCTCAGGACGACCGTAACACTGGCGACCGTTGGCGTAAAAGCGGGGGTGCCCGGACGACGATCCAGGCGGACACACAGCGGATCAAAGCTCCAGGACCCAAGGCTCGGCCATGGCCAAGCCCCGCACCCGACAGCCGCCCGACAGTTCCGCTTCGTAGGCGTAGTGATGGTGCCCATGGACGACGAGGCGGGCACCGCACACCGCGGCGGCCTGATCGATTCCAGCAAAGCCGGACCGGTGAGCGGTCGGCGCTTCGTGAGTCACCAGCACGTCGACCGGCCCGACGCCCCGCAGTGCCTCAAGGTCCTCGGGGAAGATCGTCGACCGGTGGCGCAGCGGCAGCCCGGTTCGCCAACGCGCCTGCTTCGGCGTGTGCTCCAACAGGGCGGCACGGGTTTTCCAAACGGGCGCTTCGTCGCCTTGACGCGGGTGCCATACTTTTCCACGGAAGACGCCGCCGAGACCGGCGATGCACACGCCGTCCAGGTCGATGACGCGGCCGTGCAGGTTTCCTTCAGGGTGATTGTCAAACAGCAACGGATACCGCTCTGGGTGGTCCGTATCATGGTTGCCCGCAATGTAGAACACCCTCACACCGGCGTCGAACAGGGGCGCCAGCACCCGGCGAAGCGACTCCTCGAGTTCGCAGTCGCCAACGATGACAACAGCCTGGGGCTGGTGCCGGGTGCAGGCTTCAAGGAGCGGTCGCCACTCGCCATGAGGATCACCGTAGAAGATAATGGTCATGGTCAGTGTCCTGCGTGCGTTGTGGGCGTCCAGGCTGCGGAGCTTGGTGTTTTCGAGCGTTCATTCTCGGCAGTGGCGCTGACCATCGGGCTGGCTGCCCCATGCCGAGGTGAGCCCGCAGGATGGCCGTGAGGGCGTTTTGATCCGGCAGCTGGAGACGGATGGTGCGGTCGAGGCGGCCGGATCACATGAGCGCGGGGTTGAGGCGATCAGAATGGTTGCATGCGCCGACCACGACGACACCTTCACGGTCGCCGATGCCATCGAGTTCCTCGAGCAGCGCGTTGACCACCTGAATGTTGTGCGCGGCCACCTCGGCGGGATCGCGAGCCTGCTCGGTTTGAGGGGCGCTGGTGAAGGGAAATTCGTCGCAATCGTCGGCTGACTGCATCACCGCTTTGCGGGCTGACATCAGGAGATCCTCGTACACGCGGGAAGGACATTGCGCTGGCCGCTGGCCAGCAGGCCGTCAGCGCCGTGGTATCTGAAGGTCGCTCCGTGTCATCGTTTCAGTCCCGAGTGGGGGAGCCGAGCAGGGTGTCGGCTCCAGAATGCGGTGGAGAACCTACAATCAGCTCTCTGGAGGCACAACCATGACGATCGGATCGTGACGCGATCCGATCGTCATAGGGGTGTGCGATTGCTCGCGGCTTGCGGTGGTGCCACCATGGTTCCCCGACGGGAACCAGGGAATTCCGGAGATGGTGACGCCAAATGCGCATGACGTGACAGTGAGGATGAAGATCATCCTGCTCCGGTACATTCTCCGGCACCTGTCCCGGCGAGAACCGCGGCCGGACGTCTCGGATCCGGAATTCCGGCGCCGGGCTTGGCGAGCGGCTCGGCGCCTCGAGGTTCATCGCCTTGACCGTGGGGATACGACGCCGCTGCTGTCCCAATCGCCGAAGACCG
Source organism: Azospirillum aestuarii (assembly GCF_016632405.1). Taxonomy (NCBI): domain Bacteria; kingdom Pseudomonadati; phylum Pseudomonadota; class Alphaproteobacteria; order Rhodospirillales; family Azospirillaceae; genus Azospirillum; species Azospirillum aestuarii. Next base: position 431,208 of record NZ_JAEPIV010000001.1, read on the forward strand.
CTAGGCAGTCGACGGCGCAACGGACGTGCCAGCATCGCGGCTGGCGGATCGTCCTCTGCCGCAACGGCGGCAATTGGCACGCCGAAACAGCCCGCGGTCGCCACCCGCAGCTCGTGCTCACGGCGCGGCGTCCACGCCGCCGCGATGCCTTCCGGGCCATCTTGGCAATGATCGACTGTGGCGACTTCGGGATCAGGGTGCCGAGACCCGCGCAATGAACGGGGCGCCGTCGCGGCGGCTGTGCATCCAAGCGCGCAGCAGGGCATGGCGTCCGGGGCCGTGGGCGCGGTGGGCGCGATGGAGCAGAAGCGGGCAGCGATGAGACCAGGGAGTCCACAGCCGTTGAATAGAACGCCTGCCGTTCATAGATCACCCGCGCGGCGGCACGAGAGGTTGACACAACATTTTAGATCGCATTCTTGAGTGGAACCACTTTTGCGCGTAATATGTGTTGACAAGGAATTCTGGGCGATCAATGGTTGACGGCACGTTCGACGCCGATGTGGTCACTTGTTGGAGATCCGGGCCATGGACAATGTGAGCTTCGGAATTCTGATCGGACAGAAGCGTCGCGCCGACACGGTCGAGGCTGTCGGTGTCGCGCTCGCGGAGCGCCTCGGGCAGGCCAACCAGCAGCGTCAGGCCGACGCGCAGGCCATCACCGCCCTCGAGGAGGAGAACGAAGTCCTGCGTGCCCGGGTAGCGGATCTCGAACTCAAGCTGGCGCTGAAGGAATCCACCGCCGTTGCTTCCCAGGCGGTCGTCGATGCCTTCAAGGAGTACCATCCCGACAGCCCTCTTCTGGTACAGGTCGGTACTCTGAAGAACGGTTCGCCGCTGAGGAGGTCGACCGGCATCTGGATCGAAGCCTTCGATGAGGCTGCCAGGAAGCGGAATGTGAGCAATCCCGAAGTCTATCGGGTGGGGTAGGAGCGCGCGCTCGGCCCAAAGTTAAAGCGGCACCGGAAGGTGCCGCTAACTCTTAACCGCCTCCCTCCGGTTTGCTGCCGCCTTCTGGCTTGGGTGCTTTCGTTGCCGAACTACCGTGGCCGGTTTGGTGGCCGTCACCAGCCCCACCTTTTGCCATGTCGCCCACCTGTGGAGTATCGGCCGCACGTCCGGCCGCCGCGCCGGTGATCTTACTCGCGCCAGACACCCTGCCAGCGGCGGAAGCCAAACTCCCGTCGCCGTTTGCCTTCTCGAGCGCGCTCACCAGCCGGTTCATGTCGCTTGGCGAAGCAAAGAATGCGGCTTTGCCAGCGTCGACGCCCGATTTCATGGTGTTTTCCGTGTGCGTCCCGACAAAGCCCACCGCGCTGGCGGCTTGATGATGCTCGCCATCCCCGTCGGGCTGCGCTCCGAACCAGCGTGCGACCCGATCGGGCACCTGAGTGATCAGGTTGAAGCTGCGGATCGCCAACTGATAGTTCAGCACCGAGATTAGGATCACGTAGGTGATCACGCCGACGAGCCCAACCGTGTTCCCTGTCGTCGCCGACGCCATCGCCGCGTACACTGTTTTGGACAAGAACCAGACCATCGCCTCAAAGACGAGGATGGAGAAGAACAGTCCGAACAGGGTCAGCGGGATTCGGAAGAGCAGGTTGAAGACAATGCCGTAGCCAGCCTTCTGCGGGCCGTCCAGGAACTCCGCGCCGTCCATTCGGATGTGCATGAAGGCCCAGAGGGGTGCCGCGATAACTCCCTCGATCACCAGGATCAGCATGCCCATCACGGCATACAGGAAGTGGATGAAGGGCATCATCGGCAGAACGTAGGCGTGAAAGACGGCCGCGAGCAGAAGAGCGACTGCGATCAGACCGAAAAACGTCGCGGCAAAGCCCGTCAGTTTTTCGGCCCCGCTCGGCATCAGCTTGCCGACGAAGTTGGACGCTGCTTCGGCAGCTGCACCCGCGACCGGAACCTTCGAGATCAGCGCTCCACCCACGCCCAACGCCGCGAGAATCATGAAGGCGGCGTTGAGGATGAGATGGCCGAAGTCGACCATGTGCTGAAGCGCCTGGCCGGTGCCCGGCTTCAGGACCGCCAAGCCGATCAGCCACTTCTGGAGCGCGCTGTCCGAGCTGCCGAACCATTCCAAAACACCGGCAATGCTGCCACTGTTGTCGAACTGACCAGCGCGGGCGGCCGCGGTAGACAGAGAGGTCGTGGTCAACAGCTGCTTGTCCCACCAGCTGCGCAGGTTCGGAAGCACACCCAAGAGTTCGTGGCCAAGAAGACGGTCGATCCCAATGCCGTCCTTGTACTGTGAACCAGTGCTCCCGAAAGTCACCTCTGGTATCACGCCGACCAGGGACATCACCTGCGCAGAAACTCGGCTGAGGGTCATGTAGTAGGAGCCAGCCGACGCCCAGCCTGCCGTTCCCGCGACTGCCTTGAATTCGGTCAGGCTGACCTTGTTGACACTGTCCACATAGGTCTGGACTGCTGTCGTCAGAGCGTTGTCGTAATCCGCCTTCGCCAGCAGCACCTGCTGGAAGATTTCGTTTGCCCTATCCTTGTCCTTGTCAGAAAGGTTGATACTGACAGGACCATCCGAGGTTATCATCCGTTGCGCGATGGACCGCAGTTTGGCGCGCAGAGAGTCGAGAGCGGCATTCCGCGCTTGGTCCAGCCGGAGAACGTTTTTGTCGGCTGCCGCGGACTCCTTGCCGGAGGCTACACGGATCGAACCGCAGACGCCGTAGTCCAGGATCATGTCTTGGACAGCGATAGGCTGCTGCGTCCCTGCGGTTTTCGACGAATCCCAGAGGCTCACAACAAAATGCCATACCTGTTTGATGCCGCGGTAGATGGCGTTGTTCGTGAGCGTCATCGGACCCGGTGTCGGCTCCCGAGGCCATTCCGGCACCTGGACATCCGAGTTGATGGATTTGCTGTTGATCGCATCGCGCCTGACAGCCTCGAAGCAAACTTCAAGGAACATGGTATCACGGACCAGCGGGACGGTCTCTTGCAGGGCCGGATTGCTGATCTTGGCGCCGGACAACCCTTCTAGAAACCCGGACCAGACCATGTTGCCGAATTGGCCGCCGACCAGCGCAATCCAGACGACGAGTACCTGAAGGAGGCAATACCCCTTGGCGACCGGGGCAAGCGCGCCCACGCCATACATGACGCGCATCGGTGCCCATACTTGGTGCCATCGCTGTCCAAGAACCTTTCCTTCGTGCGCCGTGGCAACGATTCCAATGATGGTGTGGTAGGACATCATCGCCGCGGAGCAGGCCATCAGCACGGCGATGAAAACCGAGAAACCGCTGGCGATCCCGTTTGCCAGCGGCGTGACTGTGCCGCCGACCGGACCAACACCCGGGAACACGAACGTGAGGAGTTGATACCAGAGGTCGTCGGTGTTGAGCGTGCGGAACAGCGCCATGATGATGTTCCCGCTGACCACCGGTTCGGCGTTCGGAGTAGCAGCAGCCACGGCGGCAGCGGGATTGCCCAGCATCATCGCGGCTGTGGCGCCGCTGATCATCAGCACCAGTGTGGCCGGGCCAGCGCCGGACAGCGGAGAAGCACCCTCCGGGGCGTCTGTCCACCATTCACCAGGCTGTCGCAGCCAGGATGCGAAGCCGTCGAGCCGACGCTTGCGCAGCTGAAAATTGTAAAACGCTGCTCTGATCGCCAGGGCACCGAACGCCGGGATCGCCGCAAAGCAAGCGAGAAAGCTGATCCATTCCAGCAAGCCGGTGACGTGGCCTCCGCCCACGGATCCGATCGCAATAGCGAGCAGAGCGATGAGAGCGGCGAGGTGGAGCAGGAAATACCGGTGCGTGCAAGCCTGGGCGGTGGTCAGGAAGTCGTCGGAACGGTCATAGTAACGCTGGGCGACGCGGAAACGCTCGGCCGGATCCGTCGCCTGCGACGGCAAGGGTTGGACCGTCTGGAGGCCGAATGCACCACGGGCCAGCATCCCGATGTTGGAGACAGCTCCAGCCCAGAGCCCGTTGATGCTGCGCCATCCGGTTCCAAGGACCCGTCCCTTGCCTCGCAGCGCCCCTTTCCAGTCGGATCGCCACTCGTCGACGCCAAGAACGTCGTCACGAACGAAAGCGTGTGCTTCCCGTTGGCCGCGATCGAGGAATGTCTGGAGCCGTCGTTGGCTGTGTTCAAGGAGGGCCTGGAGCTTACTCATCGGAAGCATCCTTGGCCGTGTGGTTTGGATGAACCGCAAAGATGCCGAAGCCACGGGGGCGACGGAGATCCTCGATCAAGCGAGCAATGAACCGGCTGATGCCCGCGAGCACACCGAGTGCAAGGACTGCATCCGCGGCGATCAGCAGGGGGGCTTCGAAGCCGTAGGCGGCGACCAGGAAGGCCAGCATCCCGGTGGCCATAAGGGTGACCGTGACGATGTCTCCGATGGAAAGGGACTCCTGCCAGATGGCTTTCACCACCATGCACGCGGATTGGTGCACCACGAGGATCGGCAGGAAGCCGGATGCCAGCACCAGGGCCAGTCCGATGCTCAGCTCGACGCTGAGGGCTGCCTGGACAATGGGCGGGGCAGCATCGACCAGCCAGGAGTTCATCAGCATGTGCGGGATGATCTGCGGATGATCGGCCATCAGCATCCCGGCGGTGAGCCACAGCATGCAGGCGATCGTGGACGTCGCCACGATCCTACTCGCGCACCGCCATCTGAATGACGAAAAACTGACGCCCATGGAGAATTTCCCGCATATGGATTGACCTCATAATTTAATGCTATGATCGCCCATAAACATTCTGCAAGAATCTTAGTGAAAAGGTGGCGCTATGACAAATTTGTTTACTCTGCTTGGTGAGGCACGTGCTTATGTAAACATTTTCATGCCTGTTCCACTTCATCACAGAACCGAGCGTCATTACAAAAATGTTTACAACGCCTTTGTTCGTGGGGCGTTGTCGCCGGAGACCGCTCCCAGCCGCGCAGCTGCGGTGGCGTGGCGTAGCGCGATTCGGCACGGGGCTCTGCGCCAGCTGGCGGCTGCCACCGAAGCGCTGGAGGTCGCCCTGGAGGTGGGCGGTCGGGCCGAAGGGGATGCGGCGGCTCTCGAGGTAGAGCGCTGCCTCGAACTCCTGCGCCGGTTTCCCGCCGTCAGGCCGGGGCGCCGTCCGCGGCCGAGCGACGTCCGAGGGCGACGGCGAGCAAGGCAGGGTGCGGAAATCACCGCCTGATTGACGGGAAACGCGCAGACCGCGGTCGCTGAGCATCGAATGTCTGCTGCTCGGTTTTGGCCACCTGCGGCTTTGAGTGGCTGTGCGGCGTTGCTCCTGCTGCCGGTACCTGAAGGCATCGCTACATGGCAGCTATGCAAATTCGAAGAAAACGGGCGTGAATGATGATGAAATCCTTCTTGATGGTGGCAGAAATAAAGAAAAATAACTTACAATTCCTTCCATTGAAGGATAAATGATCGATTTTATGAGGCGATTAGTCCCGACAGATTTTAGTTGAACCTCCATTTTTGTGTGAATATATTAATTATGCACGCGAGGTGCTGCCTATTTATACTTTAATGGAGGATGTATGTTTGTCGACGACTTCATTGATGGGCTGATCGAGGGCTTGGCGACGCGCCCCGGCAAGGCTCGCGCGATGTTCGACGTGGTGTTGGGTGGTCGTCGCTATCGTTCCGAAGCGATGGAGCGGGTGGCTGGCTACGAGTTCGGCCGCTCCCGGGACGACTTCCATTACACCGAGGAGGCCCTCTACCGGTCCGCCAAGGGGGCGTTTCTGCTGGTGGTCGAGGGCTGGCTGCACAGCACGGGTGACGGCACGACGTACGGACATGCCTACGCTCCGCTCGATCGCTCCCAGGCCATGGCCTGGCTGGAGTTCCGCGGGCGCCACGAGGCGCTGACCGAACTGTTCGGCGACGAGGTCGAGGACGCCTGACAGCCTGCTGGGTCGGCCGGGGCGGCTTCTGCCGACCTTTCGACTGAGGCGCTCATGCAGCCGGTTTCAGCAAGGCCCCCAGAACGGAGCGGAGGGCAGTGATGATGAAGATCAGAGCGAACACGGCGTTCGGGCGGCTGGAGGTTCGCCGCGCGGACGGGACGACCCCCGGCGACATTCCGGCTTGGGTGATCGACGAGCCCGACTTCCTGCGCCAGCTTCTGCGCTTTGCCGAGGCGGGCGGGACGCGCTACGCCGAGGATCACGAGGACGATGATGGCTTTATCGTGGAACCGCCCGCCCGGCCTCCGGTTGCGCGGACCGAGACCGCGGGCGTCTCGGTCGAGGATCTGGCGGAGATTGCGCGCTGCCTGGAATGGGCGTGTCGGTTCGCCCGTGGTTCCCATGATGCCGATCCCAGCTTGCAGAATGGGGTGTTCCGGAAGCGCTTGACCGATTGCGAAGCGATCCTTGCGCGGGTAGCTGGGTGAAATCAGTCGTCGGTCCGGGCCGCCCCGGAAATCTGCGGCATCGGATTGCGGCAATGGTCCCACGGTAAATCCCGCATTAGGAAATGGCGTTGCCCCTCTCGGCAAGCAGGTCTTCTCCGAGGGGAGGGGGCATGCCGGTACGTCCTGTGGCGGCGGTGATGGTCACGCCGCCAAGCTGACTGCCTCCTATCGGCAGACAACTTCTCGCGTCATGCAGCCAAGTGAGCCTGTCAGCGGGCAACGAGCATCTCGGAAATCAAGATTCCCGACTCTCGGATGGCCGAATGCGTATTTATGGCGATCCTCAAGTTCATTCGTACTCGTAACGAAGTAACTGATCTCGCATTCTAGAAATCCTTGCGCAAGGATTTCTCGAGAAAAGTAGCAATGACAAATCTTTGTCAACAGTATTGGAGGGCGATAGGCATGATATCTGCGATGAAATATTATGAATGACGTAGATTTTTATTGACATCAGGTTGAACGCGATCTACCGATATTGAGGCAATCCACTCAATGTAGGTAACTCGAATGAGCGAAACGATTGTGAGGGTGACGCGGGTAATTGAGATCAGCCCGGATGGCGTCGAGGTGGATGTTACCCATGAGTTGGAGGGCGAGGTTCTTGAGTACATCAAGTCGGCTCGGGAGGGTTTTGGACTGAGTGATGACGAGATCGAGCAGGATCTAATCGCTCATTTTGCCTGCATGTCCCATCCCTACTGCTGTGACGATGTGGAAATCATCGGCGACACAGTGCGCCTGTATGCTTTCGATCTAAGTGATGAAGAAGACTGGCGCTCACTCCTCTGAGCTCCACATCTGCGCCGTCAAGTCGGCACTGGCGAACGGCCGACCAAGCTAATCCGTAACAGATTTTGATAGTGCGATCCCGGCAATTCAATTTTGACGGGCTCCTCTGTCAAGGGATAACTGCGCCCTTGCGCAGGAGATAGAACATGAAGACTTGGCTTGATTGGTATATCTCTGGCTATGCCGTAAGTAGTCGCACCACGAATAAAGTGAATTCCAGCGACCAATTCGTTGCGCGGATTTCTGAAATTTATGGCGTCCGGTTTGATAAGCTGAGTGACGTAGACGCTTTCCGGCTGATAGAGCCCCTGAAAGCGAGCTTTAGCGCGATTGTCGATAGCCCAAGCTCTATTGAGCCGGATAGCTTGCTTGGAAACTCAAAAGCCCTTTCGCGGTTTTTGCTGCCTTTCGCTTTATCGTTGAGTGACCCACTAGAATATGAAAAGAGTGATTTCAGATTTAATACTGTTGCCATTCAGCCCTCTCGAGAGCTCGTTGCCCTGCTGTCACAGGCAAAGGCTCCGCTTGGTCAAAACGCCATGGTCGACGGCGATCTGATGACCGCATCGTGGTACGTCGACCTCCCTCATGGTTCGTTGTTGGTCGGAGATTTGGGAGTACGCGCGATCTTCACCCAACCATCTCAGGAACATGGCGCCGTAGCGATATGTGCTGTCCTCTGTATTTCCACCGCCGACCAGATTTTGGGTCGCTTGATGTGGGTTGCCGGAGATGGCGAGGCCAACGGGCTCGTCTCGGCCGAGATCGACAAAAGGCTGGTGGCGGAGCAAGTTGAGGATTTCTTGAGCCTGCTGGTGCTTTACCGGCGGCATGCCGATACCGCGCAGCGTGGGCAGCTTCCCCGCATGACCCGAGAGATGGCGACGTCCCGCAAGGCCCGTCAGCACCATAAGAAGGCCAGCCTGTTCGCTGTCCAGACCCTGGCACCGCCCCCGGATCGCTTCGGCCGTCGCCAGTCCCTTGGAAAAGGCGGATGGCAACTCGGCTGGCGGTCGTCTGTGGCTGGACACTTCAAGATGCAGCCGCATGGCCCTGGCCGCTCGCTCCGGAAGCTAATCTTCGTGGACGCCTACGAACGCGGTCCGGATGACGGACCTCGGAAGCATCGTCTGGAGCGCTTGTCCAACCCGTAAGTCTGGGGCGAGGCGGCCAGGCGATCGCACTGCCCAGGCAACGTGTCGGCGTCGGCCGCGCGGGCACGCAACCTGGACTGCGGTGTCACATTTGCCGCCCTTTGCGTCTCGGTGCATCACCTTGCGGGTCGCCCTCGCCGCGACACGGTCCAACGACCACTCCAATCCTCGATCGTCGACGATCCGCCCCGCGAAGCGACCATAATGCGGTCAGGGTGCCCGGGTTGATCGGAAGGAGGCGGCGGTGAGCGAGATCAGGGAAATTCTGAGGACGATGATCTGGACCGACAGCCTGCCGGACCACGCTTGGCCGCGTCCGAGTGACCAGGCGTACCGGCAGGAGATGATGCGCCTGCGGTCGCTGCTGGAGGCCGCCCCAGAGGATACGGAACTCGAGCCACTGAGCTCGATGGTCCTTGCCGTCGAGGTCGGATCCGAAGCGTACATGGATGCGTTGACAGCCGTCTCCGATGCCCTGGGCTCCGAACTGGGCCGAGCGCCGCAATGACCGAGCGGGGCGGCCGAACGAGGATGGTGCGCGCTCGCTCAACTTTGGGACCCGTTCGAGCCGTTGAAGCCACTGCTGACCGTCGGGCCGGACTGGACCAACGCCGGTCAGGTATCGCCAGGCACCGGCTGCCGTCCCGACCATATGGTAATGTCGGCGCCTGCCTGGGCGCCGACATCATCGCATTCCCAGGTGCCGTTGCGACGACATGGTGAGGTTACCACGTCGTCGGATGCCGCGGTCGGCACTATCCCCAAACCAGAGAAAACAACGCTTTGGTCGCATCCAACGCCATCAGCCGGTGCGCCGACACGACGACATGGTGAGGTCGTCACCTCACCGGTCGCCGACATCACCGAGCGCTGGGCCGACGGCATGTTGAAGTCACCACATCGTCGTCTCCCCAGGAAACGGTCAGAAGATCCGCCGAAGCGCCGGAACCGGTGCAGGAGGCAGCGTCGGTCCCAGCGCACCGGCCGCTATTGCGCGGGCGGAGATTGCAAAGAATGCAGCGCCGTCCCGAACCTGTCCTGGTGGTCGTCGGCGAGTACCGGCTGCTTGTCGATCCGCGCTCCGTCCAGGCACGATAGCGCCTTCGTCACAAAGCGGGCAGCATCGCGTCCTGTGTAGCGGAACGACGCCTCGAGACGCTGGTAGGCGCTGCCCTCGTCGCGGACGGCGCTCAGCCAGTTGAAGGCCCCCTTGGCGATCTCCGGGTCGTTCACGCACAGCGTTTTTGCGTGCACCCGGTTCACGAAGGCCACCTCAGCCCCGGTTGCGCCGAGCAGGTCGACGGCGCGCAGGAAACCGAACTTCGGCATGTCTCTGCCGTTCAGCGCGGGGTCCACGTAGACCGTGACCTGGACGCCGCGGGCGCTCGCTTGCCGGACCATGGCCAGCACGTCGCACGGATCGTCCTGGATGGCTCGGTTCGTCAGGTACGGCGACGGGATCGCCATCCGGCGCTGCGCCCGGCCGAATGCATCGGCCAGTACGCGCAGGTGGCCGTCCAAGGTGTCGATGCGCTCGACGCGATTGGGAACCGGCGCCAGAGCCACGAAATCCGGCACCGTGATGGTCTCCAATCGCGATGCCGCCTCTCAGAACACGGCGGTCCCGGACCAGAGGCTAAGGTCGCCGACGACGTAGAAGGACGACTTCGCTCGCGTGGCCGCGACGTTCAGGATGTTCGGGGTCTTGCCCGCCCACGCCACCGCGCCTGGGCGCTCGGTGCTTCCGCCGAGAACCAGCAGGACCGTCTCAGCCTCCTTGTCCTGGAAGGTGTGCACGGTGCCAATGTGAGTCTTCGCCCACGCCTCCACCGTTACCTTGTCGAGGGCGGGATCCAGCATCCTGAACACGTCGGCCCGTGAGATCAAAAGCCTGCGCATGGACTGCGCGACCGTGCTGAACGGCGTGATGACGAATGCCTCGGGCATGCCGTCGTCTCGCAGGTACCGCCCGCGCAGGCTCTTGCCTTTGCCGTCGACAAGACGCCCGGCAGCCTCACGCTGCTCGACCATGCGCTCCAGCAGGCGCATCGCGTACGCCCCCTGGCCGGGCACCCAGTTGCCCTCCGGCTCGCTGGGGACCCGGAGGTCGAACCAGGCGCTCGGGTGGCCACCGGGGCCAAGGTCTGGGATGTCGCCGCGCCAGGCTCCGGTGTCCAGGTGCGGCTTGCCGAGGACCATGCTGCCCGCGTAAGAGATGGTGTTGCTGATCGAGAACATCGGGTCGTGGCAGCGCCGATGGACCCGCAGCGGGCAGCCGACCCAGGTGCCGTCCGGGCCGCCGATGTAGGCTCCAAGCGAATTTCGGCGGTCCGAGACCGTCTGCACGGACCCGACGCGCACGTCGAAGCCGACGTTGGGAACCTTGTGCTGGCGGTACAGCAGGGCCGATACCTTGCCCGGGATCGTTACGACCGGCTCTACCTGCTTGGGGTCGCCCACGACGATGGCCCGTTTCGCACGCCAGATCGCGCCGACGGCAGCCTGGGGCGGGGCTTGGCCCGCCTCATCGATCAGCAGCCAGCCGAGCCCGCCAGGACCGAAGTCGTCGCTGAACATGCGGCCGACCGAGGCGAAGGTGCTGGAGATAACCGGGACCGTCATGAAGAAGGTGTTCCAGAGATGGCGGCCGACCCGCGCGCGCGCTTCCGCCACATCCCTGTCGCCCCGCAGCGCATCGACGAAGAGCCTCAGGTTGTCCACCACCTGGCCGCTGGCTCCCCCGAGGAAGGCCAAGTGGACCTGGACCGCCGCGGCGAAGAGCTCCTCGCGGGCAAGGTCGAGCTCCTCGCTCACCCACACGACCGCCTGCTCGCGCTCCTCGCGCTCCATGCTGAACTTGGCAGCCAGCGACAGTGGCTCCTGCACGAAGTTCGACCGGGCCTTACGCAGCCGCTCGCGCGCGGCCTCTACCGCGGCGACCGCGTCGTCCAATGCCCTCGCCGCCCGGTCGCGCGCGTCCTCGGCCGCCTTCCCTGCCGCGGCGAACTGTCGGTAATCGGCCTCGGCTTCGCGGTAGGTCTGCTCGGCCGCCTCGACCTCGATGTGAAGAGCGGCGATCCGCGCCTGCCATTTCTTCGCCGAAGCCGTCCGGAACAGCCGTCCGAAGAAGCCGGGCCTGTCCGCCAGGGCCAGCGAGGACCGCTGAAAGGCCGAGTGGCGCTCCTTTTCCGCTTGCTCCCATTCGGATGCGATGTCGCCCAAGGCTCCCATGGCCGTTACGAACGTCTCTTCTGCGCAGCGCAGGTCGGCTTCGGCCGCCTCGCTCGCCCACCGGGTCCGCTCGATCTCGGCGGGCGTCTCGGCGATGACGCGGGTCGCCTTTACCAAGAACGCCACCCGCTCCTCGGCCTTCCTGAAGGCGGCGACGGTGCGCTCCCAGTCCATCCGCGAGCACGGCCCCAGGATAACGTCGCGCACGCCGGTGGCTGCCTCCGTGGGCGGGTTGACCTTGCTCACCCGCAGGTAGCTTTCCGTCTCGACCCGCTCCACACCATCCTTGCCCTTGCGAATGAACTCGTCCTCCTCGCGCGTTCCGACCAGCGTCACAGTGACGCCGCGGCGCCCCTTGACGTCGGGCAGCAGGGCGGCAAGGGCTTCCGCGGGCTGGCCGAACGCCTTGATCGAGTGCTTCGTGCCCTCGGCCATGACGTAGGCGAACACGTACCGCCCACCCTTCGCTGGCTTCGGATCGGCCATCCAGGTGATCCGGGCGTCTTTCAGGATCTCGCTGCGCGACGTGTCGTCCGCGGGCCAGTAGCGGTTCACGAAGAACGAGCGGTTCGCCCCGTTCCCCAGCGCTGCCGAGGCAAGACCCCAGACCTCCTGCCCCTTGGGCGCGATGGCCCGGGCGACGTCCTGGAAGAACGTGATGCGGTCGAGCTCCGCCGGGGCGGCCCGGTAGGAATCGGCGATGGATTTCAGATCCGGCAGCTCCTTTGTGATGTTCTCTACCGCCGTGTTGTTGCTCGAGCAGACCAGGATGCCGTGGTCGGACAGACGCGAGTCCAGTTCCCAGACCGGCGCCGCCCGGCGTCCGACGACGACGGGATCCATCTTCTTGAAGGCGTCCGCGGGCCTGCGGAAACCACACATGATGGCCGCCCGGTTCACGAACACGGCGGCGATGACGTCGCGCAGCAGGGTGCTCTTACCGGTCCCCGGCGGGCCGTTCACGCTGAACAGGCCGCCGTCCTTCATCGCCAGGGCTGCGTTGACCGCCATCTGCTGGCGGAGCACCAGCGGGTGTCCGCCCAGGCCGCGCGATGGCCACTTGCCGACGGGGATCTCGTCGATGGCAAGGGTGGCCGCCATGGTGTCCAGGCGGTCTGCGTCCCGTTTCATGGACTCGTCGAGATCGTGCGGCTCCAGGTATTCGGCGAGCGCGGCGCCCCAGTGGCCCCCGCGGACGGCATCCACGACCCGATTGAGGTCCGCGTACAAAAAACTGTCGACGATGCCGACAGGGTCGTCGTCCTCGCTGTACCGAAGGCGCTGCGTCACCGACGCAAAGGCTGCCGACGATTTGGCCAGGGAGAGCGGCGGCGTCCGCCCGAACTCCGCAGCGACCCACTCAGAAACCGAGCGCAGCGAACCAACGTCAAGCGGCGAAGAGGATTCAGCCGCCCATGCGGTGTCGAACGCCTCTCCAATCTCGTCCTGCCGCCGGTCGTAATGGGTCCTCGGCAACGTTCCCCTTCCCAGCGCCTCGAACCGCATGGCAAACAAGGTAACCTTCAGGCTGCCGCGTACCGGCCTGCCGTCAGCACCGACGGCAAAGGCGGCCAGGAAACCGTCGCGACCATCGCCCTTGCCGTCGAAGATCTCATCCGGGGAAACGCCTAAGGCCGATGCGATCGCGGCGGCTGCCTCACCTGTCTTAAACAGGCCGACCCGGACCACGTTGATGACGCGCTCAAGTTCGCGGCGCTCCTGCTTGCCCATGGTCCAGTCGATGGCATGCGACCGGGCGGTGACCAATTGGGTTCGGACGTTTCGATCCTGGCCGTCGTCCTTCTCGAGCACGGACGGCGTGAGCGCCTCGACATCCATCCAGTAGTTCAGGACGGCCTGGGCCGATACGGTATTTTGGGTATTGGTCAAGAGTGGGTGCTCACGCAGGAATTGCAGAAGTCTCCACCTCTAGCCAAGCGAGACATTTGGCGCAATCCCTGCGTGTTCCCGAACCGAGGGTCATCGAGCAACTGCCGGTCACATCGTGACCGTATGCTCTCTAGGGAACAATCCACGCCATCAGCGCGAACTGGCCCCCATTCCCGATGGGGAAGGACAACGGAGGGAGCTTCTCGACCGCGCCGAACTCGATCCCGTCGATCCATTCCGTCCAAGTCGGGTCCGTCAGGACGTCCTGGGCCACGGAGCAGCAGTATACCACTACCATCTTCAGGACGTCGTCGCGGGCAATGCGACGCAGCTTCTCGGCGTCCCAGGCGATTTTGGCGCGCCACTTGTCCTGGGTGTTCCTGTGAACGATGGCACACTCGACAAAGGCGGGCACGCCGTCCAACAGCCGGACGGCAAAGAGGTCAAGGCGCTCCCTGCTGATCGGCCCCTCCCAGTCGTCGTCGGTCAGACCGGCGTAGGCTGCCTCGGTAACCGCCACCATCTCTCCCAGGCGGTTGCAAGCCCGCATAAATCGTGCGTTCAGCCAGTCCTCAAAGGATGCTCCAAGGGCCACACGGCGCTCCAACTCTGCCTTGTTGGTCTCGAAATGGCCGATGGCATTCCGCAGCAACTCCTCAGCCAAACCGCGTTTCTGGTCCGGCTTCATTTCCGCGTCCTGTGTTTCAGGAAAAGTGGTTTCAGTCATTGGTGTCTCTCGAGTCCTCTTCGCAAGCCCTGGGGCGCAAGCACGTAGCCGCCGCCTGTTAAGATTGTTTTTCATGCATCATGGTAACGGTAAGGGCGATCTTGTAAGATCAGTTGTCCTCACCGTGTGGTAGTTGTCACTTTAAATCGACTTTAGGTTAGCTTTCGCCTATCTTTCGCGTCCCGGCCGCCCGCTTGGGCGGAAAGGCCAGCGAGGGGGCGATGTGGGCTGACGTCGACACGAAACAGGACTTCCTGAACTTCTCCGAGGTCGCAGACTTGGTGGTGGACGTAGTCGGCTCCCCGGCCATGCGGCCGGTGTCGGTCGGCGTGTTCGGCACCTGGGGCACCGGCAAGTCCACGCTGCTGAACCTGATTGAGGGCGGCCTGTCCACCGAGGAGAGGAAGGGCAAGTTCATCGTCGTCCGCTTCGACGCTTGGCTCTACCAAGGGTTCGACGACTCCCGCGCGGCGTTGATGGAGGTCATCGCAACGATGCTCCTTGAGGCGGCCAACGACAATGAGGGTCTCCTCAAGAAGGCCAAGAGCCTGCTCGGCCGCGTGAACAAGATGCGAGCCCTCGGTCTGGCCGCGGAGGTCGGCGCCCTCGCCATGGGCGTTCCGACGATGGGCTGGCTGAACAAGGCATTCGGGGCAGTCGGCGACGTCATCTCCGGTGACGGCGATGCGGAGGACCTCGATGCAGTGCGGGAGGCCGGAAAGACGGCCAAGGAGCGCGGCAAGGGGCTGCTGGATCCCGAGAAGCAGAGAACACCACCCAAGGAGATCGCCGCCTTCCGCAACGAGTTCGAGGAGGTGCTCCGCGGCCTTGGGAGGACCCTGGTGGTCTTCGTCGACAACTTGGACCGCTGCCTGCCGCCGCAGACCATCCACACATTGGAGGCGCTGCGCCTGTTCCTGTTCATGGACCACACGGCCTTCGTCGTCGCGGCCGACGAGGACATGGTCCGGCACTCAGTCTCCAAGTTCTTCAACGATCCCGGTGACCGGCACGTCACCGACTACCTCGATAAGCTCATCCAGGTGCCGGTGCGCGTCCCGGCCGTCGGCGTGCAGGAGATCCGCGCATATTTGTTCATGCTATTCGCGTCGGCCGACCCCAGCGTGCCTGCCAAGCAGATGGAGGCCCTGCGCGCACGGCTCGAGGAGAACCTACGGCGGGCGTGGGAGCAGGAGCCGATCAGCACCGAGGACGCGCTCGCCGTGCTCGGGATAACCTCGACTGACCTCGCGCGCGGCTTCGGCATCGCTGACCGTATGGCCCCTATGCTGGTTAACTCTGACGAAGTCCGCGGCAATCCACGCATCGTCAAGCGTATGCTGAACGTGGTGCGGATGCGCGCGAAGGTTGCTGAGCGCCGCAAGATGCCGGTCGACGAGGCGCTCGTCGCCAAGCTGGCACTGTTCGAGCGCTGCACCGACTCCACCGCCGCGACATACCTGTACAGGGAGATCAACGCCGCCCCCGACGGCAAGCCCGAGGTGCTGGCGAAGCTGGCGCAGCACCTCGACGACGAACGGGCGTTCGACGACGCCTGCCCGAAGGAGTGGAAACCGAACGCGAAAATCCTGAGCTTCGTCCGCGAGTGGCTGGCGCTCGACCCGCCCCTGGCGGGCGTTAACCTGCGGCCGCTCGTCTACCTGAGCCGCGAGACCATCCCGCTGCGCAGCCTGAAGGGCGGCCTCTCGGAAGCCGCCGCGGAGGGAATGAGGGTGCTGCTCCGCACCAACAAGATGGCCTCAAAGTCGGCGGTCACCGCCGCCAACGCCATCCCCGAGTCCGAGCGCGCCGCCGTGATGAAGGCAATGATCGAGACTTTCCGCCCTCACGGAGACTGGCTCAACTCTCCCACAGGGTTCCATGGGGCTCTCATCTTGGCAGATCGGTCGGCCGAGGCTGCCGTGGACCTTGCCGCATTCATCAACCTCACCAACCCGCAGGGACCGCCGCCCTGGCTCGGCCAATACGTTCGCGAGAAGTCGTGGTTCAAGGCCGGGGAGGCGAAGTGATGGGAACGTCGTCATCGAGCAGCGGGCCGGGGAGCAAGTCGCCCCTAGTGCCACCCTGGGCCGACAGCGAGCCGAATACGCCGCTTCCCGAGTCGGAAGGGCAGCGATTCCGGGAGTTCCGAACCCACCTGGGCAAGTTCGTTTCTGGCGGCGGCACCGACGGCGAGCGCCTTCGGACGGCGTTGGGCAGCTACGCCGGGAAGGCCACCGGCGGCGGGACCGTCGGCTCCCGGCGGTTTGGTGCGATGGCCAGCGCCGGTGGCGCCCTGTTCGATGCGATGGCCGCGCTCCGGGACGGCCAGGATCCGGGCATTCCTGGCGTCGACCTCGGTACGCTGGAAGGGCGCCCAACCCAGGTTGCCATCGATTTGCTGGTGAATGCGCTGGTTCCGCCCAACGGCGATGGCGATCGCATCAGGGTGGCGTTAAACGACGCCCTGTCCGAAGCCCTGGAAGGACAGGCAGATTTCGACTTCAACAACATTACCGACGACATCATCGCGGACATGATGATCGCCTACCTGGCTGAGTGCATCTACGAGCAGGTTGTCCTGGACTCCAACGATGCCTTCGCGAAGGCGACGGATCCCGCGCAGTACGATAGGGCCGAGAAGGCGATGCGGGGCCTCATCCGTGCTGCCGCCGACAAGCACATGGCGCCACTGCTCACCGGTAATGTCCGCACACTGAACGGCCGAATGGTGCGGGACGCCCAGTTGCGCGCCATCAAGGACATCTGGGCCGAATGGGAGGCGTACGAGAAGTGACCAACCTCATCTTCCACCACGACGCCCCGCGCCTTCCGCTGGTTACCCCTGGCGTCATCCCGGTCCTTATGTACGGGGCCGGGCCGCCACGCCGCCGGACCGGCTCCATCGGAGGCGCAGTTCGTTCGGCCGTGCGTCGCCTCGGCGTCCGCGTCCCGGAACGCGCTCATGACCTGCTGACGGTTGCCATGGCGGTGACCGCCGCCGATACCTTCGCCAACCGCGAAACGGTCGAGGGCCAGAGAGAGGCCGCCGACGGCTGGACCCGCGACCTCCGCCTTCGGATCCCGCTCGAGAACCCAGCTCCCTGGCAACCGCTGCGGCCGCTTCTTGAGGAAGCGCTCCATTTCCTGAGTGGCGACCTCTGGACGCTGGAATTCCTACCCGACGGTCCGCTGCGCCCGGTCCCGCTACGCCGCGGCGCCCGCACCAAACTCCATGGCCACGACAGCGTCTGCCTGTTCTCCGGCGGCCTCGACAGCGCCGTCGGCGCCCTCGACCTACTCGCCGCCGGGCGCAGGCCGATCCTGGTCAGCCACTCCTACCGAGGGGACGCTGAGAAGCAGGAGTGGATCTGGGGCCGCCTGCCCACCAAGGTCTCCCGCTTCGCCGCGAACGCGCATCCGGTGTCCGACCTCGGCCACCTGAACGATGTCCAGATGCGGACGCGCAGCTTTAATTTCCTTGCCTATGGAGCGTTGGTCGCCGCCACGCTTGCCCAGCAGGGCTTGGTGCAGGAGCCTATTGGCCTCATCGTGCCGGAGAATGGCTTCATTGCGCTGAACCCGCCGCTAACAGCCCGGCGCATCGGTGCGCTGAGCACCCGTACCACGCACCCCCACTTTCTTGACTTGGTACAGCGTCTCCTTGATGAGCTCGGTCTGCCGGTGCGAATCTCCAACCCCTACGCTTTGAGCACAAAGGGCGAGATGCTCCGGTGCTGCGCCAACCAGGCGACGTTGGCGGCGATCGCTCACGAGACGGTCTCCTGCGGCAAGTGGAAGCGGACGGGCAAGCAGTGCGGCAAGTGCGTCCCCTGTCTTATTCGACGCGCTTCCTTCCATGCGGCCGGAATGCAGGACCCGACGCCCTATGAACCGTACAATCAGGATCTCGCGGCCGTGTTGCCCCGTGAAGAGGCGGCTGACGACTTGATGGCGCTGGTACTGGCCGCCAAGCGGCTTCCCACGACCGACATTGGTCGTTGGGTGGGCCGCACCGGCCCATTGCCGACGGACTTGGACAAGCGGGGGCTGCTGCTGGACGTCGCCCACCGCGGCATGGCAGAGGTGAGAGCCTACCTGAGCAGCATCGGCCTGATCACGTGAGCACGCCCACCGTCGACCTACACTGCCACCTCGACCTTTACCCAGACCCCGCGGGCGCTGCCCGCCGCTGCGCGGAGTCCGGGGCCTACATCCTGTCGGTGACGACGACGCCCAAGGCGTGGCGTGGAACGGTCGCGCTTGCCAAGGGCCATGATCGCATCCGCACGGCGCTCGGCCTGCATCCGCAGCTCGCCCACGAACGCATTGGGGAGTTGCCTCTGTTCGAGGCCCTGCTGCCTGAAACTCGGTATGTGGGCGAGATTGGTTTGGACGGCAGTCCAGAGTGCAAGCCGCACTGGCGGGAGCAGATCAGCGTCCTCGACCACGTCCTGGCCGCCTCGGCCCGAGCAGGCGGGCGCATCCTTTCCATCCACAGCCGCCGCGCCGCCACTGAGGTCCTGAACGTGCTGGACCGCCACCCGGACGCCGGTGTTCCCGTGCTGCACTGGTTCTCCGGCAGCAAGTCTGAACTCCAGCGCGCCATCGCCATGGGCTGCTGGTTCTCGGTCGGCCCGGCAATGGTGACGGGCAAGTGCGGGCGCGACCTGCTTGCGGCCATGCCGCGGGACCGCGTGCTGACCGAAACGGACGGCCCGTTCGCCACGGTCGGCGGCAAGCCGCTCGGCCCCGGTGAGGTCGGGCCTGCCTGCGAGGCACTGGGGGCGTGCTGGGGCATCAGGGCCGAGGCGGCGGCGGCCGAGGTTCTGTCGGCATTCCGCAGGCTGGTGTTGTCGGCCGTCGGCGGATCGGCTCCGACTGCATGAGCAAGTTGAGGGGCGGAGGCGAAAGGCAGAATGCATCGATCCCATCAGCCGCGTGAAACCTGAATGGCTTGACAGTGGGCGATGATGCTCGGCAAGGACACGCTTCTCGCGAGGCTCCATGCGCTCCTTCATGCGGCCGATCACCTGGAGATCACCGTCGCCTGGACGACACTGTCACTGGCCTTGAAGGCCGTTCTGGAGTATGCGGAGCGCTCGAAGCGCAACCGGGCGATGCCGAGGAACGGATCATATGACCGATGCAGGTGGCGCTGCTCGATGCCTTCGTGTTTATGTACGATAGCAGGGCTCCCTAGAGTCGCTGCCTCTACGCGCCAACGGCATCAAGCGGTCACGTTGAATGGCACCTAGAACTCGGTGGGTACAGACAGGAAGGGGCGCTTGGTGGGCGGCTTAGGCGGTCAGTTTGGCGAAGAAGGCGGTCATGTTGACCGATGCCGGGCCGCGGTTGAGCAAGAAAGACCGAAGCCCCAGCCGCTCATGTAGTTCGGAGCTACATTCGCCGATCGCTTGGTCGAACAGGGCATCGGGGATCAGCATGAAGGTGCATTTCTAGTAAGATGGGTCAGGCGGGATTTTCTGTAAACCGGGCTGTGCAAAATGTTGTGTTGCTGCTTCTGACGGGATAATTCCCCCAAGTTTATGGGTGATTTCTTGGAGAGAAAGGGTGAGGCATGCCTTTGGAAAGCGAATTCTATCGCCAATATCTGGAACGTCTGACGCAACTTGTTTACCAAGAGCTTGTGGCTAAGGTTGCTGTGTTCGACTATTTCACGAAGCATGCCTATGGATACGGTGATGAACCAAGCGACGTTGAGCCTCTGATATGGTTCTTTCAGTCCGGTCTTTACTACGATGTCACCTTTTCTCTATTTCGTCTGGTCGACCAAAATAATAGCGATAGGAATGTTTACCATTTCCTTAACTATACAGAACAGAACGTGAAGAAGATCGCGTGGAAAAAGCCGCTTCCGGCTGGTGAGATAAAAAGGCTTAGAGACAGTATGTTATCCGTATCACCGGAAGTAAATTGTCTAATTAAGAGGAGAAACAAATTCTTCGGGCACTACGACAAGGAATTTTTCTATGAACCGGATAAAATAGAAGATGAATATCCATTCACCAACCAAGATGCCGTCGCAATTGTCCGTGTTTTGCAAGGAGTGGTTGCTTCGTGTCATGAGGCATTCTTTGGCTCGAGACCAATGAGCGTGGAAGGGTTCTATTATGCTCATGCCGAAGGCTTTTACGAGGCCCTGCGCGCAAAGCATCTTGGGCGCTCTCAGACGGAGACGAGTGATGGCAGCATCACAAACGATGGATCGGACTGAACGGATGGTGTCGTCCGTGGATGAGCAAATGTGCGGCTGAGGCCATTCCTGACCAATTACACTCCTACTGGCGTGTTTGGCTCGTCCCACTTGGGCCGCGACATCAAGCTGGGTCGGCAATGGTCTGCTCGGCACCATCATCATACCCTCGACCATTTTAGCGGCGATCCAGGTTCTCCTCGGATACCCGTTCACCGCGCCCGATCCGCTCTACGTTCCGTGCAACGCTCACTCTCTGATTCCCTTTGTCGGCGCTTTCGCTGGGGCAACGCTTGCGGTTGGTTCGGGGCAACCCGGCTGCCAAAGGGCACTACGCCGCAGCGGGTGGTCCGTGCAGCCGCCATCGGTCACTGTCGGCCGCACTCACCCTATCTGGCCAACTGGGCGCATGAGGCCTATCCTCGGGTACATCATACCCATGATGCACGGACGACCTCCGGCCGGATTTCAGGGCAACGCGAGATGCCGAAAGCCGTTCTGCCGGGACCCACCACGTCGAAGAGTCCCATGGGATGGCGTTCTCTGCGTCCCAAACGAGCCCCGCCTCCTCGGCCGCCCTCTTCTCAGCGGCGAACTCGCGTTCGGCGACCGTGATCTCGTCCGTCGGCGGGCAGAAAGCGTCTCCTCCCGGCTTCCCGCAGCCCTCCCGCTGTCCCTCTTTAGAATCCACGGTCGCGAGCAGTCTCACGGGATCTGCCGCCACCTCCATGGCACGTTCTGCCGCGCGCTGGCGAAACCACGTCGCCCTGCTGACACCCGCCGCCAGCCATGGCTTGATTGCCTCGGCGGTCTGGGCATGACGCTCTTCGGCCGTTGGCCGTCCCGCTGCCCGGCGGCGCCGGTCGCTACGTACGGCTTCGGTGGTCAGAGCCTCAAGCTCGAGAACGATCATCTCCTCCTCGGTGACGTCCAGGAGGTCGATGATTGTGGATTTCCCGAAGTCGTACCGGGGGTCCTGTCCCCGCCCCCTGTAGGTGGTCGCCAGCCCTTCGGCTGCCATCAGCGCACGCTCGATGATCGCACGGTCGGCACCCGCGGTGACCCACTCGGCCGCAAACCAGTCCGGCGCCATAAGGCGCTGGGCGAATTCGGCGATGGCCGCGCGCAGACCTCCCGGCGTCTCGGTGTAGGACAGCAGCGAGGCGACGACAGTCAGCACGGGATCGCGCAGTCCTTCGGGAACGCCGTCGCCCCACTCAGGGATTGTCGCCCTACGGTGGCTGACGATCCGTTCGATGTCGCGCAGAGCACGGAACCGGAAGAGTTCGCGGTTGCGGGCTACACTGCGCTGTGTGCCGTCACCATAGGCCTGCTGAAGCTCGCGCTCGCGACGGCTCCGGCGCTCATCTCCCAGCGACACCACGACCGCGGTCGGCGCGCTGCTTGGTGCGCTGGGCGGCGTACTGCCTGCCAGCCGACCCGACCGGAGGGAAGCCGGGAAGGGAATCGCCGCAGGCTGCGTCGTGGCCTGCTTCGCCGCCCGCGCGGTCCGCCGGGCTTCCCGGCGAGCCTGTTTCTCTTCCTCGGTCAGCGCACGGGCAGCCGCGGAAAGCGGCATCGGCAGCTCATCGAGCAGAGCGCCGACATCCACTTGGTCGTTGCCCTCGGCTGTCAGGCCGAAGCGCGCCGCGTTCGGGAAAGGGTCGGCGAGGCGGTGGTCGTCGAAGCGGGGGCGAACCGTGTAGATCGGCTGGTTGTAGATCGCCGTCCTCGGATCGACCGGCTTCGCACCGGCGGCCACCGGCGCACCGCGCTGGGCAAGCTCGGCGACGACATGGGCGTTGATCCGCTTCAGCAGCGCGGCCCGCTCGGACTCCGTCAAGGGACGGTCGAGCCAGAAGCGCAGGTGAGCCGACAGCGTCGGGGGCACCTGATCGGCGGGAAGCGGGCGGTCCTGATCGTCACGCAGCGCCAGAGTGGACGACCACTGCCAGGAGCACCGTGCCTTCCGAAGCTCCGGCGGCAGCAGGCCGCGCAGGTAGGCGAGGGCGTCGGCCGGGTTGCGACGGGGATCGACGCCGGACAGGTTGGCAACCTTGTCCAGGTCGAGGACCAGCCAACGGCGCCCGGCATCCTGGAGGCCCCGAGGCCTGCCGCGCTCGATGACGTTGCTGCCCCGTTTGACGGCCTTCCGCCCGGTCTTGCGGCGGGTGATCGAGCGGGGATCGGCCTTCTCGAACACATCGCCCGCGACGACGAAGCCCGGGCCATCCAGCGCCTCGGCGACCCGCACGAAGGCCGCGTGCAGGCTGTCGAGATTGCCCACGGCCAGCAGCAGGGGGCGGAAAAACACCGCGCTGCCATAGGGCTGCACGGCGACGGCGCCGCGTTCGTTCAGCGTGATCGTCTTGCCGGGGAAGTAGCGCTCAGCGGTCGGCCGCAGGACCAGCACGTCATTGGTCCATTCGGCGGGATCACAGATCGCGATGCGCTCGACGGCGCGGCGGGGGTGCTTGACCGCTTCGGCGGCGACCGTTTCAACAATGTCAACACTGGGTGTGGAAGGTATCCGGCGGTGCTTGATTGGGGTTTCAAGCCGCCGGGCCAACTACGCTACCGCCAAGTGCGGCGGTAGCCCTTGATCATACGCGAAAAGCGCGTCATGCTGGGTCTACCTACGAGTGAAAGACGCCGCGCGAGCCCCTGCCAGGGCGATGACCGCGGCGTTTTTCATTGTACACGCGAGATCCCTGGGTGCGTCAAGGCTGACGCAATCCCCGAACGCCGCCCGTTCCGATCACGTCCCTTGCATGGCCTGCACTGACATTGAAGGCAGGCCGGTCGCACGGGAGCTTGGACGATGACGCAGGGCAATGATCAGCACCAGCAGGCGCACGTCGACCAGGACGCCGTCCGCCGCGCCCGCAGCTGGAAGTATCTGGTCCGCGATGCCGGGCTCCTGCTGACCGCGGTAGGCGCCGTCGCGCTGGCAGCCGGACCCGCCACAGCCACCCTCGTCCTGCTTCCGGCGGCGCTGGTCGCTGAAGAGGTCCATGGCGCGCTGGCCGGTTGCCGCGAACGGAAGCTGCGCCGCGAACTCCAGGGCCAGCACGGCCTTTCGTCGCCCCCGACGCTGAAGGAGCAGCTGAGCGGCCTGCTCGGTAAAGTCGGCCGGACCATCGCCGGGCGTGCCAGGGCGGATCTGGACGCTGGGGCCTGGGGCTCGAAGGCGATGACGGTCGCTTATGAGGTCGATCCGGACGGCGTCCGGCCGGTGTCTTCCGAGTACGCCACAAAGATGCGGGAAGAGGGCCAGGACTTTAGCCAGGTCTCGGTCGGTCGGCACGGCGCTACCGTCCTTCACTACGCCGGTGGCGTGCTGACGTCGCGTAGCATCGCGCCCGCGGTGATGAGGTTCAACGAGCAAAACGAACTGGTTGGGGCGGTCTGGTTTGATAATGGGCGGCCTCGCCGCTCGGTCGGGCTGTCCGGGGAGCTGCGGGTTGGGTTCAATCCCGATGTTCTGGCCGCCCGGATCGCCGAGACATCGAGCCGCCGCGGTCCAGACTTCCCGCTGACCACAGAGCAGCGGGAGGTGAACATCGACACGGTGGCCTGGGAGTCCGCTCAGCTGGCGATGTCGCTCGGCCGGGTCTCCGGGCCGAATGCTGCACCGGCCCGGCGGTGCGCGGCGTTGCTTGCAGACATCGCCAGTCATGCCCGCGGTCTTCATGCGACCGGTACTGACAAGCTGCGGTTCGACGTCGGCTACCCGTCTTTGTCCGAACGCGACCTAACAAGCCTCCGTGACCAGGTCAGAGGCGCGCACCGGGTGTCTACGGACTTTCGGCGTTATGAGGAGGGTAGGGCCTTGCGATAGGATTTCCGCGGGCCATCCATAATGCATTGGGCAGAGATTCCACCAAACCGAGGCAAGATTACCGAACAGATTCCCGTCTGCATGGACTGTAGGGACGTCCACATCGGCCTCGCCAGGGAGGCCGATGTGGACGTTCACCTGCTGCGTCCCGACGAGCTTCGGTCCCTTCTCATCGTGCGCCGATATCAGCGTCACAAGGTCGGTATCAACTCGAGGCCGATCGGGTGGTGGAGCATGTTCGGGCAAGGTTGAGCCCGCAGGACGTTGCAGACGATGACGGGTTTGGCTGTGACGGCTTTGTGGCGGTGTGAACCGTGGGTTGGCCCTCGCCCGGCTACGTGCTTCGGATGAGCGGGCTTGACGGGATCGGTGGCGTCGGCCCGTAGTGCAGCAACCCGCGGGCCCGGCGGAAGTCGCCCAGGGCCTTGGCCCATTCGAACGAAACCCCGAGCAGGACCAAGGCGGTCTCCCGCAGGCACTCGGGGGTGAAGAAGGCGTCCTTGCCGCCGTCGACGACCTGGACGAACTCAAGGATGTCGCCGTGGCAGATGTTGTTGCGCAGGCGCACGACCTCGACGTCGACCCGATTCGGCTTTTTGCTCGCCAACCGGTCGAAGGCATCTCCGGCACGGCCATCCCGCGGACGATGGTCATGATCCCGTTCGCCGCCCCGTACAGAGCTGCGAACAGGTAGACCATCAGCAGGTTGGAGCCGGAAATGAACAGCAGCACCGCGGCCAGCGGAAGCCCGGCGACGATTACGGAGCCAAGACGGCGGATGGGCAGGCGCCCGGCCAAGGCCGACACCGCGATGCGCCCGGCCACCTGCGCCGGTCCAATGACGGCGATGGCGCCGACAACCGCGGCCGCCTCGAACCCCCGCTCCATGAGCAGCGGGTATAGGTGGTAGCTGAGCGCCGAGAAGACGCCGGTGTGGACAGCGAAGGACACCAACAGCAGCCAGAACGCGGGCTTGGCCGCCACCCAGCGGACGGGGTTCCCCGCCGGTGAATGGGCCGTCGGGACGGCTTTGCCCCTCGGTGGGTCGAGCAGCCGTTCCGCCAGGATGACCGTCACCAACACCGCGATCGCGAAATTGCCTATCCCCAGCGCGACCAGTGTCCCCCGCCAGCCGACGGCGTCGAGCAGCAGCTGGGCCACGGGCACCAGCACCGTGCTGGCGAAGCCGCCCCAGAGCGTCAGCGCGGTCATCGCCCGGCGCGCGTCGGCGCCGGACAGGCGAGCGACCACCGCAAACGCCGCGTCGTAGAGTGTCATGGCTTGGACCAAGCCGAGCAGCAGGAACACCGGGTAGAGCTGCCAGGCAGCCTGTACCTGCGACCACGCCAGGAAGCCGAGGCCCGCCAGAAGCGACCCCAGTCCCATCACCCGACGACCACGGCCGCGGTCGATCAGCACGCCGACTGGGTACGCGGAGAGCGCGGCGACGACCAGGGCCATCGAGGCCAGCAGGTAGACATCGGTCTTGACCAAGCCGAACGCCTGCATGGTCGGCTCCGCCAGCAGAGGGAAGCTGTAGACCAGCGTCCCCCAGGAGACGATCTGCGCAACACCAAGCCCCGCGATGAGGCTGTGGCGCAGCGGGCCAGGGGCCGGGACGGCAACCGTCCCGGCCGATACCGTCGCTGTCATGCGCCCCTCGGGCCGCAGCAACCCTCCATGGCGGGCTCCTTGGCCGCGGCGGCGGGCGTCTCCGCGCAGCCACAGCCCACGCCGTCCGTCGCCTTCACCCGCGCGTCCGTCACGCAGCAGGCGTCCACCTCGGCCGGAGCTGAGCCCCCGCAGCAGCCACCAGCCGCTTCCTTCGAGGGCCCTGCACTGAGGTCAGTGCTGCACACGCCGGTCTCGGGGAGATCCAGTTGCACGTCATGGGCCGCCTCGACGTCGCCCGCCAGGAAGGCGGCGATCGAGCGCACCTGTTCGTAGCCGGTCGCCATCAGGAACGTCGGGGCGCGGCCGTAGCTTTTCATGCCGACCACGTAGAAGCCCGGTTCCGGGTGGGAGAGTTCGCGCACGCCGTGCGGCCGCACCGTGCCGCAGCTGTGCAGGTTCGGGTCGATGAGCGGCCCGAGGGCTTCGGTGCACTCCAGCCACGGGTCCAGCTTCAGGCGCAGCTCGCGAAGCGGCGTCAGGTCCGGCCTCAGGCCGGTCGCGGCGACGACCTCGTCGACTCCCTTGATGCGCTGACCATCGCTGCTCTCAAGAGCCAGCTTGCCGTTCACCGTGGCGACCTTCGCCACCCGGAAGCCGGTCACCAGCTCCACGGCGCCGCTGGCCTGAAGGTTCTTGAGGGCCGTGCCCAAGGCGCCGCGCGCCGCCAGCGCGTCGGCGTCGCCGCCCCCGTACACCCGCCGCAGGTCGGTGCCGCGGACGGCCCAGACCACCTCGGTGCCGGGCTCCTGCCCGGCCAGGCGGGCGAGGTCCAGCAGGGCGTTCGCCGCCGAGTGCCCGGACCCGACCACCACCGTCCGACGCCCCGCGTAGCGGCCGCGCAGGCCCCCGAGGACATCGGGAATGCCGTAGTGGATGCGGTCGGCGTGGTCCTTCTCGCCGATGGCTGGAAGGCCGTTGGCGCCCATGGGGTTGGGCGTGGACCAGGTGCCGGAGGCGTCCAGGACTGCGCTGGCCAGGATCTCGCCCTCGCCTGCGGGTGTCTCAACGCGGATCACGAAGGGCGAGGCCTCGCGGCCGCCGGTCTTCACCTTGTCCATGTGCTGGCGGCTGATCGCCATGACACGGTGGTTGAACCGGAGATGGGAGGCCACCTCAGGCAGGGCCGCCAGAGGCTGGAGATAGCGGTCAACGATCTCCCCGCCGGTCGGAATGTCGTCGAGGTCCGGCGCGACCCAACCCGACCGCTCGAGCAGGGCGCGGGCCTCCTTGTCGATGTTGTAGCGCCACGGCGAGAAGACCCGGACGTGCCCCCAATCCCGCACGTTGGCGGCCACCGCAGGTGCCGCTTCCAGCACCAGCGGCGTCAGGCCACGGGCCAGGAGATGAGCGGCGGCGGCCAAGCCAACCGGCCCGGCTCCGATTACGACGACTGGAAGCGTGGTGCTCGTCATCAGGTTTCTCCCATGAGGTTGCCGAGGCGAGGCGCTCTTCTGATACCGTATTCCGGCAAATACCGTAATTGCAGGGCGCAGAGGGTTCCGAACGCGAGCCTGCGGTGCTGGCTGCACCGTCGACGCCGTCCGGCGCGGTCGCCATCCTTATTTCGATGACTATTGGAATAACGAGGGGCGGTTCACCCGTCAACTGTTATTTTTATATTCCTAGAAATACGGAATAGGGTGGGCCTGTCAGCCCTGCGACGGTCCGGATCTCAGCCCGCTCCCTCGCTGGCCGCGCTGAGTTCGTCGGCGATGTGTCGCGCCGTCTCGCGGGCGCTGCGGCCCACCCCAATCAACGTCGCCGACGCCGGTCCGGTCCAGCCGCCATAGCCGACGAACCAGAGCCGTGGTCCGCGGATTGAGCGGGTGCCGTCGAGCTCGACCGTGCCATTAGGGCAGATGATGCCGAGGGCGGCGACGTGGTCGAGTGCCGGGCGGAAGCCGGTGCACCAGATGACGGCGTCGACCGCGGATTCGGTTCCGTCGGGCCAGACGACGCCGGTTTCCGTGAAGCGGATGAAGGGCTGGATGGCGTGCAACACGCCGCGGGACCGGGCGTCCTTTACAGACGGCACCATGATGATGTCGCCGAGACCGCCGGTCGGCATCTCCGGTTCTCGGCCTTCCTGGAGCGCCTTGATGCGCGCGGTGGCCCGGTGGAACAGCACACGGCCATCGACGTCGTCCGGCAGGAACACCGGCGGCCGCTCGGTTACCCAGGTGGTCTCCGCGACCTTGGACACCTCGGCCAGGATCTGCGCACCGGAGTTTCCGCCGCCCACGATCAGGACCCGCTGGCCCACGAAGGGCTCCGGCGTCGCGTAGACGCCGGAATGGATCTGAACGCCACGGAACGCCTCCCGGCCTGGATAAGTCGGGATGTAGGGATGCCGCCACGTCCCGGTGGCACTGACGCCCATGCGGGCAGTCCAGTCACCTTGGTCCGTGATGACCCGCAAGAGATCGCCGTCTGCGTGCTCGACCGACCGCACCATGACCGGCCGGTGAATCGGCAGGTCGTAGCGGGCCTCGTAGCGGGTGAGGTACTCAAGGATGTCGTCGCGGCCCGGATAGGCGGTCTCGCCACCGCCCAGCAGCCAGCCCGGCAGCGACGACCACGCGGCGGGCGAGAACAGCCGCAGCGAACGCCAAGCGTGCCGCCAAGCGCCGCCCGGCTCGCTCTCAGCGTCCAGGATGACGAAGGACAGCCCGGTCCGCCGGAGATGATAGCCGATGGCGAGCCCCGCCTGCCCGCCGCCGATGACGACAACGTCCACATGGTCCGCCATGAAGCCCTAGGCCTTCTTCTCGCCGCTCATCGCAGCGGCCGCGAGGGCCTGCGCCTCGGTTTCGGCTTTCAGGGCGGCCTCGCGACGCTCGCTGTAGCGGTCGGTCAGATAGTCGCTGCGGTCGCGCACGAGCAGCGTAAACTTGTAGAGCTCCTCCATGACGTCTACGACGCGGTCGTAGTAAGGCGACCGCTTCATGCGCTCGGCCTCGTCGAACTCCTGGAACGCCTTGGGCACGCTGCTCTGGTTGGGGATCGTCACCATGCGCATCCAGCGCCCGAGCACGCGCATCGCGTTGACTGCGTTGAAGGACTGCGAGCCGCCGGACACCTGCATGACGGCCAGAGTGCGCCCCTGCGTCGGCCGGACGCCGCCGCTTTCCAAGGGCAGCCAGTCGATCTGGCATTTCAGAATGCCGGTGATGGTGCCGTGCCGCTCCGGGCTGACCCAGACCTGTCCCTCCGACCACTGCGACAGGGCCCGCAATTCCGCCACCTTGGGATGGTCGGCGGGCACGCTGTCCGGCAGGGGCAGGTCACGCGGATCGAAGATCCGCGTCTCGGCGCCCATACGCCGCAGGAGGCGGGCTGCCTCCTCGGCGAGGAACCGACTGTAGGAGCGTTCACGCAAGGAACCGTACAGCAGCAAGATGCGCGGTGGGTGCGTCGACACTCGCTCCGGAGTGAGCTTCCCCTGGTCCGGGACGTCGAGGAAGCGCTCGTCCAAGTTGGGAAAGACCTCAATCCCGGGGATGTCATGGTCCGGCATGTCGTCGCTCCTAAGGGTTCCGGGCGTGCTGCGTGGGCGGGAACTACTGCCGCTCGTACCAGGGTTTGGTCGCCTTCACGATGCGCACCACCGACAACATGACGGGCACTTCGACCAGCACGCCGACTACGGTGGCCAGCGCGGCGCCGGAGCCCAGGCCGAACAGGCTGATGGCCGCGGCGACGGCGAGCTCGAAGAAGTTGGAGGCCCCGATGAGGGCCGCCGGGGCGGCCACGCACCAAGCCACGCCGAAACGGCGCGACAACCAGTAGGCCAGCCCGGCGTTGAAATACACCTGGATCAGGATCGGCACGGCCAGCAACACGATGACCAGCGGCTGCGCCAGGATCTGCTCGCCCTGGAATCCGAACAGCAGCACCAGCGTGGTCAGCAGAGCGATCAATGAGACCGGCTGGATGATGCCCAAGGTCCGCTTCAGCGCGGCGTCGCCACCCGAGGCCAGCAGGCTGCGGCGCCAGAGCTGGGCGGCGACCACCGGGATGACGATGTAGAGCACCACCGACAGCAGCAGGGTGTCCCAGGGCACGGTGATCGAGGCCACGCCCAGCAGCAGGCCGACGAGCGGCGCGAAGGCGAAGACCATGATGATGTCGTTCAGCGCCACCTGGCTCAGCGTGTAGTGAGGCTCGCCCTCGCACAGGTTCGACCACACGAAGACCATCGCGGTACAGGGAGCGGCGGCCAGGAGGATGAGCCCTGCGATGTAGGACGGGATTTGGTCCTGGGGAAGCAGCGGCGCGAACAGGTGACCGATGAACAGAGTGCCGAGCAGCGCCATCGAGAAGGGCTTGACCGCCCAGTTGATGAACAGCGTCACGCCGACGCCGCGCCAGTGCTCCTTGACCTGCCCAAGAGCGCCGAGGTCGATCTTCAGCAGCATCGGCACGATCATCAGCCAGATCAGCACCGCGACCGGCAGGTTGACCTTGGCCACCTCGGCCGCGGCGATCACGTGGAAGAAGCCGGGAATCAGATGGCCGAGGGCGATGCCCGCGACGATGCACAGCGCCACCCAGACGCTCAGGTAGCGCTCGAAGGTGCCCATGGCCGGGCGGGCCGCTGGGGCGGCGTGGACGTCAGCCGTCATGTCGTTCAGTCCCTCAGGAGGCTTTGCCGATGCGGTTTCCGGCCTCGTCGACGACCCGCTCGCCGTCTTCCTTGGTGAAGCCGCCGCGCTGCGGGTCCGGGAGGATGTCGAGCACCACCTCGGACGGGCGGCACAGGCGGACGCCAAGCGGCGTCACGACGATCGGCCGGTTGATGAGGATGGGGTGCGCCATCATGGCGTCGAGCAGCTGGTCGTCGGTCAGCGACGGGTCGTCCAGGCCGAGCTCCGCATAGGGCGTGCCCTTCTCGCGCAGCACGGCGCGCACCGGCACGCCCATGCGCCGGATCAGGTCGGCCAGTAGCTCGCGGCTCGGCGGTGTCTTCAGGTACTCGACGACCGTCGGCTCGACGCCGGAATTGCGGATGAGCGCCAGCGTGTTGCGCGACGTTCCGCAGGCGGGGTTGTGGTAGATGGTGATCTCGGTCACGGCGTGGTCGCTTCCGTCTTGGAATCGGTGGGTTTGACAGGCAGGGCAAGGTCGCGGCGCATGCAGATGGCGCTGCTCGGGCAAAGGCCCGCGAACTGCGCGCTGGAGGCGATGTCAGGCGGCGCGGAGCCCCGATCCGTCCGCCGGAAACCCAGGCGCTCGAAGAAATCGGCGGCGGTCGTGGTCAGCAGCCAGAGCCGTTCCACCCCCAGGCCGCGGGCCTCCTCGCTCACCGCCGCGACGACGGCCTGACCGGCTCCGTGGCCACGCCGGTCCGGCGGAACGACAACGGAGCGCAGCAAGCCATCCAGTCCGTGGGCCTCCAGCCCGCCGTAGCCGAGCAGTCCGTGGTCGTCCGCCACGCGCCAGAAGCGCAGCCCCGGGGCCGTCAGGTCGTCGCTCGGAAGGCCGTCCGCGGTCAGCAGCCCGGCCAGGGACGGCCGATCTCCGTCGGTCAGCGCGGTGACGGTCGCTGTCATGCCCCGCCCTTGGTGTCTCGGGCCATGTCGTCCAGCTTCTGTTTGATGGCGAGCCGGTCGAGCGAGGCGATGGGCAGGCTGGTGAACGCCCGCAGCCGCTGCTTGATCTGCCGGAACACGTCAGCGGTGAAGGCCGCCTTCTCCGCGTCCGTGCCCTGGGCGCTCGACGGGTCGGGGAAGCCCCAGTGCGCCGTGACCGGATGGCCGGGCCACACCGGACAGACCTCGCCCGCGGCGTTGTCGCAGACGGTGAAGACGAAGTCCATGTGGGGCGCGTTCGGCGTGGCGAACTCGTCCCACGTCTTGGAGCGCAGGTCGGCAGTCGCGAAGCCGAGCCGCTCGAGCAAGTCGCGGACGTACGGGTTGATGCGCCCGGACGGCTGGCTGCCCGCGCTGAAGCCACGGAAGTGGCCCGCGCCCTCGCGGTTCAGCAGGCACTCCGCCATCACGCTACGCGCGCTGTTGTGCGTGCACAGGAACAGGACGTTGTAGACCCGGTCCTCGGCCATTCTTCTCTCCATGTGCTTGGGCTGCCCATGTGCTTGAGCGGCTCCGACTTTTCCAAGGGAAGGTGCGTCAGCAACTGCGGTGCGGAATCGGTGTGGTCTTAAAGCCCGCCTCTTCAAGCCCGTTAGCCGCTTCTGACGATGGAGCGCAGACGGGGACGCAGGCGGCAGGGTTGGCCGGACGGCCGCAGCAGTTTTCGGCCAGGAAGCCGACAAGGCCGTTCATCCGATCGAAGTCGGCCGAGTAGATCAGCGAACGACCTTCGCGCCGCTGAATGATCAGCCCGGCGTGCGTGAGCTGCGTCAGATGGAAGGAGAGCGTGGCCGGACTGACGTCCAGGGCCTCGGCGATGGCGCCCGCCGCGCGTCCCTCAGGACCGGTCTGGACGAGCAGGCGGAAGATGTCCAGGCGGGTCTCCTGCGAGAGCGCGGACAGCGCCGACAGGACGGCCTTCTTCTCCATGTCAGAGCCCTTGGTGTGCGGATGAGGACGTCGAACGGATGCCACGTTCGCGGTGCATCAATTTAATATTTCCAATATGGTCAAAATATCAGTGAGCCGTTGAACCGTCAACAACGTTTCAATGGCTGTTGAAATGATGGAGCTTCTTGGGGGCAGGCAGGAAGCAGACCAGGGCTGGCACACTCATGCGGGCAAGCCGCCGAGCGGGCCCGAGGCGCTGGTGCCCAGGTTGGCATGGTCGAGCGGGGCGAAAAAGCCCGGCGACCGCCTTACGGAGAAGACGGTGATGAGCGAGAGGGCGTGCCGCTCATGCTGCCTTGCAACCTTTGGCGTCGGCGCAGCATTCCTCGGTCATGAAGCCGAGCACCGCGCGCATGGTGTCGTAGTTGGCGCGGCAGATCAGCGTGGTCCCGCGCCGCTCCTGGGTAACCAGGTCGACCAGCACGAGCTTACGCAGATGGTGGGACAAGGTCGTGAGCGGGATGCCGACACGCTTCTGAAGGTCGCCAACGGCCAAGCCGTCTTCGCCCGCCCGGACGAGCAGGCGGTAGATCTCCAGCCGGGTGACGTGCCCAAGCGCTTCGAGGCGTTCTGCGGTGCGTTCCAGTGTCATTGGCCTGATATAGCACAGTGTTGCGGGCAATCCAACGGTGTTACCAAAATCATTGAAGTATGTTTGGCTGAGGGTGCTTGGCGACGGATCATCCGCGTCCTTGCGGATATGGTCATGCCACTGATAGCGTGGTCTCCAAACATGACGGCCCGGGCGGGATACCGGCGCGCGACGCTGCACGGTGTCCCCAGCCGGACCGGCTGGGAGGAAGACATGCCGGACTGGCAGAAGCCAAGGCATGAGGCCCGCCGTGTGGACTGGACCCGACGGTCGGTCCTGCGCGCGTTCAGCGCGCTCGGGTTGCTGGCGATCCCGGCAACGGTGATGGCCGCATCACCCGGACTACCGCCACTTCGTTTCGGCTTGACCCCGGTCTTCCTGGACTCCGACACCGAACTGCTCGGCGCGCTCGAGCGCTACCTCACGGGCCGTCTTGCGCGCCCCGTGGCGCTGGTGAAGCGGCGAACCTACCAAGAGATCACCACGTTGCTGCTGACCGGTCAGGTCGACGCGGCCTGGATCTGCGGTTTCCCCTTCGTGCAGTTCCGCGACCAGCTCTCCCTGGTCGCCATCCCGGTTTACCGCAGCCGTCCCTTGTATCAGTCCTACGTCATCGTGCAGGCGGGGGACGCGGCCGCGGACCTCGACGGTGCACGTGGGCACGTGCATGCCTTTTCCGACCCGGACAGCAACTCGGGTTTCCTGGTCACCCGGTACCTGCTGGCGACCAGGAAGGAAACCCCGGCCAGCTTCTTCCGGCGCAGCTTCTTCACCTACGGCCACCGGAACGTCGTGCGCGCCGTCGCCAGCGGTTTGGCCCAGAGCGGCAGCGTGGACGGTTACGTCTGGGATGTCATGGCGGAAACCGAACCAACTCTGGTTGCCGGAACCCGCGTGCTGCACCGCTCGGAATGGCTGGGCTTCCCGCCGATCGCCTGCTTGGCCGGGCGCCGGGACAGCCCGGAGATCCAAGAGCTTCGGAAAGCACTGTTGGCCATGCCGGAGGATCCGGTCGGACGGGAGGTTCTGAGGACGTTGCGGCTGGACGGCTTCGACACGGCTGCGCCGTCCCTTTTCGACGCGATCGCCGCCATGAGCGACTTCGTGAAGGCGCACGCATGAACCGCCTTCCGCCTCTTCGCGCTTGGCCGCTGACCGTGAAGGTGCCGCTTCTCGTAGCCGCCCTCATGGCCATGGTGGGCACTGCCGCCTCCTACTCCGTGCTGACGCGCCTGACGGCAGACCAGGAGGCGCACCTTCGCCAGCTGTCCGCCGCCCATCTCGACGCGCTGGCCGTGGCGCTCCAGCCGCATGTTACGCGCCAGGACGTGTGGGAGACGTTCGACGTCCTCGACCGCGTGCGGCGCCGCGACGGTGGTGAAACGACCCGCCTTCTTGTCGTGACGCTTCCCGACGCTTCGGTGCTCGCCGCCACCGACCCGAAAGACTTCCCGGTCGGGACCACGCTGCCGCCCGAGCTGCGTTCGCGCCTCGAGCCCTCCGCCGATCTCGTCATCGACGACGAACGCCGCTTGGCGTGGTTCCACCGGCCCATCGGCAGCGGCGCCACGGTGATCGGTCACGTTCTGAGCGAGATCGACATCGCACCACTGATCGCCGTGCGGCGGGACGTGCTCGGCACCTTGCTGGCCGTCAACGGCGGCCTCATCGTGCTGTTCGCGGCGGTGGGCTACGCGGTGGTCGGTCGTCTGCTGCGCCCCCTCGGCATCCTCGACGAGTACGTCGAGCGCGTCCGGGCCGGGGCGGTCGAGCCGATCCCGCGCCGCTTCATTGCCGAGGAACGGAACGAGTTCGGCCGCCTGTTCCACCGCTTCAACGCCATGGCCCGCGCCGTCGCCGAGCGGGAGGCGTTGGCCACCCGGTTGGCCGACGAGGAGAAGCTGGCGCTGCTGGGGCGGCTTGCGTCCGGTATGGCGCACGAGGTGAACAACCCACTTGGCGGCATGCTGACGGCTGTGGACACCCTGAAGCGCCACGGGAGCGACGACGCCGTGCGCCAGCGTTCGGCCGCGCTGCTGGAGCGCGGACTGCGGGGGATCGGCAACGTGGTCCGCGCCGCGCTGGTCGCCTACAAGGAGCCGGTCGGTGCGGCCGAAATGTCCCCGGAGGATCTGGACGACCTCCGCTACCTCATCGCGCACGAAGCGCAACGGCGCCGCATCACGCTTGCCTGGGAGAACCAGCTGAACGGCCCCATGGCGGTCGACGGCGCCGCCGTGCGCCAGATGGCGCTGAACCTCCTCTTGAACGCCTGCCGGGCATCACCACCCGGCACGACCGTGGCCATGGCCGCGGACGCTTCGGACGATGGCTTGCGCGTCACCATCCAGGACCAGGGGCCCGGCATCCCTGCGGAGATGGCCGGGCTCCTGCGCAGCAAGGCGACCGCGCCGCTGCCGCAGGGCGGCCGGGGGCTCGGCCTCTGGACCGTCGCCCGTCTGCTCGACCGGGTCGGTGGCGAGGTCGAGGTTGGTGTTGGTGCCGAAGGCGGCACGACGGTGACACTGTCCATTCCATTCCTCGAAGGGAGACGGACCTATGCAGCGGCATGAGGCCCCGACCATCCTCATCGTCGAGGACGATCCGATCATGGGTGAGTCCCTGGTCGAGCGGCTGTCCCTTGAGGGCTACCGGCCGGTGTGGCTGACCACCGGCGGCGAGGCGCTGGGAGCGCTCCAGGGCCAGCGGCCGGACCTTCTGGTGTGCGACATCCGGCTGCCGGACATGACCGGTGAGGAGCTCTACCACAGCCTGCTCCCGCAGCTGGGCGGGACGCCGGTGGTGTTCATGACCGGCTTCGGCGACGTCAGCCAGGCGGTCCGGCTAGTCCGTGCCGGGGCCGACGACTACCTGACCAAGCCGTTCGCCGTCGACGAGTTCCTGACGCGCATCGGCGACCTCTTGCGCTCGCGCGGCATCGGCACCGGAGCGGCGGAGGCGGTGCTCGGAACGTCTCCGGCCATCCGACAGGTCGAGCAGCTGCTCCGGCGTGTGGCCGACGTGGACAGCACGCTGCTCATCACCGGCGAGAGCGGCGTCGGCAAGGAGGTGGCGGCCAACTTCGTCCACCGGATCTCGCAGCGCGCCGAGGCGCCGTTCATGGCGGTGAACTGCGCGGCCATTCCACAAGAGCTGATCGACAGCGAGGTGTTCGGGCACGAAAAGGGCGCATTCACGGGCGCTCACGCGCTGCACCGCGGTTACGCCGAGCGTGCGGGCAACGGTGTGCTCCTCCTCGACGAGGTCGGGGAGCTGCCATTGCCAGTGCAGGTCAAACTCCTCCGCCTGATCCAGGAGCGGTTGTTCTTCCGGGTCGGCGGGGAAAAGCCGCTGCCGTTCGCGGCCCGGCTGGTCTGTGCGACCAACGCCGACCTGGAGCAGCGGGTTCGGGAAGGGGCGTTTCGGCGCGACCTGTTCTACCGGCTCAACGTCATCCCGGTGACCATCCCATCCCTTCGAGACCGGCTTGACGACGTCCTGCCGCTCCTCCAAGCCTACCTGCGCCAATACGCAGACGCCTTCGGGCGCCCGGCTCAGCGCCTGACCCCGCAGGCCGAGGCGGTGGCCTTGACCCATGACTGGCCCGGCAACGTCCGCGAACTCCGGAACCGAATCGAGCGCGCCGTTGCCCTGGCGACGGGCCCTTGGATCGGCGCCAACGACCTGTTCCCCGAGTCCGTGGCCGACGATCAGTTCGGCACCGACACCGACTGGCCGCAGCTGACCGCGGTTCGGGACGAGAGCGAACGGTCGTACATCCTGGCCACGCTGCGCCGGGCCGACGGTCAGCTGGGCAAGGCGGCCGATCTCCTTGGCGTTGGCCGCACTACGTTGTGGGAGAAGATGCGGCGGCTCGGCATCGCGATGGATCAGATGGAGTAATCCCTGGCCGTTCCGCAGGGGCTTGGGCAAGGCCGTTCGGGAACCCGAACGCCAGGCTCCCAAACAACGGTGCACCTGACCGAGGCACCATTCGGAAATCCGAACATCCCATTGCCCTTTCGCAACCGGTTTCTAGGAGATCCGCGGCTAATCACCCCTTGGCACGTCCGATGCTACGCGCACCGGACAACGAAAACGCCAAGGGAGGATACCCCATGAAGGAGTGCCCGAAGCTCGTGGAACTTGGCCGCCGCCAATTCTTGCGCGGCGGCGCGGCCGCTGCCGCGGGGGCCGCTGCCGTCTCCGTCGTGGCGCCCACACCGGCGAGGGCCGCAGTTCCCGCCGCCCGCGTCGACTACCCAGCCAACCGGCTCGCCAACATCAAGGACCTCAAGGTCAACGAGCCGATGCAGGTCAACTACCCGGACATCGACTCTCCGGGCGTGTTGATCAAGCTCGGGGCGCCGGTGGATGGCGGCGCCGGGCCGGACCGCGACATCGTCGCGTACTCGACCATGTGCCCGCACAAAGGCTACCCGCTCTCCTACAACGCGGCCGACAAGACGCTGAACTGCCCTGGCCACTTCTCCCGCTTCGACTGCGAGAAGGAAGGCCAGCAGATCTGGGGGCACGCCACCCAGAACTTGCCGATGTTTCGCCTGACCGTGGACGGCGCGGGCGACATCCATGCCGTCGGAGTAGACGAGTTGATCTACGGGCGCACGCGCAACGTCCTCAATGAGGACGCCGTCTCGCTGCGGCGCGGGTGAGGGAGGAAGCCATGACCTACAAGAGCGGTACCGACCAGCTTCCCATCCCGCCCAAGGACGCAAAGGTGCAGAACGTCACCTGCGACTTCTGCATCGTCGGTTGCGGCTACAAGGCCATCTCCTGGCCACTCGACCGGCAGGGTGGACACAAGCCCGATGAGAACGCCTTCGGCGAGGACCTGACCCAGCAGCAAGGCGCCGAGAGCGCCGCCTGGTACAACCCGTCTATGTACAACGTCGTCCGGCAGGACGGGAAGCTCGTCCACCTCATCATCCGCCCCGACAAGGAGTGCGAAGTCAACGCGGGTCTCAACTCGGTCCGCGGCGGCCGCATGGGGGAGACCCGCTACTCGGACCAGACCGGCACCATGACGGCCCGCCTCGGCCAACCGATGGTGTGGCGCTACTCGCAGATGATGCCGACCTCCTGGGACGATTCCCTGTCGCTGGTTGCCGACGTGACGCGGCGCGTCATCGAGGAGATGGGCGAGGACGGCGTCATCGTTTCCGCCTTCGACCACGGCGGGGCTGCCGGGGGCTACGAGAACACCTGGGGCACCGGCAAGCTCTACTTCGACGCGCTGAAGATCAAGAACATCCGCATCCACAACCGGCCCGCCTACAACTCCGAGGTCCACGCCAGCCGCGACATGGGGGTGGGCGAGCTCAACAACAGCTACGAGGACGCCGAGCTCGCCGACACCATCTTCGTCGTCGGCGCCAACCCGTTGGAGAACCAGACCAACTACTTCCTGGCGCACTGGGTGCCGAACCTGCGTGGCGAGACGCTGGACAAGAAGAAGCAGATGCTGGCCAGCGAGCCGCACGCCGCGGCCAAGGTCATCATCGTCGACCCGCGCCGGACCGTCTCAGTGAACGCCTGCGAGACGGTGGTGGGCAAGGACAACGTCCTGCACCTTGCCATCAATCCGGGCACCGACCTGGTGCTGCTGAACGCGCTGCTGACCGAGGTGGTGAACAAGGGCTGGCAGGCCAAGGACTTCATCGCCCAGCACACCAGCGGCTTTGACGACGCGGTGAAGGCGAACCGAATCTCGGTCGAGGACGCGGCGGCCGTCACCGAGCTGAAGCCCGAGGACATCCGCAAGGCGGCGCAGTGGATCGCCGAGCCGAAGGCGGGCGGCACGCCACGCCGCACCATGCTGGCCTACGAGAAGGGCCTGATCTGGGGCAACGACAACTACCGCTCCAACGCCGCCATGGTGAACTTGGCTTTGGCCACTCAGAACGTCGGACGCGAAGGCACCGGCTGTGTGCGCCTCGGCGGCCACCAGGAGGGTTACGTGCGCCCCTCCGACGCCCACGTTGGGCGTCCGGCGGCCTACGTCGACCAGCTGCTCATCAGCGGCCAGGGCGGCATCCATCACAACTGGGCGACCGACCACTTCAAGTCGACGCTCAACGCTGAGGAATTCCGCCGCGTCTACCGGCGCCGCACCAACCTGGTGAAGGAGGCCATGGACAGCGTGCCGTACGGCGATCGCGAGGCGCAGCTGGAGCAGATCGTCGCCGCCGTCAAGCGGGGCGGCCTGTTCAGCGTCAACGTCGACATCCTGCCGACCCAGATGGGCGAGGCGGCGCACGTCTGGCTCCCGGCCGCCACGGCGGGCGAGATGAACCTGACCTCGATGAACGGCGAACGGCGTCTGCGGTTGACCGAGCGCTACATGGACCCGCCGGGCGCGGCGCTGCCCGACGCGCTGATCGCCGCCCGCATGGCCAATGCCCTCGAGGCGTCGTTCCGCCGCGTCGGCAACGAGACCTACGCCAACAAATTCAAAGGCAAGTTCGACTGGAAGACCGAGGAAGATGCCTTCATGGACGGCTACAACCAGCATGCCGAGGGTGGGACGTTCGTGACCTACGAGCGCCTGCGCGCCATGGGCGCGAACGGCGTTCAGGAGCCGGTGGTCGGCTTCGAGAACGGCAAGCTGATCGGCACCAAGCGCCTCTACGCCGACGGCAAGTTCAAGACCGACGACGGCCGGGCCAAGTTCATGAAGACCGAGTGGCGCGGGCTCCAGGTCGCCGGTCGCGATCAGCAGAAGGAGAAGTATGCGTTCCTGATCAACAACGGGCGCAACAACCTGATCTGGCAGAACGCCTTCTATGACGTCCACACGCCGTTCGTCCGCGAGCGCAACCCGGTGGCGCCGATCGAGATGAACCCGGGCGACATGGAGAAGCTGGGGCTGAAGGCCGGTGACCTCGTCGAGGTCTACAACGACGTCGGCTCTACCCAGGCGATGGTCTACCCGACGCCGACGGCGAAGCCCGGCCAGGCCTTCATGCTGTTCATCGCGCCCACAGGCCAGGTCGGCAACGTGATCAGCAAGGGCA
Source organism: Azospirillum aestuarii (assembly GCF_016632405.1). Taxonomy (NCBI): domain Bacteria; kingdom Pseudomonadati; phylum Pseudomonadota; class Alphaproteobacteria; order Rhodospirillales; family Azospirillaceae; genus Azospirillum; species Azospirillum aestuarii. The sequence goes on from NZ_JAEPIV010000001.1 coordinate 471,322, forward strand.
CCAACGAGTTCATGATTCCCAACTACAAGAACGTCTGGGCCAACATCCGGCGGATCGGCCACGTGCCGAGCGCGGACGCGATGAGCTTCAAGAGCATCGAGTACCCGAAGGACCTCTGAGACTGGTTCCTCCCACACTCGGGCAGGGGCGCTTCGGCGCCCCTCTTCTTTGGTGAGGGTAGACCACATCGCATGTGTTTCGAAGGCACTTGGCTGCCTCCGGGGCCCCTCCAAAAGCATGATGGCCCACCACCTGAAAAAGAAATTCTTGTGAACTCAGATTTCCTGCTGCATACCCCATGGTCGAGGATGAGCCTAAAAGGCCGAATAAGCCATAGGGTACAACGGCAAGGAGTGGTGCGTGACAACGGCGTCGCCGGATCCAGGCGCAGTGCTCGACAAGACAGACCCTGGTGCTGACACTCAGGCGCGGTTCTCGTATCAGCATTGTTTCGCTGCCATTCAGTGTCTTCGGCTGCTGTCCGGCCAGTTGGAAGCCGTCTACTGCGAGAACCACGAAGACATCCTGCTCCGGAAGCCGGGAGGGACCTATGATGCTCTCCAGGTCAAGACGCGCCGCTTCGACCTGGAGCCGTTTAAGGCCACCGACGATGCGGTCAAGAACAGCATCGGCCGGTTTGCCAGACTTGAGAGCGCCTATCCAGCGCGGTTTGACAATTTTCACTTCATCACCAACCACGGATTTTGGGGTGAGAAGGAGAACGGAAACAACCTTGGCTACATTCGCGCCCAAATCTGCGAACGTGGCAACCTCGATGGCTTGGCAAAGGCGCATCTACTCAGAAAATTTGTTTCTGACGTGTGCGGCAAACACAATTGCCAGGAGGCGCACGTCGTTGCGGCCATGCTCAGGCTGTTTCTTCTCGGTCAGCAAACGGACCTGGAGCGGCCGTACAAGGATCTGCGCGAAAACGTCGGCGATGTTCGGGACTACCGGCGAACGCAGACTTTCCACACCCTCACCAGGATTGCCGACAACCTCATCTACCTTTGCCAACAGGCCTCCAGCTGCGTTCTCGGCGGCAGCGTCGCGGACCTGTACAGTTTGGTGATGGATTTCGATGCTCAGCGGGACGCCCTGCTGCTGGCGGGCAAGACGATCACCGCGGACCGGGTGGAAGAGGTCATCCGGCAGTCCCTGGTCGAAGGGGCGGACAACCTTCTAGTCTCGTCAGGAGGCGCCTCGGCAAACGCACTTCCGCCAGGGTTCGACGTCATGGTCGAGAAGCTCGAGCACGGTGGCCTCCAGATGGCGCGTGTCGACTCGTTGAAGGACTTCAAGAAGTCCATGGAGACACTGTATGTCAAATGGGTTTACCGCTACGGCCTCGGCGAGGCCAACCGGCGTTTGCAGCATCTGAAAACCTTGGTCAGGGACGATTGCGTCGAGGCTCAGCTGTCCGTTGAGCAGCCGGGCCAGAAGTATGCGAGCGCGATGTACACAGCCCTTCGGCAGATGCTGGAAGATCGGCTGCGTACGAGTACCTTGCCGATGTTCGATTGCGCACGGGAGCACCTGCTTGGTACGGCCGGGATTCTGACCGAGGAGTGTACGGTCTGGTGGAGTGACCGGTTCGATCTGAAGGCTGTCCGATGAGGCTCACGCTCGCCGACATCGTGACCAGCCTCGACCGCGACGAGCCGGTTCACCTGGCCCGCATGCTCGTCCTCCTGCTGGCGTTCAGCAGGCCGGATGACGCGGCGATCCACGGCATCACCAAACTCGCCAAGCTGGATTTCCTGCTCAGGTACCCGTCGTACTTCGAGCGCGCGATGGTCGCCCGCGGGGTGGCGCCCGAGCGCGTGCCGGTGGAGCCTTACGAACGCCGCAGCGTCGAAGCGACGATGGTGCGGTACCGCTTCGGGCCGTGGGACCATCGCTACCGGCGCTTCATCAACATTCTGTCCGCCAAGGGCTTGGCTCGGGTCGACACCGACGGCCGCGCCATCCGTCTGTCCTTGACGGCGCGCGGGATGGAGGTTGCGGCCGCGTTGGCGAAAGAAGACGCCACCAAGCCGTTGGCGGCCCGTGCCCGCATGCTCCGCCAGAGGATCGACATCGGGGCGACGGACATCATGAAGTTCATCTACGCCACCTTCCCCGAGATCGCGACGCTCGCCTACGACGAGGCCATCACGCCATGAATCTGCGCTTCGAGTACCTCCAGCTGCGTTGCCGTGCGAGCGTCGAGACGGTGCGCTTTGCCGAACGGGTCTCGTTCTTCCATGGCGAAATGTCGGCCGGTAAGTCCAGCATCCCGGCCCTCATCGACTTCTGCCTCGGCGGCCGGTTCCCGGGCACCCCGGCGCTTAAGCAGGAGCTCGTCTCCGTCGCGTTGCAGACGCGGATGGGCACGAACACCGTGGTCATCGAGCGGGTCGCCCAGGACGCCGGTTCGGCGCAGGTCACCTGGCAGACCGCCGCGGGCGAGACCTACATGGTGTCGGCGCCCATGAGACCGCGGGCGGAGCCGATCTTCGGTGAGGACGTCTTCAGTTTCAGCGACCTGATCCTCCGGCTCCTGGGGATCCCGGTCGTGAAAGTCCGGCGGCGCACCTACGACAGCGATTCGCCGCTGGTGCGCCTCAGCATCCGTGACATCTTCAAGTTTGTCTATCTCGACCAGGACAACCTCGACTCGGACTTCTTCCTGCTCGACGTACCGATCCGGAAGGAGAAGAGCCAGGACACCTTGCGGTTCTTCGTCGGCCACCTGAGCGAGCGGCTGAACGAACTCCAGATCGAGCTTCAGCGCCTGAAGCAGGAGCAGCGCGCCCAACGCGACTCCATCACGAAGGTTCGTGCGTTCCTGGCCCCCTTCGGGTTCGACTCTGAGGAGCGCATTGCCGCGGAACTGGAGGAGCTGAACGCCGAAGCAAGGCGGATCGAAGAGGAGCTTGCCGCGCTGCGCGCGGGGTATCGGCCGGACACGCGGATCTCCGATGAGAACCGCAGGAGGCTGAAGGAGCTGGCCGCCCAGGTGGCGACCCTTGAAGACGCGATCGACGAAGTCAACGCCCGCATCGGCGAACAGGAGGCGTTGGCGGCCGAGCTCATGCAGCTCAAGATGAAAGCCGCGCGGGTGGACATTTCCCACCGCGTACTCGACGGCGTGGAGTTCGAGTGCTGCCCGCGCTGCGGGTCCGGGCTCCCGGCCAAAGCCGAACATACGGACGACGCCTGCTACCTGTGCCACACACCGTCCGGCCAGCAGCCGCGCGGGCAGGCGCTCACCGCGGATGTCGTGCGCCAGGACCTGGATGCGCGCATTGCCGACCTCAAAGACTCGTCGTCACGACACCGCAAGTCACTCGGACCGCTCCAAGCGAAGTTGACGGAGGCACGGCAAGCTCGGCGCGAGGTGGACGGTCGCGTGGCGGAGTCGCTTCAAGGGTATGAATCGGACTTCCTGGCACGAAGCCGTGTTGGCGAGCAGCGACTTGCCGTCATCCGGGAGCGCTCCTCGTTCCTAGAGCGCATTCGGGCGCTGCCCGCCGAGATCTCCCGGCTCTTTGTCCAGGCCGACCTTCTGTCGGCCGATATTGAGGCGGTGCAGCGCAAGCTCGAGGAGGAGGAAGCCAGGCTCGTTGGCGCCGAACAGAACCTGACGAAGCTGGAGGAGAACTACGCAGCCGTGCTCGGCGCGATCAAGTTCCCGGCGTTTTCGGCCGACGACCAAGTCGTGCTGGGGCGCAGCAACTTGATCCCTGCGGTGTGGCCCAGAGGCGACGAGAGGCGGGCCTTCTCGTTCTTCACTGTCGGCAGCGGCGGCAAGAAGATCCTTATGAAGATCGCCTTCGTGCTGGCGCTCCACAAGACGGCTGCCGAGCAGCGCCTGCCGGTTCCACGGGTGCTCATCATCGACTCTCCGATGAAAAACATCACTCCGGACGTGAATCCGGACATCTTCAGGAATTTTTACGCGCACCTGTATGCCCTGCTCGGCAGCGTGCTGGCCGAGTGGCAGGTCATCATCGTGGACCAGACCTTCGCGCCACCGCCAGCCGATGTCGCGCCATCGCTGGACAGGATGATGTGCCGAGGTGACCCGAAGAACCCCCCGTTGATCGGCTACTACGAGGGTCCCTGACGCTGCGGGGAACTCGTGGTCGGCGCGGTTGATGCTGGCGGTGTCCGCGGACGTCCCCTATAGAGCCAACGATTTTCCCGGAACCCGGCGGCTAAGTCGTTGAAAGGGCTTAATATTATCTTCATTGACTTTACCCTGCTGGGTATTAAATGTGCATTCCGCTTCATCGTTGACGTTCTGTGGTTGTATCGCTCACGATGTCACGGTCCCGCTCATGGTTGGAGGATGTCGTGACCGTGGCCACCAAAACGCTGAGCATTCTCCTGGCATGTGGCGTTGCCGCCAACGCCTATCTGGCCTGGGAGCTTCACAGCCGCCTGCCGCCATCAACGGCCGAGCTCGACCGCGACTTGGCCGCCTTGGCCGAGACGGCACCCGTCCAGAACTCGGAGGACCCGCAGGTCAAGGCGGAGCAGGCGCTGAGCGCCGCCATCCGCGCCCAGACCCGCGACATGCTCGAGCAGCGTCGGGCCGCCGCGCTGCGCTTCGTCGACCTGCGCTATACGGTGACCGGCGCGGCTGCCCCTACCGCGAACGCCGACCAGCTGGCGGCGCTCGAAGCCGACATCACCCAGCAGCGGGCCACCCTGGCCGAGCGAAAGGCGGCGGTGGACGAAGTGCGCGCTGGGACTATCCACACGCAGCAGCTGGCCAGCCTGAGCCTGGTGGAGACCACCCTGGCGCTGCTGGAACGACGCCACCTTGCACTCAAGTACGGCGTCGCCCTGCCGACGGCGCCAACTCCCTCAGCGGCCGTTCCAGCCGCCGACAAGGACGCGATCGCCGCGCTCGAGGCGGACATTGCCGAGCGCCGTCGCGTCATCGCCGACACCCGGAAGGACGCCGACCAATACAGTGGCGGCCTCATCAAGGTCACTCTGCTCCAGCGCTTGGCCACCGAGCAGGCGACGCTGGCCGCGCTGGAGCAGCGCCTCCTATCGCTCAAGCATGGCTTGCCCCCGGCTCCAGGCCTGCCCCCCGTCGCGGCCGTCGCCGTGGCGGCGGAAGTCCTCGCGCCCCTTGACGCCGACATCGCCGCGACCCGCGCCTCGATCGCAGCGGGCGAGCGCGAGGCGTCGCGCTACACCGGCGGGCTGATCTACGTGACCATTCTCAGCCGCGTCGCCACGGAGCGGATGACGCTGGCCATGCTCGAGCAGCGGCGGCTGTCGATCAAACACGGGCTGACGGCGGCACCGCCGAGCTTGGCGGGCGACGCCGCGCCCAAGCCCAAGGGGCCGCCCGGCGCCGTCGTGACCGACAAAGAAGCCCTGTAAGCGTGGAGGGAAGCATGAACCGTTTTGCCGCTGTCGTGATGGGCTTGGCGCTCGGCGCCGTTTCACCCGCTCTGGCCGCCGACCTGCCCAAGGCGGCTCCCTCGTCCCCCGCGGCTCCGGCCGTAGCGGCCGCCCCGTTCGGGCTGGAGTGGGGGCTGTCCAAGGAGGAGCTGGAAGCCAAGGGCATCAAGCTGGCCGAGGTGCCGACCAACGAGGGCAGCCAGCGGTTCTCCGCGAGCGGCCTGTCGAAGCTGGTCGCCGGTGTGGAGACGGTCGTCGTCGACTTCGGCTTCGACAACCGGCTGTGGAAGGTGATCGCGGCCAGCGAGGACTTCCCGAACGACCCGTACGGCTTCAAGGTCAAGGCGCGCTACGGGGAATTGAACGACATCCTGACGGAGAAGTACGGCAAGGGGAAGGCGACCCACCGTACCGGTGGCAGCATCTACGACGAGGCGCGCTACTTTCTGGCGGGCCTCAACGGCGGCAAGAGCTGGCACTTCACGACCTACAGCGCGCCCGGCCTGAGCATCGAACTCAGCGTGCGCGCGAAGGACAGCGACACCGGGTATTGGGTGCTGATCTACAACAACACCGAGCTGGCCAAGGGCTACGACAAGGCCAAGGCCAACCGCGAGAAGAACGCCCTGTAGGGCAAGCTGGCATCAGACGGGGGCTAGAGAGTTATCACCACTTAACGCAACACTTCGATGATCAGGACGAGCACACAGTCCCGCGCCGCTGCGAAATAGGGAGGTCAACCCGCAGTCGGATGCAGCGCTCGATGGAGTGCTCGGTCAACGAGTCGGCGTGACCGCTCTTCGTGGCTGTCGCCTTGGAGTACGCCGATGACCTCGCTCATCATCAGGTCGCGCATCCCGCCGTCCACATCGCCATTGCCGACCCATAGGTGAGCATGCCGCAAGCCCGGTCGTCCATAGCCGGTCAAGGGGCGCGCTACAGCTTCCTCCTTGCAAGCACCACCCACACGCTCGAAGCATGCGGGCGATCCAGGCCGACAGGTTCCGTTGGGAGGGCGCCATTAAGGTGCCGGTGGAAACATTGCGCATCCCGGTGAGACAAGCGACACGCCGTTCTTTTTTCTACATGCCGTGCTTCCTCATCAGGCACTCGATGCGGTTCAGGTGCGTCAGGATGTTGGCCTTCGTCGGCGCGGCGTACCCGACCTCGGTGTGGTGTGCCGGGTCCGCGAAGCCGACCGTGTCCTTGAGCCCGTCATGCTCCGCAGGCAACGTGCCCGGGATCGTACGGAACAGCTTCAACAGCTCGCTCGGCTTCGCATTATCGTACTCGGCCGGAGCTGGAACGCCCTGAACCTTGGCGTGGAGTTCCCGGATGAACTGTTCGGCCAGCACGCGCAGCCGGTCAACGGCCATGGTGCGGTGCGCCTCGTTGCCATCGGCAAACGTCTTGATCTCCGAGATGAGCTTCTTGAGCTTCACCTCGGTCGTGATGACCGGTCCAGCGGCACTGTAGGCGTCGAAGTTATAGACCCGCAGCGAACGCGCCTTGTTGAGTTCGCGCAGACGGGTGACGACGCGCTCGACGTGGGACAGCACGATCACCTGTTTGCCATGGCCGTCGAGCAGCTGCGGGACGACCGAACCGATGAAGGCCTCGGTGTGGTCGTCGTCCATGCTCTGGATCGGGTCGTCGAACACCACGAAGCCGAACGGCGAGCCCGGCGTGGTGGCGCGCATCATCCACACAGCCAGCCCCAGGCAGTTCAGCTGGCACTCGCTCAGGTTGGCGGCCGCCCCCATCCGGACTCCGAAGCTTCGGGCGTGCAGCTTCACGTGGTCGGTTCCGGGCTCCATGCCGTCGTAGCCGACATCGGCGCCGGGATTCATCAGGTCGTACCAGCCCCGCACCTCGTCGCCACGGGCGCCAAGCAACTCGACCTGCTTCTTCTGAAGGTAGGCCTCGGCCTCCTGCATCAGCGCCTTGGACTGGTCGAGGACCGCGTCATAGGCGGTGATTGCCCGCATTTCCCGATCGGCCGACAGCGCTGAAATCAGGGCATCCAGCCGCTTCACCTCGGTGTTCGAGGAGACACGGGCACCAACGGCCTTGGTGAAGCCGTCCCACCCTGTCTGGTAACCGGTCAGGGCCTCGGCGAGTGCGACGACCGCAGCCTCGACCGCGGTGGTCAGAGCACCCTGCTCCGCGACGACTTCAGGAGCTTGCAGGCCGTTGGCGAGCCGCGTCACCAACGAATGGACGTGCGTCGCCATGGCGTCGTATGCCGCATCGTACTGGCGCCATGCCGTTTCCACCGCGTCGAAGCGGCCCATGAACCCGTTCAGCACGTCCGACTCGTCCGTGAGCAGGGCCTTCAGGAATCCAAGGTCCTCCAAGCTCAGCTCTGGGCGCGGCAACATCCGGGTGACCTGCGCGACCTGCTGGAGGTGCCGTTTGGCCACCCCGACGCTCACCTGGAGTTCCTGGGTGCGGGCCAGCAGATGGGCGGCGGCCTCCAACCGCATCCTGAGAGCCAAGCGCCGCTCCGCCGTCAGCGTGGCCGCCTCGCACATGGGGCACTCGTCGCCCTCCGGTGCCTGGGCCAGTCCGGCCTGCCAGAAGGCTAGGCGCTCCTGCGCGTGGGCCGCGGCCACCCACGGCGACTCGGGCGCCCACCGCCTTGCCCAGCGCTGCCAGAGCCTCGGCGGCGCTGCCCCGTTCGCGCAGCAGACGCTGGATGCAGGCGGCCATATCCGAGGTTGGCGTCAGCTTCGTCAGGTCGAAAACCGCGCGCTCGGCCTCCCTACGGGCCGCCGTCAGCGCCGCGATCAGGGTGGCCGGATCGTCCGACTTGGCGCCACCCAGGCGCCTCGCCGCCTTGACGAGAGCCGGAATGTCTTTGGCCGGATCGATGTCCGCCGTCGGCTTCGCCCAGCGCGCCGCCATCTTCGCCGTCTCTGGCACGTCGGCCAGCAAGGGCGCGAGCAGGCGCAAGCGGTTCCTGGCTTCGACCACAGGACGTGGCGGGGTTCCCTGGAACGAACGCCGGGCGCCGTCGATGGCCGTCTTGAACGCCGCCATCTCGTCGAGCCCCAGCGCCGCGCTGATGGCGTCCCGGCGCTCCTTGGGGCGGGCATGGATGAAGGTTTGGAGGCCGTGCTGGACGATCACCGGGTAGACGGCGTCGGGCACCAGCAGGCCAAACGTGGTGAAGTCGCCCAGGGCGCCGTCGATTAGGGTGACGGAGTTCTCGGACGCCGCCGGGTCCGTCATCCGCCGGGTGAGCGTGACCTCGCGGCCGTCGGCCAATCGGACGCGCGCGGAGACCTCGACCGGCTGCCCGCCGTGGGCGTTGGCGTAGGTGCCGCCGTACTCGGTGGCGCTGAGCACCTCACCGCGCTTGCGCCGCCGGGTCGAGCCGTAGAACAGCCACTCTAGGGCTTCGGCGAAGCTGGTCTTGCCAAAGCCGTTCGGCCCGTAGAACAGGATGATGTCCGAGTCGAGGTTGACCGTCGTCGGCGTGGCGCCATAGCCGCGGAAGTTGGAGGCGGTCAGGTCGAGAAGTCTGGTCATTCCCCCACCTCCTCCGTGAAGCGGGCCTCGAGGATCTGCCGCAGGCGCTGCGCGTATTCCGCCGGGGTCACGTCAGGACCACGGCAACACATCGTGAACTCGTCGATGATCGCCGTTGCCAGTGCACCTGTTTGGGTCTCCGCAAACCCCTTAACGTGGTCGTGATCCGCCATCGCTTTGGCTCATCGTGTTGCCTCACACGGGGTCGAGCCTCCGCAAAGCACTCTTAACGATTCCTTGAGCGCAGATTGGATCAAGGTGGCTACAGTGTCGAACCGGAACTAAATCCTTGCTCCACTCAAGTCCGGTGCATCAATTTCCGGTACGATTGCGTCCATCAGTGACCCGAAAGATCTCGGTCTTTCAGGCGCTTGGTAGCAGATGCCCCAAGTCGACGCCGAGCTTCAGCATGTTCATCGCCTCCAGCTTGTTCTTCAGCGTGATGTGCTTCAGATAGCGGCTGCCTTCCCCGATCAGGTCGGAGGTGCTGTGTCCCATGATCGCCTTGACGAACACCGGGTTCGCACCGGCGTTCAGGATCAGCGTCTCGAAGGTCCCGCGGAAACTGTGGAAATCGACGCCGGGCCGGTAGACGCCGATCTCCCGCCGGTACACGGTGAAGCGCTCCGAGTAGTATGCCCCCAAGCGCCTGTCCTGGCCCTTCGGCCGCAGATCAGGCCACAGCCTCTTGCAGCGCGCCCGACGGCGTTCCTCGACAAGGTCCAGGAAGCCGAGCGCCACCAGCATCCCAGAGGCTGGCACCTCCCGTACAGAGTTGGCGTTCTTGACACGCAGATCACCGTCGGCGTGGACCAGGAAGAAGTCGATGCCATCCCGCTTCTTGATGTCGGAGGTGTGAAGCTGGGCGATCTCCTCGAGCCGCATCCCGGTCAGCAGGCCGATGATCGGCAGCCAGAAGTTGGCACTACGCCGATCGGCGTCGGGGCCAACCCAGAGCCGGGAGGTGAACAGGCGGTTCAAGTCGCGGTCGGTCCACATCGCGCGCTGCTCGGACGCGGGCTTGCCGTTCGCAATCGGGTAATCGAAGCCGGAAAAGGGGTTGGTGTCGAACTCGTAGTGCCCGTGCTGACGCAGCCAGTCCCAGTAGCCGTGCAGAGCGCTCATGTGGCGCTTGATCGTTTTCATCGACAGCAGCTTCGGCCGCTTGATGCTGCGGGGGGATAGCTGGGCAGCGACTTCGATGTTCTCGCGCATCGTCCCCTTCAGGTGCGGCGAGCGTCCGTGCAACTGAGGGAGCTTGCCCAGCGCCTTCATGAATTCCGAGGCATGGCGGCGTGTGTAGCGGTCGGCCTGCTGGTCCCCGTGGTACTCGATCCAGAGGCGGAAGGTGCCTCGGGCCTGGAGTGCGGTCTGCTGCGAGCCCCAGGCGCCCGTCTCGAGCATGTTCGAGATGTGCGCCTCTGTGAGCGTGCTGAACAAAGGGGCACCTGACACCGGTGCCGGAACTGGCGCAGCCACGGTCGGTGACGTGATGGCGGGAACCGCTGACGCTGCTGTCGCCTGTGCTTGGCAGAGGGCAGGAGGGCAGGGTGCCGGTGTCACCGACAGCAGTGGAGAGACGCCCGCGCTGACCGGGCGGCGAATGATCAGGTCGGCCTGCACCCAGGCTGCGGGGCCGATGATGTCCCGCATCAGGTGGCGCGCATCCTCAACCGAGAGCGCCGGATCCCCATCCAGGGCAGCGAAGAGGCGTTCGCTTTCGAGATAGAGGAGACGGGACCGAAAGGCCGCGACTCGCGGGCTGGAGGTCTCGAGCGACCGGTAGACCTCGGCCAAGCCGCCGAGCCGATGTTGCAGGCGCCCAGGGATGCGGCGCCGGAAGTGAAATGTGCCTGCCCGCCGACACACATGCTGCATGACCACGCACTCCAATGAGTGTGGGGCGGCCTGTAGTGCGATTGCACCACACCACCCGGGTCACCAGCAAAATGATAGCGATTTCAATAGGTTGGTTGGGGGACTAGGATTCGAACCTAGGCTGGCGGAGTCAGAGTCCGCTGTCCTACCGCTAGACGATCCCCCAGACCGTCACCGGGAGTGGCGCTGCGCCGCGTCCCGTCGTGGGCCGCCCTTTTAGCAAAGCGGGCAGGGCTTGTATAGCCCTTTTTTCGCCGCTGGCACCTTGGTGTGGACGCGCGGACACAAATCAATGCCATTCGTGGGCTTTCGCTGGGACGTGAAACCGGGTTAAGATGACTCCCTTAAGCATGGCGGGGAGGAGACGTGGACCTTCAGGTGCACAGTGAACGGCAGAACGACACCGGACGGTTGCGTTCGTCGGCACCTGCGCGCCCGGTCTTTGCGGCCCTCGACCTCGGCACCAACAATTGTCGCCTGCTGATCGCGCGTCCAATTCCCGGCGGCTTCCGCGTCATCGATGCCTTCTCGCGAATCGTCCGGCTTGGCGAGGGGTTGACCCGCAACGACCGGCTGTCCGTCTCGGCGATGGAGCGCACCCTCGCCGCGCTGAAGATCTGCGGGTCCAAGATCGAGCGGCGCGGCGTCACCGCGGTGCGCGCCGTGGCGACCGAAGCCTGCCGCCGCGCCCGGAACTGCAACGAGTTCATCGACGCGGTGGAGCGGGAAACCGGCATCGCCATCGAGATCATCTCCAGCCAGGAGGAAGGGCGCCTCGCGCTCGCCGGCTGCGCCTCGCTGCTCGACCCGAACGTGCCCTATGCCGTGGTGTTCGACATCGGCGGCGGCTCGACCGAGCTGATGTGGCTGGCGGTGGAGCGCGGGCGGCCCCCGCGCATCCTCGACCAGACGTCCATCCAGTGCGGCGTCATCGGCCTTACGGAGCAGTTCGGCGGCGCGGACGCCGACCGCGGCATGTACCGGCGCATGGTGGAGGAGGTCGCGTCGGCCATCGCCTCCTTCGAAGCGCGCAACGGCATCCGGGAGCGGACGCTGGCCGGGCAGGTGCAGATGCTCGGCACCTCCGGAACGGTGACGACGCTGGCCGGGGTGCATCTCGGCCTCTGCCGCTACGACCGGCGGGCGGTGGACGGCAGCTTTCTGCGCATTGATCACGCCCGCGCGGTCATCGAACGTCTCGTCGCGCTGGACTTCGACGGGCGGGCACGGCATCCCTGCATCGGACAGGACCGCGCGGATCTGGTGATCGCCGGATGCGCGGTGCTGGACGCGCTGTGCGACTGTTGGCCGGTGGAGCGCCTGCGCATCGCCGATCGCGGCCTGCGCGAGGGCATCCTCGTGGAGCTGATCGGGTCGGCGCGGCAAATCTATTAAGGAAATGTGAGACCATGGTTGGAAAGCCTCCATCCTCCTCGAAGCCGGGTGGGCGTCGCGCCACCGTCCGCGTGAAGACCTCGGCGAAGCGCTCCACCTCCTCGGTCCGCTGGCTGGAGCGGCACCTGAACGACCCCTACGTGCATGAGGCGACGAAGCGCGGCTTCCGATCCCGCGCCGCGTTCAAGCTGCTCCAGTTGGACGAGAAGTTCCATCTGCTGGGACCGGGCAAGCGCGTGGTGGACCTCGGCGCCGCCCCCGGCGGCTGGACCCAGGTGGCGGTGGACAAGGTGCAGACCGCGCGCGAGGGCTGGAAGGTCGTCGGGCTGGACATCCTGCCGATGGACCCGGTGCCCGGCGCCACCACCATGGAGGCCGACTTCCTGGAGGAGGGCGCGGCGGAACGGCTGAAGGAAGCCTTGGGCGGCCCCGCCGACGTGGTGCTCAGCGACATGGCGGCCCCGACCATCGGGCACCAGGCCACCGACCATCTGCGCATCATGGCGCTGGCCGAGGCCGCCTACGACTTCGCGGAGGATGTGCTGGCCCCCGGCGGGGCGTTCGTGGCCAAGCTGTTCCAGGGCGGGGCGGAGAAGTCCCTGCTGGAGCGGCTGAAGCGCGATTTCGCCACGGTGCGCCACGCCAAGCCGCCGGCCAGCCGTGCCGAATCCTCCGAAACCTATGTGGTCGCCACCGGTTTCCGTGGGGCCAACGCGAACGACTAGGTATACCTCAGGCTGCGGCCCGTTCGCGCAGGTCATGGCTGGCTTGCGCGGATGAGGCCCGGCACACGACAGTTTGTGGTTCAGGCGCCTTCACAAGCCCACGGTCTTGTGTATAGTGCGCCAAATTTTTTTCCGGCCCCTTTTTATCTCCCGGGAGACCGCCGATGGCCCGCTCGTCCACGATCCGCGAAGCTCTGACCTTCGACGACGTCCTCTTGGTTCCGGCCGAAAGTTCGGTCCTGCCGAACGAGGTGGACACCCGGACGCGCCTGACCAAGACCATCGAACTGGGCATCCCGCTGATGTCCTCCGCGATGGACACGGTGACCGAAAGCAGCCTCGCCATCGCCATGGCCCAGGCCGGCGGCATCGGCGTGGTCCACCGCAACCTGACCATCGAGCAGCAGGCCGAAGAGGTCCGCAAGGTCAAGCGGTACGAGTCCGGCATGGTGGTCAACCCGATCACCATCACCCCGGGCCAGACGCTCGCCGACGCGCTCCAGCTCATGGCCGACTACCGCATCTCCGGCATTCCGGTGGTGGAGAGCCGTGACTCCCGCGGCAGCGGCAAGCTGGTCGGCATCCTGACCAACCGCGACGTGCGCTTCGCCACCAACCCGAACCAGCCGGTCAGCGAATTGATGACCAAGGACGTGGTGTCGGTGCGCGAGGGCGTCAGCCAGGACGAGGCCAAGCGCCTGCTCCACCAGCACCGCATCGAGAAGCTGCTGGTGGTGGACGAGGCCCATCGCTGCATCGGCCTTGTCACCGTGAAGGACATGGAGAAGGCCCAGGCCTATCCCAACGCCTGCAAGGACGCGCAGGGCCGCCTGCGCGTCGCCGCCGCCACCGGCACCGGCCCGGACGGGCTGCGCCGCGCCGAGGCGCTGTTCGACGCCGGCGTGGACGTGCTGGTGGTCGACACCGCGCACGGCCACTCGCTGAAGGTGCTGGATCAGGTGCGTGCGGCGCGCAACATGTCCAACTACACCCAGGTGATCGCCGGCAACGTGGCGACCGCCGAGGCCGCCAAGGCGCTGGTCGATGCCGGCGCGGACGCGGTGAAGGTCGGCATCGGCCCCGGTTCCATCTGCACCACCCGCATTGTCGCGGGCGTCGGTGTGCCGCAGCTCACCGCGATCATGGACGTGGTGGAGGCTTGCGAGACGATGGGCATCCCGGTGATCGCCGACGGCGGCATCAAGTTCTCGGGCGATCTCGCCAAGGCCATCGCGGCGGGCGCCAGCGTGGCGATGCTGGGCAGCCTGTTCGCCGGCACCGACGAGAGCCCCGGCGAGGTCATCCTCTACCAGGGCCGCTCCTACAAGAGCTACCGCGGCATGGGCTCGGTGGGCGCCATGGCCCGCGGCTCGGCCGACCGCTACTTCCAGCAGGAAGTGTCCACCATGAAGCTGGTGCCGGAAGGCGTCGAAGGCCGCGTGCCCTACAAGGGGCCGATGTCGGCGGTCATCCACCAACTCGTCGGCGGCCTGCGCGCGGCCATGGGCTACACCGGCAGCCAGTCAATCGCCGAGATGCAGACGAAGTGCGAATTCGTCCGCATCACCAACGCCGGCCTGCGCGAAAGCCACGTCCACGACATCACCATCACCAACGAGTCCCCGAACTACCGTCAGGGCTGATCGGGCGTCCGTCGGGCGGAGGTTCGAAGAGGCGAGGGGGCGTTCCCCTCGCCTTTTTCATGCCGGCGATCCAGGCCTTCAGGTCAGCGGTTGGCGGTGAAGTGGCTGAACAGCGCCACGCTCGCCGCGACGGTGGCGTTCAACGATTCCACGGCCCCGGTGGTTGGAATGGACAGGCGCTGAACGGGCAGGGTGGCGGGCACGCCCTGGCCCTCCTCGCCCAGAACCAGACGGACGTCGCGCGGCCAGCGGTAGGCCGCCAGGTCGGCGCCCCCGGCGTCCAGGGCGACCAGCGGCCCGGCGGCCCGGTTCACGTCCTCCCACCGGCCGCCGCGCAGCAGGGTCAGCTCGAACTGGGCGTTCGACGCGGCGCGCAGGCATTTGGGGTGGTAGGGGTGCGCCGCCCCGTCGAGCAGGATCACCCGCCGGGCGCCGAAGGCGGCGGCGCTGCGCAGTAGGGCGCCGAGGTTGTTGGGGTCGCCCAGCGCGCAGACGAGTTCGAGCCCCTGCGGCGGTTGCGAGAGGTCGATGGGCGGTGCGTCGGGCACGGTGCCGACCAGCAGGGGAAAGCCGGTGCCCGAGGCGTCCAGGGTGCGGAACAGGGCGGGGGCCAGTTGGACGATTTCCAGCCCCGCGGGCAGGCGCCAGCCCTCGGCCTGCACCGGGTCGGTGACGAGCAGGGTGGAAAAGCGCTCCGGCCAACGGGCCAGCGCCTCGGGAACCGTCTTCAGCCCAGCCAGCAGGAACTTGCCCTGCTTCTTCAGGCCACGGCTTTCCAGCAGCGACTCCCACAGCTTGAACTGCGGATTCTGCGGGCTTTCGATCAGGCGCGGCGGGCGGGTCATGCGAAGCGGGCTTTCCAGGGCAGGCTTTCCAGGGCGGACGGTTGTCGTTGCCGCTGCGGACCTTAAGGCGCCGGCCGCCGGCTTGGGAAGGCCGATCCGGTGCCGGCCCGGTTCTCCCGCCGTCGCTGCGCTGCTATCATCCTGAAACCACGGAAAGGCGGTGTTCCATCATGCTTGCTCTGCGCCCGAACTGCGAATGCTGCGACCGGGATCTGCCTCCGGAGTCCGGCGACGCCTACATCTGCTCCTTCGAATGCACCTTCTGCGGCGACTGCCGGGATCGCCTGCTGAAGGGCTTCTGTCCGAATTGTGGGGGCGAGTTGGTGCGACGGCCCGTCCGCCCGGCGGGGAAGCTCATCAACAACCCGGCCTCCACGGAACGGGTGCTCAAGGCCGGAGGCTGCCCACCGGCCTTTTGACGCGCGGTCGGGTCGGGCGCCGACCCGGGACAGCAGCGGCCCCCGGTGTCACGACGGCACCACGCCGGTGGCCGGCCGGATGCGGGACACGAGCAGGGCGCCGATCGTGCGGAGCAGGCGGTCCGGCGGCACCGGCTTGGCGAGTATGGGGGCCTGCCGCAGTCGTTCGTTCGTGGTGTTCAAGCTGCCGTAGCCCGTGCAGAACAGGAATGGCACTCCCATGTCGTCCAGCAGTTCAGCCACGGGAAAGGACGGCTGGCCGAACAGATTGACGTCCAGCACCGCCAGGTCCGGCGGCGACGTGCGGGCCAGATCGATGGCGTCCTGGACGCGCGCAACTGGACCGACGACCCGGTATCCGGCGTCCTCCAACACCTGTTGCAGGCCCATGGCCGTCAGGGCTTCGTCCTCCACCACCAGGATGCGGGCGCCGGGGTCCGCCGCCTTCTGGTCTTTGACCGCCTTGGGGGGCGGTTTCCGCGCGGGATGGACACCGCTCACCACGAAGCAGTCGCCGGGCAGCGCGATGCGGCAGTTGAGACCCTCGGGCGGCCATTCCAGGACCAGTTCGCCGTGCATCTGGCTGAGGATGGTCTGTTCCAGCAGGATCGAGCCGAAGCCATGGCGGGTCGGCGGAGCCACCGTCGGGCCGCCGCTCTCCGTCCATTCCACGCGCAGCAGGCCGGCCGCCTTGTCCACCCGCCAGGATACGGCGACACGCCCGGCGGTCACCGACAGTGCTCCGTATTTGACGGCGTTCGTTACCAACTCGTGCAAGACCATCGAGAAGGACTGGACGGCTTCCGCCGCGATGGCCACGGGCGGGCCGGAGACGGTGAACATTATGTCCTGCGTGAAGGCGGACAACTCCTCCTGTGCCAAGGTGGCGAGGTCGGCCCCCGACCAACGGCTGGCCGCCAGCAGGGAATGGGCACGAGCCATGGCGGTGACCCGCCCCTCCACCGCGCTCGCGAATTCCTTCGGGTCCTCCGTCCGGCTGAGCAGGACGATGGACTGCACGACCGCCAGCGTATTCTTGGCCCGGTGATCCACCTCGCGCATCAGCAGACGCAGGCGGCTTTCGGCCTCTTTGCGGCCGGTCATGTCAGCGGCCATGCTGACGACCAGATGCCGCCCCTTGGAGTCGCGCCCGATGGGCGAGGATCGGAACGCCCAGGTGAGCCGGCGTCCGTCGGCGGTCCGGATGTCGTAATCGCCTTCGTCTATGGGGCGGTCGAACTGATGGAGACGCTGGATGTCCATGCGCATGGTTCCGCAGCGCTCGCCATAGGCGCGTTCCAGCCAGCCGCCGATGGTGGACAGTTCGGCGGCGGTGTAGCCCGTGGTGTCCAGCCAAGCCTGACTGATCAGCACCACCTCGCCATCCTCGGCATGGACCATGACCGGGAAGGGGGCATCCTCAATGGCCCGGCGCAGCCGCTCCTCGCTTTGCGCCAGCGCCAGTTCCGCTTTCTTGATGGCGTGGATGTCCGTGCCGGTGCCGATCCAGCGACCGGTCCGCGTCTCCCGCACGGCCAGGATGAGGTGCCAGCGGTAGGATCCGTCAGAACGGCGCAGGCGGTGTTCGGACTCGAAGCGGGCGTCGCGTCCGACGGCGGACTCCCAACCCGCCAGCGCGCCGGGAAGGTCGTCCGGATGCACCGCCTGCATCCAGCCTTCGCCCGAAAGCTGGTCGGCCGACAGGCCCGTGTAGGTCTGGAAGCTCTGGTTGGAGTAGATGTTCCGGCCCTTTGGGTCGGCCACGAACAACGCGCCGGGCAGAGCCTCCGTCGTCGTGCGCAGCATGTCGTCGCGTTCGGCCAGCGCGCGCTTGGCGGCGTTGGCGTCCGTGTTGTCCACGAAAATGGTCACTGACGCCACGATGCGGCCGTCGCCATCCCGCACGGGGGCGCTGCTGACGTCCAGTTCCAGCGTGCGGCCGTCCGGGCGATGGTAGATCATCGGCTCCCAGTCGATCGCCGCGCCTTCGCGCAGGGCGCGGACGGTCGGGTATTCCTCCATGGCGTAGGGAGACCCGTCAGCGTGCCTGGCACCATAGCCTTGGTAGCGGGCCGCATCCTCGCCCGTCGTGGGTGGCGCCTGTGTGATCGCGATGGCCCGGTCGTTGAGGATGATTCCCTCGCCACCCGGAGCATTGGAGATGGAAATGCCGATGGGGGCTTGCCGGAGCACCGCCTCGAACAGGCTGCGCTCGCGCTGAAGGATGGCCTCGCGGTCGCGCAGTGCGGTTTCCACTGAATGCCGGCGACGACATTCGCGCCACAGGACGATGAACAGAAGCCCCGCGGTGAGGGCGATGAACGCCCAGCCCTTGTAGGTCTGGATGGTCGTGACGTTCGTGGCGAACAGCAGGTCGACCGCCCGGTCCGAGGCCGCGATCCATGCAGACGACACGATTGCATAACACAGGGCCACGAACAGCGGGAACCTCAGGCTGCCCGCTTCGGTTCCCGCAGGATTGGCCGGCGAATTGGCGGACGATGCGCCGGAAGCGCAGGAAATGCCGCTGCAAGCCTTAGTCATCCGGGCACCCGATCCGGTTCCTGGAGACAGCGGTTTCCCGACGAACGATGCCTGCGGGGACGACCCTTGCCCGTTCTATGACATTCGAAAGATTTTGGCCCATGTGCACCGATAATGCTTTCGGTTGAGGTGCCTCGAATTCTTGAAGAATTGTCACACGCTCATTTTATCCGCGCAAGAAGCGCGAGCATCGACATGGTCGCGGTCGCCTTAAAAGCAACAAACAGAGGTGGATGAAACGGAGGCGGCGGCCGATTCTTTGTCAGAGACTTTCCGCATGTATCGATTGGCAGGTCATGGATTTGCGATCCTTTGCTCACGATATTGCGCAGCGGCAACCCCGCCTAGCAAAGTGCTCAGCGTAGATGTCTGCCTAGGAACAGCAGGGGGCCGCGTTGGGTTGCGTCGATGAATCCGGCGCGCTGGTAGAAGTCGACGTTGCGGGCGAAGACCGCGGTGACGAGGTGGACGCCGGGGAGGCCATCCGCCCGGCAATCCTCGGCGTAGGCGTCGACGAGAGCCCGTCCGATTCCGCGGTCCCGATAGCTTGGCCGGACGTTGACGTGCAGGTGCGCCGGGAATGCGGCGAAGCGGTCGGCGAAGACCTCGTATTTTGGGATGATGCGGGCGAGGTCCACCGCTCCGGCGCTGTCCTTGCAGCCGGTCAGATAGCCGAGGATGGCGCCGTCCCCGTCCAAGGCGAACCACACGTCGTCCGGCGCCCGCTCCACATACCAGCCCGTCCAGGTGCGAAAGAAGTCCGCGCGCTCCGCCGCCGAGGCGAAGTCCTTGCGCAGCGTGGACAGGAAGAAGATGTCCTCCAACGCGGCGAGGGCGGCCTCGCGGTCGGGCAGGGCGGACAAACGAACCAGCATCGATGACCAGACCTCAGCGGCGTTGCGCCAGCGTGAAGGAGGTGGTGCGCGGCGCCAGCATCGTGTAGCGGCCCTTCGCCTTCATCACGCCGGCGCCTTCCGCGGCCTCCGCCCCATGGCCCCAGAACAGGTCGCCGCGCACCGCCCCCTTGATGGCGCCGCCGGTGTCCTGGGCGACGACGAGGCGCTTGATCTCGCCCTGCGGTACGGGGGCCTCCCGGACGTCCAGCCACAGCGGCACGCCCAGCGGGACATGGCCGGGGTCCACGGCGAGGCTGCGGCCCGCCGTCAGCTCCATGTTGCGCGCCCCGCGCGCGCCGACGTCGGGACGGAGCTGGAAGAAGACGTAGGACGGGTTCATGTTCATCACCCGCCGGGCCTCGCCGGGATGCTCGGTCAGCCAGCGGCGGATCAGCGGCATGGTCACCTGCTCCGGCGTGGCGTAGCCGATGTCAATCAGATGCCGGCCGATGGGGACGTAGCGGTGGCCGTTCTGCCCGCCATAGCCGAGAGCCACCACCGACCCGTCGCTCATCCGCACCCGGCCCGACCCCTGGATTTCCAGGAAGAAGGCGTCGATGGGGTCGTCCACCCACAGAATCTCCAGCCCCTTGCCCTTCAGCGCACCGTCGGTGATGCGGGCGCGGCTGGGCAGGCCGCGCTTGGTCCGCTTCGGCGCCTTGTAGAGGGGGACGTTGTAGCGCTCGGTCCGGGTCCAGCTTCCGCGCAGCTCGACTTCGTAATAGCCGGTGAACAGCCCTTCCTGCCCCTCGGACAGGGCGACGGGCGTGAAGTGATCCTCGAAGAAGCGGCGGGCCGTTTCGGGCTCGGCGTTGGGCAGCCCGCGCAGCGCCTCGCAGATCGGGCGCCAGTCCGAGGTGGTGCCGGCGGCGGGGTTGGAGCCAAGCGGCTTGCCGGCGGGCTGCGCCGCCACCCAGCGGCAGGTGCGCTGAAGGGCGGGCAGGGCCTGCGCGTGGTCGTCGTCGATCCAGCCCGCCAAGCCGTGGAAGTCCGCGGAAACCTTTTCCATCCCCGGCCGCCAGGACGCCGCGGTGACGCCACCGTCCGGTCCCGAACCGGTCGCCGCGTCGCCGGCACAGCCCGCCAGCAGGCCGAACGCAAGAAGGGTGGAGACGCGCGCCACCGCACGCGCCATGACACTGCCGACCGCAGCCGCCATCGCGGACCCCGCAACAAGATTCAATGAAGACGACAAAGACGAGGGATGGCTGGACTTGCCGCGGCCAAGACGGCTGAAACAAGAACAACTACCCCTTTTTTGCCTCATTCATGGGATTGCGGTCAACCGCTCTTCGCACGGACGGTTTCAAGGCGGGCGTCTTGTCACAGGGTGCTGGCCCTTGAGGCGACTCGAAAGGCAGCCGCGCGTGCGCGGGGGATGACAACCGACCCCCGCTCGGGTTATCGAGCAGGGAATTTATCCGAGGACCATCCCATGACCCCCGCCGCCCGCCTTCAGGCGGTCATCGACCTGCTGACCGAGATCGACGAAACCCCGCGCCCCGCCGACGCGGTGATGAGCGCCTATTTCCGCGCCCGCCGCTACATCGGGTCGAAAGACCGCACCGCGGTGGCGCAGACGGCGTACGCGATCCTGCGGCGGCACGCCCGCCTGTGCTGGTGGCTGGAGCGTCAGGGCCATCCGCCGACCCCGCGCGCCCGCGCGCTCGCCAATGAGATCCTGGCCGACGGCAAGTCCGCCGCGACGGTGAAGGCTCTGTTCGGCTCCACCAAATTCGCCCCGGCCCCGCTGGCCCCGGAGGAGGCGAAGCTCGCCAACGAGCTGGACACCCATACGCTGGAGCATCCGCAGATGCCGGAAAGCGTGGCCGTGGAGTGCCCCCCCTGGGCCGAGGAGGCGATGCGCGCCGCCATGGGCGACCGCTTCGCGGTGGAGATGCGGACGCTGCTGGACTCCGCGCCGCTCGACCTGCGCATCAACCCGGTGAAGGCCAACCGCGAGAGCGCGATCAAGGCGCTGGCCCGCGCCCACATCACCGCGGAGCCGACGCAGTGGTCGCCGCTGGGCCTGCGCGTCCAGGGCCGCCCGCCGCTGGGCACCGTGGACGCTTTCAAGGACGGTCTGGTCGAGATCCAGGACGAGGGCTCGCAGCTCGTCGCGATCGCGGTGGCGCCGAAGCCGGGGCAGCAGGTGGTGGATTTCTGCGCGGGGGCCGGCGGCAAGACGCTGGCCATCGCCGCGCTGATGAAGAACAAGGGCCGCGTCGTTGCCTGCGATGTGCTGGCCGGGCGCCTGAAGCGCGCCGCCGAGCGGTTCCGCCGCGCCGGTCTGCACAACATCGAGGCGCACCCGCTGTCCAGCGAGCGCGACCCCTGGGTGAAGCGCCACAAGCGCAAGTTCGACCGCGTGCTGGTCGACGCGCCGTGCAGCGGCACCGGCACCTGGCGCCGCAACCCCGACAGCCGCTGGCGCCAGCTCGGCCCTGGTCTGGCGGAACTGGTGCCGCTCCAGGCGAACATCCTGGACAGCGCGGCCCGGCTGGTGAAGCCCGGCGGGCGGCTGATCTACGCCACTTGCTCGCTGCTGCCGGAGGAGAACGAGAAGCAGGTGGCCTCCTTCCTGGAGACCCACCCAGACTTCACTGTGCTGCCGGTCGCCGAGGTCTGGGCGGAGGAGGGTGCGGGCACCCCGCCGGCCGAAGGGCCGTACCTGCGCCTGACCCCGGCCCGCCACGACACCGACGGCTTCTTCGCCGCCGTGATGGTGCGCAAGGCGGACGAGGAAACCGCGGTGGAGGTGGACCAGATGGCCGAGGCTGATCCGGCGCCTTCGGAGGGGTAACATCGGCGGGGGAGCCTTCCCCGGTGGGATGCGTCAGGCCGGCGGTGTGTCGCCGGACTGCGCGTTTCCGGTTTCCGGCTTTCCCGCTCCGGCCTTCAGGGCTTCCAGCAGGCCGCTGGCAACCGTGTTCTGGCCTTCGTTGGCGTTTCCGGCAACCGCGCCCAGGACACCGGTTCCGCCTTTCGACGCGCCCGACGCAAGCGCCGATTGGAGCATGGACAGCGCCGCCTGCGCGTTGCCAGGGTCGCTCGAAGCCGGCTTGCTGACGGTATCCGGCGGCGATGGGGTTTCGGCGGTCGGCTTGTTCGTGATGGCTGGCATCTCCGTGGCAATCTTGCTTTCCGCGGCGGGCGCCGGTGTCGGAGCGGCGCCGTCGGCCTCCGGGGCAGCGGATTTGGACCCAATGCCAGGAATGTCCACGGTTTCCGCAAATTTCTGGAACGCGTTGCCGAAGACGGTCCGGTCGAAGCCGAGTTCCTGAAGCTTCTGTTCGGCGGCCTCGCCGTCCGGCGCGTACAGATCCGCGAAGCCAGCGTCCTTCCCCATGGAGGCCAGCGCGGATTTGAAGCCCTGCATGTTTTTCGTGAATCCGCTGGCATCGCTGAGAATGGCCGTCTGATCGGTCGGCTTTCCATAGGCGCCACGGGTCGCCGCGATCTCGCCCTTGAACGCGTCCTGGACCGGCTTCAGGCGTTCGTTCATCTCGTCCATCGAGATTTCGCCGCGCTGCTGGGCTTCCTGAATCTCCTGAGTCTTGCGCCCGACCTCGGACAGCGCGCCGGACATCCGACTGCCATAGGCCTGCAGTTTCTGCCAAGCGGCCTCTGAGTCGGCGAGCCGCTGCTTGTCCTCCTCGTCACGGGGGCGTTCGGAGACGTAGCGGTTGAAGGTCGCCTTGGTCGCCATCGATTTCAGCCCGGTCACAACGTCTTCGGCGCTGATCTCGCCCGAGTTGACGAGTCCTTCCAACATGCCGCGCGCCTTCGAGTCGAGTTGCTTGAACACATCGGCGGCGGCGCCCTTCAAGGCCTGCCCAAGCTTGCTCAGGGACACGGCATCCGTCTTTTCGCCGCTCCCGACGCTTGAAGATTGATGCCCGGAGGAACCGGTTCCGGACTGTACAGGCTTCCAGTATCCGGTGGCGGACAAGTGAAGAGAGGAACTGATTGAGCTGCTGGTCATTGATCCGCCTCCTGATCGTCATTACCCATCATTCTCGGGCGTCCACATGGAATAACGGAAAATATAATTTCAAATTAATGATCATTGTATCTCCTTTATGCTATGCAATTATTGACAATATGATTGTGGACTGTTCTGTGATGCAAATTAATGAAGGATGTTATTTAATTTTTGCGCGATGGATTTGTGAGGAGATTGGCAGCGGAAGAGGTGAGCCTACCGGTAATCGAAGGCCCCCTTGCCAATCAGACGACGGACCGCGTCGCCGAAGGCGGCAAACGGACTTAGGTTGATGCCGAGATCGGCGATCTTCTTTGACGCATCGTCGCCACCATCCTCAATGGCGAGGAAGTAGGCGTTGGCCTGAGCATCCCTGCTAGTCGCCGGGGAGGGCGATGCCGAAGGTTTGTCGACGCGGATCGGGGAATTGTCCGGCTGCGTCGGCGTGTCGGACCGGCGCTGGCCGCGCTGAAGGAGCACCGCTCCGCCGAGAGAGCGGTTGGCGGCCTCCGAATCGAGATCGACGGTGGCGACATCGACACCGGACTGCGCGAAACCGATGCGTTTCAGACGTGTCGTCAAACCCTTCGTCACCTCATCGCCGGTCAGAGTGCCGGCGCGCACGGCGTCGTCCAGTTTCCGACGATCCTCGTCGCCCAGTGCCTCGTTGAACATCGTAAGAGCATTGCCTTTCAGGGCCGCTGCCAGAGCGCTGAGATCCACGCTGTCGCTGGCTCCGCCATTTCGGACGGTCGTCGTGGCGACGGAAGGTGTGGATGTGTTCGTTGAGCGCGATGCCGATCCAGTTCGGAAATATACGGGAACATCGGCGGGCGATGTGACGCTTGTGGGGGCCATTGGAAAACTCCATTGATCGATGGCCGAGGCCCTAGTGAAAAGGAAATATCTATTATTGATCTGTTGATTTAGAAATTTAATCGAAGATTGATAATGAAATATTAAAGTTAGAAATCTAAGTATTTGTGCGCTAATGAAATATACGAATACTGGGGTATGGGGTGACTGGTTGGCGGCCAGACTCACGTCGGAAGGTGACAGCTGGCGCCCCGCTAAGGATTTGGCGAAACCAACATGGTAAGGGAGATTGGCGGCGGGCCGAAAAAGCGGCGAATGCGCGCCAGCCCAAGAAAGGACGAGCGCCGCCACTCATGCGGGGACACACGGACGGGCCTGCTGATTCGGTGCGGGTCAGAGCGCGAGGTTTGCGGTTAGGGTGCGACCTTTCCCCGCATGTTGGAGCGCAATGATGTGGAACACGTCCCGCTGGCGGAGCGCCGCCCTGTCCGCCCTTTTCCTGTTGGGGCTGGGCACCTCCGCCGAAGCGGCTGAGCCGGTCAAGGTCAAGGTGTTCGTCGGCGCCATGTTCGAGATCGGCAAGAACACCGGCGACCGGGCCGGCGAGTTCCAGAACTGGTACGAGCGCTACTGGCAGTCCAGCGCGCCGATCACCGTGAAGGGCGCGCTGAACCCTGTCCACTGCAACGCCGACGGCGTTTGCGGGGCGGTTCTCGGCATGGGCAAGGTCAGCTCCTCCGCGTCCATGCAGGCCATCCTGCTGAACCCGCAGCTCGACCTGTCGCAGGCCTATTTCATTATTTCCGGCGTGGCCGGCACGCCGCCGTCGCGCGGCACCATCGCCGAGGTCAACTGGGCGACCTGGCTGGTCGATTACGATCTGGGCCACCGCTGGGCGCCGGAGGAGGGCAAGCCGGGCGAGCCGACCTTCATGCCGCGCAAGGGCTACGAATCCGTCCGCCTGTTCCAGCTGAACCCGGCGCTGGTGTCCTGGGCGATGAAGCTGACCGGCGACACGCCGCTGAAGGACTCCGACAGCGCCCGCGCCTACCGCCAACGCTACCCGCAGGACGCCGCCCGGCGCGCGCCCTTCGTCGGCACCGGCACGCACATGACCGGCGACACCTTCTTCCACGGCCCCGGCATGTCCGAGCAGGCGCAGTACATCGCCAAGCTCTACGGCGCCGACGATTACGTCATCACCGAGATGGAGGCCGCGGCGATCACGCTGGTCATCAAGCGCACGCTGGGCTCCGACCGGGTGATGAGCCTGCGCGGCGCCGTCAACTTCGACCAGGGCAACCCCAAGGAAACCACGCTGGAGCATCTCGACCCGAAGCCGGGCGAGACCGCCGGCGGCTTCGCCGAGACGGTGGAGAATGTGGCGCTGGTCGGCGCGCGCATGACCGACCACATCGTTTCCCACTGGGACCAGTGGCAGGCGGGCGTTCCGGCCCTTCCGGCCCAGTAACCCGAAGGCCGGCGGTGCGGCGGCCATCCACCGTCGCACCATCCCGGCCCTTTTGGCTGACTGGACATCCTCCGGCCCGGCTCCCAGTTTCCATTGGGGTGGGCAACGGGTCCGGAGGTGTCCCATGGATGAAGCGCTGGTGATTCGCGACGCGCGCCCGTCGGACGCGGTGGGCATTGCCAAGGTCCACGTCGCCACATGGCAATCCACCTATCCGGGCCTCGTTCCCGACGCTTATCTCGCCAATCTGTCGGAAGCCGCCGCGGCGATGCGCTGGCACAACGCCGTCCAGGCGCACGGGCCGGGGCAGGGCGCCCTCGTCGTCGTGGACGGCGCGGACTCGGTGGTGGGATTCGCCACCTACGGCGGGCGCCGCATTCCCGTGGAGGGGTACGAGGGGGAGTTCTACGCCCTCTACCTGCTGGACGAGGCGCAGGGGCAGGGGCTGGGCCGTCGCCTGATGGCGACCATGGCGGAGCGTCTCCAGGAGGGCGGCAAGCGCACCGCCGTGGTCTGGTGCCTGCGCGAGAATCCGGCCCGCTGGTTCTACGAGCGGCTGGGCGGTGTGCGGGTGGCGGAACGGCCCATCCGCTTCGCCGGGGCGGAGCTGGTGGAGATCGCCTATGGCTGGCGCGACCTCGCCCCGCTTGCACGCTTGTCCGCGGGGCCTGAAATGCGGTAGTCAGGGGCTTGTCCCCCCGCATCAGGTTGTCGTCCATGTCCGCCGAGCGCGTTCTCATCCTCGATTTCGGGTCGCAGGTGACCCAGCTCATCGCCCGCCGCGTCCGTGAAGCCGGCGTCTATTGCGAAATCCATCCGTTCAGCATGAGCGAGGAGCGGATTCGCGACTACGCGCCGAAGGCGATCATCCTGTCGGGCAGCCCGGCCTCCGTCACCGAAGAGAACGGCCCGCGCGCGCCGGAGGTGGTCTTCACGCTGGGCGTTCCGGTCCTGGGCATCTGCTACGGCCAGCAGACGATGTGCCACCAGCTCGGCGGCGCCGTGTCGGGCTCCGACCACCGCGAGTTCGGCCGCGCCTTCATCGAGGTGAAGCAGACCTGCGCCCTGTTCGACGGGCTGTGGGCGGTCGGGTCGCGCGAGCAGGTGTGGATGAGCCACGGCGACCGCGTCACCGCCCTGCCGGACGGCTTCCAGGCCGTGGCGGTCAGCGACGGTGCGCCTTTCGCCGCCATCGCCGACGACGCCCGCCAGTTCTACGGCGTGCAGTTCCACCCGGAGGTCGTGCACACCCCGCATGGCGCGCAGCTCCTGGCGAATTTCGTGCACCGCGTCGCCGGGCTGAAGGGCGACTGGACCATGGCCGCCTTCAAGCAGCAGGCCATCGAGAAGATCCGCGCCCAGGTCGGCAGCGGCAAGGTGATCTGCGGCCTGTCGGGCGGCGTCGATTCCTCGGTGGCCGCCGTGCTGATCCACGAGGCCATCGGCGACCAGCTCACCTGCATCTTCGTCGACACCGGCCTGATGCGCGCCGGCGAGGCGGAGGAGGTGGTGACGCTGTTCCGCGACCACTACAACATCCCGCTGGTTCACCGGAGCGCGTCCGATCTGTTCCTGGGCAAGCTGGCCGGCGTCACCGACCCGGAGCAGAAGCGCAAGATCATCGGCGGCCTGTTCATCGAGGTGTTCGACGAGGAGAGCGCCAAGGTCGGCGGGGCGCAGTTCCTGGCCCAGGGCACGCTGTATCCCGACGTGATCGAGAGCGTGTCCTTCACCGGCGGTCCCTCGGTCACCATCAAGTCGCACCACAACGTCGGCGGCCTGCCGGAGCGCATGAAGCTGAAGCTGGTCGAGCCGTTGCGCGAGCTGTTCAAGGACGAGGTCCGCGCGCTCGGCCGCGAACTGGGACTGCCGGCCGCCTTCATCGGGCGCCACCCCTTCCCCGGCCCCGGCCTCGCCATCCGCGTTCCCGGTGAGATCACCCCGGAGAAGCTGGACATCCTGCGCAAGGCCGACACGGTCTATCTGGAGGAGATCCGCAACGCCGGCCTCTATGACGCGATCTGGCAGGCCTTCGCGGTGCTGCTGCCGGTGCGCACCGTGGGCGTGATGGGCGACGGGCGGACCTACGATCATGTGCTGGCCCTGCGCGCGGTGACCTCCACCGACGGCATGACCGCCGACTGGTACCCGTTCCCGCACGACTTCCTGGCCCGCGTGTCGAACCGCATCGTCAACGAGGTGCGCGGCGTCAACCGCGTGGTCTACGACATCACGTCGAAGCCGCCCGGCACCATCGAGTGGGAATGATATCAAGGACTTAAGTCTACGGTAACTCAGTACTGTTGCTGCTTAGATTGGGCTAGGGCAAACCCGCTGTGGGGAGTTCTGTGGGGACTCTCTCACAGCGGAGGCGCCTGTATGACTGTCTTCAAGCGGGATGGTTCCGAGTTCTGGTGGATCGAGTTCCAATACAAGGGGGAGCGCTACCGGCGTTCCAGCGAGTCCGCCTCGAAACGCAAGGCCGAGGAATTGGAGCGCAAGTGGCGTGAGGAACTTCGCGCCAACGCCCTCTTGGGTAAGATCCCCGAATTGGCGTGGGGAGACGCCATAGACCGCTACTTCAAGACGGTGATTGAGCCGCGTAGGAACGAAGGAGCGGCAAAGCGTGACTTGTACGTTCTGAGCGTCCTCAAGGCGGAACTTGGCGCGGCTACCCTTATCAGCACTCTTACCGCACCTGCCATCGTGGAGTACCGGGACCGACTCCTAGGCGTTGGCAAAGCGCCAGCCACGGCGAATCGGTACCTTGCGACTATCAAAGCGATTCTGCGCAAAGCGCATACGGAATGGGGTGCTCTAGCGGTTCTACCCTCTTTCAAGCTCCTGAAGCTCAGCAATGAGCGGTATCGCTGGTTGACCGACGAGGAGGAGGATCGACTCCTTATCCATTCCCCGGTCCATCTGCGCGACCTGTGCACCTTTCTCATCGATACCGGTGCACGGTTGTCGGAGGCTACGACGCTTACCTGGGCAAACGTCGATATGGAGCGTCACCCCCGCCCGTTGGTCAAGTTCATGGATACCAAGTCGGGAAAGCCCCGATCCGTGCCTCTGACCAAGCGCGTTGATGACATGTTCCGGCGCCTTCGCGCCAACAAGCCGAGCGGAGTGGAGCGGGTGTTTTTATACCGCCCCCTTGGGAATGATCGGCTACGGGAGGTGAAGAACGGGACGAAGGTCACACCGTTCCGTAATCCGCATGGTGCATGGTACAAGGCTACAACAGATGCAAGGTTGGATGACCTGAACCTGCATGATCTAAGACATATCTTTGCGTCTCGATTGGTCATGCGGGGAGTGCCGTTGCTGACTGTTTCAAAATTACTTGGTCATGCCACAATTCAAATGACAATGCGATATGCGCACCTTGCGCCAGACGCTTTTGATGCAGCTATCGAGGCATTGGAGTGCAATCGTGTCACAGATACGCCGAATATGTGAGTTGAGGTGCAATAAAGTACTTTAATGAGTGCCTCTAGCGCTGAACATGGGCACAAAAAAAGAGGGTATACCGTCTCCGGTATACCCCTTGAGTTGCGCGGCGTCTCCGATATTACCGCCGCGAAGTCGATTTCTTGCCCTTTGTGCGGGCGGGCGTTGGTTCGGCTGGAGTGTCCTCAACAGCCTCAAACATGTCTGCATAGACGTGGAGAAATAGCATCTCGTGGAACTCTGCCAGCGTCTCCGCGTCGTCTTTGCAAGCCTCCCAAGCCTCGACAGGGAGGAACCATGCGGCATGGTCCGCGATCTTGTCGAGGAAGTCTTTTACAGCGGTCCCTTGTTCTACCAGGGCCTTCGTTGCGTCGTCAAAGCGTGGGATGAAATCGTTAAGCCGCTTTTCGGCGTACTCCACGGCTAGCCCTAGGAATTCGTCATAGCCTTCGCTGTCGATTCCGTGTTCCGCCATGTAGATTTCCGACCATGCACGCTGTAGAAGTGATTCGAATTTTACGTCGTGTAGGTGGGCGGGGATTTCACCAATCAACACTTGGTGATCTAGGAAGTACGCCGACGCGGCGAACTCTTGCGCTTTGGCGTTGCCGTTCAGCCCTTCCCATAGGTCGGGGGTGATGATCTTGCGGGCGTACGCCTTGGCGAAGACGGGGAACCGGGCGGCGTTGTTGCGCTCCAGATGGCGCCCCTTGGTCTTGACGGCGTTGGCCGCGTGCGCGGACAGGGCGTTGACAAAGGCCGTATAGTCCGTGAATGCGGTTTGAATAAATTGTGAGGTCATTTGATGTGCTTTCGTTTCGTTTCGTTTAATAGATGGGAAATAGTCCCGCCTAAACGACGGGACTGGGTAGGGCATTTCTTGCCGCTAGAGGCTATATTATACCAAAATTGGCAGGATGAATGAAGTACCAGGAACAAATATTTAGCCGAAAAGAGCGTCGTCTAGCTTCGAAGTAAAGACTTCGCCACATTTATCCGCGGCGTCATCAAGTTCATCCGTTCTTTTCTTCATGTATTCTATGAGGCGATTGCCCAACAGAGTGGCAAGAACGTTGTGAATTATGTCACCATCCGCGGTGAATTTCCGCCTGAATGGCGTACCCTTGAGCCAATAATCAGCTAAATCCTCGATTTGGTCGTTAAAGTCAGGGGTGGTTTCGATGAGGATATGCGCTAGTTCTTCTTTGAGTTCTTCGAAGCGCTCGGGTGTTGGGTCGTACTTTAGTTCCCACAACATATCTTCCGCATGGTCTTCGAGGTTGCTAGTGCACTGTTCCATGAGAATGTTTAATTCGTGTAGGTATGCGCGGAGCCTAATGTTCTGTCCGCGCAATCCGTCGTTCTTCACGATCTTCAAGATTTGCCAATCCGGAAGGCCCTTAAGCATGGGATACCCTCCGGAACTCCGCTACTTCGTCGGCGTTGGGGCAACCGAACTCCGCAGCGTGCTTGTCATAGCCTGGGTATAGGCCAATGATCCGCTGTTCAATCGCGTCTGGCGTGATGGTGGTACAGTGGATTACGCCACCGATGCACATACGATACCGATTCTCGGTAACCATTTCATGTTGGACCATCGCGACCTTGACCAAACGCTCGTCTGGCATCTCTGGAGGGAGCGGGCGGTTTTCACCGTTGAGGTGGGGATGTAGGTGCATCCCGTGCGGTAGGTCGGTGAAGGTTGATGAGTCGTCCGTGATCTCCCAGCGGTAGGCCGCGATCCTCCCTTGCCGGGTGGACCAACCCATAATGACCGTCTCGGACGTTAGGTCGGGGTCTTCGGACGCCTTGCGGCGTGGGAGGTAGTCATACCAACGGTTCAGCAGCGGCGCGGCGCTATCAATGTCCCAGAACTCGTACAGGTCATTCAGGATGGCGGCATTGACCAGACATTGACCGCGCTGCGCAACGGCCATAGCGCCGATGATGTGAGTCTTTCGGTCGGTCAAACTCACTGGCGCGTTCCTCCGATACTGCAAAGTATCGGAGGTGCATAGAATGCGATTGGGGTAGAAGAATAGGTTTACAACGCTCATGTTATGCTAGAGCCTTCTCAAGTTTCGCCCTGAATTTCTTTCGCGCCTCTGGCGTATCTGGAAATTCTTCAGCGCTAGTGGACATTTCTTCGAAGACGGCTTTTAGGCCGCTGGCCGTATCGGTCGCGTCTTTGCGTGCGCGTTCAAATGCCGTTTCGATTTCAGGGGTAAGGGCCTTGCCGGACTTTTTCAGTTCGGCGTAATGCCGCTCGATTTCCTTTAGCCGCGAAATGGCCTTTTCTTGCGGCGTGGCGGTCTCGTCCACAAGATTGCGGGCGTAAGCGGCGGAATCGGCGTAGGCGCGAGCGGCTTCACCGGCTTCAAGGCGTAGGCGGATTTCTTCGCGAAGAGTGTCAAGTTCCTTGGCCTTGCTGTCCAATCCGAGTTCGCGAAGTTGCTTTTCCACGGCGATTTCGCGGGATACCTGTGCGTATGCTTCGGCTCCCTGGAGGGTAGCTTCCGCTAGGCGGGTGGTTTCGGCGGTTTCGGTTTCGAGGTCTTTAGACCGTTTCAAGGCGTTCAACTTGGCGCGCTCTACCTCGATAGTCCGGAAGGATTCGAATAGCTGTTGGAGGCTAAACCCTGCGGACTGTGCGAGGTCATCAAGCGACTTGCCTAGGATGTTGGCGCGCTTGCTGTAGTCCACAAGGAATTGAGTGACTTGCTCGTTCGCCTTAACGTCAATAAGCGTTCCTTCGCCAAGACGAAGGGATTCGGTCGCGATCTTGGCGTTGTTGAGTTCCAGCGCCAGGGCGTAGAAGCCTTCCGACGCTGCGAAAGCGGCCTTGCCTTCGATAGTCAGAGTGTTTGCGGACTTCTCAGCGCGCTTGATAGCGTCGTCACGGGTCTTGGTAATCGCGTCTAGGGCGTTCTGGTATTCTTCCGGACTGATATCCGTCTTGAACTTGTTTAGCTGTTCAAGGCCCTTCTGATACTCGGCGTTGGCTTTCGCGATGGGGTTGTTAGCCTCTAGAATCTCCTTGGCGCCGCGTTTGGCGGCTCCAACGCGCTGTTCCCATGCCCGGTTATCGGCGTCGATGGCCGCTTGTCCACCGTCAACGGCGGTGCGGAGCATGTCCGTTTGAATGCCGTCCAGTTCCTTCGAGAGTTCGGCGCGGCGGGCTTCAATGGTCTTGCGGACCCATGGGCGCAAGTTACCGCTTAGCTGTCCGTCAAGGTCGGTAATCTGACTCTGGATTCCTTTGGCGCGGTCCTCATTCGAGGGGCTAGACAGGAGTTTGTTGGCGCCTTCAAGAGCCAGCAGCGGGAGTTTTAGCATGAACTTGTATAGATCGGACAAGTGCAGACGCTTATCAAGATTAACAAGCATCATGTCCCACTCATTGCCGATACGTGCGTTGATCTGACTGACCGTTTCGCCCATACCGTTGAAATCGGCGTCAACCTGTGTCGCCATTTTGCTCATAGCGCGAAGGACGATATCAGCACTGATTACGCCTTGCGCGCCTAGGTCTTTTAGCTGCCCTGTAGCAACGCCCATTTCTTTAGCGATTGCGCGCACAAGAGGTTGGAAGTTCTCTTGCAAGCTCTTGAGTTCGTCGCCACCTAGGCCGCGCCCACTTCCTAGCGCCTGTGTTAGCTGAGTCAGTGCGGACGATGTTTCAGCGGCGGTACGTCCTGATACCTGCCCCAATTTCATGAACGTCTCGACTAGGCGACTGACTTCGGCGTTACTGAGTCCTACCTCTTGGCCGATTGCGGCGAAACGGTTCATGGTTCCGCCCACGTCCGCCATTGCCACGCCTAGCTTTTGAGCGAGGGTGTATGTCTCAGCGAACAGCGCGTTTGCGCTGGTCATGGACCCTGTAGACGCCTTTAGCTGTGCGATCATGCCGTTGAAGCGGTCGGTAGCGTCCGCCATGGCTGCGCCAGCGGCCAAAATCCCGACGCTGATAGCCGCGAAGGCGACAGGCACCAGAGGACCTAGCGCGGTAGCGCCTGCGGCCAATCCAGCAAGCGCCCCAGAGGCGCGCACGGCACCGCTGGTCATGGTGGCGAACGTTCCAGTCATTGCGCCGAAGTTGCCGCCTACGGCAGATGCACCAGAGGCAAGGGCGCCAAGTTGTGTTGCCAGGGAGCCGAACCCGCGATTCAGCGTGGGCAACAGGCCATTGGTTGCGGCCAGTTCATGGTTTAGGCCACCCATGGCGCGAGCGAACTCGCCCTTGGCCTTCACCCCCTGCATAGACCGAGTGCCGAACTCGCGAAGGGTCGCGTTGTAGGAGGCAAGCGCGCGGTTGGCGCGGTCGATCATTTCGGGGTTGTTGTTCCCCTGCCGCCCGATCCGTCCGAGCATCGACTCGGTTCTCGTCAGTGCGGACTGGTAGGCGCGTTCAGCGGCAAGGGCGGAATTCGCGATCTCGACGGCGGAACGTCCGCCCGGTGCGCTGGCACCTCCGGAACCGCCGGGGCGGAAGTTCGATCCGCCCCGCGCGGTGGCTTTCGCCATAATGTCGGAGAGGCGCCGCACCTGGGGTTCAGCGGCTTTGACAAGCGCTTCGCCGTAAGCCTTGCCGGCGGCTTCACCGGCCTTCGTGGCGCCTTTTGTATCGGCTTTTATACCGGTTAAGCGTTGCTCCAAGCGGTTGACGAAGTTGTCAACTTGCTTCTCTGCACCGGTAAAGTCGATACCGGCTGTTAGCTGGATATCTGACATTATGCGGCGCTACCTTCGGAGCGGTGGCGCGCCTCATGCGGGATGGACTTAGCAAGAGCCATGATGAAAGCGGCGCTTTCAGGCATTGCGTTCAGAACGTCGCAAATGGCTTTGAGCGCTGGGCGCACTTCTTTGCGCACCCGCAAATTATACGTGGGTGTTGGCACTGTAGTACTCACAAATCGATTTGATGAATTATTGCCGCGGCTGTGCGCTGGCTAGAGCGATACGTTTTCGCTGTGAGTATTATTATACCATATTTTAAGGATGTGGCACAGGTGGAGGGCGAAATAGCTAACAATTTCCAGCGCTGTTTAGGTCGTGAACAAGAGCGAGTCGTCCTTGCGTTGAAAGACTTTTAAATTCATCATCCCATGGGGGTTGGTCATTCGGGTGCATACAATGAAGCGATTATTTGTTCTGGCTATATCAATCGTGCTAGGGTCATGCGGCCCGTCTGATACTCTGTCGGAAAAGGAACGCACACTTATCTCAGTCGAAGTAGGGAAGCGCCTTCGGGACCCATTCTCAGCGCAATATGAATGGAAGAAGAGACCGGAGCCGTTTAGTTCCTGGTATTGCGGTCGCGTCAACGCAAAGAATGGGTTCGGGGGCTACGTTGGGTGGCATGATTTCATTGTCGCCGTTGAGTGGGAGCGCCAGGAAATAAGCAACGTACGTCTGATGGAACTTCAGAGCGAAAGCAGTGTGCCACTGTCTGTAGGGAACCTGTGCTATCAATAGGCGCCATTATCCCAAGGAAGGGCTTCAGCGTTCCGGGGTGTCCGGACAAGGGGAAAGGCGGAGAGACGGTTCCTGGGTGCTACGGTGGGGCGGGAATAGGGGTTCTGGGTGTGGGGAGGGTGTGCCGTGCGTCTGGCGTTGGGTGGCGCGGCGATAAAGTACTTTATCTGAGTCTAAATTTGCGATTGGAAGCGCGGTGTGACACCATGGAGGTCGCTGGGTTCGCGCAATATTCGTACTTTAGTTGCGTCCTATTGCAAAGGAATCGTGAGAATGTCGAAGCAAGAAAACAACACCAGCATGGTTGAAAACACTGGTATAATAATCCTGAAGCGACCTGTTAAGTGTAGGTCATGCAAGACTTTAATGGGCAGCATCCGTTGGCAGAATTCAGGAGAAACGACAGTATACTCTTGCTCGGAATGCGACGTAGTAATTTCTATAAACCACAGCGAGATTTAGGCTATATTTAGCTTTGTGCTAATAAGAAAACCCCCACATGCCGGATTCGTCGCATGTAGGGGTTTTTCATGGGCGCAGCGTGCCGGGTGCCTCCCAAAACGGCGCGGCAGGCCTTGCCCACCTCCTTCGGTTCATTGAACCATCCCGACCATGAAGGAGGGTATCAAGGGCCAGCGCGTCGGGTGCTGGCCCTGTGATTGGGGTTTAGACGCTTGAGAGAGGTTCCCCCGGTGTCCATCCGGCGTTGCGCGCAGCGATGAATGCCTCTGTGGGCATTTCAGCGGCCTGTGCAGCGTTCGCAAGGGCCTTAGCGTCGGGCTGTGCGTCGGTCGGGGGGACTGTGACGGGGTTCCAGCCGGCGTTCCGAAGCGTGGTGTAGAGGTGCGGCGGCGCGTTGTCGGGGAACGTCCTGTTGAGGATGTTGCCGCCTAGCAATTGGACCGCGATCAAGTCTTCCTGCGTCAGTGCGGACATTAGGCTAGAGCCTCGTCCGGAACGGTCGGGGCGTACATGTTGCAGCGGTCGCGCCACGAAAGAAACTGTTCAGCGGCGGAAGCGGCTTGCGGGCCGTACTGACTCGGGTTGTCGGAACCTGCGCGGTTAATAAAGGGAACAACCGAGTTGATGGTTAGCTCACGCCACTTCTTATTGACGCTGGTACCGGGCAACCCGTGCTGCGCGGTGCTGGCGATGGACAGTTCAAGTCGGGTGCCGCGCTCGATTAGCTGGGTGACCTTGTACACCAGTTCGTCAATTTCAGCGGACAGGCTCATGAGTTCGTTCGCGTCGGCTTGGATGCGGTCAGAGGCGCGGCGTTCCTTCGCGCGCTGAAGTTCGGCTTCTGCGTTGGCGAGGTTTTCGCGGGCGGCTTCAAGCGTCAGGGTCGCGCGGTCAATAGCAAGACGGGCCTTGGTTTCAGCGTCCTGTGCGGCGACGAGATTCGCGGCGACGGTGGGATCGTTGCGCTGAATTAGGCTTGCGCCGATAGCGGAGCGCAGAGACGCCTTAGCGGCCTCGAAGGCTTCAGAAGCGGCGGCGTGTTCGGCGGTTACTTCATTCAGCGTGGTAACAGCGGCAACGCGGGCGGCTTCGGCGGTCGCTACGAAATCAATGTTGGTAGTCATTTGTCTAAAATTCCTTGAGATATGGGGTTTGATTAAAAGGTGCCGTCAATCTGGAGACGGAGCTTATCCGCAGCGCCTTCCATCCGAGCAAAGGGGAGAGGCATCCCGCCCGCTGCGATGGCGCGAGCGAGGTCGGCCAGGGCGGCAACAGCGTTGCCGGTGAAGGCCGGATCGGGAAGGCGGTGCATGTGCAGCCGGTGACGAGCGTTGTCGAGAATCAGGGATTCGAGGCAGGTAGCCTTGTTCAACGCTTCGGCCAGTTCGTCCAGCGCGGTATCGACCTTCACGGAGATGTCGCGGTATTCGTCCAGATAGCCCTGAACGGCGAATGTGTCGGCGGGGTCGATTTGTGGAGGCGTGGGGGCCTTCGCGGCAATCTCGGTAAGAGTGGTCAAGATGATCGTTTCCAGGTTAGCCACGGCGGCCTTGTTGGCGCGGTGACGGGGTTTTCGGGTGCGCTTCCTACGGCGAGGCATGGGGGGGGCCGGTCTCAGCGCTTGAGAGGGTGCGGGAAGCGGTTGTTCAGAAGCGCCGCTTCAACGTCCGCCCGGTGAAGGTGACGGAGGTTGCCGGGGCCGCGCTTCACAACGCCGTTGGGGAATACGCCGCTAGCGATTGCGCGCGACAACGCGCGAAGAGATACGCCGAAAACACGCGAAATAGCGGTGACTGTGATAAGTCCATCGGGTGTCGTGGGGATGTTGTCCAGAGGGTTCATGTAATTCTCACGGTAAAGCAGCGAGGCAGACTAGCCACCTCGCTCGAAAGGTTCTTGTTTTGAAGGGGATATGGATTCGATTTACTTCCATAATTATAGCCGCTTCTGGCTATAATTACAAGGTATGCGGGTCATAAATGTGAGATTTGCTTGCCGGTTGATTGACTTAGCGTGTGGTGGAGAGTAAAATAATGATTGTTATGTGGTCATAATCTTCTTTCGTTTCGATGTTGTTTCGGGTTTGCAGACTCCTTGAAGCATGGGGAAAAAAGGCGCCAATCGTTCGCGGTTCAATTCCGCTAGAACGGTTGGCGCTTTTCTTTTTGACACGATCCTAAAAACAAAGCGTAGTGGTGGAGATGTATAAAAATGGACGGGCATCGGCGCATGATGTCAAGTCAGATTGACAGTATAAGTGCATGCTAACTTGACAGATTATCTTATGTTGCGAGCGACATTGGGTTATATCATCTTGGTAATGTGTGCTCATACCTGTTCATCTGTTGTTAATGGCGTTCATGGATTTGAACGGAGATTGAGCGATGCACAACGGAGATGAAGCCGAGGAAATGGTTCCTTTGGGCGAAAGGCACCTGTGGCGCTTCGAAGACCTAAAGCGTGCGGGCTACGTCAAGAGCCGTGAGACCCTGCGTCGGTGGATGAACGATGAGAAGTTCCCCCGTCCGATCTATCCGGAAGAGGGGAGTCCGCGGTGGGTCCGAAAGGAGTTGGAGGAGTGGATGGAGAGGTGTATTCAGGCGCGGGGGCCGGCATATGTGCGGAAGGAAGATCCTCCGCGGCTTACCCTTGCGGAAATGGAAGCGACGTTCACCAGACGTCCGCGTAAGAAGGGCGGCGGATATACGCCTGCCAGGGCTTCACAGAGCAAGGGCCAGAAGCGGGGCGGGGATGTGAACGCTAAACCGCACTGACGATAGAAAAGGGCGCCTCCGGGTTGGGGCGCCCTTTGTCGATTCGATAAAGTACTTTATCGGGTGATGCGGTGTGACGGCGTTGCTTTAGGCCGCTGCGGCGGATTCGGCTTTCGCCGGATCGCTGGCGTGTGGTGCGGCTTGCGCCGGATCGGGTGTATTGTCATTGGATATCCGGGGTACATCTTAGCGTGAGTGCGGTGAGGTGTTCCGACTGTTCCGACCTTGTTCCGACCTTAAAATGAAAGTCGGAACACCGCAAACCGTTGAAAATACTAATGATTTTCTGGGTCGTTCCGACTGTTCTGACTTTTATCTTATTTATAAAGAAGAGTAGTAGTAAAGGATGCACTCTCAGCGCTTAGGTATCTCTCTACACTTCTATATACAAATAGCGAAATAAGTCGGAACAGTCGGAACACTTATTCGAGAAAGGACATTGGAACCTGTAGGTTCTCCGCGACAATCTCTCTCACCTCGCTTAGTTTGGGAGCGTAATAGAACCGCTCTAGGCTCCCATTCTTACGCTTTCGGTCGTGTTCAAAGCCCCACATCTTCCGTAGCGCTGTGCCGAAGCGCAAATCCGTCGCTGCGTGCTTGCTGCCGTGCTTCATCACATATTCTTCATAGTCTGGGTAGATATCAGACTTGAAGATTTCCAACGCTCGATCTTCCGCGAAGTACCGGCCTGTTTGCACAGCATCAACAAAGAAGCGCTGTTCCGCTGGGAGCGATTCCATCACCTGTTCACCCAGCGCGTCGGTTTTCGGCGGATTGCGAAGGTCCACCCAATCCGGCTTCTGCCACTCCATGAGGGCCTTCATCCACGCTTCGAGGCCGCAAGCATTCTCCATCTGGATCGTGAGCGCTTGGAAGTAGCGGGTGTCCTGCATGTGATCGTCCGAGACGTCGAGAATCAGATACCGGCGTTCGTCCGCGCTCGCTGGCAATGCCCAATCCTCATTGGTGGTGAAGGCGAACCGGGTGAAGTTGTCCACCTCGAACCGGTCCAGGCCCTTCGGCTCAATCGCCAGCCGCTCGCCCGTGATGAGGTGTTTCAACGCCCCCTCTTGCTCCTTTGAGCCAGCCCAAACGGCCTCTTCGCATTGAGCAAACAGCGCGGTCATGAGGTGCTTATTGAACGATCCGACAAGGTGCTTCTTATCGCTGATTACGGCGCTGTACTGGTGCCCTATGAGCTTGCGGAACATGTCGAATACGATGGACTTTCCGCACCCCTTCCGTCCCCGAAGGCATACCGCAGTGCCCAGCTTACGCCCTGGGTTCTGGACGATGTCCGCCAACCATGAGAACAGCCATTCATAGGCGCGCTCGTCACCCTGACACACCACTTCGCGAAGATGGTATTCCATCTTGTCCCAACACCCGTCACACGGTTCCATGCTGAAGCCGGTGAACAGATTCAGTTGGTTGCGAGGGACCGTCCTACCGGGCGCGAAGACGATACCGCCGTCGTATTCTCTGCGGTGCGGCCACTCCATCCATATAGATGCCAATGACCGTTCACGGGGGCCTTGCTTCGTATCGACTGTGATCTTCTTGTTCTTGAACAACGTGTTGAAACCGGACTCGCACAGGATGTTGAGTGGCGTGTTTGACAGGTCCGCGATTCCTACGCTTCCGCCTACCGTCACAACGGCGTACCGCTCATTGATTTTATCCATCCTCGTTAGAAGGTCTTTTTTCTCTTCAACATCTCCCTCAACAGCCGGGAGATCGGTAATCCTCGTCACCCAATGGGTATCAGGGATGTAATTGTTCGTGGTCATATGAGACTGTTTCGTTTCGTCTGTGGTGCGCTATGCTGGCCTTATCGATCCAGCCAATCAGACTTTGCCAAGGACTCCGCCTTAACGAGCCATCTATTCCGCCAAAACCTGTGCTCCGGTGCGCCGGGTTTGAAGAGACGCAATCTCAGGGCTTCAACCGTGATAGGCGGGTTAAACTGTGCGGCTACCTGCTTCAGTGTTAGCCATTCATTCATATCGATCACTGGTCTATCTCCTTTTCTTGATGATCGAGACACTATATTACACAATTTCTCCAAGATTTACAATATCTCCAAGTTAATTTTTATGAAAGTACACACCGCATACGCTTAGGCGTTCGGCGATAAAGTACTTTATTGGTAACTATCCTCTCCGTCTTGAGGGAGACAGTTACCGACAAGTCCCTAACGGGATCGGGGGAGCCAAAAAAGGGGCGCCCAGACATGGGCGCCCAAGTTCGAGGGTCGAGACGAGATAGGAGGGGTTGTTACCCGCGCTGGAGACGATAGCCGGTGAAGACCGGAACCACGTCACCGGGGTTGAGCTTGCCCGCTGCGGCCAGAAGCGGCGGGATGATGTCATTGATGGTATTGACCAGCACGGGGCCGTGTTCGCTGTCCGCGCCGAACGTCGCGGGGTAGGCGATGCACATAGTCAGCAGGCGATCCAGCGCCGTGAAGGTACCGTTCGGCGCGGTCGTGGCGTCCGCGATTCCGCGGATATGGGCCATGTAAGCCGCGTCGGCGTCTTCGGGGAAGGCGTCTTCGGCGCGAAGGACGGCGGCAAAGCCGGTCAGGCCCAATTCATCGGCCAGGGCGATATGCGGCGGGATAATTTCCGCGACGGGGACGGATTCCAGGCGCGAAGGGGGGTTGACAGTATGCATGTGCATCTGTAGAGACTCCGGTTAGGTAATGTTGAGTATCTATGGTAGGCGGGAGGTTGCAGCCTCCTGCCTTCCGTTTTTGTAGGCGTGTGCCTAATCCGTTTGATAAGGCGCTTGCCTACAAGGTGTCAACGGGCTTTTCAATTCTGAAATCAAAAAGATTGTCAAGATTTGCATGCGAACGGTATTTCGCGTGTGTAGGCGCTTGCCTCATGCATGGTTCGTCCATAATCTACCACTTAAGCGTAATCTTAAGATTAGGGCGGACTCGTTATGGAGCAGGCTAGGGCGCGGCGTATCATGCGCCTCCTGAATTGGGGACCTACTCTCGCAGCCGAGCTATATAATAAGACGACGGGGGCAAAGATGCGCCCACAGGATATTAGCGCTCAAGTGACCGGTTCCCGCCGCGTTAGTGACGGATTGGCAATCTTCCTTCGCATGTCGGCCCGCATCGCTGTTTTGCAACGGAGATACCAACCGGACGTCTTCAAAGACAGGCCCCAGTCCCGTCCGCGCAAGCCCCGCAAGCCGGTATAAGGCTCCACCATTACCCGATATCTGGTACGCCACCTGTAGGGGCGGCGTGGCGCTGGCCTACCCTGGAGCCTGGGTCCCTCCCGGCGCTCAGGGGAGGGCTTGGGACAGGCGTTGAACCGTCACGCTGAAGCGTTGCGACGGGCTCTACCTTTTGCCCTGAAACCGGCGCTTCGACAGCGCAAAGCGTTATGTCTAAAACGGCATGAAGGGCCTCGGACACGGCGTATACATTAGCCTAAGTTAATATTCAAAGCCCCGAAACGGCGTTTCATCCCGTTGGTCGAACCACTGATCCGTCTTATTTGGGTATACCCAACCAAGGCGGATCAATAAGACAGCCAAGCCCAAGGTTTCCGTGTCTCATTTGGGTTGACTCAGACCAAAAAAAGACAGCATGGTTGCGAGGTCTGGAGCCAAACGAGACAGACGGAGCGAGACGATGGCCGTTTACGGGTATGCGCGGGTGTCCACCACCGATCAAGATTTGACGGTGCAGGTCAACGCCCTGAAGGCCGCTGGGTGCGACGTTATCCGCGCTGAGAAGGTCTCTGGTACGTCGCGCAACGGTCGGGACGAACTGGAGACCCTGCTACAGTTCATCCGCCCCGGTGACGTTCTGTGCGTCACCCGCGTTGACCGTCTCGCGCGGTCCATTGGAGACCTCCAGGACATCGTACGGGCGCTGAAGGAGAAGGGCGCGGCGCTGCGTGCCACCGAACAGCCAATCGACACCAGCACCGCAGCGGGTAAAGCCTTTCTCGATATGCTGGGCGTGTTCGCGGAGTTCGAGACGAACCTTCGGCGCGAACGCCAGCTTGAGGGAATCGCTAAGGCGAAGGCGGAAGGCGTCTACAAAGGCCGCAAGCCCTCAATCGACTCTC
This sequence comes from Azospirillum aestuarii, assembly GCF_016632405.1. Lineage (NCBI taxonomy): Bacteria > Pseudomonadati > Pseudomonadota > Alphaproteobacteria > Rhodospirillales > Azospirillaceae > Azospirillum > Azospirillum aestuarii. The sequence continues at coordinate 513,146 of NZ_JAEPIV010000001.1, forward strand.
AGGAGGTCCGCCGGCTGCATGCCGAAGGTGTCGGCGGAACGGAGATCGCCAAGCGCCTGGGCGTGAGCCGTGCCAGTGTCTACCGGCTTCTAGATGGCGCTTAGACGCTCCCTGACGTCGCGCGGCGTTGCCTTTGGCGCGCGGCAACGGGCGCGCTGCCTGTCGACGCGCTTTTGCTGAATGTCGCTTATTGATCAAATGTTCTGCCTCCGATAGTCTCTGAATTCTCTTGCATTTGGTTCGACTACACATAAGCGTACGTGGGTGTTGTTGGTTTAATTTCCTGTAATGCTCCGGTGTGCTTTTCCCAGTTGTCTACGTCTGGTTTTGGAGAAAAAAATGTTAACAAAGCAGATTTCAAGTTATGAAGTTCGTTTGTTAACTCCGTATGTTTACATTGATACATCCGCATTATGGCACCATAATTTTTTATGGAATGGGCAGGTTTTGTCGAAGATTAGGGAGTTTGTTGATATCGGATTCATCAGGATTAAGACTACAGATATCTTGATGAGAGAAATTGAATCGAATCTGCGAGAGAAAGTATCTGTCGCAGTAGAGACTCTAGCTAAAGCTCGAAAAACGGTTTCAATACTCAGGAGAGGGCCGGATAATCCTGTTGAGCAGATATTTTCTGATATAGATTATGAGCTTGCTGTTCATAAATTACTGGAAGGGCGCGATGAGTTTTTTAGAGAATGCGCCGCAGAAAGTATTGATGTTCTGGGATCGGTTGGTAGGGTGCTAGATGCTTATTTTGGTAAGCAGGCACCGTTCGGAAATGAAAAGAAGAAGAGCGAGTTCCCAGACGCTTTCGTTGCCATGAGTCTGATGGCTTGGTGCGAGCAGGAAAATTCAAAAATTTATGTCGTATCAAAGGACGGAGACCTTAAGTCTTGCTGTTCCGATTGCGGTCCATTGTTACATGTTTCATCATTAGAAGAACTAATTACTATAGCGACAGTAGAGGCTCGAGTCCTTGATGCACTGAAAATATGGCTCATGGATGCCTATGAAATTCAAGAAAAAGTCGAGCGCGAATTTCCTAACCGATGGTGCATAATAGAGGATCAGAACGGAGATGTGGTGGGTATGGAAGTTACTGATGTCAATGTCCTAGATATTTTCGTAATAGAGAAGAATGGAAACTCATTCTCTGTTGATATGCCAGTTGATGTTACATTTGAAGCTGATATTAGGTATGACGACATGGCGACTGCCACATATGATAGTGAAGATAAAGTTCTGATGCCTTGGAGAAAAATTAACGAGACGGTCGAGAGAACTCAAAGAGCGAGCATTAGTGTAGAGTGTTATTATGATCCATCTGATCGCGACGCACGAGAAATTTATAAAATTAGTCTTATCGAGCCGAAAACCATTTATATGAGAGTCGCTGAACCCGAACGTCGGCGGTGAAGAAGCAATGTGCTATGCAGCATCAGGCTTACGGCGAAGCGCTTAGGTAGGTTTTGCGATAAACTTAATTCCCTACATGATGATCGGTTGGATTCCGATCTGTGGGGATTTTGTGGGGAGTCGGTCGCGCCAAACCCGATTCGCGCCCGCTCCATCCGACAAGAAATCAATATGAATCAATGCGCTAGTATGCCGCAACCGCATCGTCAACGAGGTGCGCGGCGTCAACCGCGTGGTCTACGACATCACGTCGAAGCCGCCCGGCACCATCGAGTGGGAATGATTCTGAGCAGTTGAGAGGGGTGGAGCACCACCCCTCGTTGTGTGGAGCCGGCTAAGGCAAAGCTGGTGCTGATGGTTCTGTGGGGCAAGCCCTGCTCTCGGCAGCATCGTTCCAGTCAACGAGACGACGGTCCCAGCTTCCAGAGCCTGCCGGCGGGGGATGTCGGGACGTTGCCTGTCTTGCAAGTCCGCTACCCAGACTCCCTCAATGGCTGCAACATATCGGCCGCCAGTCGTGTGCAGGACGGGCGCCTTGGGATCGCAAGTCATTGAAAGTGGTTCGCGGTAGCCGGGAGAATAAGCCGCCCTTTCCTGATCAGACCGGTAAGCTGTTCTTTGCGATCGGGGTGAGAAGGGCGGCGAACAGACCGTTTGAAGCGCCCAGTTCCAGCCGAGGAAAAGGCCCTGATCCGGCCCATTCTCCCGCGTCCTGAATCCAACCGAAGCTCAAGGTTCGTCCGCCGCTTGACATTCGTTCGCTACCTTGCAAATATCGCGAGGTAGCGAACGAATTGCTGGGGTGTTGGCTTCATGCGGGAGCGGAGCGACGCGGAGATTCTGGCTGTGGGAGGGTGGGCCAAGCGATGCTATTTCGCGGGCCGCGCCCTTATGGACGCGGCCCTGCGACCTTATGATCTGGGGTCGACGCAGTGGTATGTTCTCTGGCATCTGGCCAACTTCGGTCCGACCGTTCAACGCGACCTTGGGCGAACACTTGAACTCGAACGGGCGACGCTGAGCGGGATTGTCGCCACTCTCGTTCGCAAGAATTTGGTTGAACAGACTTCAAACGGAGAAGATCAGCGTCAGCGTGTTCTGACGCTGACAGTCGCGGGGGAAGCCCTGTGGCGTGAACTCCCCGATCTTTCTTTCATTCACGAAGCGGCGTTCGGCGGCATCGACGAGGCCGATCTGGCCACGACCGTCCGCGTTCTGCAACTGGCCACCGAGCGACTTCAGAACCTGCTGCGGAAGGATTGAGCCAATGACTGTGCTGATAACCGGAGCAACCGGCCTTGTCGGTGCGCGGCTGGTCCCGCGGCTGATGGAAGCCGGTTTTGCCTGCCGTGTGCTGCTGCGGGCCGGGAAACCCAGCCCCCAGGGAGCAAAGGCCGTGACCGGGGACATTCTTGACCCTTCGACACTTTCGGACGCCGTCCGGGGCGTTTCGGCGATCGTCCATCTGGCAGCGGTCTTTCGCACCCAGGACACTGACCTCATCTGGAAAAGCAATCTCGATGGAACCCGTAATCTGATCTCTGCCGTGAAAGCGAATGCCCCGGATGCCCGCTTCATCATGTCGAGCACCAGCCATGTCTATAATGTGGACAACCCGCATCCCGGACGAGAGGAGGACCCGGTCGGTCCCAAGCAAGCCTATCCTGCGAGCAAGGTGGCAGCGGAAGAAGAACTGCGTGAGAGTGGTTTGAACTGGTCCATCATCCGGTTTCCATTTGTTTACGGCGATGGTGACGGACATCTCGAATCTCTTCCCAGCTATGTTGGTAACTGGCATCCGGCTCAACGTTTGAGCATGATCCACCACCGCGATATCGCCGCTGCAATGAAGCTCGCGTTGGATGGAGTGTTCGATAAGCGCGTCGTGAACGTCGCGGACGAAGCCGCCATGTCCATTTTCGAACTTGCCGGTTTGCTGGACACGCGAATGGAAGCGAACTCCCAACCTTTCTCAAATCCTTGGCATCTTCACGTCGACAGTTCGCTGGCTCGCACTCTTGGCTTCCGACCCACCGTTAGGACCGTTTACCAAGCCCAGCAAGAAGGGCTGATGTGACGGATATCGCCGGGCCTCCGAGATGCCGCTGCGTCCCGGAGCCGCCGAATCACAATTCGGCACAGTATGTATGTTATTGTGAGATCTGAAAATCTATTAAATTAGTAGATTATACTTGGCAGGGCTTCGTGGGATTGGTGGAATCGGGGGTAAATCACCCGGACGACGCCATCACGGAGGTTTCGATGACCGCGGACATAAAACGGTACAGGTCGCCGGCGCGGTGGGCTTTCATCGGACTGACCTTGGCGGCGTGGCCGCCAACCACGCGCTGCTGAGCGGCAACGCCCACATTGTCTCCGCCGGCATCGCGCCGTTGCTGACCGTCTGGGACAAGACGCGCGGCGGCATCGGCGTGAAGGCCATTGCCGGGCTGGATTCCTCGGGCTACCGGATCAACAGCAACAACCCGAACGTCCGCAGCATCCGCGACCTGACCGACAAGGAACGCATCGCGGTGCCGGTGGTAAAGGTCTCCATCAATTCGGTCATTCTCCAGGTCGCCGCGGAGAAGGAGTTCGGGCCCGGTCATCAGTATGACCTCGAACCGCTGACCACGACGCTGAGCCCTCCGGACGCCACTCAACGGTAACATTGGCGCCGAACTGCGCGGCGTGACCCTGTCCGGCGATCTGCACCCGGCGGTGCTGAGGGCAATCCAGGACGCCATCAACGGGCACGAGGTGGTCTTCGTCCGCGGCCAGCATCACATCGACGACGCCCAGCAGGACGCGTTCGGGCGGTTGTGGGGCAAGCTGGTCGGTCATCCGACCGCCCCGTCGCTCGGTGGGACCGAAAGCATCCTGTACGTGGAGGGCTGCCGCGGGGAGCGCGCCAACTCCTGGCACGCCGACATCACCTTCCTCGGCGATTATCCCAGCATCACCATCCTGCGCCCGCACGAATTGCCGGTCCCCGGCGGTGACGGCGTGCTGGTGCCCGGCGGGCCGGAGCGGCGGAGCCGGGCGCTGGCCGCCGAGCACGGCATCACGCTCGCCCCCGACACCGTGCGCGCCCTTCACGGGATCGGGGGCCGCTCGGCCTCGATGTTCCGGCTTTCCTGGGGGCCTGACCGGGTGGGGTCAGGGCAGGATGCGGTTGCGCAGAACCCCGTCCTCCAGGAACAGGCGGGCGGTTTCGGCGGCGTTGCGCCGCATCTCGATCGCCGCCTCGTCGGAATGGAAGGCGTTGTGCGGCGTGACCACGAGCCGGCCCTCCAGCCAGGATTCCCGCCGGCGCCAAGCGTCCAGCAAAGGGTGAGGGGCGGGCGGTTCGGTCGGCAGCACGTCCGTTCCCACGGCGGCGAGATGGCCGCTGCGCAGTGCCGCCTCCAGCGGGTCCAGCCCGGCGAACATCTCGCCGCGCGCCGTGTTGACCAGCAGGGCGCCGGGCTTCAGCTTCGCCAGGAAGTCCCGGTCGATCAGGCCGCGGGTTTCCGGGGTCAGCGGACAGTGAAAGGTCACGATGTCGGATTCAGCCAGCAGCTCGTCGAGCCGGCGGACGCGATGGTAGCCGACCGCCTTCTCATGGCCGGCCGGCTGCTGCGGATCGTAGCCGAGGATGCGGTAGCCGAAGGGTTTCAGCCGGTTCACCACCGCCGTGCCGATCCGCCCCACGCCGACGACGCCGACCGTCGCCGCGCTCGACCGTCGCAGAGGGGGCAGCGTGTTGGCCTGCCACGTCGTGCTGTAGCCGCGGGCGCGGGCGTCATGCTCCCACAGCCGGCGCTGCAAGGAGAGCAGCAGGGAGACGGCGTGGTCGGCCACCTCCTCCGTCCCGTAATCCGGGTTGTTGCAGAAGGAGATGCCCGCGGCGTCCAGCGCCGCCACGTCGACCTTGTCGTAGCCGACCCCGAACCGCACGACGATGCGGCAGCGCGGCAGCTTCGCCACCGTCGCCGGGCCGATGCGGGTGCTCCACACCAGCAGCGCGTCCAGCCGGGCCAGACGCTCCGGGTCCAGATCCTCCTCGCGGCGGGTGTCGAGGAAGTCCACCTCGGCGCAACCGTCCAGCACCGCCGCCTCCAGGTCCGGTGGGGGGATCATGTGGTCGGTGATTCCGACGACGAAGGGTGCATGTTTGCCCACGGTCATTCTGCGGTCCGTCTCCTGGTGGTCGAGGGAAGATAAACAATTATTTTTAGTGTTTTCCCGTAATCGATATATTAAAGAACATGCATCAAGGCAAAAACCGACTTGTTCAATAGGAATTCATGGTGCTCTAATGTTGTCGATTCGAAGGCGCCCCGCGGGGTCCTGGACACAGGGAGAGGAACGACGAGCATGCCGTCCAACGACACCGCGCACAGCATCGCCATCGTCGGCGCCGGCTTCACCGGCAGTATCCTGGCCGCCCACCTCCTGCGCAAGGCGGAGGAGCCGACGCGCATCCATCTGATCGAACGCGCCGGCACGCTCGGCACCGGGCTCGCCTACTCCACCGACAGCGCGGCGCATCTGCTGAACGTGCGCGCCTACAACATGAGCGCCTATCCCGACGACCCGCGCCATTTCCTGCGCTGGCTGTGGGCGAAGGATCTCGGCGGCGACGTGCCGCCCAGCGGCCACGCCTTCGTGTCGCGCCGGCTCTACGGCGCGTACATCCAGGACGTGCTGCGCGAGGCCCAAGCGGAGGCTCCCGCCCATGTGACGCTCGAAACGGTGCGGGCGGAGGTGGTCGATGCGGCGGTGGACGGCTCCGCCAACAGCGGTGTTCGTCTGCGGCTCGCCGGCGGGGAAAGCCTCGCGGTGGACCGGGCGGTGCTCTGTGTCGGGCATTTTCCGCCATCGCCGCCCCCCGTCGCGGCACCGGAGGTCTTCGCGTCGGGCCGTTTCATCGGCGATCCCTGGAACCGCGAGGCCGTCGCCGCCATCGACCCCGACGCGCCGGTGCTGATCCTCGGCACCGGGCTGACGATGGTCGATGCGGTGCTGTCGCTGGAGAGCCAGGGCCACCGCGGCCCGATCCTGGCGCTGTCGCGCCGCGGGCTGCTGCCCACCACCCATCTGGAGACGCGGCCCTTCAAGAGCTTCGTCCATCCCCAGACGATGCCCGGCACGGTGCTGGACGTGTTGATCGCCCTGAAGGCCGATGTGCGCCGCGCGCGGGAGGAAGGGTTGGACTGGCGCGCCGCCTTCGATTCCCTGCGGCCCTTCCATCCGTTGATCTGGAAGCATCTGCCGTTGGAGGAGCGGCGGCGTTTCCTGCGTCACGCCCGGCCCTATTGGGAGGTGCACCGCCACCGCATGGCGCCGGAGGTTGCGGCGCGCATCGATGCCCTGCGCGAGAGCGGGCAACTGACCGTCCGCGCCGGGCGCCTTCTGGCTCTGGCCTTGACCTCCGACGGGGTGGAGGCGACGGTCCGCGCGCGGGGCGCGGAAGATGCGCTCTGGACACGCACGGTGGGCGCCATCGTCAACGCGACCGGCACGGAGTGCGACTTCGCGCGCATCCGCCATCCGCTGATGCGCGCCTTGCTTCAGCAGGGGCTGGCCCGCCCCGACCCGTTGCGCCTCGGCCTCGACGTTACCGAGGAAGGGGCATTGATCGGGGAAGGTGGGACGGTGTCCGACCGCCTCTTCGCGCTCGGCCCGGTCAGCCGCGCGCCGTTCTGGGAGATGACCGCGGTGCCCGAACTGCGCAGCCAATGCGTAGACGCTGCGTTGGCCCTCGTCCGCCGGAGCGTAAGGAAACACCTCCCCGCATAAAAACGTTTTATAAATGTGATTTACGCTCAAATAAACCAGTTAAAATAATAGATTTATAACGTCTATCATGTGGTCCAGTGTTGATTTCCGTCCGGCAGCCGGAGGCGTTTCCGGTAGGCTGGCATCGCTCCCGGTCCGCACTGCCGTCCGCCGTCGCGCCGGTTGAGAAGGAGGATGTCATGCCGGACACGATCTTGCGGCCCGCGGTGGACCGCCTGGACCCGACGGTGATCGCGAATGAACGCGGCGGCGGCCCGTCTCGGCGCCGCTCCCGCCGATCCCTTGCGCTTCTTCCGGCGGCGCCGTGGGCGGCGATGGATTCAAGCCGCTTGCCAATCCCCTTCGAATGCGATAACAGGGCGCGGCGCGCATGGAAGGGTGCGCGTGCGGGCCGATGCGGCCTGTCGTCGGGTTGCTCTCAACATGAGAAAGTTGTTGCATTCCGACGCGGCGCCGCGTAACGTTCGGCTTAGGAAAGTAAAGGAATTCAATGGGTTGAGCCTTTGTGCCCAGTCCATTCGAATGATGAAGTCGCGGTCGTGGCGGAATTGGTAGACGCGCAGCGTTGAGGTCGCTGTGGCAGAAATGCTGTGGAAGTTCGAGTCTTCTCGACCGCACCATCTTTCCTTCGGCGCATCGCCGAACGGTTACGAAAATCGGGGCCTTCTCAGGCCCCTTTTTCATGCCCGCGTGGAACGGGTCCTTGTCCTCATCTCCCTCATCATTCCTCCGGGCCTCATTCCTCCAGGGTCCAGTTTCCGGCGGTCCGGCAGGTGCGCAGCGGCGCGCCGGCGTCCCGGCCGGCGGGGGTGGTCACGACGTGGGTCAGCGCGAAGCACAGGCGCCCACGATCCTTCGGGTCAGCGATGCGGCCCGTCACGGTGATCAACCCGGATCGCAAGCCGTCTTCCGAAACCCACACCTGACCCGACGCCGCCCGTTCGGTTCCCGACGCGGCCAAAGCCCCCAGGAAGGCTCCGGCGACCAAAGGCTGGTCGTCCCGGTTCATGCGCAGGCGGGTGGCGTTGCTCCAGCCCGGCCCGACCAGAAGCTCCGGCGTCCGAACGTTGACCGGCACCCGGTCGGCGGCGATGGCCACCGCCAACTCCAGCGGGTCTTCGGGCGCCACGCCCGGCGGCGTTTCGACCAGCCCGGTCAGGCTGGCGAGACCCGTCCGGGTGCCTTCACCCATCTTGCCGTCGATCGCCCCGTCGTAGCGCCCCAGCCGGGCCAGCGCCCGCTGGGCGGCCATGATCCGCTCCTCCGGCGTCAGCACGCGCGGGGTGGGCATCGGCGCGCGTCCCTGGGTGATCGCCTCCACGTCCAGCCGGTGGTTCAGCCGGCTGAATCCCGGCCCACCGTTCCACAAGGTCAGAAGGCCGAGATGGATCGCCGCCGCGGCGGACAGCAGGACGAGCGGCCAGGACCCCTGGTCCGGCGCTCGGACCGGTCCGCCGAAGGCGGCGGCCAGCGCCCCGCGCACCACCCCGCGCACCAGCGCCCACAGGCCTAGCCCGGCGGCGATGGGAATCCCGATGTCCCAGGCCAGCCGCAGCGCCGCCGGTGCCGGCTGTTCGGGCGTCGCGCCGGTCAACAGAGCGGGACCGTCCACGCCCGCCACCAGAAGCAGGACCAGGGCGAGCAGCCCCGCCGCGGCGATCCAGCTCCGTGCCACGGCGGTGCGGCTGGTCTCGGCGAACCGCTCCGTCAGCGCGGCGGCGGTTTCCTTCACGAAGGCGGGGCTGACGCAGCCCTCATGGTCGGTCACGATTGCCGCGGTGTCCGGCTCCCGGCCGGCCAGCACCGCCTCGGCGACGGAGCGGGTCAGGCGGTAGGCGCCGGCCAGGGCGAAGGCGTCGGCGGGCGGCAGCGCCGCGATGCGCGTCAGCACCGGGGCCAGCACCGTGTCCAGGAAGGCGGGAAGGGGGGCGGAGTCAGCGTCCGGCCCGACGGTTTCCACCTCGAACGGCACGCCGTCGCAGTCCCAGGATAGGGCGACCACCGTCAGCGTGCCGCTGCGCTGGTAGAGAAGCTGCGTGCCGGAGTGGCGCACCGCGGCGGGCGCGGGGTTGGCGAGCGCCGCGAATCCGGCGAATCCGGCCTCCTCCAGCGCTAAGCGCACCGCCGCCGGGGCGTCCGGTGGCGCGGTCAGGCTGTAGGAGGGGTGGGCCGTCAGGCGGGGGTGGTGGATGTGGGTGAACTGTCCGACCCCGCCGCAGGTTTCGCAGGCGACCACCCCGTCGCCCGCGCAGACCGGACAGCGGTGCTGGCCGCGCCCGCCGCACTCCGGACAGTCCGGCGTCTCGGCCGTCGCGGTGTGGGCGCAACGGATCTTGCCGCCCCGGCAACCGTCGCTTCCGCAGGCCCGCACCCCGCCGCCGTCGCAGCCGGTGCAGACCTCATGCAGATAGTAGGGGCCGCGCAGCGAGGGCAGGGGCGGCAGCGGCTCCTCCGCCGCGGACATCGCCTCGACCCGCTCGTCCAGCGGGCCGAGCAGCGTGGCGAAGCGATGGGCCGTTTCCAGCGAGGCCGCCTCGGCGTCCAGGTCGCGGGCCAGCGTCGCGTTCAGTTCGGCGGCGTTGCGGCAGTAGATGGCGAAGCGCACCATCTCCGCGCCCAGCCGGACCTCGACCTCCGTCGCCCAATCGATGCTCAGGGTCAGATGGGCGCCGACCATCACGTCGCGCTGCTGGGCCTGGCGGAGTGTCACCCCTTCCGGCGCCGGGACGTTGCCGGAGGCCGCCCAACGCAGCCGCCGGATCAGGGCGGTCTGCGGAACGGTGGACGGCTGCGTGGATGGGGGCGGCGCGGTCGGGGGTGAAGCGGGCCGGTTCGGATCGCCGGGGCTCAGAGGATTTTGCCCGGGTTCGTTTGGACCAAGGTCGTTCCGGTCGAAGTCGAGGCTGTCGGGCATGGGGCGTGCGTGTCCGCGAACAGGGGCGCCGGCATTGCAAAAGGCCGCGGACGCCGGAACGGAAGATCAGGCGGCGACGTCCGGCGCGGGGCCGCCGGTGCTCGGTGCCTTGTCGTCGGACTCGCGGTCGCCGAAGTCCTCATCCTCGGGCGCGCTGCCGGAGGCCGGCGTCTCGGCGCGGCTGTCCGGAATGGGGGCGTGGCGGACCCAGCGGCGGCCCTCCATGACGAATCCATGGCCGCGAAACCACAGGCGTTCCGCCTCGTCGGCGGCGCGGAACAGCACCAGCGTCCAGGCGTCGGACGGCTGCGCGCCGTCGCCGCCGTTTTCCGGCATCGCGTAGGGCTGAAGCGAATAGGGGAAGTCGTCGCGGGTCACTGCATGCCCCCCTGGTTGGAGCCGCCGGAGCGGGATGGTCGCGCCGAGGCGGGCGGGGGTTCGGACCCGTCCCCCTCGATCGGCTCCAGATCGCTTTCGGCGGCGTATTTGATGAGACGACCGTCGGCCAGGCGGATGTCGTAGGTCGGCTCACCGGCAAGGGTCCGTGCGACGACGAGGGCCTCCTGGCCCGCAAACCTCACCCGTGTTCCCAACCGCAGCATCCCGCCCCCGACTGTGTCTTGATCGTTGTCGCAGGCTAAGGATTCGGACGGGGGTGTGCTGTGTCAAAAACCGGACGCCAAAGGAGCAAGGCTGTGCTTGTGGGGTTCTCCCCTTGCGGGGCTTGGTGCGCGGGGCCCTTTGGGCTGTTGATGTGCAAAAGGACAGGTGTGGCGTAGCGATGGAGGTGTTCATGCCCGCACAGCGCGACGACGGCAACCGGAAGCCGTCCGTCATCGATCTGGTGACCGATCCCGAGAAGTTCGATCAATGGCAGCGTCAGCAGGAACGCGACGAGGCGTCGGATGGGGGCCGCCAGGAGAAGGAAGAACGGAGCCGCGAACCGGACCGGGGCCGCTCCGATGCCCCCAGCGGGAGGGATTGAGGGTATGCGGGACTGGCGGCCGGTTACTCGGCGGCCTCGCGGACCTGCGTTACTTTCGTTGGAATGCCCAGCGAAGCGCCGCAGTGGAACTGCATGAGCCGACGCTCAACCCGGATCAGATAGGCGCGCGCATCCAGCCCCACGGGCCCGCGGCTGTGTTCGCGGACGAGCCTGATCGCGCGACAGGCGTGACCGCATTCCGGTGTGGCAAACTGGCACAAGAGGATCGTCCGCCTGAAGGAGTGGGTCCCAAAGTCTTACTCCGTTCGATAGGGCTCGTCGAGTATCGGTTGAGACTCGAATTCGATGTCACAACGTGCCGTTCAGTGTTCCCGTAGGTTCGGCACCGGCCGGTAGACATACCATAGTATGTAACGCGGGGTTGGAACGCCCTGCCATTGCCGTCCAAGCAATGGTTGAAGGGTCAATTCGACCCTGGAGCGCCCTCGGTCGGCGCGCCGGGCTGCGCGCCTTCCAGAACCGCCAGATACTCCAGAAGCCGTTCCAGCGTCTCGGTCGGCATCCCGACGGATGGGACGTCGTTGCGCTTGGCGGCCTTCAGCGCGGTGCGGAGCAGGGTGCGGTCGATGTCGGTCAAGCCGGCCATGATGACGTGCGTGTGAAGCGACGATGAACAACCTGTATCATCAAGACACGCAACCACGCCATGCCCAATCAGAAGGCAGATGCACGAAACACCGGACCCCGGACAGGCGCTTCGCTCGGGTCCTCGCGAACGAATCCGTGATCCCGATCCTTCCTGTCACATTCAGGTGACAGGAAGCGCCATACTTTTGCCGCGACGCCGAAGAGTATAGGTATCCCATTTCCCGGTTCGCCGGGTCGCAGCCTTTCGCCAACAAGAGACTTCGAACGGTGATGCAGATTTCTTCCGCCTTCCGTTGCCGGATCGGCCGGCTTCTGGCAGCCCTGATGCTGTGCGGTGCGCTTGCGGCGGGTGCCGCCGCTCCATCGGCCCTGGCCCAGTCCGCCGCCCCGGCGGCGGAAGCGGTGGCGGACTTCAAGACGCGGCTGCCGCAATGGCAGAACGCGTTGGAAAAGGCGGCCAACCGCATCGCCGGGGGTGATCTGGCGAACACCGAATACGAGACGCTGCGCGCCGATCTGGCGAAGATCCAGCATGAGGTCCGCGAGGCCGGGGCCGCCGCGTCGGCCGCCCGTGACACCGCCCAGCGCATGCTCGATGCGCTGGGTCCGCCGCCGGCCCAAGGCGCTCCGCCCGAGGAGGCGGGGATCGCCGCGGAGCGCAAGCGCCTGAGCCAGACCATCGGCGAGGCGGAAGGGCGGACCAAGCAGACCGAGCTGATCGTCACCCGCGCCGACATCCTGCTGCGCACCGCCGCCGACCAGCGCATGACCCAGCTCACCGAGCTGATCGTCCGTCGCGGCCCGGTGCCGCTGCTGCCCGCCACCTGGGCCGCCCTGCCCGAGCAGACGGCCTATGTGCAGGAGCGCATCGCGCGGGCCTTCGGCATCGTGATGGGCGACGACGAGTGGCGCGGCCGCCTGTATGGCCTGGGCGCGCTCGCCGCCGTCCTCTTCCTGGTTGCCTGGCCGGTGCGCCGGGTGCTGCTGCGCCGTTACGGCCACCGCGACCTGGAGGAGCGGCCCAGCTACCGCCAGCGGGTGGTGGCGATGGCGGTGGAGGCGCTGGCCCGTTGCCTGGTGCCGCTGGTGCCGACGCTGGTGCTGAGCGGCGCCCTGGTCGGGCTGCTGCGCGACGCGGCGGACGCTGGGCCGCTGACCGCGCTGGTGGTCGGGGTGTCGGGCGGCCTGACCGCCTATTTCCTGGTCACCGGCGTCGCCCGCGCCACCTTGGCGCCCGACCATCCGTCCTGGCAGCTCGCCAACCTCGACCCGGACAGCGCACGGCGTCTGGTCCGCCGCGTCCCGCTCGTCATGATCGGGCTGGCCCTGGCCGGCACCGGCATCGCTTTGTCGGAGGGCATGTTCACCCCGCCGGAACTGCGGTCGATCACCGGCTTCGGCACCATGGCGCTGATCGCCGTGTCGCTGCTGTTCCTCTACCCCGATCACCTCTGGCTCGCCGCCCCGCCGCCGGAGGCCGAGGAGACCGACGATTGCGGATGCCCGGACCCCACGCCTGGGGCCGCAGTGGACGTCACCCTGCCGCCTCCGGCGTCCGCACCCGCGACAGAAGCCGAAGAGGTGCTGCCCGCCCGTCCGCGGGTCGTCGGGCTGCGCTTGCGCCTGCTGATCGGGGCGGTGGCGCTCGCCTCGCTGGTGGCGTCGGGGGCGGGCTATCTGGTCGGCGCCATCTACGCCTCGAAGCTGATGCTGACCACCCTCATCATCGGCGGTGTCCTGCTGGTGGCGCGCGGCGTCCTGCGCGAGCTGCTGTGCGTCCTGCTGGAGCGCGGCAGCGGGCAGGTGGCGGAGGTGCGCGACATCGTGATCGCCACCGACCGTGGCCGGCGGATGCTGGGGCAGGCCGGGCGGACGGTGATCGACGGTCTGCTGCTGACCGTGGCGGCCTTCTTCCTGCTGCCTTTGACCGGCATGACCCTGTCGGAAATGAAGGGGCTGGCCGACGGCTTCCTCAGCGGCGTCACGGTGGGCGGCGTGCGCATCGCGCCGGGCGACATCATGTCGGCGCTGATGGTGCTGGGCGTCGTCGTCGCGGTGACCCGCTTCATCCAGCGCCAGCTCGACGAGCGCATCCTCGGCCGCGTCAACATGGACGACGGCGTGCGCAACTCCATCCGCATGGGGGTGGGCTATCTCGGCACCACCATGGCGGTGCTGATGTCGGTCGGCACGCTGGGGCTCGACCTGTCCAGCCTCGCCATGATCGCCTCGGCCCTGTCGGTCGGTATCGGTTTCGGTCTTCAGAACGTCGTCAGCAATTTCATCTCCGGCCTGATCATGCTGGTGGAGCGGCCGGTGAAGGTGGGCGACTGGGTGGTCGTCAACGGGCTGGAGGGCACGGTGCGCCGGATCAGCGTCCGCGCGACGGAGATCCAGACCTTCCAGCGCGCCTCCGTCATCATCCCGAACTCGGAATTCATCTCCAAGTCGGTGGTCAACTGGACGCTGAAGGACAAGACCACCCGCATCGAGATCAAGGTCCGCATCACCTACGACACCGACGCCCGGCACGTCTACGCGCTGCTGCTGAGGATCGGCTACGGCCACGCCCAGGTGCTGCGCAACCCGGAGCCGGTCGTGATGTTCCGCGACTTCGGGCCGAGCGGGCCGGAGTTCGAGCTGCGCTGCTTCGTCGCCAACACCGAGCACATCATCCCGGTGCGCAACGAGCTGCGCCTGCGCATCCTGGAGCAGTTCCGCGAGCAGGGCATCCAGATGCCCTTCGACCAGCAGACCGTCCACATGCCGAAGGTCGAGGCGATGCTGGAGGTTCTCCTCGCCGAGCGCCGCGCCCAGTCCGGCGTGCCGGAGCTTCAGGTGGTGGCCGACGGCGGCAAGGTCGTGCCGTTGGCCGACACGTTGATCGACCGCGGACCGCGCACGGCCACCTGAGTCTCAGGGCTGCGGCTCCGCCGGCTTGCGGCGCCGCAGCGGGGTTACCTTGGGTGGAGCCGTGGCGGGGTCGGGCAGGGGCTGCCAACCGGCGATGGCGCGCACGCAACGCAGCGCCTCCGGGTTGTTGGCGAAGACCGGGAACAGCCGACGCAGCTCCACCACGGCGGACCATTCCCCACGTTCGTGGAAGGCCCGTCGGATCGTTTCGGCTTCGCTTTCGCTGACGGTGAACATGGCGCCAGAGTGCCCTGCGGACCGGTGGCGCGCAAGTCGTCTCGGCGCCGGGAGCAGCCCTTTGCCGTGGCCCACAGGCCCTGTCAAGCAAAGTTGTTCACAGGCGGCGATATCCTTCGCTTGACTCCCGTTGCGGGGCGGGGCAGCCGCCGGGTCGGAGCTGGATTGGTGAGGGGCGCGGGAAAAACCCTTGATTGGAGCCGTTTTCTAATGTGCCTAAAAACGAGGCATTTTCATCGGACCCCTTGAGGGGCCGCCTGTCCCTTCGGTTACCCCTCGATTCGCCAACAGAGTTATCCACAGAATCTGGGGATATCCGAAATATTGAAACATCGCTCACGCCGATCCGTCAGGCCCATCCCTCACGTTGGGCGGCGGATCAGCCGCGCGGCCCCGACGCCCAGCAGCATGGTCAGCACACCGCCGAACAGGAACAGGGCGGGCAGGCCGACCCGATCGGCGACCGCCCCATAGACCACCGGCCCGATCCCCTGTCCCAGGAAGAAGGAGGAGGCGAAAAGGGCGAGCGCCGACCCGCGCGCCGTCGCCGACAGCTCCGTCGCCTGGGTCTGCATGGTGTTGTGCAGCATGTAGAAGCCGAAGCCGGCGACCAGGAACAGCAGCGACACCACCGGCCAGGGCACCGGGGCCAGCATCGCCAGATAGGACCCTCCGGCCACCAGACCGCCGGCGCCCATCATTCCCCATTGGCCGAGCGTGCCGAGCAGTCGCCGCACCACGAAACTGTAGACGACTCCGCCGATGGCAAAGGCGGCGAGCGTCACCCCAGCCTCGAAGGCGCCCTCCGCCCCGTGGTGGGCCAGCATGGGGGCGACGAAGGGGAAGACGCCGAAGATCAGCAGCCCTTCCGCCGCCACCGTGGCGAAGACCCAGACCGACACCGGGTTCGCCAGGACGGAGGCGTAGCGCGTCCGCGCGTCGGCCACCGACAGGGGAAGCCGCTCCTCCCGCTCGCCCTTCAGGAGCAGGGCGGCGGTCAGCGCGATCAGGCCGGTCACCAGCGCCGCCAGGGCGAAGACGGTGCGCCAGCCCGCCACCTCCGACAGGGCGCCGGCCACGGCGGAGCCGGACATCTGGCCAAGGATGACGGCCAGCAGGAATCGGCTGATGGCGAACTGCCGCTCCGTGTAGACCACGCGGTCGCCGATCAGTGCCATAGAGGCCGGGATGATCCCCCCGGCGAAGGCGCCGGCCAGCATCCGGGAGGCCAGCACGGCGTAGTAGCCGGGCGCCACCGCCGACAGCGCCACGCCGATGGTCAGGACGACCAGCGACAGCCGGATCAGCCGCGTCTTGCCGATGGCGTCGCCGACCGGCCCCAGGATCAACTGCATCGCCGCGTAGGGCAGCGTGTAGGCGGAGGAGAGCAGGGCCGCCTCGGCCACGCCGATGTCCAGGTCCGACGCGATGACGGTCAGCATCGGGTCGGTCGTCCGCAGCGAAAAGGCGCTCGCGAATCCGGCGAGACCGAGCATCAGGATGAGAAGGCGCATGGGAGGGCGGGGCGTTCCGGCTGGATCGTAGGAACGCCAACGTAAGGCAGGTCGGCCCGCCAGCCGCACGGCAACCTTGCGATGGCACCCATGCAGCGGCGCGCCCGGCTTTGGTGGCCGGAAGCTGGGGGTCAGAAGCTGGAGTTTACTCCGCGGTGGACGCCATGACCCGGCGCGGCACCAGCGCGGCGGCCTTCAGCAGCACCTCCGGCCCGGCGCCGGGCAGATGGGCGTTCTCGCTGATGTGGCGGCGCCACGCGCGGGCGCCGGGCAGGCCCTGGAACAGCCCCAGCATGTGCCGGGTGATCGCCGACAGCGGCGCCCCCTGGCGCATCCGCTCCTCGGCGTAGGCCGCCATGGACTCGACCACCGCATAGCGGTCGGGGCCGGGTTCCCCGCCGAACAGGCGGCGGTCGGCGTCGGCCAGGATGTAGGGCGTCTCGTAGGCGGCGCGCCCGATCATCACGCTGTCCAGCGTGGCGAGATGCTCCTCCGCCTCGTCCAGGGTCCGGATGCCGCCGTTGATGGCGATGGTGAGCTGCGGGTTCTCCTGCTTCAGCCGGTGCACGAGGTCGTAGCGCAGCGGCGGGATGTCCCGGTTCTCCTTGGGGCTCAACCCTTTCAGCCATGCCTTGCGGGCGTGCACGATGAAGTGGGTGCAGCCGGCGGCGGACACCGTGCGCACGAAATGGTCCAGCGTCGGCCATTCCTCCATCTCGTCGATGGCGATCCGCGACTTCACGGTGACGGGAATCGACACCGCCTCGCGCATGGCGCCGACCAGCCGGGCGACCAGATCGGGCTCGGCCATCAGGCAGGCGCCGAAGCGGCCCGACTGCACGCGGTCGCTCGGGCAGCCGACGTTCAGGTTGACCTCGTCATAGCCCCACTCCTCGGCGATGCGGGCGCAGGCGGCCAGATCCACCGGGTCCGAGCCGCCGAGCTGGAGCGCCACCGGATGCTCCGCCGCTTCGTAGCCGAGCAGCCGCTCGCGGTCGCCATGCAGAATGGCGCCGGTGGTGACCATCTCGGTGTAGAGCAGCGTATTCTTCGACAGCAGGCGATGGAAGGTCCGGCAATGGCGGTCTGTTAGCTCCATCATCGGTGCGACGCTGAGGGCTATGGCTGGCATGGGCGAGAACTGTCTGTGAATCGGGAACGGCGGCGCATCAATTGGACGAAGCCGGCGGGAATGGCAAGGGCAGACCCGCGTCATGACGCAAGGGTGGTTGCGCTGTCGGAATGTAACGTTATAACGTTACGTGCGCTTTTGAGGGAGTCAACCGCCACGTTCCCGGCGCGGCGGGCGGGTGAGCCGCGTCCCCTAAGCCGCATCGCAAGGTCTGACAACGAGGTTGCATATGAACCGCCTGCCCATTCTCTCGACGCTGCTGTGGATCGGTGCCACGGCCGGGGGGCTCGCCGCCGGTGCGGCGCTGGCCGACGATCACAAGCACGCCGCGAGCGCGACGCACCACCGCCTGTTCATCGGCGATCACGCCGACGGGGTCGTCCATGCCGTCGATCTTGAGGACGGAGCGAGCGCGGGAGTCTTCAGGCTCGACCAGTCGCCGGCCCTCGCACGCAGCACCAGCGGCCGCACCGTCTTCGCCGTTCAAGGCGATGCCGGAAAGGTCGCGGTCATCGGCACCGGACTTTCGTTCGAGGACCATGGGGACCACGCGGACATCGCGATCGAAGACGCCAAACTCCTGCCCACCGCGATCACGGGGACCAAGCCGGCCCACGTCGTGGACGGCTCCGGCACCATTGCGCTGTTCGACGATGGCACGGGCGATGTCGCTCTGTACCGGGAAAGCGACCTGTTGGAAGGGACGGTCAAGGCCCGCAACCTGAAGCCGGGCGCCGCTCATCATGGCCTCGCCGCTCCGATGGGCGAGTTCCTGGTCGTTTCGGTCCCGCACGACGATCCCGAAAAGCCGCGCGTCGGCCTCAAGATCATCGACGCGGAGGGCAAGCCGGTTGGTGGGGTGGTGCATTGCCCGGCGGTTCACGGGCAGGCCCAGTCGGTGGGCGTGTTCGCCTTCGGCTGCAAGGACGGACTCGTCTTCGCTCACCCGGCCGGCGGCTCGAAGCCGCCGACGCTGCGCCATGTGTCCACCGCCGCGCTTGGTGACGGCAACGTCTCGACGCTCAAGGGCGGAACGGCGATGCAGTTCTTCCTCGGCAATTACGGGCCGCGCGCCGTCGTCATCATCGAGCCGGGCGACGAACCGGGCGTTCGCAAGATCGACCTGCCGACGCGCCGCGTGGACTTCGCGCTGGACGACGCCAAGGCCAACCAGGCCTACATTCTGACCGAGGACGGCCGGCTGCATCGGCTCAACGTCGTGTCCGGCGCGATCGAGGCGAGCGTCCAGCTGACCGCCCCCTATTCGATGGACGGCCACTGGCGCAACCCGCGGCCGCGGCTGGCGGTGGCCGGCGACCACGTGGTGGTGACCGATCCGCTCAAGGGGCTGTTGCGCGTGGTTTCCACCGAGACGTTGCGGGAGGAGCGCACGATCGCGGTGGCCGGCACGCCCTACAGCATCGTTGCCGTCGGCGGGTCGGGGGTGCGGCACTGACGGCGGTCCGGCGGGCGGCCTGTCGAAGGTCCAGGCCGCCCGGCCCGACGATCAGGCCCGATGGCGGGTCCTGGCGGGCTTGCCGTGGGAGGAGCGGGTGCCGGACAGCACGGCCTTCACCTTGGCCAGATGGTGCCGCGCCTCGGCGCCGAGCTTCAGGGCGACGCCGGTGGACAGCACGTCGATGATCGCCAGATGGACGAGGCGGGAGGCCATCGGCGTGTAGATTTCCGCGTCCTCGACCGGCGTGTGGCCAATGGCGACCGACGACACCGCGGCCAGCGGCGAGCCCGGCGCGGTGATCGCGATGACCGGGATGCCCAGGTCGCGGGCCATCTGCGCCAGCTCCGTCACCATCACGGTGCGCCCGGTGTTGGAGATCGCCAGCAGCACCCCGCGCGCCCCCAGATTGACCGCCAGCATGCGGACCATCATCGGGTCGGCGCTGGCTTGCGCCGCCATGCCGAAGCGCATGAACTTGTGCGCCGCGTCCTCCGCCACCACCGCCGAGGCGCCGGTGCCGATGCACAGGATGCTGGAGGCGTCGGCCAGCAGCTCCACGGCGCGGGAGACGGCCGCCATGTCCAGCGCGCCCGCCGCGTCGTTCAGAGCGGCGGCGGCGGATGAAAAGATTTTTCGCGCGACGGTCGGAGTCTCGTCGTCCGGCGCCACGTCCTGGCTGACGAAGGGGGTGCCGCGGGCCTGCCCCTCGGCCAGCCGCAGCTTGAAGTCCGGGAAGCCGGCGCAGCCGATGCTGCGGCAGAAGCGGACGACGGTCGCCTCGCTGACCCCGGCGGCCTGGGCCAGCATGGTGATGCTCTGCCCTAGGACCTTCTGCGGCTCGGCCAGCACGATCTCGGCGACCTGGGCCTCGGAACGCTTCAGCTCCGGCAGGCGGCCGCGGATGTGATCGAGGATGTTCACCGGCTGGAGCATCGAAACGGACCGTCCATCCCTAAAAGCGTTTTTGGTCCCCGACATTCTTGGTCCCGGGTCGTCTTTGGGCGGCGGACCGTACCACCGCCGGCGCGAACGGCATAGCGCGCCAGGACCTGTCGGCGCGGGTCGTCGCGCCACCGCCCTTGGGCCACAAGCTATGCGGGGCAGGGCGGCTTGTGAAGATAATTTTCGTCGATATGCCCATTGGTTGACGATTTCAGCGCCGTTATGAAGAAAATCTTCTTCACTCGGTTGCGGGACTCCTCTATTTTCCGCCACAGAAAATTCAAGGTCCCGGCAAGAGACCACGAGGGAGGAACCCCGACCCGCCGCCCGGCCCCGCTGCCGGTGCGTCGCGCCGCCCGTGTCCTCCCGCGCCGTCCCCTGCCGCCGCCCTTTCCGCTTGGGTGAGCCCCGCCGCGAGGCGGGCCGAGGAGTGTGCATGAAGCGCATGGTGGAAGCGCTGGAGATGGTCACCGAATGGATCATGGCGCTGATGCTCGCCGTGATGGTGGCGCTGGTCTTCGGCAACGTGGTCCTGCGGTACGGTTTCAACAGCGGCATCGTCGCCGCCGAGGAACTGGCCCGCCTGATGTTCGTCTGGCTGGTCTTCCTGGGCGCCACGCTGGCGCTGCGCCGCAACCAGCATCTCGGGCTGGACATCCTCCAGTCGCGCCTGCCGGTCCGCGTCCGCCGGGCCTGCGCCGTGATCAGCCATCTGCTGATGATCTACGCGCTGTGGCTGTTCATCGAGGGGAGCTGGTTCCAGCTTCTGATCGGGATGGAGACGCGCTCCACGGTGCTCAGCTTCCCCATGGCCTTCTACGCCGCCGCGGGCTTCTTCCCGGCGATCGCCATGGCGCTGACCATCCTCGCCAACCTCTGGAAAATCCTGTCGGGCGACGCGACCGCGCACATCCCCGGCAACGGCGACCCCCACGGCGTCACCGCCCCGCAGGGCGGCGCCATCGCCGAGCATTGATTCCGTCCGGCCTTCTGAAAGCGGAGCCCGTTCCATGGCCCTTGCGGTCTTCCTCTCCTCGCTGTTCGGCCTGATGCTGCTCGGCATGCCCATCGCCTTCGCCCTGATGCTGACGGGCGTGGCGCTGATGGTGCATCTCGACTTCTTCGACGCCCAGCTCGTCGCCCAGAACATGCTGAGCGGCGCCGACAACTACCCGCTGATGGCGGTGCCCTTCTTCATCCTGGCCGGCGAGCTGATGAACGCCGGCGGCATCTCGCAGCGGATCATCAACCTCGCGGTCAGCCTCGTCGGGCACATCCGCGGCGGCCTGGGCTACGTGACCATCGGCGCGTCGGTGATGCTGGCCAGCCTGTCCGGTTCGGCCATCGCCGACACGGCGGCGCTCGCCACGCTGCTGATCCCGATGATGCGCGACAACGGTTATCCGGTGCCGCGCTCCGCCGGCCTGATCGCGTCGGGCGGCATCATCGCCCCGATCATTCCGCCCAGCATGCCCTTCATCATCTTCGGCGTGACCACCAACACCTCGATCAGCGGGCTGTTCATGGCCGGCATCGTGCCCGGCCTGCTGATGGGCGCCGGTCTGGTCATCACCTGGATGTTCGTGGTGCGCGGCATGACCGTGAAGCTGCAGCCCAAGGCGAGCTGGGGCGAGCGCCGCACCGCCCTGGTCGAGGGCGTCTGGGCGCTGGCCCTGCCGGTCATCATCATCGGCGGCCTGCGTGGCGGCATCTTCACCCCGACCGAGGCTGCGGTGGTCGCCGCCGTCTACTCGCTGGTCGTGGCGCTGTTCGTCTACCGGCAGGTGACGCTGAAGGATCTGGTGCCGCTGCTGGTCCAGGCCGCGCGCACCACCAGCACGGTGATGTTCCTGTGCGCGGCGGCGCTGGTGTCGTCCTACATGGTGACGCTGGCCGACCTGCCGCAGCAGATGAACGAGATGCTGTCGCCGCTGCTGGAGCATCCGAAGCTGCTGATGGTCGCCATCACGCTGCTGCTGCTGGCCGTCGGCACGGTGATGGACCTGACGCCGACGATCCTGGTGCTCGGCCCCGTGCTGACCCCGCTGGCGGCGGCGGCGGGCATCGACCCGACCTATTTCGGCGTGATGTTCGTCCTGACCGGCACGCTGGGCCTGATCCATCCGCCGGTCTGCACGGTGCTGAACGTGGTGTGCGGCGTCGCCCGCATCTCGCTGGAAAGCGCCACGCGCGGCATCTGGCCGTTCCTGCTGACCTACCTGATTCTGCTGAGCCTGCTGATCGCCGTCCCGGAGATCGTCACGGCCCCGCTGACTCTGTTCCGCCATTAATCACAACACGCTACAGGGAAGAACCGACCCATGAAGCTGCTCCGTTCCGTTCTTCTGGCGACCGGCCTCGCCGCCGCCATCCTCGCCCCCGTCGCCGCCTCCGCCCAGGACATCAAGCCGCGGCTGATCCGCTTCGGCTATGGCCTGTCGGAGAGCAGCAACCAGGGCCGCGCCGTGAAGTTCTTCGTCGAGGAGATGTCCAAGCGCTCCGGTGGCAAGCTGAAGGTGAAGGGTTTCGCCGACGCCAGCCTGGGCAGCGACATCCAGATGCAGAACGCCCTGATCGGCGGCGCGCAGGAGATGATGGTCGGCTCGACCGCCACGCTGGTCGGCATCGTCAAGGACTTCGCCGTCTTCGACCTGCCCTTCTTGTTCAACAACGAGCAGGAGGCCGACGCCGTGTTCGACGGCCCGTTCGGCCAGAAGCTGGCGGCCAAGCTGAACGAGAAGGGCCTCGTCGGCCTCGTCTATTGGGAGAACGGCTTCCGCAATCTGACCAACAGCAAGCGCCCGGTCGAGAAGGTCGAGGACCTGAAGGGCATCAAGCTGCGCGTCATGCAGAACCCGGTCTACATCGACATGTTCAACGGCTTCGGCGCCAACGCCGTGCCGCTGTCCTTCTCCGAGCTGTTCACCGCCATGGAGACGGGCACCGTGGACGGCCAGGAGAACCCGGTCACCACCATCCAGTCCTCGAAGTTCTACGAGGTCCAGAAGTACCTGACCATTTCCAAGCACGTCTACAGCCCGTGGATCGTGCTGGCCTCCAAGCGCTGGTACGACGGCCTGTCCGCCGACGAGCGCAAGATCATCGCCGAGGCCGCCGCCGCCTCGCGCGACTTCGAGCGCAAGGACAGCCGCGACGCGTCGAAGCAGAGCATCGCCTATCTGAAGGACAAGGGCATGCAGATCAACGAGCTGAGCGACGCCGAGCTGGGCCGCATGCGTGAGATGGTCAAGCCGGCCATGGACAAGTTCGCCGCGGAAGGCGGCGCCGACCTGCTGAACGAACTGCAGGGCGAGATCAACAAGGTCCGCAAGTAAGGGGCCGGGTTCCCTCTCCCGCCTTGGGGCGGGAGAGGGGCTTTTCACCGTCTACTTCACCCGCTCACCGGTGAACGGGTTCCAGCCCACGGCGGCCAGGACCGTCCAGGCCGTCACCGCGAGATGGGGGCGGCGGTAGTAGCGGAAATCGTCCGTGGTGCTGTCCGGCCCGATGGCGAGGCCGGTGGTGATGCTGTCCTCGCGCGTCGCCCAGACATGGCCGCCGCGGCTGACCTCCTTGCCGACCTCGGCCAGAAGCCGCTGCGCCTCGTCGGACCGCCCCAGCAGGCGGTAGACCAGCGCGGCCTGCGCCGTGCCCTCCACCCACATGCCGTCGCGGTCGTCGTTGAAGTCGAAACCGCCGTCGACCCCGTGGGCCTTCTCCGCATAATCCAGCGCCGCCCGCCACGCTTCCGGCGCGCCGCGCAGCAGCAACGGCCAGAGCTGGGCGTCCAGACCGGACGTGGCCCGGTTGACCGTCACCCCGTCCGGCGCCGTGCCGGTGGGGAAATGCCCGCCGCCGTCCGCCCACATGCGGTCGAGAAAGCCGCGCGCCGCCTTCTCCGGCCCGGCCCAGTCGCCTGCCGTGCCGCTGCGCTCCAGCCAGCCGAACAGGGCGACGAGGTCCGTGTTGTGCTCCGTCGCCTTCCAGGTCAGGGCCTGCGGCTTGTCGTCGAAGCCCTGGACGCCGCCGTTGAAGCCGCCCGGTCCGCGCGGGTCGGCGGCGTTCGCCACCACCCAGCGGGCCAACTCCGCGGCGCCATTGCGGAAGCGCTCCTCGCCGGTCGCCTCGCCCAGAGTCATCAGGGCCAGGCCCGCCCAGGCGACGTTGCCGGTGGCGGAGCCGACCTGATAGGCGTCCTCGAACCAGCGGTTCGCGGTGACGTCCCACCAGCCGTTGGGTGGGATCGGCTTCTGGGTCTGGGCGCCGGCGCGGTAGGTGTTGCGCAGCCGCCCCTGGCGGCGCGCGCGGTCCAGCGTGGCGGCGGAAAGCAGCGACTCGCCGATGCGCAGCGCCGGCTCCGTCTTGCCGCAGGCGACCAGGGCGATGACGGCCAGCGCGTTGTCGTAGGTGAAGGCGGCCTCGCGCAGCGGCAGCTCCGACGTCTGGCCGACGCCGAAGCTGCTGTCGTAGCTGCGCAGGAACACCGGGCCGGTGCCGGGAATCTCCGCCACACGCGATACCAGCGTGCCGCAGGTCTTCCCGGCCAGCGCCGCGGCGCTGTCCTCGGCCCTGGCGGAGGTGGACGCGACCCCGGACACCGCCAGGGTGCCGACACCGGCGGCGAGCAGCCACGCGGCCAGACGGCTTGTTCGCTTCATCGAAGACACTCCCATTCCAGTCCCGGCGCCGCTCAACCTTCGAAGGCGCGGACGGACTGGCGCTGCTCGCCCAGCCCCTCGACGCCCAGGCGCATGGTCTGGCCGGGCTGGAGCCAGGGATGGTTCGGTCCGCGGCCCATCGCCACGCCCTGCGGCGTGCCGGTGGCGATGACGTCGCCCGGCAGCAGGGTCATGAAGCGGCTGATGTAGGACACGATCTCGGCCACGCCGAAGATCATGTCGGCGGTCGTGCTGTCCTGCATCGGCTGGCCGTCCACCTCCAGCCACAGGCGCAGCGCCTGCGGGTTGGGCACCTCGTCGCGGGTGACCATCCAGGGGCCGATCGGGCAGAAGCTGTCGGCGCTCTTGCCCTTCACCCACTGGCCGGTGCTCTCGGTCTGGAAGGCGCGCTCCGACACGTCGTTGAGGACGCAATAGCCGGCGATGTGGTCGAAGGCGTCGGCCTGATCGACGTAGCGGGCGGTGCGCCCGATGACGATGCCGAGTTCGACCTCCCAGTCGAGCTTGGTGGCGCCTCTGGGCATCTGGACCGGGTCGTTGGGGCCGCAGATGGCGGTGGTCGCCTTCATGAACAGCACCGGCTCGGCCGGCTCGGGCAAGCCGGATTCGGCCGCGTGGGCGCGGTAGTTCAGCCCGACGCAGACCACCTTGGACACCCCGGTGACGCAGGGGCCGAGCCGCGTGCCGTCCGGCACCTGGGCCAGCCGGTCTGTGTCGAGCGTCCGCAGATGGGCCAGCCCATCCTCGGTCAGGGTGGCCGGACCAATGTCCGACACCACGCCCGACAGGTCGCGGATCACGCCGTTGCGGTCCAGAAGGCCCGGACGCTCATGGCCCGGCGGGCCGAATCGCAGAAGTTTCATCAGGCTAAACCCTTCCCGTTCCCGAAGGTTGAGCCGCGCCTCTCCTCCGGTGAGTGCTGTCCGGTTCCGGCCGAAGCCGGAAAGGGGCTGTTCCGTCGCGGTCCGGTCTGGTGTACCCTTTTTTCAGCCCATGGGGAAACCAGACGGGAGGCGGATATGCCGGTGTGGCGCCGTTACCTCGTGAAGGAACCGACCGGGCGGCTGGTCGAACTGACGAGCCGCCAGTACGACCGCGCCGACGACGGCACGGCGCCGATCCCCGACTACGCCGGCCGTTGCGTTGAACTGGTGTCGGCGGTGCTGGTCGGCAAGCAGGGCGCGGCGCCCACCGTGACCGAGGTCGCCTTCACCAAGCTGTATTTCGACCAGTCGGGCTTCGTTGACGCCGCCAAGCGGGAGCGGATGATCCGCCTGATGCTGGAAAGCTGCGCCGACCGGCGGTGCCGCAGGCCGGCCCGGCGGACCGGCTGCACCGACGGTGCGGCCCTGGCGGAGCGCGCCGACGCCGCCCGTAGCGAGCTGATGCGCGACTTCGAATGGGCGCCCGCCCCCGCGGAGGTCACCGCCGCGCTGTTCGTCCTGGGGCCGCCCAGCAGCGCCACGCCGTTGCATTGACGCTCCCCTTTGCCCGTCCTTCCCTCGAAAGGTCACATCTTCCAGCCTCTTCCCCTATGCCCGGCCGCCCCCATATGGCTCCTGGCACAGGAGGAGGAGCCCCGATGCATCGCCGCGCCATCATCCGCCGTTCGCTGCTGGCCCGGCCCACGCTTGCCCGTGTCCGGCAACTCGCGCTGATCGGCACGGGGTGGGGCCTGATCGGTCTGGGCGCCTTGATGTCGCCTTTGCCGGGGCCATTCGGCTTCCCGGTGGCCCTTGCCGGTGGGGTGATCCTGCTGCGCAACTCCGCGAACGCCCGCCGCCTGTTCGTTCGGCTGAAGCGCCGCCACCCCCGGCTGCTCAGCCCTGTCGAGCGCATCCGCGTCAAGCTGCGCCACCGTCGGAACGCGGCCAAGGCCAAGGCGACCGCAACCGCCTGACGGGGCCGTGCGGCCGCTCGTCATCGTTGTTTTCCCATGGTCACGCTTGATGAAGGGACGCGCGGGCGTCTGCCGGTGAGCACCCGCGAGGTGCTCACCGGCGGTCTGTTTGTTGGCGGTCTTGTCGTTGTCCGCGGTCAGGCCCGCTTGCGGGCGGCGGGCTTTTCCTCGCCCCCTGCGTCGGTCCTGCCCGCATCGGCCTTCTCGGCGTCGGACTTTTTGGCGGCCGCCTTTTTCGGAGCGGCCTTCTTCACCGCATCCTTCTTGGCCGGCTCCTTTTTCGTGGCCGTCGCCTTGGCCTTGGTCGCCTTTTCGGGCTTGGCGGGCGCCTCGGCACCGTCCGCGGCGGCAGGCTCGGCGTCCTTCGGGGCCTTGCCCTTCTTGGCGGCGTCCTTCGCGGCCTTCGCCTCCAGAAGCTCCAGCGCCTGTTCCAGCGTCACGCTGTCCGGTTCCGTTCCCTTGGGGATGGAGGCGTAGACGGAGCCGTGCTTGACGTAGGGACCGAAGCGGCCCGAACCGGTGGTTACCGGCTTGCCGGTCTTCGGATGGTCGCCCAGCGTCTTGGCGGGTGCCGACGCCTTCTTGGCGGCGCCGGCCAGCAGGTCCACCGCGCGGTTGATGCCGATGGTCAGCACGTCGTCGTCGGGAGTCAGCGACTTGTAGACGCTGCCGTGCTTCAGGTAGGGGCCGAAGCGGCCGATGCCGGCGCTGATGTCCTCGCCCGTCTCCGGGTGGTTGCCGATGCTGCGCGGCAGGGCGAGCAGCTTCAGCGCGGTGTCCAGATCCACGTCGGCGGCGGCCATGCCCTTGGGCAGGGAGACGCGCTTGGGCTTCGGCTCCTCGGTCTTGACCTTCTTCTTGCCCTTGGTCTTCTTGCCGTCGGCGGGGGCCTCCTCGGCCACGACCTCAGCCGGAGCGGCGGAAACCGGGGGCGGGCCGAGCTGGATGTAGGCGCCGTAGGGGCCGCGCCGCACGGTCACCGGCAGGCTGGTTTCCGGATCGTTGCCCAGCTCGCGCGGGCCTTCCTGCGCCTCCCCGTTCTCGTCGTTGGCGACGGCGAGCGGCCGGGTGTAGCGGCAGTCCGGGTAGCGCGAGCAGCCGATGAAGGCGCCCATCTTGCCGAGCTTCAGGCCGAGCCGGCCCTGGCTGCACACCGGGCAGACGCGCGGGTCGTGGCCCGGCGTGTCGCTGTCGGCGTTGGTCGGGAAGAAGTGCGGCCCCAGCTCCTCGTCCAGCGTGGTCAGGACCTGGGTGATGGTCAGGTCCTTGGTCCCGTCCACCGCGACGTGGAAGGCGCGCCAGAAGTCCCGCAGCACGGTCTTCCAGTCGATCCGCCCGTCGGAGATCTCGTCGAGCTTGTTCTCCAGGTCGGCGGTGAAATTGTACTCGACGTACCGGTTGAAGAAGTTCTTAAGGAAGGCGGTGACCAGACGCCCGCGGTCTTCCGGGATGAAGCGCCGCTTGTCCAGCCGCACGTAGTTGCGGTCCTGGAGCACCTGGAGAATGGAGGCGTAGGTGGACGGACGCCCGATGCCCAGCTCCTCCAGCTTCTTCACCAGGCTCGCCTCGGTGTAGCGGGGCGGCGGCTGGGTGAAATGCTGCTCCGGGCTGATGTCGCCGCGGGCGAGGGCGTCGCCCTGCTCCATGGCCGGCAGGCGGCGCTCCTGGTCGTCGTCGGCGGCGCCGTCGTCGCGGTCCTCCTGATAGACCTTAAGGAAGCCGTCGAACACGACGACCGAGCCGGTGGCGCGCAGCACGACGTCCTTGGACGGCGAGGCGATGTCCACCGCCACCTGATCCAGCACCGCGCTTTCCATCTGGCTGGCCAGCGTGCGCTTCCAGATCAGCTCGTACAGCCGCAGCTCATCGCCTTCCAGGTAGGAGGAGACCTCCTCCGGGCGGCGGAACAGGTCGGTCGGGCGGATGGCCTCGTGGGCTTCCTGGGCGTTCTTGGCGGCGGTCTTGTAGACGCGCGGCTGCGCCGGGACGTAGCGCTCGCCCCAATGGGAACCGATCAGGTTGCGGGCGCCCTCGATGGCCTCCTGCGACAGGCTGACGCCGTCGGTTCGCATGTAGGTGATCAGGCCGACCGTCTCGCCGCCGATGTCCACGCCCTCGTACAATCGCTGCGCGGTGCGCATGGTGCGGGTGGCGCCGAAGCCCAGCTTGCGCGAGGCCTCCTGCTGCAGCGTCGAGGTGGTGAAGGGCGGGGAGGGGTTGCGGCGGCTCTGCTTGCGCTCCACCGTCGCCACCGAGAAGGCCTGCGGGCTGATGCGCGCCACTGCGGCTTCCGCCGCCTCGCGGGCGGGCAGGGCGAACTTGTCGAGCCGCTTGCCGTCGAGCTGGGTCAGCTGGGCCGTGAAGGAGGCGCCGCCCGGCGTGGCGAAGCCCACCTCGATGGTCCAGTATTCCTGCGGCTTGAAGATCTCGATGTCGGACTCGCGCTCGCAGATCAGGCGCAGCGCCACCGACTGCACGCGGCCCGCCGAGCGGGAGCCCGGCAGCTTGCGCCACAGCACCGGCGACAGGGTGAAGCCCACCAGATAGTCGAGCGCGCGGCGGGCCAGATAGGCGTCCACCAATTCCTGCGAGACGTCGCGCGGGGCCTCCAGAGCGGCCTGGACGGCGCTCTTGGTGATCTCGTTGAAGGTGATGCGCTGGACCTTGGACGCGTCGATCAGCCGTTTTTCACGCAGCAGCTCGGACAGGTGCCAGGCGATGGCTTCCCCTTCGCGATCCGGGTCGGTTGCGAGATAGACGCGTTCGGCCCCTTTGACCGCCTTGGCGATCTCGTCGATGTGGCGCTTGGAGCGGTCGCCCAGCTCCCAATCCATGGCGAAGTCTTCGTCCGGACGCACCGATCCGTCGCGCGCCGGAAGGTCGCGCACATGGCCGAAGCTGGCGACCACGGTGTAGTCCGAGCCAAGGTATTTGTTGATGGTCTTCGCCTTGGCCGGCGATTCGACGATGACGACGTTGCTGCCCGGCAAGAGTCCGCGCCCCTGAAAGTGCCTATCCCATACACCGGCGGTGCGGATCGGGATCAGATCAGGTTCACCTGATTCCCAGGTTGGCGCTGGACACGGCCCGCAAGCTCAAGTTCCAGCACCACGGTCAACACCACCGGAGCGGACAATTGGCACCCGCGGACGAGTTCGTCAATGGCAACCGGTGTATGGCCGAGGTTTTCCAGGATGATGGCACGCGCCGCATCGAGGTCCGACTCGGACGGAGGCATCGGGCGGGATTGCGCGAACAGATCGCCCTGGCGTTCCCGCAGGACCGGCGATGACAGGCTGTCCAGTGCCCGCAGCACATCGTCCACCCCTTCCACCAAGGCCGCCCCCTGACGCAGAAGATTGTTGGTGCCCTGACAGCGCGGGTCGAGCGGCGAGCCGGGAACGGCCATGACCTCCCGCCCCTGTTCCAGCGCCATGCGGGCGGTGATGAGCGAACCGGAGCGCAGCGCCGCCTCGACCACCAGGACCCCCAGCGATAAGCCTGAGATCAGCCGGTTGCGGCGCGGGAAATGGCGGGCCTGCGGCGTGGTGCCGACCGGGCTTTCCGCCACGATAACTCCCTGCTGCACTATGTCGCGGTAAAGTGTCTCGTTCTCCGGCGGGTAGACGACGTCGGCGCCGCCCGCCACCACCGCCGCGGTTCCGCTGCCGAGCGCCCCGGCGTGGGCCGCCGTGTCGATCCCCCGCGCCAGCCCGGAGACGACCAGCAATCCGGCCTCTCCCAGCTCCCGCGCCAGCCGCTCGGCGAATTTCTTGCCGTTCATCGAGGCGTTGCGCGCGCCGACCAGCGCCACCGCGCGCCGTTGCAGGAGATGCGGGTGGCCGAGGATCGACACAACCGGTGGCGCGTCGTCCAGCGCCGCCAGCGGTTCCGGATAGTCGGGCTCGCAGGAGCAGAGCAGCCGGGCGCCGATGCGGTCGTTGGCACGCAACTCGCGCTCGATGTCCGCCTTCGGCGCAATGCGCAGCGGCTTGGTCCGTCCGCCGCGCTTGGCGAGATCGGGCAACGCCTCCAGCGCGGCCCCGGCGCTGCCGAACCGCTCCAGCAGCCGATGGAAGGTGATCGGCCCGACATTCTCCGATCGGATCAGACGGAGCCAGTCGAAACGCTCGGCGGCGGACAGGAGGCGGCGCGGTTGAATCATGCGCCATGTCATACAACTTGCGGCGGGGCGCGATCAACACGCAAACGTGTGTGTTGGCCGTATTCTCAAGACCCCGGCACAGGGCCTCATTTGCGCCAGAAGCCGAAGAGACCCTTTTTCTTCGGCGGAGCCTCCGGTTCGGGTTCCGGCTCCGGCTCGTCGTCGAAGGAGAAGGGATCGTCCTCGGCGTCGGCCTTTGTGGTTCCAGCCGGCTTGGTTTCGATCGGCTTGGTTTCGGTCGGCTTGGTTCCGGACTTGGGCTCGTCCGGTTCGTCGTCGGTGTCGAAGGAGAACGGGTCCTCGTCCGGTTCCGCATCTGTCTTGGCGGGGGCGTCCTCGGCCGTCTCCTCCGCTTCGTCATCGTCGAAGCTGAAGGGATCGCCGTCGTCGTCGGAGTTGTCCGCCGAGTCGGTCGCTTCGTCTTCGGTCTTCTCCTCCGCATCGTCGGTGTCGAAGCTGAAGGGATTGCCGCCGTCCTCGTCCTCGTCCTCCTCGTCATCGAAATTGAAGGCATTGGCATCACCGCCGCCCGCATCGTCGTCGTCCTTTGCCTCGTCCTCGTCCTCATCGTCGAAGCTGAAGGCGGAGAAATCCGAGGATTCTTCTTCCTTCTCATCGTCGTCGCCGCCGAGAGCCGTGGCGGCAACGGCGACCGCGTTCGCCGCGCTCTGGCCGCGGCGCATCTCCGCCTTGAAGCGCTCCAGTTCCTCGCGGAAGCGGTCCTCGGCTTCGGACCAGCGCTGGCGCTCCTGGTCGAGGGTGGCGAGCAGCTCCTCTTCCCGCGCACGGGCGGCGGCACGCTCCGTGTCGAGCGCCTGGATCAAGTCCTCCTGGCGCTCAAGAAGCGTCTCGTGCCGCGTCTCCATCGCGTCGATGACCTCGCGCACATACTGTTCGAAGGCGCGGAACTGGAGGGCCAGAACGTCATCGTCGGCGTTGGCCGCCGCAGCCGTAGCCGCCGCCTTCGCGGCCTTGGTCGTCTTGGTCGCCTTGGCCGTCCGCGTTCCGCCGGGCGCGGGCGGCGGCGGGGAGGGGGCCGCGGCGGCGGGGGGCGTGCGTGGACCGGTGGGGGTGGCGCCGTCGCCCCCCAGCCAGCGCGACACCAGAATGTAGGAAACCTGAAGTTCTTCCGCGATGCGGCGGTAGCTCCAGCCCTGGGCGCGCAGCCGTTCGGCCATGCGCTGGCGGTCCGGCTCCTCGCTGGGCGTCGCCGGGCGCGTGGGCAGGGAGGATGTCGGGCCGATCCCCTCCGTGGGGGTCGCGACGACGATCACATCCTTCAGTTTCTGGTCGGCCATCGGGTCTCCGCCGTCCTGCGCGCAGGGCGTTCCTTACCGCGATGTTGGCCGCTTTCGGGGTGCGCTGTCGATCCGGGACAGGTCCCGGTTGAAGCAGTCTGGGCGGGAACCTCGCCGGACCGGGCCAATTCGCGCCGGTCCGGTCAGGTCAGCTCCTGGATGTGCTCGACATAGCCGGACAGGGCGGCGATCCCCTGCTCGGTCAGCTCGATGAACACGCGGCGGCCGTCCTTCTCGTCGGCGATCCGGCGCACCAGCCCCCGGTCGTGCAGTTCGGTGATCCGCCGCAGCGCCGTGGTCTGGGCCACGCCGGAGGCCATGCACAGCGACGACACGGAAATCCGCCGCCCGCGCAGATGGTTGGCCATCAGGTCCAGCAGCATGTCCCAGCAGGGGTCCTCGAACAGCCCCTTCGGGAAATACTTGTCGCGGGCGACGCGGGATTGCTGGAGCGCCCTCAACACCGCCAAGCGCCGGTTCTCTCCCGTTGCGGCGGGGGCGGAGGACGGAACGGCCGGTGCGGGAGCCGGAACCGGGGCGGCAACCGCCGGCTGGCCTTCGCGCAGAGCCTTCACCGCTTCGATCAGGGCGAGGCCGTGACGGTAGGCGTCCTCCAGCGCGCCATGCAACTCGCCGTTGCCGGCGGGCGGGGCCGGGGCGGGCAACGGGGCCGCCGCCTGATGGGCGGCCAGGGCGCGGGCGAGCGCACCGTGGAGCTGGCTGCCGTCCTGCGGGTCGCTGACGAAATCCGCCGCGCGCAGATGCATGGCGCGGACGACGTCGGCCGCCGTGGCGTTGGGTGCGACGACGATGACCTGGAGATGCCGCTGCACGCTCTTGCGCATCCGCTCGACCAACGCCAGCCCGTCGAAATGGGGCAGGGCCAGCTCCACCGCCACGATGCCGATGCTGCCGTCCGCCTCCAGCGTGTCGAGCGCCGCGATGGGGTCGTGGGTCACATGGATGCGGTGGCCGTTGCGTTCGAAGGCGTCGTGCATGCCGATGCCCAGCGCGCGATCCGCGCAGGCGATCAGGATGGACGTCGCCGAAACATGAAGGCCGGCGCTGGTCTGGACCGGGCGCACCGGCCACGCCAAGGGTCGCTCCAACTCGATCCGCATCGAAGCCCTTCCCCGTTGGGTGCATGGATTGCTGTGCTTAAGGATTACCACGCAAAGCAAACCATCATGGATGCAATCATGGTCCAAAATAGAGCGATCGGGAAATGTCTCAAAATTCCGCAAAATTTCTATGGATTAGGCGGAAAGGCATAAGACGACGAATTTGCCGCGTCATCTGTTCTTGATTTGATAAGTCAAATTCAATGGACTGCCCTTTTCGGTTGTGGCGCGGCAGGCGAGAGTGCGCGTCTGGCGGGGTCGGGCCGGAGCGGAGCCATGTCGCCGGGGTCTTCTCCAGACTGGACCCGTCTTGGAATCGGCGGCTTGCGCGATGCGCGTAAGGTTGGCCGCATCCCTTGCCGGCACCGGACCCATGCGCCTGACCCTGACGACCAAGATCATTCTGCTGCTGCAGGTGGCGCTCTGTTTCGCGCTGCTCTCCACCGCGGCGCTCTCCTATCTGAAGATGGAGCGCATGGTGGAGGACACCGTGGCGTCCCGCTTCACCGTCGCGCTCCGCGGGCTGGCGGGGGAGGTCGAGGGCGCCGTCAGCCTCGGCGTGTCCATCACGGCCCTGCGAAATCTCGACGCGCTGATCCAGCGCGCGATGGCACGGGATGACCGGATCACCGGTCTGGTCCTGTTCACCGACACGGGCGAGGTGCTGGCGGCGGCGGGCCGGGGGGCGGGACACGGCGGGCCGGTGGGGGCGATCCCCGTCGGCTGGAAGGCGGCCTTCGCGCGCGACGGCAAGTCCGACCGGGTGGCCGCCGTGGCCGACGGCGACAGCCAGGCGCTTCTGCTCGGCATCCGCAACGCCTTCGGCGGCGTGGCCGGCGGCGTCGCCTTGACCTATTCGCTGGGCGAGGTGCAGGCGGGCATCCGCGGCACCATCCCGGACCTGCTGCTGTCCGGCGGCATCAATCTGGTGACCGGGCTGCTGGTCACCATGATCGCGGTCTGGCTGCTGCTGCGCCCGATCCAGCGGCGGCTGCGCGAGATGACCGTCAGCATCAACCAGCTGGGCATGGGCGAGCCGCCCAACCTGACTCCGGAGCTGGTCGCCTTCGCCCCCGGCCTGAAGGACTTTACCGACCGCATCCTGGAACAGCAGCGGCACGGCGCGGAGGAGGACCCTCCCCAACCCGCCAAACCGGCGGCGGAGGACGCGCGCCCGGCGGGAGTCACGCCATGAAGCTGTCCTTCATCCGCCGCCTGAACTGGATGCTGACGGGCGTCGTGTCCGTCCTGATGCTGGTCAGCCTCGCGGTCCAGACCAACCACGTCAACACGCTGTTCCGCCCGCTGATCGAACCGGAGCTGGCCCGCAAGGCCGAGGTCGTCGGCTCCTACGTGGTGGCGCAGATCGACCGCGCCGTGGCGCTCGGCTTCGAGCTGGACAAGCTGGTCGGGGTGGACGAGCTGCTGTCCGACGCGCTGGCCGCCAACCCGGACGTCAAGTATCTGGCGCTGGAGATCGGCGGGCGCCTCCACGCCTTTTCCGGGACCGAGGAGGCGCGCTCCGGCACCCGCCTGACCGTGGCGGACGCCCCGCCGGACGGCGAGTCCCCGCAATTCCTCGACACCGTCCTGCCCTTGGAGGGCAACGACGAGGCGCGGCTGCATGTCGGCGTCGATTCCGGCTATGTCCGCTCCGCCATGAACGAGGTGGTGTTCGATCTCGGTTCCGTGCTGATCGTCGCCATCCTGCTGAACATCGAGATCCTGCTGCTGGTTGTCGGCTCCTCCGTCGCGGCGCCGCTGCGCCGGGTGACGGCGGTGATGAAGCAGGCCGCCGACGGGCATCTCGGCGTGCGCGTCGCCCTGCGCAACCGCGACGAGGTGGGCGAGCTGTCGCGCGCCGTCGACTGGGCGCTGGACAGCGTGCAGCACAAGGCCGACATGTCCGCGTCCGAGCCGGCCATGACCAAGATCGGCATGATGCAGCGGGTGGTGGAACTGCGCTTCGCCATCTTCATCTTCTCCTTGGCGGAGGAGCTGACTCGCACCTTCCTGTCCGTCTACATCAAGCAGCTGTTCGAACCGGTGCCCGGCCTGTCGATGGAGATGGTCATCGGCGCGCCCATCGCCCTGTTCATGCTGCTGTGGGCGGTCAGCCAGCCGATCGCCGGAAGCATGTCGGAACGGCGCGGGCGGCGGGCGGTGTTCCTCGGCGGGGCGCTGCTCTCCTTCGTCGGTCTGGTCGGCTCCGGCCTCGCCACCGACCTCATCCAGCTCGTCGTCGCGCGCTGCCTGACCGCCATCGGTTACGCCAGCGTCTTCATCGCCGCCCAGGGCTTCGTCATCGACGCCACCGACCCCAAGCAGCGCGCCCAGGCCATCGCCATGTACGCCGGCGGCATCCTCAGCGCCGGTGTCTGCGGCCCGGCCATCGGCGGCGTGATCGCCGGGCAGGTCGGGTTCCGCACGACCTTCCTGATCTCCGCCGGGCTGGCGCTGCTGGCTGCCTTCATGGCGTGGCAGGTGCTGCCGCGGGTGCGCGCGGCGCAGGCCAAGTCCAGCCGCGGCCTGCGTCTGGCGGACGCCGCGCTGTGCCTGCGCAACCCGCGCTTCGTCGGTCTGGCCGTCTTCAGCGCGGTTCCGGCCAAGCTGGGATTGACCGCGCTTCTGTTCTTCCTGTTGCCGCTGGCGCTGGACGACCAGGGGGTCAGCCAGTCCTGGATCGGGCGCGTGCTGCTGCTCTACTGGCTGCTGATGATCGTGGTGTCGCCGATGGCGGCGAAGCTGTCGGACCGCTCGGGCCAGCGCATCGGCTTCCTGGTGGCGGGCGGGCTGGTCGCCGCCGGGGCGGCCTGGGTGCTGTCGATGCCGGGGTCGCTCGGCACGGCGCTGGCCGGGGTCGCGCTGCTGGGGGTGGCGCACGCCATGCTCGGCGCGCCGCAGCTCGCCATGCTCGCCGATGTCTGCGTCAAGGAACGGGCGGCGCTGGGCGAGACCACGGTGATCGGCATGTTCCGCCTGATCGAGCGGCTGGGTTCGGTCATCGCCCCTTTCCTGGCCGGGTTGTTCCTGGCCCATTACGGCTACGCCGGGGCGCTGAAGGGCATCGGCGCGGTGCTGGCGGCCTGCGTCGCCGTGCAACTGCTGCTGAGCGCCCTGTTCCGCCCGCGCCCGCCCGCCGACCTTCCGCAGAGGACCCCCGCATGAGCCTGTCCCGCCGCACTGTCCTGACGGGTGCCCTCACCGCTGGAACGTTGACCGCCGGAACGCTGGCGGCCGGCGGCTTCCCGGCTTTTGCGCAGACGGCCAGGACCTTCACCTCCGCCAAGCCGGCGCGCATCGTCGTGCTGACCCCGCGCAAGGATGTGGGCGACGTGCTGGGCCTGCGCGACTTCATCGCGTCGAGCGGACTGTCCGCCACGGTGGAGGTGCGCGAGGTGCCGCAGGCCTCCGCCATGCCGACGCTGCTGCCGGAGATCCGGGCGTCCAAGCCCGACTTGGTGGTGACGGTCTTCACGCCGCTGACCCTGGCGACGGTCGGGCGCTACGACGATCCCGACCCATCGCGCTTCCTGACCGACGTGCCGGTGGTCTTCACCTCGGTCACCGACCCGGTGGCGTCGCGCGTCGTGCGCGCGCTCGACCGTCCGGGGCGCGCGGTCACCGGCACGCGGCACATCGCGCCGGTCGCGGTGCAGATGAAGACGATGCTGTCCTACCGGCGCTGGAAGAAGATCGCCGCGGTCTACAACCCGGCGGAGGACAACATGGTGGTCGCCGTGCGCGACCTGAAGGAGGAGGCCGCCCGCCAGGGCGTGGAGGTCCACGACGCCGCCCTGCCGCGCGACGCCTCCGGCGCGCCGCAGGCCGCCGCCATCCCGGACCTGATCGCCGACGCGGCGCGCGCCGGGGCGGAACTGGTCTACATCGGGCCGGACACGCTGGTCGCCTCCAACAACAACGCGGTGGTGGCGGAACAGGCATTGGCCCACCGGCTGGCCACCTTCTGCTCCACCGAGCTGCCGATCCGCCGGGCCAACCTGCTGATGGGGCTGGTCAGCCCGGCGGTCAACGTCGGGCGCTTCGCCGGGCTGAAGGCGGTGGAGATCCTGACCGGGGCCAAGCCCGCCGACGGCATCCCGGTGGAGACGCTGAACCGCTTCTCCCTGCTGCTGCGCATCGGGGCGGCCAAGCAACTGGACCTCTACCCGCCGATGCGCCTGCTCAACATCGCCGAAATCGTCCAGGACGCCTGACATGACGGTCCTCTTATCCCCCGAACAGACGGTCCACACGGGCAAGCTGCGCGTCCGGCGCGGCCAGCCGGTCTGCGTTCCCTACCGCATCCGCTTTCTCGGCCCTGCCGACCTGCCGGCGCTGGAGGCGTTCCGCGGCTACATCTTCGGGCAGTTGCCGGACATCGACGCCTATTTCCCCGAAACGCCGGAGTTCGCCGGGCTGCATCTGGGCGAGCGCGGAGTGACGCTGGGGCTGGAGACCGAGGGGCGGCTGATCGGCTGCGCCATCCTGGGTCTGCCCTTGCCCGGCATGCCGGCCTTCGTGGACGATCTGCCGGGCGCTCGGCCCGCCGTTACCGCCACCGCCCACATGGCGAGTTGCATGGTCCACCCGGACTTCCGCGGCAACGGGCTGCAACGGCTGCTGGTCACGCTGCGCACGCTCCACGCCCTGGGGGCCGGGCGCCCGCATCTGTTCTCGCGCGTTGCCCTGTCGAACCCGCGCAGCCTGTCGAACCTGCTGTCCGGCGGCTTCCTGGTGCGCCGGGTTCTGGTCATGCACGCCAGCGGTCGGCTGCGCTACCTGCTGCACCGCGACCTCGGGGCGGCGCCGCCCGCCTGGGTGCCGGGCAGCGAGCGCGTCTTCGCCGTGCCGGAGCTGGAGGAGCAGAAGGCGGTGATCGAGGCCGGCTGGATCGGGCGTTCGGTGGAACTGGACGGTCCCGTGCCGCTGGTCACCTACGCGCGCCCGGTCGAGGCGGTGCCGGCTGTGCCTCAGGACGCCGTGATGGAGACCACGCCATGAGCGCGCCCCGCAAGACGGCGGTTGTCGTCGATCCCTATTCCACCGGCATCCTTCTGGCGCCGCGCCTGCGCGCGCGGGGCTACGACGTGGTCGCGGTGCAGAGCCGCCCGGACCTCGCCCCGTCGCTGCTGCGCAGCTATCAGCCCGACGACTTCGCGGCGCACATCCTCCTTGACGGCGACCGCGGCGATCTCGACGCGCTGGCCGAGCGGTTGCGCCCGCTGGCCCCGGCCTTCATCCTGCCGGGCAATGAGTCCGCGGTGGAACTGACCGATGCGCTGGGCGCCGTCCTGGGCACGCCGGGCAACAGCCCGAAGCTGACCGCCGCGCGCCGCAACAAGTTCATGATGATCGAGCGGCTGGCCGCCGCCGGCCTGCTGACCGCCCGCCAGACCATGGCGACCGACGCCGCCGAGGCGGTGGAATGGGCGGCGCAGGCGGGCTGGCCGGTGGTGGCGAAGCCGATGGCCAGCGCTTCCACCGACCATGTCTATTTCTGCGACACCCCGGCGCAACTCCGCGCCGCCGTGGACGCCATCCTGGGCAGCCGCGACTTCTGCGGTTCGGCCAACGAGCGGGTGCTCGTGCAGACCTACCTCGACGGGCTTGAATATGTCGTCAATACGGTCAGCCGCGGCGGGCGCCACTATGTCTGCGACGTGCTGCTGTCCGCCAAGCGGGCGCTGAACGGGTCGCCCTTCGTCTACGATTACTACCGGCTTCTGCCGCCGGAGGAGCCGGTGGCGCAGGCGCTGATGGCCTACATCCGCCGGGTTCTCGACGCGCTGGAGATCACCGACGGCGCCGGCCACGCCGAGGTGCGGATGACCGCCCGCGGTCCGGCGCTGGTGGAGATCGCGGCGCGCGCCATGGGGCCGGCCGGCTCCACCACCGCCATCGCGGCGGGCACCGGGCACGATCAGGTGGATCTGCTGGTCGACGCCTTCGATGGGGCGGCGGTGGTCGGGCCGCTGCTCGACGGCCATTACCGGTTCCTGGCCGACGCGATGGTGCTGTATCTGCCGGTTCTGGTGTCGGGCCGGGTTGAGGCGCTGCCGGATCTCTCCATTCTGGACGGGATGGCGAGCGTGCGTGGCTACGCCCTGGTGCCGCGGCTCGGGGACGAGGTGGTGCCGACGCTCGATCTGACGCAGGTGCTGGCGAAGATATATCTGGCGCATCCGGACCGTGCTGTGTTCGAGCGCGACTGGGCCGCCATCCGCTCTCTGGAGGATCGCCTCCAGCCGGCCGTCGCGTAGCACCGGAACGGGCGGGCCGCCATGGCGCATGTCCCCTACGAGCAGCGCTGGACCGCGACACGCAAGCGCTTCGAGGCTGCAACGGCGAAGCACCGGCCGAAGGATGCCAAGGCGGTCGCCGCCGCGCTGAACGGCGACGCCGCGCTGGTCAAGGCGCTGAAGTCCGGCGACGCCGTCCACCGCGCCGCCACGGCCGGCGACGAGGCCGCGAAGGATCTCGTGGCCGCCGGAAAGGACGTCGTGAAGGCGCGCAAGGCCTATCTGGCCGCGCTCGGAAAGGCGTTGGACGAGGCCCTGAATCAGGATGTGGCCAGCCGTGGCGACAAGGCCGCGGCGGCGGCCTGCGAGCGGGCGATGAAGGCGCTCGCCAAGGACCTCGCCGATCTGGAGGCGGACATCGGCGCGGACGCCGATCGCTTCAAGGCGCAGGCCGCCCAGGCCGAGAAGGACACCGCGTCGGCGGAGCGGGCGCAGAAGCGGTGGGAGGCGAACATCAACGGCGCGCTCGCCCGCGCCGCCGCCGGAGTCGCCAAGGTGCGCGCCAAGCCGACGCCGGAGAC
The DNA here is from genome assembly GCF_016632405.1 of Azospirillum aestuarii. Classification (NCBI taxonomy): domain Bacteria; kingdom Pseudomonadati; phylum Pseudomonadota; class Alphaproteobacteria; order Rhodospirillales; family Azospirillaceae; genus Azospirillum; species Azospirillum aestuarii. The sequence continues at coordinate 553,040 of NZ_JAEPIV010000001.1, forward strand.
CTACAACGAGCTGTTCCCGGCGCTGGCCCGCGATCTCGCCGCCCAGCTCGCCGCGGCGAAAGCGCTGGACGGGCTGCGCGCCGATCCGGACTTTTACCGCCGGAAGCTCGCCCCCTGGGCCGGGCAGGGCGGCGACGGGCCGCCGATGCGCGTGCCGCCCGACTACACCGCGCGCCAGATCACCGACCTCATCAAGGAGTTCGCCACCGTCTGCAAGGGCGTGGTGCAGCTGGTGGGTGGCCGCTGAAATGAGGCGGGGAGGGAAGCCGCCGTTTTGGACCCAATCGGTTCCGGTAGCGGTGGGAGAGGAGCAATCGCCGATTCCGAGGGGGACGCCCGCCTCCTACCATGCGGACGGATAGGGTGAATGTTTGGTTAAGCGGAGGAGCTGAGACATGGGTGGTCCCCTGAAGCGCATCGACATCCCGGACATCCTGACCCAGAAGGATTGGGACAAGAAGAAGGGCGCCATCGCCAAGATCGCCGGCAAGACCGGCATCGGCGACGCGATGAAGGCGGTGGACAAGGCGCATGGCGCCATCAACTGGAAGACGCTGAGCGTGTCGGTGAACGCTCCCAGCAACGCCACGCTGGACGATCTCGATTCGCTGCTGGACGAGGCACGGGCGGAGTACAAGCGCTCGGTCGAGCCGCTGCGCACCCAGCTCCAGAAGCTCCGCGATCTGGCCGAGGCGACGGCGAAGAAGTTCAAATCCAACAAGCTGATTCCGAAGGACTCCGCCGCCCACGCGGAGAAGGTCGCCAAGGCCGCCGACCAGCTCTTCGTCGCCTTCAACCAGTCCTCGCTCGGCGACAAGATCGTCGATGACTATGAGGGCATGAAGGACGCCATCGAGAAGGCCGACAAGGTGCGCGCCAAGGGGCGCGAGATTCTCGAGAAGTACATGCTGTCCCTGGCGAAGAAGCTGAAGACGGCGAAGACGGTGAGCGACTATCAGGATCTGTGGAAGGAGGACATCCGCGGCGTCGGCACCCAGTTGCCGAAGATGCCCGAGTTGAAGGCCTTTCTGAAGGATTGGCGCAACATCTCCTCCCAGGACGGCATCCCGGAAACCGACGAGGACGTGAAGAGCCGCTGCAAGGAGGTGATGGCCGTGCTCGCCCGCATGGACAAGCAGATGAAGGCCATGGCCTGACCGCACCCGGCGCGCTGGCCGATTGGCCGCACCGGGATGGAGCGTCTGGGAAACCGTCATTATAAGGGCGGTTCCAGACGCTCATTCCATTAGCGGTTCCTGTTGGAATCGTCCTGTCCGTCGGCTGATGCCAAATACAGCACGTGTCCCCGACTGAGAGGTTAAAAACCATAATTCCTATAGGATTTACGATTGATGAAGCTTGTTGCGAATTTCTGAGTCGTTGTTACGTCGATGGCTGATTATACTTCGCAGCGCGGCCGGTTTCGGTTTCATGGGGTTTCGGCTTTAAATGCCTGGGTGCATCGGTATTTCCGCAACAACCGTTTTGCGATACCCCTCATGATGGGAGTGGCTCGGCGCCTTTCGACCTGCGGGTCGGGCCGCGGCCCGTGCCATGCGCCTGTCGAAGGAACTTTGCCCTGGTGCCTCTGCCGTCTGCCGTCGTGCCGTTCATGAGCGCTTTCCTTGCGCGTGCAACCCGGCGGCTGGGCGCGATTCTGCTCCTCGCTCTTTTTTGCACCGCTCCGGCCCTGGCCTCGGTCCTGCCGCAGGCGGAGGGCGGCGTGCTCGATCTGCGTGGATGGTACGCCGATCTTGACGGTCCAGTGTCCCTGGACGGCGAATGGCTGGTGTCCTGGGACCGTCTGGCCGGCGAGGAAAGCCTGAATCCCCTGCCGGAGCCGGATGGCCGGCTGTGGACGCCCTTCACCCTGCCGGCGATCTGGAACGGGGCCGAGCGCCCGGATGGGCAGCGAATGGGCGGGATGGGGGCCGCCACCTTCCGCCTCAAGATCCTCCTGCCGCCCGGCATGCCGCCGCTGACGCTGAAGATACCGCCGGTCAATTCCGCCATGCGGGTGTGGGTGGACGGCCGCTCGGTCGCCTCCGCGGGGGTTCCGGCCGTGGCCGCCGCGCAGGAGCAGCCATCGTCCGTCTCCCGGTTCGTCACGCTGCATGGCGGGCAGCGGGCGATCGAACTGGCGGTCGAGGTCTCCAACCATTTCCATTTCGAAGGCGGGATCGGGCGCACGATCTATCTCGACGCCAACGGCGGGCTGTCGCGGCTGTGGCAGCGCCAGTTGATGACCAACGCCGGGGCGTTGATGTCGCTGTCCCTGATGGCGCTGTTCATCGGCGCCTTCCTGCGCCGCCGCCTGTCGGCGGCCCCGCTGTTCCTGGTCATGCTGCTGGCCGCCTGCGCCATGCGGCTGATCTGCACCAGCGAACTGCTGCGCGTCTTCTTCCCCGGCGTGTCGGATGTCTGGGCCTACCGGCTGGAATATCTGCCGATCTACATGTTCTACCCGATCTACTTTCACCTGCTGCGCGAACTGTTTCCCGGATGTTTGCACCGTGGGGTCGGGCGCGCCATGATGGCGGTCGCGGTGCCGGGCATGTTCCTGGTGCTGGTGACCGAACCGGCGCAGTTCACCCGGTTTCGCGATCTGGCGAGCCTGCTGCTGGTGCTGTCGGCCCTGTATTTCGCGTGGCGCCTCGCCGTGGCCGCCCTGCGCCGCCACGCGGGCGCGCTTCTGCTTGGGGCGGGGGCGCTGGCCTTCCTGGGGTCGGTGGTGCACGACGCGCTGATGTACGCGCATTTCTTCGAAAGCATCGACCTCGTGCCCTACGGGGCGCTGCTGTTCCTGTTCAGCCACGCGCTGGTGCTGGGTCGGCGGGTGGAGACGGCCTTTCTCAACGAACGCCGGCTGTCGCAGGAACTGGCCGCCCTCAACGAGGGGCTGGAGCGCCAGATCGCCGAGCGCACACGCGCCCTGTCGGACAAGTCCGCGATGCTGGAGCGCTTCCTCGCCAACCTCAGCCACGAGGTCCGGACGCCGCTGAACGCCGTTCTGGGCATGGTGCGGGTGATCCGCCGCGAGGGACCGACCGACCAGCTGGACGAGCGGCTGCGCGTCGCCGACGGGGCGGGGCGGCATCTCGTCTCGATGCTCGACACCATCCTCGACCTGTCGCGGCTGGAGGCGGGCCGGATGGAACTGCATCCCCAGCCGACCGATGTGGTCGCGCTGGTGGAGGACGCCGTGGCGCTGATGCGCGCGGGCGCCGAGGAGAAGGGCCTCGACCTGTCCCTGTCGGTCAGCGGGCTGGGGGCGGCGCGCTTTTGGATCGATCCATTGCGTCTGCGCCAAATCGTTCTGAACCTGCTGAGCAACGCCGTGAAGTTCACCGAACGCGGCGGGGTGGAGGTATCGCTGACCGCGAAGCCGGCGCCGGCGGGCACGGAAAGCGGGACCGTCGTTTTGTGCCTGACCGTGGCGGACAGCGGGCCCGGCGTGCCGCGGGCGGCGCAGGCCATCATCTTCGAGCCCTTTCATCGTTTGGAGGGGAGCCGGCTCGAAGGCAACCGCCGCGATGGCGCCGGACTCGGCCTTGCCATTGTCAACGGGCTCGTCCGGCTGATGGGGGGCGACGTTTGCCTGGAGGGTCGGCCGGGTGGCGGCTCCCTCTTCACCGTTTCGCTGCCGACACGCCCGTTGCCGGTGGCCGATCCGTCGCCGGGCCGCGCCGCGCCGATGCCCGTTCCGGGGAGCCTCGACATCCTGGTGGTGGAGGACGCGCCGGAGAACCAGGCCATCCTTCGCGAGTATTTGGCGCCGGGCGGTCACCGCGCCGTCTATGTGGACAGCGGGGAGGAGGCTCTGGCGGTTCTGGCCACCCGCGTCGTGGACGTCGTGCTGCTCGACATGCGGCTTCCGGGTATCGACGGGGTGGAGGTGACGCGGCGCATCCGCGCGTTGTCCGACGCGGAACGGGCTCTGGTGCCAGTGATCGCGGTGACCGCCAACAGTTCTCCGGAGGATCGGGCGGACTATCTGGACGCCGGTGTCGACGAGGTGGTGGCGAAGCCGGTGGACCCCGACGCGCTTCAGGACGCGCTTGCCCGCCACGCGCCGTCCGGCTCCTGCGCACCCGCTCCGTCCTTCACGGTCCAGCAGGCGCCGCTCACCGGGGCACCGGTCACGGGAGGTCTGTCAAGCGCGGACCGGGCGCGGTTGATGGACCGCTTCGCCCTGGCCTGCCGAGAGGTGCTGGCGGTTCTCGATGACCCGGAATCGGCGCCCCGGCGCGTAGTCGACGCGGCGCACCGCATGAAGGGCAGCGGCGGCACCTATGGCTTTCCGGAGGTGAGCGCCGCGGCGCGGGCGCTGGAGCGGACGGCGCAGGCCGTCGAAAACGGAGGCGGGGGGACCGCTTCCATGCAAGGAGATGCGGCGGCGCTTCGGGACCGGCTGCACGCCGCCCTGCACGCCATCGAAAATGGGGAGGCGGGACTGACATGACGGCGACAAGGGTGGTTGGGACGGGAGCGGTCGTGGCGGGCAGGGCATCATGAGTGTCGGATCGGAACTGGCCGGACGGACCGTGCTGGTGGTCGAGGACTCGCCGGAAACGCAGGATTTGATCGCCACCTATCTGGAGCATCAGGGATTGCGGGTGCTGCGGGCCGCGAATGGGGCGGAACTGACCGCCCGCATCGCACAGGACCGGCCCGATCTCGTGTTGCTGGACATCAACCTGCCGGATTGCGACGGGCTGGCCTTGGCCGAACGGCTGCGGTTGGGGGAAACCGTTCCGCTGATCTTCGTGACCGGGCGCGACAGCCCGACCGACCGCGTCGCCGGCCTGTCCCACGGCGGCGACTATGTGACCAAGCCGGTCGACCTGCTGGAACTGCTGATCCGCATCCGCAACCTGCTGCGCCGCTCCGGAGCGTCCGCCGTTCCGCCTGCCTCCGCGGAGGGGGGAGCGGTTCCGTCGCCCGACGCGCCTCTGACCTTCCAGGGATGGCGTCTGGATCTCGTGCGCCGTGCGCTGTTCCGTCCCGACGGCTCCTACCTCGCTTTGACGACGGGGGAGTTCAACATCCTGGCGGCGCTGGCGGCCATGCGGCCAAACCCGGTCAGCCGCGAATATCTGCTGGATGTGATCAGCAACCGCGACCCGCGCTCCATCAGCGAGCATACGGTGGATACGTTGATCACCCGGCTGCGCCGCAAGATGCGGCTGGACGACGGCACGTCCTCGCCGATCGTTACCGTCCGTGGGGTCGGTTATGCATTGGAATCTGACGAATCTTGACGATAATGATTAATATGCAATAATAAACCGCCGGTTACTCCGATGGAAAAGTATCAACCGCCGTTGATACGCGTTCGAACGGGGTAATGCTATACATCACCCAACGAATGATTGACGGTTCCAAGCGGGTACCTGGAGGTGGCGGAGCGTTCCGCCGCATCGGGGCGCCGCTCCGGGCCTGACACCGCCGCCGGCCAACCGGTGCGCGATCTGATGCGGGTGAGAGCGGCATGCAACGGTCCCTGGTTTCGCGTTCGGCGGAGCGCTTCACGCTGACTGGTCATATGGCGGCTGGTCAAACGGCGGCCAGTGAAGCAGCGCAGAATTACTCGGCACCGAGTTACGCGGCGGCGCCGTCGATTCTGATCATCGGCAACGACAGCGCGGCCATCGCCGGCATCCGTGACTGCGCGCTGCGGCTCGGCCACCGGGTGCAGGACACGCGCGACGTCATTTCGGCGCTGGGCCTGCTCGACGTGGATCGCAGCGTCGGCGTCGTGTTCGTGGACGGCGGATCTCCCTGGTTCGATGGTCTGGCGCTGATGGAGCGGCTGCACCGCACCCACCGCGGGCTCGCCTGCATCCTCTTCGCCCGCAATCCGGAGGCGGACGACGTGGTGCGCGCCCTGCGGCTCGACGCCGCCGATGTGGTGACCGACCCGGAGGATGAGGCGCAGATCGAGCGCGCGCTCGCCCGTGTCCTCGGTGGCGGGGAGGGCATCGCATCGTCCGTCACGGATCGTCCGCCGCTGTCCATGGGCAGCCATGACGACGCGCTGGAACAGGCCTACCGCCATGGGCTGGCGCTGGTCGAGACGGTGCGCGCCTTGCGCGGAGAGGCCGCGGCGGCCCGCGTGATGCCCTTTGTCGCGGCCCATCGCGCGGCGGTCGAACCCGCAACGTCTCCTGCGGCGATCACGACCGCGGTTCAACCGGCCTGCGAAGCGGTGACCGAGGGTGGTGTGCCGGACAGCCTGGGCATCCTGACGGCGATCCGGCGCAAGCGCGCCGCCCGCGAGAAATTCTTCCCCAAGGGCCTGTTCGAGGACCCCTGCTGGGACATGCTGCTGGACCTGATGATCAATCATCTCCAGGGCCGGCGGATTTCCGTGTCGTCGCTGTGCATCGCGTCCGGCGTGGCCCAGACCACGGCGCTGCGCCGCATCACCGACCTGCACGACCGCGGGCTGGTCCGGCGCATCGCCGACGACAAGGACGGTCGCCGTGTCTTCATCGAACTGACCGATGACGGCGTGGCCGCCATGGAGCGTTACGTGGAGACGGTCGGGCCGCTGGGCTGATCGCCCGCCGCCCCCGCCTCCGCCTGGCGGGAGCAGTCCGGCCAGGTGCAGGCGCAGGAGGGGAAACGGCACTCGTCGCCGTTCACGTCGCTGGCCTGCACGGCGATCTTGTAGCGCAGGCCGTGGGCCGACGGCGTGTCGATCAGGCCGCAGGCTTCGTAGACCTCGACATTGACGCGGGCCGATTGCAGGGCAACCCGCGCGATCTGTTTGGGATCTTTCATCATCGGCGTCTCGGCCTCGCTTCCGCTGCGTCGTCGGTTCCTTCAACGCATGTCCGGCGCCGTTGTGCCAGGGCGTATCGGAAGGACTTCCTTTGGCACGCCCGCGGCATCCTTACGGTGCGCGCCACATCGAGCGGTAGGCCTTCTCCAGCGACCGGGCGAAGGTCGGCGCGTCGCACAGGGGGGATTGACGCATACGTTCCCGCAGGCCGGCGCGCAGGGCGGACAGGGATTCCAGGTCACCGACGAGAGCAGCGGTCTTGGCGACGTAGTCCTCCGGGCTGTCCGCCACCAGCCGGTCGGCGAGGCCGAGCGTTTCCAGGAAGCTGACCCCGATCCGCCCCGCCCAGCGGTCGCCGCGCAGGGTGACCACCGGCACGCCCATCCACAGGCTTTCGGCCGTCGTCGTGCCGCCGCCGAAGGGGGTGGGGGACAGCGCGAGGTCGATGCGGTTGTGGCTGTTGAAATAGTCCGCCCGCGGCGTCTTTCCTTCCATGCGCAGGCGGTTCGCTGCGACGCCGTGCGCGGCGAACTGGTCGCGCAGGGCCTGCCGCACGCCGTAATCGCCGAACTCACGTGATTTCAGCAGCAGGCGGGCTTGCGGCAGGGCGGCCAGGACCTGCGCCCACAGCGCGACGGTCGGCCGGGTGATCTTGGCCCGGTTGTGGAAGGCGCCGAGCGTGACCGGGCCACCGGAGAGCGCCGGGAGCGGTCCGACCGGCACCTCATCCGCCGGCGGTGTGAAGCACAGATAGCTGTCGGGAAGGCGCCAGACTTTCTCTGTGAACAAGCTCTCCTCCCCTGGCGGCAGGACGTGGCGGTCGGCGATGATCCAGTCCATCGTCGGCAGGCCGGTCGTCCCGAAATAGCCAAGCCAGCTCGCCTGGATAGGCGCGGGCCGCCGGGCGAACAGGGTCAGGCGGTTGTTCCCGGTGTGGCCGGAGAGATCGACGAGGATGTCGATGCCGTCCCGCCGGATCAGGTCGGCCACCGTCGCGTCGTCCATGCCGACGATCGGGCGCCATCCGTCGGCAGCCGCGCGAAGGCTCTCCGTCACGTCGTCGGTCCGGCCGTTGTTGGCGTAGCCGAAGGCGGTGACCGCCGAACGGTCGTGAGCCCGCAGGACGCTTTCCAGGAAATAGCCGACGGGATGGCTGTTGAAGTCGCTGGAGACGTAGCCGATGCGCAGCGGGCGGGGGCGGTCGTCGCGGACCACCCGAGCGGTGTCGGGAAGACCGCCGCCGCTTCGTTCGGCCCAATCGCGGGCGGCGGCGAGATAGTCGGCGTTTCCGCACTCCGGGACATAATGCTGTGCCATCAGAATGTTGCTGTGCGCCATCGGGAAATCCGGACGGTGCGTCAACGCCGAACGGTAGGCGGCCATGGCCTGGTGCAGATGGCCTTGTCCTTTCAGCGTGTTGCCGAGGTTGGACCAAGCCAGGGCGAAATCGGGCCGGAAGGCCAGGGCGACGCGGTAGGCCGCCGCCGCCTCGCCCAACCGGTCCTGCTGGTCCAGGGCGTAGCCGAGGTTGCAGTGGGACTCGGCGTTGGTCGGTGCTGCCTGGATGGCGTCGGTGAAGGCGGCGATGGCGGCGTCCGTCTGCCCGACCTCCAGGAACAGCGAGCCGAGGTTGTTCAGCGCCTCCACGAAACCGGGCTGGAGCGCGATGGCCTGACGGTAGGCGGCGACGCTTTCGTTGGGCCGGCGCTGAAGGCGAAACAGATTGCCCAGCCGGAAATGGACGTCCGCCCGGTCCGGGCCGAGGCGCAGCGCCGCCATCAGGGCGTCCAAGGCCTCGTCCACACGGCCCGCATCGAGCAGGGCGGAGCCGAGATTCAGGTGGTATTCCAACGCCTCCCGGAACGACAGGGCGGTGCGGATGCTGGCGATGCCGGCGTTGTGGTCGCCCCGCTCGGACTGCAGCACGCCCAGCAGATGCCAGGCGTCGGGGTTCCGCGGCTCACGCTTCAGGATCTGGCGGTACGCCCGCTCCGCCTCGTCGCCGCGGCCGTCGTTGTGCAGGGTCAGGGCATCGGTGATCGAGGGCCGGGCGGTACGGCTGTCCGTCATGGAGCGTTCATCTCAAGGAGCGGGCATCGCGGGAGCGGGCGGTGCAACTCGGGGGAGAGTAGACCGCCCGGTCGGGTCGGGTCCATGAAGGAAGGGGGTGTCCTCAGCGGAAGAGGCCGGGAACGATCCGGACCATGACGCCCGATCCGGACGCCACCAGAACGGCGTCCGACCCGGCGCGGACCCAGTGATGCCCGCGCGGCGGCCGGTGCAGATGATACGCGGCTGGCGCGGCGATGACGTAGCGGCGCGATGCATAGGCGGCGGGCAGGCGGTCGCCGGGCCTCCAATGCCGCGCCGCGCGGTGGACGGGCGGGGGAGGGCGATGCAGATCGGGGCGGTGCAGGTCGGGGCCGCGGTGGTCCCGCTCCATTCGCGGCGGCTCGCGATGATCCGGTCCCCAGCCGGCGGCGGCGGCGTCTTGGGTGCCCAGGCTGACCAGCACGGAGGCGGCGGTCAAGGCGGTGGTCATGGCGGCGATCAGGATGCGCGACATGGGGGTGTCCCTCTTCTCATCAGGCCGGGATCGTGATCCCGATGCCCCAATGCTGCGCGTCCCCTGTTGCCGGCGTGTGTCCGGCACTCCCCTGTTTGGTAACGGACTGTTACGGCTCAACCCAACTCAAAGCTCGTCACGCCGTACAGGCGCGCGGTGTCGATGGTTGGGGCGGGGCCGAGATACATGCGGGCAGTTTCGAACTGCGGAGTCAGGCCCAACTCCTCCGCCAGCAGGACGGCGTCGCGGTTGACCTCCGGCACGTCGAGGAAAATGGGACCCTCTCCCGCCGTGGCGGCGAGCGCCAGCGCCAGATCGCGCGCCGTCCCGCGGTCGGCGGCGTAGAGCGGGCCGATCTTGCTGCCGATGTGGCAGGGGCGGATCACCCCGAAGCCCCGCAACGCCTTGTCCTGCACGGCGGCGAGTGCGGAGGCGCCGGGCAGGGCGATCCAGTTGGACAGGAAACCGGCGCGCGGCGCCGGGAACAGGGCGCGGTCCCATTCCAGCAGCCTGTCGAAGGGTACAGTCCGCGCGTCCGCCAGCGCCGCGGCGGAGGAGGTTCCGGCGGGCGGCGTGCCGCCATAACGGATGTTGCGGTACGCGAGCGCGAAGCCGGACTTGCGGTAGTTGTCCTGCTGCGCCACCACCCCGTCCAGACCGACGGTGCAGCCCTCCAGATGCTTCAGACCGGCCCGCCAGAGGTTCCAGCCGAGGCCGCGCCCGCGCATCTCGGGCCGCACGATGTAGAAGCCGAGGAAGCCGAAGTTCTGGGGATAGCGGACGACGGAGATGCAGGCCGCCGGCTCGCCGTCCAGTTCCCCGATCAGGAAGCCCTCCGGGTCCACCGCGTGGAAGGCCCCGGCGTCGTGCAGGCCGGGGTTCCAGCCCTCGGCCCGCGCCCAATCCACGGCCAGATCCAGTTCGGCCCGGCTCATCACGCGCACGCGGTAGCCTTGCATGAGGGCGCTCCGGTCAGGGTTGCGGGGCGGGGGCGAAGCGCGCCATCTCCCCGGCGTAGGGTTTGGGCAGTGGGAAAGCGTAACCGCCGGTCTTGCCGGTGCGCAAGCCCAGCACGGCCAGCCCCTCCACCAGCTTCACCGCGGCGGTGACGCCGTCCACCACCGGCACGCCCATCTCGGCGGTCAGGGCGCGCGCCAGATCAGCCATGCCGGCGCAGCCCAGGACGACGCTCTCCGCCCCATCCTCGGCGATGGCTTGGCGGATGGTCTCGCGCACCCGCTCCACGGCGCCCGACGCCGGGTCCTCCAGCGCCAGAACCGGCACGCCGGCGGCGCGCACCCGGCAGCGCCCGGCCACGCCGTAGCGCCCCGACAGATGCTCCAGCGCCGGGACGGAGCGCGGCATGGTGGTGACGACGCTGAACCGCCCGCCAAGCAGGGTGGCGGTCTTCATCGCCGCCTCGCAGATGCCGACCACCGGGACGGCGGACAGGCAGCGCGCGGCGTCCAGCCCGACATCGTCGAAGCAGGCGATCACGACGCCGTCGATGCCCGGCGCCGCACGCTCGTGGGCGGCGATCACCTGCAGCAGGCCGGGGACGGCCAGCGCCTCGTCGTAATAGCCCTCGATGCTGGCGGGACCCATGGCCGGGTTGGCGGCGACGATCTCCGTCCCCGGCGCCGCGACGGCACGGGCGGCATCCCCGGCCTTCGCGGTCATCGAGGCGGTGGTGTTCGGGTTGACGACCAGGATGCGCATGGTGGTCCTTATTTCCTCAAGCGGCGGCGCCGGTGCGCCGCAGCCGGCGGCGGCGCAGGATCATCACCCCGGCGAGGAACAGGCCGATCACCGTGAAGGAGAACAGCGTCGTCAGCGTGCCCAGCGCGTAGAGCACCGGCGTCGTGACGTTGGTGGTCATGCCGTAGATCTCCAGCGGCAGGGTGTTGAAGGACCCCGCGGTCATCAGCGTGCGCGCGAACTCGTCGTAGGACAGGGTGAAGCCGAACAGCCCGACGCCGATCAGGCTGGGCAGGAGGATGGGCAGCACCACATGGCGCACCGTCTGCCAGGGCGTGGCGCCGAGGTCGCGCGCCGCCTCCTCGTAGGCCGGGTTGAAGCGGTTGAAGATGGCGAAGACGATCAGCAGGCCGAAGGGCAGCGTCCAGGTCAGATGCGCGCCGAGCGCCGAGCCGTACCAGGTCGGCTCGATCCCCAGGATGTTGAAGAGCAGGCCGATGCCCAGGCTGACCAGGATCGACGGCACGATCAGGCTCGCCACCGCCAGATAGAACAGTGCCCCGCTGCCCAGGAAGCGGCGGCGGAAGGCGAAGCCGGCGAGCAGCGAGAACAGGACCGTCAGCACCATCACCGTCAGCCCCAGCGCGATGGAGCGGCGGAAGGACCCGCCGAAATCGCCCACTGCCTGCTGCTCGAACAGGTTCTTGAACCAGTGGAGGGAGACGCCGTTCATCGGGAAGGTCAGCCCGCCCTCCGGCCCCTGGAAGGACAGGATGGTGATGGTGGCGATCGGCCCATAGAGGAACAGGACGAACAGCCCGAAGAAGGCGGCGAGCAGGTAGAAGGACAGGCCGCGGCGGGCGCTGGTGCCGGTCATCGCTTACAGCTCCTTGCGGATGTCGACGATGCGCAGCATCGCCACGACCATGATGAGGACGACGGCCAGCAAGACGACGGCGTTCGCGGCGGCGGCGGGGTATTGGAGCAGCGAGATCTCGTTGGCGATCATCAACCCGATCGAGGCGCTCTGCCCGCCGCTCATCAGGCGGACGGTGATGAAATCGCCCATCACCAGCGTGACCACGAAGATGGAGCCGATGGCGATGCCCGGCTTGGCCAGCGGCAGGATGACGTTCCACACCACCTGCGCCGCGCTGGCGCCGCCGTCGCGCGCCGCCTCGACCAGGGCGCGGTCGAGGCGCATCATCGAGTTGAAGATGGGCACCACCATGAACAGCGCGTAGAGGTGTACGAAGGCCAGCACCACCGCGAAGTCGGAGAACAGCAGGAACTCCAGCGGCTGGTCGATCAGCCCGGCGGAGATCAACCCGGAATTCAGCAGCCCGTTGCGCCCGAGGAAGGGAATCCACGAGATCATGCGGATGATGTTGGAGGTCCAGAACGGGATCGTGCAGACCAGGAACAGCACCATCTGCCATGTCGTGGACCGGACGTGGAAGGCCAGGAAATAGGCCACCGTGAAGCCGATCAGCAGCGTGATGACCCAGGTCAGCGCCGCGAACTTCACCGTGTTCAGGTAGGTCTTCCAGGTGACCGGCGAGGTCAGCAGCTCCTCGTAGTTGGTCAGCACGAAGTCCGGGTAGATGCGGATGCTGTCATAGTCCCAGAAGCTGACCGCGACGATGGTCAGGATGGGGATCAGCAGGAAGACCAACAGCGTCAGCGCCAGCGGCCCGGCCTGGAGATAGGGGGCGACCCGGCGCAGCACGGAACGGCGCACCCCGCCGCTCCGCGGTGCCGCGGACGCGCTGGACGCTTCGGATGGGACGGCGGAGACGGTCATGGCGCAGGGGTCCGGTGCCGTGGGGGAGTGCTGGTGTGGGGGAGTCTTGCCCCCACCCTGACCCTCCCCCGCTGGGCGGGGGAGGGAGGGACCCGCAAGGCGGGAGGGTGGGGGCAAACGGGCCTAGGTTACGCCGCGACGAACTCGTTCCACTTGCGGACCATGTAGCGGTCCTCGTCCATCACCGCGTTCCAGCAGGCGACGCGGCCCATGCGGTCCTTGAACGACCCGCCGTCGCGCACCGCGCCGGCCTTCTCCATCACCTTGCCCTCGGGGCTGAGGATGTCGGTCTTGGCCGGCTGGCCCTCCATCCAGAAGGCCCACTCGTCCGGCGACATGTGCTCCTTCGCGGTGTCGAGCACGGCGGAGTAATAGCCCTGGCGGTTCAGATAGGCGCCGACCCAGCCCGACAGGTACCAGTTGATGTACTCGTAGGCCGCCTCCAGCTCCAGCCCGCTCAGATGCTTGGCGATGCCGAGGCCGCCGCCCCAGGCGCGGTAGCCTTCCTTCAGCGGCTGGTAGACGCACTGGATGCCCTTGGCGCGCACGGCGGCCACGGCCGGCGACCACATCGACTGGATGATGACCTCGCCCGACGACATCAGGTTGACGCTCTCGTCGAAGGTCTTCCAGAAGGCACGGAACTGGCCGGCCTTCTTGGCGTCGGTCATGATCTTGAGGGTCTTGTCGATCTCCTCCTTGGTCATGTTGCCCTTGTCGCCGTACTTCACCTCGCCCATGGCTTCGCAGACCATGGCGGCGTCCATGATGCCGATGGAGGGGATGTTGATGATCGACGCCTTGCCCTTGAAGGCCGGGTCCAGCAGGTCCGTCCAGCTGGTGATCGGGCGGCCGACCAGATCGGGGCGGATGCCCAGCGTGTCGGCGTTGTAGATGGTCGGGATCAGCGTCATCCACTGGGTAGCCGACTTGGCGAACTTGATGCTGTCCTTGCCTTCGACGAAGCCGACGGTGTGCGGGGCGGTGCCCTGGGCGACGGCGCTTTCCGGGGTCAGCTTGCCGTTGACGAAGATCGGTACGATCTTGTCGAAGTTCTTGATCTTGGACACGTCCATCGGCTGCATCACGCCCGCCGGGAAGACCTTCTTGCAGATCCAGTATTCGATGTCGGCGATGTCGTAGGACTTCGGCTGGGTCACCGCGCGTTGGGCCACCGCGTCCGAATCGAGCGCGGTCATCTGCAGCGTGAAGCCCAGATCCTCCTTCACCTTGTCGGCGACGGCGTTCAGGTTCGACACGCCGGTGCCGAACTGGCGCAGCGTGACGTTCTTGATGTTCTGCGCCCAGATGGTGGGGAAGCCGGTGATCGCCCCCGACCCGATGGCGACACCCGCGGCGGCGGCGGTGCCCTTCAGCAGCGTGCGGCGGCTGACGCCCATGGTGGTCCCGGCGGAAAGGGGCGAGCCGGTGCGCGTCTCGGTCATGCTCTGTGCCTCCAGTATGGTCGGTCGTTTTGGGGATTGGTTCGGGAAATCAGGCAACCAGGGGGTGGACGTCGCGCGCCCGCCAGCCCGCGGTCACGCGGTCGCCGATGGCAAGCGGGGCGTCGTAGAAACGGGATTCGTCCAGCACCACGGCGAAGTCCTCCGCACCCGGCACGTCGAGCGTCAGGTGGACCGACGCGCCGTGATACTCCAGCGCGCGGACGGTGCCTTCCACCTGATGGTCGGCGCCCTCCGGCCGGCCCAGCAGGATGCGGTCGGCCCGCACGGCCCGGCGGCCCGCGGCGTCCTCCACCACGTTGTGGCCGCCGATGAAGCGGGCGACGAAGGCGGTGCGAGGCTGGTTGAAGACCTCGCGCGGCGGGCCGGCCTGCTCGATCCGGCCCTGGTTCATCACCACCACGAGGTCGGCCAGCGCCATCGCCTCGGTCTGGCTGTGGGTGACGTGGACGAAGGTGATGCCGAGCTCGGTGTGCAGGCGCTTCAGCTCCTCGCGCATGCGGATGCGCAGGAAGGGGTCGAGCGCCGACAGCGGCTCGTCGAGCAGGAGCACGCCCGGCCGGGTGATCAGCGCGCGGGCCAGAGCCACGCGCTGCTGCTGGCCGCCGGAGAGCTGGGCGGGCAGCCGGTCCGCGTACTGGGACATGTGGACGAGGTCCAGCATCTCCCGCGCGCGGCGCCGCCGCTCCTCCTTCGCCACGCCCTTCATCTTCAGGCTGAAGGCGACGTTGTCGGTGCAGTCGAGGTGGGGGAACAAAGCGTAGCTCTGGAACATCATGGCGGTGCCGCGGCGGGCCGGCGGCTCTCCGTTCACCACCGTGTCGCCGATCAGCAGGTCGCCGTCGGAGATGTCCTCATGGCCGGCGATCATGCGCAGCGTGGAGGTCTTGCCGCAGCCGCTGGGGCCGAGCAGGCAGCAGTAGGCGCCGGCGGCGATGCGCAGGTCGATGCCGTCCACGGCGATGGTGGAGCCATAGAACTTGCGCAGCTTCACCAGCTCGACGTTTGAACCGGCGGTGGCCGATCCGGCTGTGGTCGATCCGGTGGTCATGGCCTTCTCCATTTTGTGCACAATCTGAGGCGCCCGGTGCGGCTGTCGGAGATGTCCGCAAGTTCCATGCCAGCGTGTGAATGGCGGAATCCCACGCCTTTCCAGTGGCGCAAATCAGCGAATGGTCAGGATTTCGGCGCTATGGCGCGAAATTGTGCATGGGTGGGCTGTGCCCGATGCATGGGCACGGCGCGGCGTTGGCGTTTGTCCGCTGGTCCGCTTTGTGCACAATCCGCGGCGAAGGTTTGAACAGCGCCCGTGCCATCATGAAGACTGTCCTGAGCGCACCCCGCCGCGCCGTCCGGGGGCGGGGGGAGGGGGCGGAGGCCCGCATCGTCCGCAGCATCGGCGAGGCCATCGCCGACCGCCGTCTGCCGCCCGGCACCAAGCTGGCGGAGGAAAGTCTGGCCGAGGTGTTCGGCGTCAGCCGGGAGCGGGTGCGCAAGGTGCTGCTCCTGCTGGCGCAGCGGCGCGTGGTGACGCTGATCCCCAACCGCGGCGCCTTCGTCGCCAGACCAACCGCGCGGGAGGCGCGCGAGGTGTTCGAGGCCCGGCGGGTGATCGAGCGCGCCGTGGTCGAGGCGCTGGACCGCACTCCACGCCCCCTGCCCGACGAGATGTCGGACAAGCTGCGCGCCCATCTGGCGCGGGAGGAGGAGGCCGACCGCTCCGGCGACCGCATGGCGCTGATCCGCCTGTCGGGCCAGTTCCACCTGCTGCTGGCCGACTTCGCCGGGAACGCCACGCTGGCCGGAATTCTGGCGGACCTGATCGACCGCTCCAGCCTCGCCATCGCGGCCTTTGAACGGCGGTCCTCCCATTCCTGCTCCGCCACCGAGCACCGGCGGTTCGTGGCGGCGCTGGAGTCCGGCCCGCCGGGCGAGGCGATGCGGCTGATGATGGAGCATTTGGACGAGGTGGAGCGTCAGCTCGACCTCGACCTGCGGCCGGATGGCGCGGTCGATCTGAAATCCGTCTTCGCGGAACGGCCGGCGGATCGGCTGGCGGACCCGACGTAAGGCCCTGTCCGAACGGTCGGAGGATAGCCCGGCCCTATCGACCGCATAGGGACAAAGGGCTGCTTCCGATGGGTTCGGCTCGCTATTATGCTGCCCGCCGCGACATCGAGGTGACCGACATCATGCAGCCTATTTCCAAGCCCGCCGACCATCCGCCGGTTCCCGCGCGCCGTGTCGGTGTGCTTCTGATGAATCTCGGAACGCCGGAGGCAACCGACTACTGGTCGATGCGCCGTTACCTGAAGGAGTTCCTGTCGGACCCCCGCGTGATCGAGGTGCCGAAGGCGGTGTGGTGGCCGGTGCTGAACGGCATCATCCTGACCGTGCGTCCCGGCAAGAGCGGCCATGCCTACAAAAGCATCTGGAACGAGGAGCGCAACGAAAGCCCGCTGAAGACCGTCACCCGCGCCCAGGCGGAGGGCGTGGCGGCGGCGCTGGCGGTGCGGCACGGCGAAACGGTGGTGGTGGACTGGGCGATGCGCTACGGCCAGCCGGCGGTCGGCCCGGCGATCCAGCGGATGAAGGACCAGGGCTGCGACCGCATCCTGCTGTTTCCGCTCTACCCGCAATATTCGGCGACGACGACGGCCACGGCCAACGATCAGGCCTTCCGCCAGCTGATGACCATGCGCTGGCAGCCAGCGGTGCGCACCGTTCCCGCCTACCACGACGAGCCGGGCTACATCGAGGCGTTGGCGCGGTCGGTGGTGCGGCACATCGCGGCGCTGGACCACACGCCGGACGTGCTGCTGGCGAGCTTCCACGGCCTGCCCAAGGCCTATCTCGACCGTGGCGACCCCTACCACTGCTTCTGCGTGAAGACCGCGCGCCTGCTGGCCGAGCGGTTGGGCTGGGAGCCGGGACGCGTGCAGTACAGCTTCCAGTCGCGTTTCGGCAAGGCGGAGTGGCTGAAGCCCTACACCGACAAGACGGTCGAGGAGCTGGCCCGCGCCGGCAAGACGAAGATCGCGGTGATCGCGCCGGGCTTCTCCGCCGACTGCGTCGAGACGCTGGAGGAGATCCAGTTCCAGGTGAAGGACGCCTTCATGGCGGCGGGCGGCGAGCGCTTCACCTACATTCCTTGCCTGAACGATCATCCCGACCACGTCGCCTTCCTGGCCGACATCGTGGAGCGCGAACTGGGCGGCTGGGTGGACGGCGCCGGGGCGCGGGCGGCCCGCGACGCGGAGGACCACGTCACGGCGTGACACCCTTCCCCAAAATGGAGGACCGCACAGGCGGAAAGGGCGGGTTGTCGCGGCGGCCCGGTTTCCCCATCCTAGCGGACGGACACAATGGACGATGGTTGGGAGGATGCGGGCGATGCGGCGTGTGGTTCGGGCGGTGGCCACCCTGGCGCTGGGTGCGCTGCTGACGGCGGGGAGCGCCGCGGCGGCGGACAAGGTCCGTGTCGGATCGAAGCTGGATGCCGAAAGCGGCCTGCTCGGCACAATGATCCTGCAGGTGCTGGAGGCCAACGGCATCCCGGTGGAGAACAAGATCCAGCTCGGCCCCACCCGGATCGTGCGCAGCGCCCTGCTGGCCGGGGAGATTGACGTCTATCCGGAATACACCGGCAACGGCGCCTTCTTCTTCAACCTCGACAGCGATCCGGCCTGGAAGAACGCCGCCGCCGGCTACGAGACGGTGAAGCAGCTCGACCGCGACAAACACAACATCGTCTGGCTGACCCCGGCCCCGGCGAACAACACCTGGGCCATCGCGTTGCGCCGCGACGTGGCGGCGCCCAACAACCTCGCCACCATGGAGGACTTCTCCCGCTGGGTCGGTGCCGGCGGCACGGCCAAGCTCGCCGCGTCGGCTGAGTTCGTGGAAAGCCCGGCGGCGCTGCCCTCCTTCCAGAAATCCTACGGCTTCACGCTGAAGCCCGACCAGATCCTGGTGCTGGCCGGCGGCGACACGGCGGCGACCATCCGCGCCGCGGCGGAGGGCACGTCCGGCGTGAACACCGCCATGGTCTACGGCACGGACGGCGCCATCGCCGCGCTGGACCTCGTGGTCATGAAGGACACCAAGAACGCGCAGATGGTCTATGCCCCGGCCCCGGCCATCCGCGACGGCGTGCTGGACGCTTATCCGAAGATCCGCGACCTGCTGGACCCGGTTTTCAAATCCCTGGACACCGAGACCCTGCGCGGGCTGAACGCCAAGATTTCCGTGGAGGGGCAGGACCCTCGAGCGGTCGCCACGACGTACCTGAAGTCGAAAGGCTTCCTGAACTGACGGGATGACCCGCGTCCGGCTTATTCACAACCGCGTCGCCCTGCTGTTGGCTGCCGTCACCGTGGTGGCGGCGCTGGCCTTGCCGTTCCTCGGCTTCGCGCCGAACCGGCTGCTGTCGGGGAAGGCCATCGCGTTGAGCGCGGCGGCGGGCGGCGGGTGGAGCGCGGCGGCGCTGTTGCCGGTCGCCCTGCTGTTGGCCGTGCCGTTCCTGCGCGCCGGGCGGATGGTGAACGCGCTCTACACCGGGGCCGGCGCGCTGGCGGCGGCGGGGCTGGTCTGGCTGGCCGGGCAGCACGCCGCCCTGCTCGCCGCGACCGCCAGCCCGGCGGCGCGGACCTCCTTCGCGGCGGGGTTCTGGGTGATGGAGGCGGCGGCTCTGCTCGCCGTTCTCGACGGGGTGCGGCGGCTGGGGCTGGGTCCCGCCGGGCGGGTCGCCGTCGGCGCGCTGGCGGCGGCGCTGATCGGCGGGCAATTCGCCGCCGGGCATCTCGACCAGCTGTCGATCATGAAGGAATACGCGAACCAGCGGGACGTCTTCGCCGGAGCCGTGCTGCGCCACGCCGCGCTGGTCGCGGCGGCCCTGCTGCCGACCCTGCTGATCGGCGTGCCGCTGGGCGTCGCGGCGCAGCGTTCGCCCGCCGTGGGGCGGCTGGTCTTCCCGGTGCTGAACGTGGTGCAGACGATCCCGTCCATCGCCCTGTTCGGGCTGCTGCTGGCGCCGCTGTCGGCGCTGGCCGCCGCCTTTCCCGGGCTGGGGATCGGCGGGGTGGGGCCGGTGCCGGCGGTGATCGCGCTGACGCTCTATTCGCTGCTGCCCATCGCGCGCAACACCGCCGCCGGGCTGGCCGGCGTGCCGGAGCCGGTGCGGGAGGCGGCGCGCGGCATCGGCATGACGCCGCGCCAAGTCTTCTGGCGGGTCGAGGCGCCTCTGGCCCTGCCGGTGTTCCTGTCCGGCTTGCGGATCACGCTGGTCCAGGCGGTCGGGCTGGCCGCAGTGGCGGCGCTGATCGGCGCCGGGGGGCTGGGGGCGATCATGTTCCAGGGGCTGTTCGCCAACGCGCTGGACCTCGTGCTGCTGGGGGCGGTGCCGGTGATCCTGCTGGCCGTTGCCGCCGACGCGGCGCTGAAGCTGGCCTCGGCGCTGGCGCTGTCGCGACTCGGGAGGATGGCGGCGTGATCGCCTTCGAGGGAGTGACCAAGCGGTTCGGCGCCTGGACCGCCGTGGACGACCTGTCGCTGAGCGTGGCGGCGGGGGAGTTCCGCGTGCTGATCGGCCCGTCCGGCTCCGGCAAGTCCACGGTGCTGCGGATGATGAATCGGCTGATCGCGCCGGACGCCGGGACCATCCGGGTGGAGGGGGAGGACATCGCCCGCCTGAAGCCAGAGACGCTGCGCCGCCGCATGGGCTACGTGATCCAGAGCGTCGGGCTGTTCCCGCACTGGACGGTGGAGCGCAACATCGCCGCCGTGCCGGACCTGCTCGGCTGGCCCAGGGCGCGGGTGCGCGACCGGGTGACGGAGCTGCTGACCCTGCTGAATCTCGATGCGGAGCGGTACCGCGGCGCCTACCCGTACGAATTGTCCGGCGGGCAGCAGCAGCGCGTCGGCGTCGCCCGCGCGCTGGCGGCGGAGCCGCACATCCTGCTGATGGACGAGCCGTTCAGCGCGCTCGACCCGATCACCCGCGGGGCCTTGCAG
Organism: Azospirillum aestuarii; assembly: GCF_016632405.1. Lineage (NCBI taxonomy): Bacteria > Pseudomonadati > Pseudomonadota > Alphaproteobacteria > Rhodospirillales > Azospirillaceae > Azospirillum > Azospirillum aestuarii. Next base: position 573,370 of record NZ_JAEPIV010000001.1, read on the forward strand.
GCGGAGATGGCGGCGATCCACAAGGCGACCGGGACCACCATCGTCTTCGTCACCCACGACATGGACGAGGCGCTGACTCTGGCCAGCCGGATCGCCATTCTGGACCGCGGGCGGCTGGTGCAGACCGGCACGCCGCTCGACATCCTGACCCGGCCCGCCGACGACCGCGTGCGCAATCTGGTGGGGCGCGAGGATTGGGGGCTGAAGCGGCTGGCCGTGGAGACGGTGGCGGAGCGGACGCGCCCCGGCGAAACGGCGCCGGGCGATCCCCTGGCGGCGGGAGCATCGCTGCGTCAGGCGCTGGCCGCGATGGTGGCATGCGGCACCGACCGGCTTCCCGTGGCGGACGGGCAGGGGCGCCCGATGGGTGTGCTCCACCTCGCGGACCTTCTGCGTGGGGCGGATCGCGCATGAGGGGCGCTCTGACGGTTCTGCTGACGGACCGGCTGATCCTGGGCCTGCTCGTCCTGGCGGCGCTGGTGCTGGGGATGCCTGCGCTGAAGCCGCTGTTCGCCGCAACCTTCCCGGCGCTCGACCGGCCGATGTACGAGGCGGACGGCTTCCTCGCTTTGACGCTGGACCATCTTGCCCTGGCCGGCGGGGCGAGCCTGATCGCGGCTCTGCTCGGCGGGGCGGCGGGCATCGCGGTGACCCGGCCCTTCGGCCGGGAGTTCCGCGGCGTCCTTGACGCGGTGGCGGCGATGGGCCAGACCTTCCCGCCGGTGGCGGTGCTGGCCGTCTCGGTTCCCGTCCTCGGCTTCGGCCCCGCCCCGGCGCTGATCGCGCTGACGCTCTATGGGCTGCTGCCCATCGTGGAGAACACGGTGGCCGGTCTGGAATCGGTGCCGGAGCCGGTGCGTGAGGCCGCGCGTGGCATGGGCATGGGGCCGGGTGCCATGCTGTGGCGGGTGGAACTGCCGCTGGCCGCCCCGGTGATCCTGGCCGGGGTTCGGACGGCGGCGGTCGTCAATCTCGGCACGGCGGCCATCGCCTCCACGGTCGGGGCGAAGACCCTCGGCCTGCCGATCATCGTCGGGCTGAACGGCTCCAACCCCGCCTACGTCATCCAGGGGGCGGTGATCGTGGCCGCCCTGGCGGTGGTGCTGGACGCCGGCTTCGACCGGCTGGCGGCGCGGCTGACCCGCTGGAGGCCCGGCGCCGCCTGAAGGAGGTTCCTTGAAGGAAGGTCGCCTGAAGGGCAGCGCCGGTTGGCATCACTTGTAGCCGAGCTTGCGCAGGGCCGGCTCATCGAGGGCCTGCGCCCGCGTCAGAGTGTTCCCACTGACGACGATCCGAATATGGGTCTGGATGTCCTTCAGGACGCCCACATAGGCACCGTTGCCGATCCCATTGGAGAAATCGGTGCGCTGCTGGCCCGTGATGTTCAGGCTTTTCGCGCCGTTCGGGTCGATGAACAGGTTGTAGAGCTTCAGCGCGCCCCGCTGGTCGACGCCCTTGCGCGTGATCGACAGGAACTCGACGTTCTCGTCGGTTTGCTCCGTTTTGGCGTAGGCGTGCAGCAGAAGCGTCAGCTTGCTGCTTTTCAGGATGTCGTCGATGTCCTTGCCTTCGAAGGGGTTCACGAATTGGCCGCCATTGGTTTGCTGTGCCGCCTTTGCAGCCGCCTTGCGCTGCTTTTCATGGGCCGCCTCGTCCTTGGCCAAGCGGGTCTTGATGTCCTTGTGGTCCTTGTCGATGGCGTCCTCGAGGGCCTTCACCAGCTTCGCCGTGACGCCCGGCACCGCCTTGGTAGCGGCCAGGGCCTTCTTCGCCACCGCGTCCTTCGGGTTCGCCTTCGCCAGGGCGCCGAGATCCTTGGAGGCTGCGGCTGCCAGCGTGTTGAGCATCTTCATCTTGCGGAACACGCGGGCGATGGCGTTGTCCACCTCGCTCTCATAGACGTGGATGGTGTCCTCGTCCAACGGCTCAGGCTTGGTGAGGGCGAGCAGCATCACCTTGTGCCACGTGATCGAGTTGAACGCCTTCTCCGCGTCAGCCATCCCGGCCAGCAGATCCGCGCATTCCTGCCGGGTCCGGTACGTCCCCAGGCTGGCCGTCGCCACGCGCGGAATGAGTTCGTCCGGGTATCCGATGATCTTCATAGCCTGTTCCTCCCTGCCGGTTAGTGGCGGGAAGCCTGCCGAAGCGGCTTGGGCGGAGCAATTCGAGATCGGTCGGAATGGCGGGAGACTCCGCCGCGATCTGCACCTTTGCGGATCGATCCCGCGGCAGGGTTTTCGCCCCCGCCGCGGGACGGTGCCGTTTCACTGCGGCGGGATGCGCAGGACCTGACCGGGATAGATCTTGTTCGGGTCCTTCAGCATCGGCTTGTTCGCCTCGAAGATGGCATTGTAGCGGTTGGGGTCGCCGTAGACCTTCTTGGCGATGGCGGACAGGGTGTCGCCCGTCTCCACCGTGTGGAACTGCGTCTGGCTGGCCGGCTGCCCGGTCGGCGGCACGGTCGGCTGGTCCGGGCCGCCCGCCCCCTGGTCCTTGGCGATGACGGCGGTCTGGTCGTCCACCCGCGACACGCCCTTCACGTTGCCGAGCGCCACGGCGATCTTCTCCTTCTCCTCCTGCGAGGCGGCGCTGCCGCGCACGGTCACCGTGTCCTCGGCGACCTGGATGTCCAGCCCGTTGGTCGGCAGGCCGATCTGTGTCAGGTGGGATTTCAGCTCGTCGGCGGTCGGGGTGTCCGCATCGCCGACCTTTTCGCCGTGATCACGGCGGAAGAAATCGAACAGGCCCATCATGTCCTCCCTCGGTTGGTCGCCTTGGTGAAGCGATCCCGGACAACACCGTTGCGGCCCGCTGGTTTCACGCGCGGAGGAGGGGGTGCGGAACGCCGGGCTTAGCAGGCGCGTTCGACTTCCCAAATAAGGTCATGGAGCCCAAATAACGTCATAGAGAATCACGCTGAAAGGGCAGAGGATCACCCCGCCCCCTGCGCAAAGGAGCCGCCGATGAACCCGTCCGACGACTGGCGGATTCCGCCGCAATTCCAGCCCGATCCGGATGAGCTGGCCTATGACCTGGACCGGGCGCTGTCCGCCGTGGTCGGGCTGCGCGCCAACGTGCCGGACGATGCCTACACCGCCGGCGTGCTGGGCACCGAGCGCGCCGGGCAGGGCGCCGTCATCCGCGAGGATGGCTTGGTCCTGACCATCGGATATCTGATCGCGGAGGCCGAGGAGGTCTGGCTGACCACCAACGACGGGCGGGCGGTGCAGGCCCATGTGGTGGCCTATGACCACACCAGCGGATTCGGGCTGGTGCAGGCGCTGTCGCCGCTGGGCGTGCCGGCGCTGATGCTCGGCTCGTCGCGCCATGTGGAGTTGGGCGACCCGGTGGTGGTGGCCGGGGCCGGCGGGCGCGAGCGGTCCATGACCGCGCGGGTGGTCGCCCGGCAGGAGTTCGCCGGCTACTGGGAGTACATGATCGACGACGCGCTGTTCACCCTGCCGGCGCATCCGAATTGGGGCGGCACGGCGATGCTGGGGGCGGGGGGCGAACTGCTGGGCATCGGCTCCCTCCAGCTCCAGTACCGGGCGCCGGAGGAGCGTGTCCTGCCGCTGAACATGAATGTGCCGATCGATCTGCTGAAGCCGATCCTGGACGACCTGATGACCCGCGGGAAGGTCAGTGACCCGCCGCGCCCCTGGCTCGGTCTTTACGCCACCCAGGACGAGCGGGAGCGGGTGGTGCTGGTCGGGCTGGCCGGCGACGGGCCGGCGCAGCGGGCGGAACTGCGGGCCGGCGATGTGGTGCGCGCCGTCGCCGGGCAGCCGGTGGGCTCGCTGGCCGACTTCTACCGGGCCTTGTGGAATCTTGGCCCGGCGGGTGTGGACGTGCCGCTGACCATGGAGCGGGAGGGCGACGTGTTCGACATGCGCGTCGGCTCCAGCGACCGCGAGCGTTTTTTGAAGGCGGCGCGGCGGCACTGACACACCCATTCGTGCGACACTTGCGCTCCAGAACCAAGAAGACGGGTTGGAGAGCGCTTTTATGGACGACTTGATGAAGGGGGAACCGGCCTCCGGCTTCCAAAACCTGCTCGGCTACAGGCTGGTGCGGTGGGAAGAGGGCGTGGCGGAGGTGGAGCTGACCATCGCTCCGCAGCACCGCAACCGGGGTGGCGTCCTGCACGGCGGCGCGTTGATGACCCTGCTCGACACCGTCATGGGATTCGCGGCGACCCACTGCGCAGTGCCCGGCCATTCCCGCCGGGTTGTCACGCTGTCGCTGTCCTCCAACTTCCTCGGTGCCGTGGCGGAGGGCACGGTGGTGGCCCGCGGCACGCTGTTGGGTGGCGGGCGCAAGATCGTCGGTTGCCGGGGCGAGGTGCGGCGCAAGGAGGACGGCGCGCTGCTGGCGTCCGCCGAGGGAATGTTCAAATATGCCCCCGGAAGCGAAAATCCGGAGGGAACGCCCCGATGACCAATACGAACGATAAGAAGACTGGTTTGGACATCGCCCAGGACGGTCGTGTCCTGCGCCTGACCATCAACGACCCGGCCACCCGCAACTCGATCGGCCCGGCGCTGATGGAGGCGGCCCGCGCCGCCTTCGACGCGGCGGCGGCGGACGCGAGCGTCGGGGCGGTGGTGCTGACCGGTGCCGAGGGAGCCTTCTGCTCCGGCGGCAATCTGAAATGGCTGAAGGAGGCGCGCAACGGCGACCGCGAGTCGGTGCGGGCGGGGGTGGAGAGCTTCCACGCCATGATCCGCAGCCTGCGCGCCTGCCCCAAGCCGGTGATCGCCGCGGTCGAGGGGCCGGCGGGCGGGGCGGGCTTCCCGCTGGCGCTGGCCTGCGACCTGATCGTCGCGGCGGAGGACGCGGTCTTCACCTTGTCCTACATCAAGGTCGCGTTGACTTCGGACGGCGGCGGCACGGCGTCGCTGGCCCGCGCGCTGCCGCCGCAACTCGCGGCGGAGATCCTGTTCGAGGGCGGGCGCGTGGCGGCGCCGCGTCTGGCGCAGCTCGGCATGATCAACCGGCTGACCGCCCCCGGCGGCGCGCTGGCCGAGGCGACGGCGTGGGCGGAGCGGCTGGCGAATGGCCCGACCGCGGCGCTGGGCCGCGCCAAGGGGCTTTTGGAAGTGGCTTACGGCGGGCTGGCGGATCAGCTCGACCGCGAGCGCGACGCCTTCGTGGAGTCGCTGTTCAACGACGAGGCCGGGGAGGGCGTGACGGCCTTCTTCGAGAAGCGGGCGCCGGTGTTTCCGAAGGGGTGAGTGCGAGCGTAGGCCCCCACCCCGGCCCTCCCCCGCTATCGCAGGGGAGGGAGCTTAATCCCCTCCCCTGCGATAGCGGGGGAGGGTTAGGGAGGGGGCCCGGTTCAACCACTCACCCCACCTTCCACTCCGTGTGCACCATGCCCGGACGGTCGGTGCGCTCATAGCCGTGGGCGCCGAAATAGTCGCGCTGGGCCTGGATCATGTTGGCCCACAGCCGGCCGCTGCGGTAGCCGTCCCAGTAGGACAGCGCCGAGGCCATCGCCGGAACCGGCACCGCAGCCAGCGTCGCGGCGGCCACCACGCGGCGGAAGCCGGCGTCGCCGCGGGTCATCAGGCCGGCGATGTCGGGGTCCAGCATCAGGTTCGGCAGTTCCGGCGCACGGTTCAGCGCGGTCAGGATGCGGTCGAGCAGGCGGGCGCGGATGATGCAGCCGCCGCGCCAGATGCGCGCCACCGCCGCCAGATCGACGTCCCAGCCGAACTGCCGGCTGCCCGCCGCGATCACCGCGAAGCCCTGGGCATAGACCGCGATCCGCCCGCTGAGCAGAGCGTCGCCGACCGACGCGACCAGATCCTCCGTGGAGGGGGCGTGCGGGATTGCCAGCGCCTCGGCGGCGCGCACGCGCTCGTCCTTCAGGGCGGACAGGCAGCGGGCGTGCACGGCCTCGGCGATGGTCGGGGCGGGCATGCCCAGCTCCAGCGCCGTGGTCGCCGCCCAATGGCCGGTGCCCTTCTGGCCGGCGGCGTCGCGGATGACCTCCAGGATCGGGGCGCCGGTCTCGCCGTCCTTCGTGCGCAGGATGTCGGTGGTGATCTCCATCAGGTAGGAAGCCAGCTCCCCGCCGTTCCATTCGGCGAAGATGTCCGCCAGACGCTCGTAGGAGCAGCCGCCGATCTCGCGCAGAAGATGATACGCCTCGGCGATCAGCTGCATGTCGGCGTATTCGATGCCGTTGTGGATCATCTTCACGAAATGACCCGCCCCCTCCGGCCCGACGCGGGCGAAGCAGGACTCGCCGTCCGGCGCGCGGGCGGCGATGGCGGCCAGCAGCGGGGCGACGGGGGCCAGCGCCTCGGCGTCGCCGCCGGCCATCAGGGCAGGGCCGCGCCGCGCCCCCTCCTCGCCGCCCGACACGCCCAGCCCGACGAAGCGCACGCCCGCCGCGGCGGCGAGCGCGGCGCGGCGGTTGGTGTCGCGGAAGTGGGAGTTGCCGCCGTCGATCAGCACGTCGCCCGGCGACAGGCGGGGCAGCAGGGCGGCCGTCAGCTCGTCCACCGGGGCGCCGGCGGGCACCATCATCAGGATCGTGCGCGGCGCCTTGAGCGCGCCCAGCAACGCCTCCACCGACGCGCAGGGGACGGCGTTGCCCACCTGGGCGGCGAAGGCGCCCCGGCGCCCCTCGTCCAGGTCGTAGCCCGCCACCACGGCCCCGTGGTCGGCCAGATTGGCGGCGAGGTTGCGCCCCATCACGCCCAGGCCGAGGACGGCGATGTCGGCCGAGCCTACGGCAGCGGATTCCGCTCCGGTCTCGGTCGCGTTGCCCTGCACCATTACGACGAACTCCCGTACTTTCTTTTCGATGACGCCCCGCGGCGCGGGGGGTCGGTTGCGGTCTCTCAAGTGGTCTCGCGGACCATCAGGCGAAAGCCCAGATCCACGCGGCGCGGATTTTCCGGGCTATTCGGCGTCCGGTCCGCCATGCCCGCGATCAGCAGGCGAGCGGCCTCCACGCCGATCGCGCGGCGGGGGGTGGCGACGGTGGTCAGCGGCGGGACGGTCCAGGCCGCTCCCGCCAGATCGTTGAAGCCGGCGACGGCCAGCCGCTCCGGCACCGGGATGCCCAGCCGCGCGCATCGGAACAGCGCGCCCTGGGCCAGATCGTCGTTGCACAGGAACAGCGCGTCGGTATCCGGGTGAGTGGCCAGCACGCGCTCCAGCAACTCCGCGCCCAGCGCGACGGAGGTGGCATCCGGCACCATCAGCTCAAGGTCCGGGTCGTACCGCCCGGTGTCGCGCAGAGCCTGCCGCCAGCCGTCACAACGCTGGCGCGTCCGCGGGTCGAGCTGCCCGGCGATCAACCCGATGCGCCGCCGCCCCCGCGCCGCGAGATGCGCGCCGACGGCGTAGCCGGCGTCGAACTGCGAGAAGCCGACCGTCTGCACCGGGCAATCGTCGTGCCCGCCCCCGGCAATCGGATAACCCTCCACGGCCAGATCCATGGTGTGGACGACCGGGATCGTCAGGCCGCGCAGCAGCTCCCAGGTGCCCGGCGTATGGTCGAGCCCGCTGAGGATCACCCCGTCGGGATCGTGGGCGAGCTGCGTGCGCAGGACGCGCTCCTCCGCCTCCGGGCCATAGCCGGTGATGCCGATCAGCGGCTGGTAGCCCTGCGGGCACAACGTCTCCTGCACGCCGGCCAGCAGGTCGATGAAGACGGCGTTGGTCAGGGAAGGGATCAGCACCGCCACCGTCATCGTCCGCGCCGAGGCCAGCGCCGAGGCCACGCGGCTGGGCACGAAGCCCAGGCGGCGGCTCGCCTCCTCGACGCGGGCGCGCACCTCCTCGCTGACCGTGTCGGGCCGGCGCAGGGCGCGGGACACGGTCATGGCGCTGACCCCGGCGGCGGCGGCGACGTCGGCCATGGTGGCGCGTCCGCTGCGCGAGGATCGGGGCTTGCGGGGAGTGGCGGTCATCAGCGTTCCAGTTGTCCGGCGGCCATTATCCCGCGCCGGATTGGGCTTTACAAGCCTCGTTTGTTAGCGGTAACATGCGCATCACTCCCCACACATATTGTTTCGAGGACCGACCGGCATGAGCGCTCTCCCGACTCCTGATGTTACCGCTAACATAAGCGGGGCCGTGGATGCGATCGTGGTGATGGGCGTGGCGGGCTGCGGCAAGACCTCGGTGGGGGAGGAACTGGCCCGGCGCCTCGGCTGGCAGTTCCTGGAGGGCGACGGCTTCCATCCGCCGGAGAACATTGCGAAGATGTCCGCCGGCATCCCGCTTCAGGACGAAGACCGCTGGGGCTGGCTGGACACCATCGCCGCCCACATCGCGCTGGCGCGGGAGGCGAAGGCGCCGATTGTGGTGTCCTGCTCCGCGCTGAAGCGGCGCTACCGCGACCGGCTGAGCGCCGGCGGGACGCGCGTCCTGTTTGTCCATCTGCACGGCAGCCGGGAAACCATACACGCCCGCATGGCCCTGCGCGCCGGTCATTTCATGCCGACCGCCCTGCTCGACAGCCAGTTCGCCGCGCTGGAGCCGTTAAAGTCCGGGGAGATGGGCATCGTCTGCGACATCGACGCCAGCCCGGCGGAGATCGCCGCCCGCGTCTCCTCCCGGATCGCTCCCGCCGCCTGAACATTCTGCCGTCTGGAAGGACCGCGCCATGAGTCTTCACCCCGTCCTCGACGCCGTCACCCGCCGCATCCGGGAGCGCAGCGCCACCTCCCGCGCCGCCTATCTGGAGCGGCTGCGGGCCGCCGCGGCGCAGGGGCCGCGCCGTCTGGCGCTCGGCTGCGCCAACCGGGCGCACGGCTTCGCCGGCTGCACCGCCGCGGAGGACAAAGCGGCGCTGCGCGGCGGCTCCACGCCGGCCATCGGCATCGTCACCTCCTACAACGACATGCTGTCCGCCCATCAGCCCTATGGGGACTACCCGGAGCGGCTCAAGGCGGCGGTGCGCGCGGCAGGCGGCGTGGCGCAGGTGGCGGGCGGCGTGCCGGCGATGTGCGACGGCGTCACCCAGGGCGAGCCGGGGATGGAGCTGTCGCTGTTCTCGCGCGAGGTCATCGCCATGGGAACGGCGGTCGCCCTGTCGCATGGCACCTTCGACGGCGTGCTGTGCCTGGGCGTCTGCGACAAGATCGTTCCGGGGCTGCTGATCGGCGCGCTGTCCTTCGGCCATCTGCCCACCGTCTTCGTGCCCGCCGGGCCGATGCCCTCTGGCCTGCCCAACAAGGAGAAGGGGCGCATCCGCCAGCAATACGCGGAAGGCAAGCTGGACAAGGAGGCGCTGCTTGAGGCGGAGGCGGCGTCCTACCACGCGCCGGGCACCTGCACCTTCTACGGCACCGCCAACTCGAACCAGATGCTGGTCGAGATGATGGGGCTGCATCTGCCGGGGGCGAGCTTCGCCAACCCCGGCACGGCGCTGCGCGACGCGCTGACCGACGCGGCGGCGCGGCGGGTGGTGTCACTGCGCACGCCCATCGGGGAGATCGTCGACGAACGCGCCATCGTCAACGCGGTGGTCGGGCTGCTGGCGACGGGTGGCTCGACCAACCACACGCTGCATCTGCCGGCCATCGCGGCGGCGGCGGGGATCGCCCTGACCTGGGAGGACTTCGCCGAGCTGTCGGCGGTGGTGCCGCTGCTCGCCCGCGTCTACCCGAACGGCAGCGCCGACGTGAACCATTTCGAGGCGGCGGGCGGTATGGCCTTCCTGATCGGGGAACTGGCCGGCGCCGGGCTTCTGCACGGTGACGCCGCCACCGTGTGCGAGGGTGAGGGCATCGCCGCCTACCGCCGTCCGCTGCGGCTGGAGGAAGGGGAATTGGTGCGCGGCGCGCCGGTCCGGGAGAGCGCCGACCCCGCCGTGCTGGCTCCGGTGTCGTCGCCCATGGCGGCGGAGGGCGGGCTGCGCGTGCTGAGCGGGCCGCTGGGCCGCGCGGTGGTGAAGGTCTCCGCCGTGAAGCCGGACCATCGCGTCATCGAGGCGCCGGCCCGCGTCTTTACCGATCAGGAATCGGTTCAGGCGGCGTTCCGCCGCGGCGAGCTGCATCGTGACGTGGTGGTGGTGGTGCGCTTCCAGGGGCCGAAGGCCAACGGCATGCCGGAACTGCACAAGCTGACGCCGCCGCTGGGCGTGCTCCAGGATCTCGGTTACCGCGTCGCGCTGGTGACGGACGGGCGGATGTCCGGGGCGTCGGGCAAAGTCCCGGCGGCGATCCACGTCACGCCGGAAGCCGCGGCGGGCGGCCCGCTGGGCCGGGTGCGGGACGGCGACCGGCTGCGGCTGGACACCGAGCGCGGCACGCTGGAGGTGCTAGTGGACGACGCGGAGTGGGACGCTCGCTCGCTGGCGGACGCGCCGGCGGATGCCGGTGTCGGCTGCGGGCGGGAGCTGTTCGGTGTGTTCCGCCGGGCGGTCGGCAGCGCCGAGGCCGGTGCGTCGGTGTTCGGCTGAGGGGTGATCCTATTGCAGTTTCCCTCTCCCCTCCGGGGAGAGGGTTAGGGTGAGGGGGGTGCGCGTATGCCGTACGTATCGCCATGCACAACCCCCTCACCGGCCCTCCGGGCCACCCTCTCCCCAGGGGGGGAGGGCTATAAAGGCCAGAGGTGACGGCCCTGGTCGGCGCCAGGGAAGTCCAATCACTTCACCGTCAGCTCGTAGGTGCCCATCGTCCCGTACACGGCGACCGACGTGCTTCCCGCCGGGACCATGACGGTGCCGACGTGCGAACCGGTGGTTACCACGTCGCCGGCCTTCAGGCCGCCCAGGCTGACCGCGCCGGTGTTGGCCATCCACACCAGAAGCCGCACCGGCTCGCCCGCCGAGTTGCCGGCGACCGTATCGGCCTTCGTCTCGCCGTCGACGACCAGGGCCACTCGCTCCTTCAGCGGCTCCAGCGAGCGCCAGTCGGCAATGGCCGGGCCGACGACCAGGGCGCCGTGGTTGAACTGGTCGGCCATGTGGCTGAACCACTCCTGCGAACCGAAGCCGGCGAAGCGCGTGTCGACGATCTCGAAGGCGGGATGGACTGACTCGACGGCGTCGAGGACCTCCTCGCGGCTGTAGGGCTCGGCGCGGGGCGGCAGGTCCTTGGCGAACTTGTAGGCGATCTCGGCCTCCATGCCGATGACCTGATAGTCCGCTGCGGGAAGCACCGTGGTGTCGAAGAACAGCGTGTCGGCGTGGATGGGGGCGCGGAACGGCTCCGAGTCCGGGGTGCGGGCGCCGACCTTCCAAGCGACCACCGGGCCGAGGCGGCGCGCCACGGCGTCCTGGATGGCGTAGGCCTCGGCCTCGCTGGTGGGGCGGGTCGGCAGGGCGGACAGCCAGTTGCGGGTCTCGCGCGCCTGGATCAGGGCATCGACGGAGTCGCTGAATGCGGAATCGTTCATCTCTTCGGGCCTTTGCTTTTCTTTGGTTATTGGTGCTTGTCGGGTTGGACTCTCATGGCGCCGCAGGATTCGCGGATGACCAGCCGGGCGGGCAGGATCACGCGCTCCGGAGCGCCCTGCGGGTCGGCGATGCGGCGCAGCAGCAGGCGGGCGGCCTCCTGCCCGATCTGGCGGGCGGAGGTCGCAACGGTGGTCAGGGCGGGGCGGCTCATCGCCGCTTCGGTCACGTCGTCGAAACCGGTCACGGCGATGTCCCGTCCCGCCCGCAGACCGCGAGCCTCCAGCCCCAGCATCACGCCGAACGCGACCAGATCGTTGTAGCACAGCATCGCGGTGGGCGGGTCGGCAAGGTCCATCAGCGGCCCCACCGCGTCCAGCCCGCCGCGCCGGGTGGCCGGGCAGCGCACGACAAGGTCCGGGGTTAGGCCGTGGCGGCGCAGCGCCGCGGCGAAGCCGACGCGGCGCCCGGCGAAGGCGGAGTGGGACAGGTTGCCGCCGACGAAGGCGATGCGGCGATGGCCGAGGCGCAGCAGATGCTCGGTCACCATCTCCATGCCGAACTCGTAATCCACCCCGGCGTAGTCACCTTCGCGGGCGGAGATGAAGCGCAGCGCCTGGACGACGGGAAGCTGCCACTGGCGCAGCCGGTCCAGCAGCGCCGGCGACGTGCCGGCGGCGGGGCAGATGATCACCCCGTCCACGTTCTGCTCGCGCATGCGCTGGAGGTAGCGGTCCTGCCGCTCTCCCGATTCCGCGGTGTTGGCGAGGAAGGCGACGACCCCCTGTTCACCCAGGACGTCATCCACCCCGGCGGTCAGCTCGCCGTAGAAGGAGTTGTTGATCTCGCAGACGAGCAGCCCGACGGTGTCGGTGCGGGCGGCGCGCAGGGTCGCGGCGCCGCGGTTGTAGACGTAGCCCAACGCCGCGATGGCGGCCTGCACGCGCTCCCTCGTCTCGGCGGCGACCAGCGGGCTGCCGCGCAGGACGAGCGAGACGGTGGACCGCGACACCCCGGCGTGGTGTGCCACCTCCGTCAGGGTGATGCGGGCCGGTCCGCCGCGCTCGTCGAGGATGGGCATTCACGCCGCCATTCAGACGACGGCGGTCGGCAGCGGCTGACCGGCGAAGAAGGCCGACAGGTTCGCCAGAACCAGATTGCCCATGGCCATCCGCGTCTCGATGGTGGCGCTCGCCTGATGCGGCTGGAGCACGGTGTTGTCGAGGCCGAACAGGGCCTCCGGCGCGTGCGGCTCGTTGGCGAAGACGTCCAGCGCGGCCCCGCCGAGGCGCCCGTCGGTCAAAGCGGCGACCAGCTCCGGCTCGTCCACCACGGCGCCGCGGGCGACGTTGACCAGCAGCCCGTCGGGACCCAGGGCCTCGATCACCGCCCGGTTGACCATGTTGCGGGCGTCCGGACCGGCGGAGGCGGCGACGATCAGGATGTCGCTCTCCCGCGCCAGATCGATCGGGGAGGCGACGAAGCGGTAGGACACGTCGCTGCGCGGCTTGCGGTTGGTGTAGGCGATGTCCATGCCGAAGCCGGCGGCGCGCTGGGCGATGGCCATCCCGATGCGGCCCAGACCCAGGATGCCCAGCCGCTTGCCGGTCACCTTGCGGGCCAGCGGCAGCCCGCCGCCCGGCCAGCGCCCGGCGCGCACGAAGCGGTCGCCGACCATCATGCGGCGCGACCCGGCGATCATCAGCCCGATGGCGAGATCGGCCACGTCGTCGGTCAGCACGTCCGGCGTGTTGGTGACGCGGACGCCGCGGCTGGCCGCGTGCTTCAGGTCCACCGCGTCGGTGCCGACGCCGTTGATCGCGACGATCCCCAGGCTGGGGCAGGCGTCCATGATCGCGTTGCTGACGCCCGTGCCGCCGCCGGTGACGACGGCGCGGACGCGCGGTCCCACCTCGGCGATCAGCCGGTCGCGGTCGGGCGCCCCGGCGAGGCGGTGGACGGTGTAGCCCGCGTCCAGCGCCGCCTCGATGTCCGGCATCATGGATTCGACGAGGAGGATCTCCGGCTTCATCAAACGCTGTCCTTAATGGGGAAGACTCAGTGGGTGAGGATCTGGCCGAGGAAGTTGCGGGTCCGCTCGGACCTCGGATTCGTGAAGAACTCGGCCGGGGTGGCCTGCTCGACGATCTCGCCGCGGTCCATGAAGATGACGCGGTCGGCGACCGACTTGGCGAAGCCCATCTCGTGCGTGACGCAGAGCATGGTCATGCCGTCCTCGGCCAGCCCGATCATGGTGTCGAGGACCTCCTTGACCATCTCGGGGTCCAGCGCGGAGGTCGGCTCGTCGAACAGCATGACCTTCGGGTTCATGCACAGCGACCGCGCGATGGCGACGCGCTGCTGCTGGCCGCCGGAGAGCTGGCCGGGATACTTGTCCGCCTGCTCCGGGATGCGCACGCGGGCCAGATACTTCATGGCGATGTCGCGCGCCTCCTGCTTGGAGGTGCCGCGCACCCGCATGGGCGCCAGCATGCAGTTCTCGACCACGGTCAGGTGGGGGAACAGGTTGAACTGCTGGAACACCATGCCGACGTCGCGCCGCACCTGATCGAGGTGGCGGTGGTGGGCGTCGATCGTGACGCCGTTGACGGTGATCGTGCCCTTCTGGTGCTTCTCCAGCTGGTTGATGCAGCGGATCAGCGTGGACTTGCCGGAGCCCGAGGGGCCGCAGATGACGATCCGCTCGCCCTTGCGGACCTCCAGCTCGATGTCCTTCAGCACATGGAAGCTGTCGTACCATTTCTGGACGCCGGCCATGCGGATGACGACCTCGCCGCTGACCGGCCGCGGCGCGGGGACGTCCGTCGTATCGTAAGCCGAGGCCATGGGGGGACTCCTCCTGCTCTGTGTAAACCCTCTCCCCTCTGGGGAGAGGGGAGGGTGAGGGGGATGCGCGTGTCGGAGCGTCCGGCAAAAGCGCAACCCCCTCACCCCAGCCCTCTCCCCAGAGGGGAGAGGGAGTTACGTCGTTACGACTTGGTCAGCGGGGGCAGGTCGGTGCCCAGCCACTTCTTGTGGACCTCGTTCAGCTCGCCGTTCGACTTCGCGGTCTCGATGAACTCGTTGACCCACTTCAGCAGGGCGTCCTGCCCCTTGCGCATGGCGATGCCCTGGACCTGACGGTTCAGCACGAACTTCATCTCGTAGTTGGCCTGCGGGGCCAGCTTCTTGATCTCCTTGGTGACCACGTTGCTGAGGCCCAGCGCGTCCACCTGACCGGACAGCATCGCCTGCACGGCGCTGGCGTCGTCGTCGAAGCGCATGATGCGCGCGTCCTTCGGGGCGACGGCGGTCAGGGCGTTGTCCTGGGTGCTGGCGCGGGCGACGCCGACGCGCTTGCCCGACAGCTCCGCGGCCTCCTTGATCTTTGTGTTGGCCGGGGCGACCAGACCGATCTCGATGGCGGCGTAGGGCTCGGAGAACTGCACCTGCTCGGCGCGGGCCGGGGTGATGCCCAGCGAGGCGACCAGCAGGTCGACCTTGTTGGTCAGCAGGTAGGGGATGCGGTTCGGGCCGGTGACCGGAACGATCTCCACCGGGACGCCCATGTGCTTGCCCAGCAGCTTGGCGACGTCGGCGTCATAGCCGTCCGGCTTGCCGTCGGCGGTGGTGATGCCGAAGGGCGGGAAGTCCACCAGCATGCCGATGGTCAGCTTGCCCTTCGACTTGATCTCGTCGACGGTCTGGGCGGCGGCCGGAGCGGCCAGGGCGACGGCGGCGGCCATCATGGCGCCGGCGACGGCGAGGCGGCGGGTGATCGACAGGGTCATTGGGGTTTCCTCACGGTTCTTATGAAAGGGGAGTATCAGCGGGTGGCCAGGGCGTAGCGCCGCTCCAGACGGGCGCTGAGCAGCGACAGCGGCCAGCACATCAGGAAGTAGAGCACCGCCACGATCCCGAACACCAGGAAGGGCTGGAAGGTGGCGTTGTTGACGATCTGCCCGGCGCGGGTCAGCTCGGTGAAGCCGATGATGGCGGCCAGCGACGTGCTCTTGATGAGCTGCACGAGGAAGCCCACCGTCGGCGGCACCGCGACCTTCACCGCCTGCGGCAGGATCACGTAGCGCATCAGCCCCGGATAGCGCAGGCCGAGCGCCGAGGCGGCCTCCCACTGGCCGCGCGGCACCGCCTGGATGCAGCCGCGCCAGATCTCGCCGAGGAAGGCGCTGGCGTTCAGCGTCAGGCCCAGCGCGGCGGCGGCCCAGGGATTCAGGTCGAGCCCCAGCACCGTGGCGCCGAAGAAGACCAGGAAGAGCTGCATCAGCAGCGGCGTGCCCTGGAACAGCTGGATGTAGCCGGTGGCGGCCAGCCGCACCGCCTTGATGTCGGAGGTGCGGGCCAGCGCGATGACCAGCCCGACCGTGGCCCCGCCGACGAAGGCGATGGCCGACAGCGCCAGCGTCCATTGCATGGCGCTGACGAGGAAGAGGAACTCGTTGTAACCGAAGGCGCGGATCATGATTCGGCCCTCCCTCAGCGCCGGTCGGTGTCGTAGGCGAAGGCCAGCTTGTAGATGCCGGCGAACAGCGCGGAGAACATCATCGCCAGCGCCAGATAGATGCCGGTAACCACGATGTAGATCTCGAAGCTGCGGAAGGTCTGCGACTGGATGTTGTTGGCGACCGAGGTCAGCTCGTCCGCCGAGATCGCCGAGACCACGCTGGAACTGAGCATCAGCAGGATGAACTGGCTGGTCAGCGCGGGGTAGACGGTGCGCAGCGCCGGCTTGATGACGATGTAGCGGAAGACCTGCAACGGCCTCAGCCCCAGCGCCAACCCGGCTTCGATCTGGCCCTTTTGGATCGATTCGATGCCGGCCCGGATGATCTCCGTCGCGTAGGCGCCGACATTGATCACCATGGCGATCAGCGCGGCGAGGTCGGGCGACAGGCGGATGCCCATGGTCGGCAGGCCGAAGAAGATCAGGAAGATCTGCACCAGGAAGGGCGTGTTGCGCACCACCTCGATGTAGGCGTTGATCACCCAGCGGACCGGCTTCGGCCCGGACGTCTTGCCGAGCGCGCAGAGGATGGCGACGATCAGGCCGAGCACCATGGCGCCGATCGACAGTTGCACGGTCAGCCACGCGCCCTGGAGCAGATAGTCCCAGGAATCGATGACCGCCTTGAAATCGAAGGTGTAGTTCACGGGCTTTCCCTCCGCATCCGGACCGGCCGCAACCATGCCGAGGGCGTTGCGCGCCGCCGGCGGACGGTCCCTGTGCGGGATTCTCGTTATCGGCCTCTCGTCGTCCGGCGAACCGCGGCGATGCCTCCGGCGCCGGATGTTGGGGGAGCCTATTTGGATCGATCCAAATGCGCAAGACGGAAAACGCAGCGCTGCGAAATTTAATTCGCGCATCAAACAATTAAGACGCGAAATATCCGCTGTGATGTTCCACCGTGATGGAGCATCCACGAACGGACGCTTGCGCCGCGCCGCGTCTTGACGATGATCAAGGTGGAACATGACCGCGCACCGGACTATCCGGGGTGATATGACGCGGCGCCGCCCCGTGAGGGTGGCCCTCAAGGGAGAAGGATTGTCGCATGGACTGCTTCGCCGGCCCCGGCCCCGCCGCCCCCATCCCGCTGGACGAGGCGCTGGCCCGCGTGCAGCGGACCTACGGCGCGGTGACGGAGCCCGAGGAGGTGCCGTTGCGCGCCGCGCTCGGCCGCATCCTGGCGGAACCGGTGACGGCGACGGTGAATGTGCCGCCGGTCGCCGTCTCGGCGATGGACGGCTGGGGATACGGCAAGGCGGACTCCGCGGGTGCGGAAGGCGATGTCCGGCGGCTGGCCGTGGTGGGGCGTGTGCCGGCGGGCTCCGTCTTCCCCGGAACGGTCGGGCCGGGCGAGGCGGTGCGCATCTTCACCGGCGCGCCGATCCCGGTGGGGGTTGACACCGTCGCCATGCAGGAGGACTGCCGGGCCGAGGACGGTGCGGTGCTGGTGCCCGCCACCCTCCAGCGCGGCGCCAACATTCGTGACGCCGGGGAGGACATGACGGCCGGGTCGGTCGTGTTGACCCCCGGCCTGCGGCTGCGCGCCCAGGAGATCGGTCTGGCCGCCGCGGTCGGGCGGTCG
This sequence comes from Azospirillum aestuarii, assembly GCF_016632405.1. Classification (NCBI taxonomy): domain Bacteria; kingdom Pseudomonadati; phylum Pseudomonadota; class Alphaproteobacteria; order Rhodospirillales; family Azospirillaceae; genus Azospirillum; species Azospirillum aestuarii. The sequence goes on from NZ_JAEPIV010000001.1 coordinate 590,842, forward strand.
AGCCTGTCGGTGCGCAAGCGTCTGCGCGTCGTCCTGTTCTCCACCGGCGACGAGTTGCGCGAGCCGGGGACGGACAAGCCGGAGGGCACCATCTACGACGCCAACCGCTACACGCTGGCCGCCCAGCTCGACGCGCTGGGGGCCGACGTGCGCGACCTCGGCATCCTGCCCGACAAGCCGGACGTGACCCGCGCTGCCCTGGCCGACGCCGCGGCGACCGCCGATCTCGTCGTCACCTCCGGCGGAGCGTCGGTGGGGGAGGAGGATCATGTGAAAGCGGTGGTCGGCGAACTGGGGTCCGTCGATTTGTGGAAGCTCGCGCTGAAGCCGGGTAAGCCGCTGGCGCTCGGGCGCATCGGGACCACGCCCTTCCTCGGCCTGCCGGGCAACCCGGTCTCGGCGATGGTGACCTTCATGCTGGTGGGGCGCCCGCTGGTGCTGCGCCTGTCGGGTGCGAAGAACGCGCCGGCCCCCCGCTGCCTTGTCGTTGCCGGCTTCGACTTCAAGAAGAAGCCGGGGCGCCGCGAGTTCCTGCGCGCCCGTCTGGCGACCGGACCGGATGGCCGCCCAGTCGCCCACAAGTTTCCCAGCGACAGCTCCGGCGTCCTGACCTCGATGGTCGAGGCCGACGGGCTGGTGGATATGCCGGCGGATGCCACGGCGATCCGCGAGGGGGACATGGTGGAGTTCCTGCCCTTCACCGGCCTGTTCGCCTGAGCGCCGGACAATCCCTCTCCCGGCCCTCCGGGAGAGGGAGGGGAGCCCTTACTTCTTCGGCATGTGGCCGCTGATCTCGGCATGCAGGGGCTTGGTGTCCTCGAACGTCTTCTGCTGCTCGGGGGTGGCTTCCTTCTGGTGCTTCGCCTTCCAGTCCGAATAGGGCATGCCGTAGACGGCGATGCGGGCCTCCTCGTCGGTCAGCGGCACGTTCCGCTCCCTGGCGGCGGCGGCGTACCATTTGGACAGGCAGTTGCGGCAGAAGCCGGCCAGATTCATCAGGTCGATGTTCTGCACGTCGGTGCGCTTCTGGAGATGCGCGACCAGACCGCGGAACGCGGCGGCTTCCAGCTCGGTGCGGGTCTTCTCGTCCATTCCAATCCCTCTCAATTCTGTTCGTTGTGCAGCGTGACGAAGCGGCCATGGCGGTGGAAGCTCCGGGACGAGCCGCCGCCCAGGATCGCCTCGGCCACGGCGTCGCGGTCCTCCACCACGAAACCAGCCAGCGCGGCGACGCCGTAGCGGAACAGCCGCGGGGTCAGCGGCGTCCCCGGCCCGACCAGGGCGACGCGGGTTCCCTCGGCCACCGACAGCAGGCGGGGCAGGGTGCGGTTCGTCAGGGTGGAGGCGGTGATCGCCGCGCCCTCCGCGCCCGGCAGCAGCCATTCCCCGGCGGCTTGCGGATACTCCCCGTCGCTGGGGTTCATTTCGACCACATGGGCGTTGGGCAGGCGCCGGGCAATCTGCGGGAAGGCCCCGAAGACGACCACGCGCCCCTCCATCCCGGTGAACAGGTCAAGCCCGTTCGCTGCTGAGCCGGTCAGGTCGGGGCGGTTGTAGTGGGCGTTCAGCGCTGCCATGCCGACCGCGGCCTCCTGCGGGTCCCAGGAGCGCGCCGCGTGGGCGGCCAGTCCGGCGAGGCCGACCCCGGCCCAGCGCGCCGGATCGGGCGGCGGCGCCGACTGCGGGCGGGCGGCCAGCCCGATGCCGGCTCCCGTGGTGCCGTCCGTCTCCACCATGATCCATTTGGCGCCGATGGTGATGGCGCGGACCTCGGCATCCTCAACCCCGTGCAGCAGGTCGTCGTAGAGCCGGTGCGCCCCCCACCAGCGCCACAGCGCGTCCTCGTCCGGCGAGATCAGGGAGGTGAAGCCGCCGGTGAAGCTCTGCCATTCGTTGAGGAATCGGCTGCCGACGCTGGTCAGCACCGGGATGCCTTCGGCGATGCCGGCCAGCAGTTCGTCCGCCAGCCCTTCGCCGTGCGCCTCAAGACCGGCGAACTTGTTGACCACCAGCAGGTCGGCGCGCTCCGCGATGGCGCGGCGCAGCGCCTGGCTGGCCTCGGCCACTCCCTGGGGATCGACGCGGCAGGATTGCGACTGGCGGCCCAGATGCTGCGAGATGTCGTAGGCCTGGCCGGTGGCGACGTCCACCAGCTCCATCAGGTCGGCGCAGTCGCCGGGGGCGCCGGTGTTGCGCTGGATCACGCCGCCGACGCGGAAGCCGCGCCGCTGCAACTCCGTCACGAAGCGGTCGATCATCGCGTCCACGGCGGCGGAACCGGGGCCATGGACCACCGCGCCGGGACGCAGCGGGGGCGGAACCGCGGGGCGCAGGGTCGGCATGGGGCGGGCTCCTTCGGAGATGGAGACGAAAGTCACGCGACGGAGACGCCGCGGCGGATGTGGTACACGAACACCTCGCCGCGCGTCTCGTGCGCCAGCAGCACGTTGTCGGTCGTGTTGCAGAAATGCTTGAAGTCGATGATCGACGCCGGGTCGGTGGCGTAGACGATCACCTCCTCCCCCTCGGCCATTTTGTCCAGCAGGGCGCGCGTCCGCAGGATGGGCAGCGGGCAATGCAGCCCCTTCACGTCGAGTTCCTTGGCCGCCACGAACGTAACCTCTTCTTCTGCATGGGCACCGGACGCCGCGACTGTAGCGGGTTCGCGCCGCCGTCTCCACCGTTCCGGACAGTTCGGCGGTCCGGAGGCCCAGGGCACCTTTGCCGGGTTGGGATGTTAGCCAGGGAAACGGATTCGAACGAACAATGCGGGAGCAACGCTTATGGCTGGTCGGCATTTCGACAAGGTGGTGGTCGTCACCGGGGCGTCCAGCGGGATCGGCCGGGCGACGGCCCTGGAGTTCGCGCGCCACGGCGCCGCGGTGGTGCTGGCGGCGCGGCGCCACGCCGCCCTGCACGAGGTCGCGGAGGACTGCATCGAGGCCGGGGGGCGGGCGATGGTCGTGCCCACCGACGTGCGCGACCAGGAGCAGATGAACCGGTTGGCCGAGCGCGCCATCGAGGTGTTCGGCGGGATCGACGTCTGGGTGAACAACGCGGGCGTGATCGCCTTCGGGCGCTTCGAGGAGACTCCGCAGGACGTGTTCGAGGAGGTGATGCGCACGAACTTCTTCGGCACCGCGAATGGTTGCCGGGCCGTGTTGCCGCATTTCCTGGAGCGGGAGGAGGGCACGGTCATCAACGTCGCCTCGCTGGCCTCGATCGTCGGGCAGCGCTACGCCGCCGCCTACGCCGCCAGCAAATTCGCGGTGCGCGGCTTCTCCGAAACGCTGCGGCAGGAATTGGTGGAGGACCCCGGCATCCAGGTCTGCACGGTGCTGCCCGGTCCCATCGACACGCCGCTGTGGCAGCATGGCGCCAACTACACCGGCCGCGCCGTCAAGGCGATGACGCCGCTGCGCCCGCCGGAGGAGGTGGCCGAGGCCATCCTGCGCTTGGCCGAGAACCCCCGGCCGGAACTGTTCGTCGGCGCCGCGGGGCGCACCGCCGCCCTGCCGCACGCGGTGGCGCCGGCGCTGGCCGACCGCATGCTGGCCCACCGGATGGACCGCGACATGTTCGACAACCGTCCGGCCCACGACACCTCCGGCGGCGTTCTGGAGGCCATGCCCGATTACCGGGAGGCGAGCGGCGGCTGGATGGAGCGCGCCGCCGCGCAGGCGCCGCAAGGACGGACGGACGGACGCCGGGCCTTCTCCTGGACCAATCTCGCCCTGTTCCTGCTGCCCATCGCGCTGATGAGCCGTCTGCCCGCCCAGGTCTGGGAGCGGCGGGCGTGGGAGGACTCGAGGGTCAGGCCGTCAGCATCTTGAGGCCGGACAGAGCGAGGATCGCCGACAGAAGATAGCGCAGCGCCGCGGTCGGCAGATGGCGGCTGCCCAGCCACGCGCCGACCGCCCCGCCCACCCCGGCGGCGGCCAGCCACCAGGGCAGGGCCGCGGGCAGGGTCGTCGCGGTCGTCCAGGTCCCGGCCAGCGCCGCCGCCGAGTTCAGCAGGTTGTAGGCGGCCGACACGGCGGCGGCGCGGCGCGTCTCGACCCAGCCCATGAGCAGGATCAGCGGCGCCAGGAAAATGCCGCCGCCCGTGCCGGTCATCCCGGACAGGAACCCCACGGCGGCCCCGGCGGCGAGCGCCGGCAGGATGGGCGGCACGGTCGCATCCGCCCGTTCGGGCGTTCCGCGCGCCGCCCAGGTGGAACGCGCGAGTTCCAGAGCCGCCAGGAGAAGGATCGCCCCGACCAGCGGGTAATAGAGATGCGGCGGCAGGTGCAGCGTCCCGCCGAGGAACGAGAAGGGCATCCCCAGCACGCCGAACGGGTAGAAGGCGCGCCAGTCGAACAGCCCGGCGCGTGCGAAACGGACGGTGCCGATGGTTGCCACCAGGAGATTGAGGGCGAGCGCCGTCGGCTTCATCGTCGCCGGATCGAGTCCGACGATTCCCATGACCGCCAGATAGCCCGAGGCGCCGGCCTGTCCGACCGCGGCGTACAGCGTGGCGACGGCCAGGATCAGCGCCGTCAGACCGACCGTTTCGTTGGACACCCGCGGTTACCCGCCATTCCCGAGGATCACCGTGTCCAGATAATCGGCCAGCAGAGCACCGTCTCCCAGCCCGAGCAGCAGCTTGGACGACACGTTGCCGTTGTCCGTCCGCAGTCCTGCCACCGCCGCGTGGCGAGCCAGGAAACGTTCGAGCGCGGCGTTCCAGGCGGGATCGGCGTTGCGGCAGAAAATCTTCGACAGCGAGAAGTGCGGCACCTTGCGGAAGGGGCCGGCGAGGCGCTTCCCCTGGAAAATCGCCGACGGGTTGCCGTGGGCGCGGTAACGGGCCTCCAGCGACTTGCGGAAGCTCTGGAAGCTCGTCCCTCCGCTCTCCATGCCGATGGTGACGACCGGCACGCCGAGCAGCGCCACCGAGTCGGCGATCAGGCGGGCGTTCTCCTCCTGGTCGCGCCGGATGGCCTCGGCGAGCGCCGGATCGTCGCGCATCGCCTCGGTCAGCCCCACCGTGCGCGGCGTGTGGAAGGAGCTTTTGTTCAGCACCATCACCTTGCTGCGAAAGGACCCGGCGCCGAAGATGCCGTCGAAGAAGCTGTGCGCCATGGCCCCCGCGCGCCCCTGGACGCACAGATAGACCGACTGCTCATACTCCCGGCGCCCCGGATTGTCGCCGACCAGGATCAACGTCGGCAGAGGCCCGTCCTCGGCGCTGTAGGAGGCGAGGTCGCCGTTGATGACGAACAGCGGCGATACGGAGTCCCGCAGGTGTCGGACCCGCTCTCCATGTTCGGCGACGCGAGTCCGGAACAGCGAAACCACGTCCGGCCGGGCGCCCGCGGGCGGGACATCGCCCAGGATGACGGACAGACGCCGCAACTCGGCCTCGTGGTTTGTTGCCGATGGGTCCGTTGCCGCCGCGTCGATCGAGGATACCGCCATTCCCATCACCCCTTGTGCTAAGGAGCCTCATCTAAGGGACTGGTGATTGTGTTGTCGAGAGGCGTCGATCCGGCTATAGAGTGCGCCAGGAAAGCGACCGGAGCCGCGCCGATTGCGGTTTCGACAGGAGGGTCGGAAAGAATGAAGCTGTCAGACGTCGATATTCGCCGATACCTCGCCGAAGGACGCATCGAGATCGACCCGTTGCCGGCCGAGAGCCAGATCGGCGCTATGTCGGTCGACCTGCAACTCGGGAGCGCCTTCCAGGTCTTCCCGCCGGGCAAGGCGGCCTTCGTCGACCTCGCCCCGCCCGAGGGCCATCCCAGCCAGGTTCCCGACAAGCTGATGGACCGGGTCGAGGTTCCCGTCGGCGAGCCGTTCTTCCTCCATCCGGGCGAACTGGTGCTTGGCATCACCGTCCAGCGCATCGGCCTGCCCAACGACATCGCCGGCCGCCTGGACGGCCGCAGCAGCCTCGCCCGCCTGGGCCTGATGGTGCATGCCACCGCGCACACCATCGATCCGGGCTGGAACGGCCGCATCACGCTGGAATTCTTCAATTGCGGACGGCTGCCGCTGGCGCTGCGTCCGGGCATGCGGATCTGCGCCCTCAGCTTCGAGACGCTGATGTCGCCGACCTCGAAGCCCTACGCCGCGCGCCCCGACGCCAAATACCGCGACCAGCTCGACCCGCTGCCAAGTCGGATCAACCTGGAACAGTCCTGACGGCAAACGACGAAAACGACGAAAAGGCGCCTCCCTTCCGAGGCGCCTTTTTCTTTTGGGCATCCGGCTTGCCCATCCCTCGCCCGCCGTGCCCTCCCGCCGCGCGTGCCTGCGGGAACCCGATTGATCGCGCCTGGATCATTCGCACCCCCAACATCGCTGTTGACCGAAGCTGTATCATAGATCATACAGGTTTCTGTCTGGTGCAAAGACAGACACCGGTTTCCAGCGAGAGGGAGGCGGGGCACTGTGAAGTCGGCGGTCGAACCCCTGAAGGCGCGTAGGATTTATCTGCTGCTGCGCGACCGCATCGTCGCCGGCGACCTGCCGCCGGGCTGCCGGCTGCCGGGGGAGCCGGCGCTGGCCGCCGAACACGAGGTGTCGCGGGTGACCGTGCGCCGGGCGCTCGACCTGCTGGAGAAGGAAGGGCTGGTGCAGCGCAAGGCCGGCTCCGGCACCTTCGTCCATGACACCCGCAGCGTCCGTCCGATCGTCGCCGACCTCTCCAACGTGCTGTCGCACCTGATCGACATGGGGCGCAGCACCGACGTGAAGCTGCTCTCCTTCGGCTATGTCGCGCCGCCGGAGGCGATCGCCGAAAGCCTGGGGCTGAAGCCGGGCGAGCGGGTCCAGCGGTCGGTGCGTGTCCGGCTGATCGACGGGGAGCCCTTCTCCTACCTGACCACCCATGTGCCGGAATGGCTCGGCCTGACCTATTCGGAAGCGGAGCTGGCGGCGCGCCCGCTGCTGGAGCTGATCGAGCGGTCGGGCGTGAAGACCGAGCGGGCGACCCAGGCGATCAACGCCACGCTGGCCGGTCCGGAGCCGGCGGCGGCGCTGGATCTGGAGATCGGCTCGCCGCTGTTGACCCTGACCCGCGTCGTGCACGACCCGTCCGGCCGCGGGGTGGAGCATCTGCACGCGCTGTACCGGCCCGACCGCTACAGCTTTCACATGGATCTCGTGCGCATCGGCGATGACGGGGAACGGCGCTGGAGCCCGGCGCTGGGTCGGCCGCGCGCCCCCAACAAAACCAAGGCCGACAAAGCCAACACCGACAAGAACAATGCGGGCGAAAAGCCCACCCGCGGCTCGCGGGCCATCAAGCAGAGGAGTTGAGCGTTATGGGACGTTCGGTTCAGGACTCCGCACCCTTCGGCATCTCCCGCCGCACGGTGCTCAAGGCGGGCGCCGCGGCCGCCACCTTCGCGACGGTGCCGGTGGCCGCCCCGTCTATTCTGCGGGCGCAGACCCCGGCCGTGAAGATCGGCATCCTCCAGCCGGTGACCGGCGCGCTCGCCCATGACGGCGACCTCGGCCGGCTCGGCGCCGAGATGGCGATCAACGAGATCAACGCCGCGGGCGGCATCAAGTCGCTGGGCGGCGCCAGGATCGAGATGGTGTTCGGCGATGCCCGCTCCACGCCGGAGGCCGGCACGCAGGAGGTCGAGCGCATGCAGGCCGAGGGCGTGTGCGCCATCGTCGGCGGCTTCGCCAGCCCGATCTGCCTCGCCGCCTCGCAGGCCGCGGCGCGCTACGATCTGCCCTATCTGGTCGATGTCGGCGTGTCGGACCAGATCATGGCGCGGGGCCTGACCAACACCTTCCGCTTCAGCCCCGGCTTCGGCAAGGTCACCCAGGTCGCGCTCGACAACCTGACCAGGATCAACGAGTTGGCCGGCAAGCCGGCCAAGACCGTCGTGCTGGTGCATGAGGATGGCCTGTTCGGCTCCGGCCTCGCCAAGCTGCTGCAGGCTGAACTGCCCAAGCGCGGCTTCGAGATCCTGGAGACCATCGCCCATCCGACCCCGGCGCGCGACATGTCCAACGTGGCGCTGCGCATCCGCTCGCTGAACCCGGATCTCGTCATCCCGTCCAACTACTACGGCGAGTTCGTTCTGCTCGCCCGCACCATGCAGCAGCAGCGCATCAAGCCGAAGGGCGTCTACGCGGTGCTGGGCGGGGCGGCGTCGAACGGGCGCTTCGTCAAGGAATTCCCGCAGGCGGCCCAGAACGTCATCGACTGCAACCACTGGCACGACCCGAAGAATCCGAAGGCGCTGGCGCTGCGCAAGGCGGTGGAGGGGCAGGGCAAGTCCTTCGCCTACAATGTTCCGCTGAACTATTCGAACCTGCTGCTGCTGGCTGACGCCATCGAGCGCGCCGGCTCCGCCGACCGCAAGACGATCATCGAGGCGCTGAACGCCTCCACCTTCGCCGGTCACATCATGCCCTACGGCCCGACGAAGTTCGTGAACGGCCAGAACGAGGGCGCCACCCCGATCAACACGCAGATCCAGGGCGAGGACATCAAGGTGATCTTCCCCGAATCCGTCGCGGAAGCGAAGGTCAACTTCCCGGCGGCGTGACCGGTCCGTCCGCCTCCGCACCTCCCGCAATTCCCTCGCCCGTCCCGAGGCGCCGCGCATCGGCCTCCCGGACGGGTAGGGGGATCGCTCCCCTCATGCGCGGGCTGCCATGTATTCACCTCAGATCATCCTGGAAGCGGCGCTGAACGGGCTGATGACCGGCGCGGTCTACGCGCTGATCGCCCTCGGCCTGACGCTGATCTACGGCGTGCTCCACATCATCAACTTCGCGCACGGCGCGCTGCTGACCTGCGCGATGTTCGCGGTGTGGATCGCCTGGGCGTGGCTGGGCCTCGACCCCTATCTGGTGATCGTGCCGCTGGTGCCGCTGATGTTCGTGCTGGGCTACGGGCTGCAACGCTTCGTCATCGGGCCGGCCAGCCACGGCGACGACGGCAACATTCTGCTGGTCACGCTCGGCCTGTCGATCGTGCTGGAGAATGTGCTGCTGGCGGTCTTCCAGTCGGACACCCGCACGCTCGACACCGATTACTCGTTCCAGGTGGTCGCGCTGGGGCCGCTGCTGCTGTCCTTCCCGCGGGTGATCGGGCTGGCGGTGGCGGTGGTGGTGACCGGGCTGCTCTGGCTGGTGCTGAACCGCACCGACACCGGCAAGGCCATCCGCGCCGTCGCCAAGGAGAAGCTGGGCGCCAATCTGGTCGGCATCGACGTGCCGCACGTCTACGCCATCACCTTCGGGCTGGGCTGCGCCTGCCTCGCCGTGGCCGCTGGGCTGCTGATGCCGACCTTCTACGTGAACCCGCGCATCGGCAGCGCCTTCGTGCTGGTCGCCTTCACGGTCGTGGTGCTGGGCGGCATGGGGTCGCTCCCCGGCGCGCTGCTGGGCGGCCTGTTCATCGGCGTGGTGGAGAGCCTGTGCGGCCTGTTCCTGGGCGACAGCCTGGGGCAGATCGGCGTCTTCCTGATCTTCATCGCCGTGCTGCTGGTGCGGCCGACCGGCCTGTTCGGAGCCAAGGCATGACCGCGCGCGACCTGATCCCGATCGCCGTCCTGGCTGTCCTTGCCGCGCTGCTGCCGCTGGTGGTGACGTCCAGCCCGGTGATGAACTTCCTCGTCTTCACGCTGATCGTGGCGCTGGGCGCGCAGGGCTGGAACATCCTGGGCGGCTTCGGCGGCCAGTTCAGCTTCGGCCATGCCGCCTTCTTCGGCACGGGCGCCTATGTGACGGCGATCCTGCAGATGCGCTACGGCGTCAACGCCTGGGCCGGTCTGCTGCTGGCGGCGGCGGCGGGGGCGGCGGTCGCCTGGGCCATCGGTTTCCTCAGCTTCCGCTCCGGCCTGCGCGGGTCCTACTTCGCGCTGGTGACGCTGGCCTTCGCCGAGGTGTTCCGCATCCTCGCCAACGCGACGCCCGTCACCGGCGGCGCCGCCGGCCTGCTGATCAAGCTGGAGGTCCACCCCGCCAACCTGCAATTCGCCGACCGCGCCGTCTTCTACTGGCTGGTCCTGGCCTTCGTCACCGGCGTGCTGCTGCTGACGCGCTGGATCCAGCGCTCCCGCTTCGGTGCGCAGCTCGTCGCGGTGCGCGAGAACGAGGACGCGGCCAAGGCGCTGGGCGTCGATTCCCTGAAGGTGAAGCTGCGCGCCATTGCCCTGTCGGGCGCGGTGACGGCGCTGTCCGGCTGCCTCTACGCCCAGTATTTCCTCTACATCGACGCCCACATCGCCTACGGCAGCTGGATCTCGGTGGAGCTGCTGCTCGCCCCGATCATCGGCGGCGTCGGCACCGTCTTCGGGCCGGTGGTGGGCGCCCTGACCCTGCACGGGCTGGGCGAACTCGCCAAGCAGTTCGCCGGACGCATCCCCGGCATCGACCTGATCGTCTTCGGCAGCGTGCTGGTGCTGGCCGTCGCCTTCGCCCGCGGCGGCATCCTGGGCCTGCTGGAGCGGCTGCGCGACCGTGGGCGCGGGCTGGTGGCGCGCGGCGCCAAGGAGGTGTCCCATGCTGGCCGTTGAGTCCGTGTCCAAGCGCTTCGGCGGGCTGATGGCGGTGGACAACGCGTCGCTCGCGCTGGAGCCGGGCGGCATCGTGGGCCTGATCGGGCCGAACGGCGCCGGCAAGACCACGCTATTCTCGATGATCTCCGGCTTCGTCGCACCGAGCGACGGGCGGATTCTGTTTGAGGGCACCGACATCACCGGCGAGGAGCCGCACCGCCGCGCCGAACGCGGCATCGGCCGCACCTTCCAGATCGTCCAGCCCTTCGCCGGGCTGACGGTGTGCGAGAACATCGCGGTCGGCGCCTATCTGCGCCACGCCAGGCGCGCCGACGCCATCGCCAAGGCGCGCGAGGTGGCCCGCCGCGTCGGGCTGGCGGCCGAGCTGGACCGGCCGGCCGGCGGCCTGACGGTGGCCGGGCGCAAGCGGCTGGAGCTGGCCCGCGCGCTCGCCACCGAGCCGAAGCTTTTGCTGCTGGACGAGGTGTTGGCCGGCCTGAACCCGTCGGAGATCCGCGACATCATCCCGGTGATCCGGGGCATCCGCGACGAAGGGGTGACGATCCTGATGATCGAACACGTCATGCAGGCGGTGATGAACCTGTGCGAGCGCGTCTATGTGCTGGCGCAGGGCCGCATGATCGCCGAGGGCAGGCCGGCCGCCGTCTGCGCCGACCCCCGCGTGATCGAGGCCTATCTCGGCCACGGCGCCGCCGCCCGTCTGGCGGCCGAGGGGGCGGCCCATGGCTGAGGCGCTTCTGAGCATCCAGGGGCTGAAGACTGGCTACGGCGCCACCGAGGTGCTGCGCGGCATCGACATGGCCGTGCTGGACGGCGAGATCGTCACGGTCCTCGGCTCCAACGGCGTCGGCAAGACGACGCTGAACAAGGTGTTGTCGGGCGTGCTGCCGCCCTGGGAGGGCGAGATCCGCTTCGCCGGCAGCCGCATCGACGGCCGCTCCGCCGCGCGCATCGTGGAGGAGGGGCTGATCCAGGTGCCGGAAGGCCGCAAGATCTTCCCCAACCTGTCGATCCGCGAGAATCTGGAGCTGGGAAGCTACCGGCGCGGCAAGCCGAACCGGGCGCGGAACCTGGAGCGCATCTTCACGACCTTCCCCCGCCTGAAGGAGCGCGAGGGCCAGCTTGCCGGCACGCTGTCGGGCGGCGAGCAGCAGATGCTCGCCATCGGGCGCGGCCTGATGGCCGAACCGCTCCTGCTGATCCTCGACGAGCCGTCGCTCGGCCTGTCGCCGCTGGTGGTGGAGGAGATGTTCGGGCTGATCCGCAAGCTGAATGCGGACGGGCTGGCGATCCTGCTGGTCGAACAGAACGTCGTCCAGTCGCTGGAGGTCGCCCGCCGCGCCTACATCCTCGAAAACGGCGTCTTCGCGCTGTCGGGACCTTCCGACGAGATCGCGCGCGACCCCGAATTGAAACGCACCTATCTGGGGCTGTGAGCGATGCGTGCTCCGGCCCTGTCCCGACATCTCTCAACCCTGACCCGGTGGTGCTGCGACGGCTTCGCGGACCGGTACCGGGGGGAGCGCTTGACATGACCGTCCCCAGCATGAGTTTCCGGGACCGACTGGCCCAGGATCGCGTCGTCCTGGCCCCCGGCGTCTACGACGCCTTCACCGCCTCGCTGGCGGCGGCGGCGGGGTTCGAGGCGCTGTATCTGTCGGGGGCCGCCATCGCCTACACCCGGCTCGGGCGGCCCGACATTGGGCTGGTCTCGGTCAGCGAGGTGGCGGACACCATCGCGCTGGTGCGCGACCGCGTGCCGACGCCGCTGGTGGTGGACGCCGACACCGGCTACGGCAACGCGCTCAACGTGCAGCGCACCGTGCGCATGTTCGAGCGGGCCGGCGCCACCGCACTGCAGCTTGAGGACCAGAGCTTTCCCAAGCGCTGCGGCCACCTGACCGACAAGGCGGTGATCCCGGCCGGCGAGATGGCCGGCAAGATCAAGGCGGCGGTCGACGCCCGGACCAGCGAAGGCACGCTGATCATCGCCCGCACCGACGCGGTGGCGGTGGAGGGCGTCCCGGCGGCGCTCGACCGCGCCCGCCTCTATGTCGAGGCCGGCGCGGACGTGCTGTTCGTCGAGGCTCCGAAGAGCCGCGAGCAGCTCTCCGCCATCGCCACCGATCTCGGCGGCATCCGCCCGCTGCTGGCGAACATGGTGGAGGGCGGGCAGACGCCGATCAGCTCCGCCGCCGACCTCGGCGATCTCGGCTACCGGCTGGTGATCTTCCCCGGCGGCATCGTGCGGGCGCTGGCCCGGCAGGCGCAGGACTATTACGCCTCGCTGGCTGCCCACGGCACCACCCAGCCCTTCCGCGACCGCATGTTCGACTTCAACGCGCTGAACGATCTCATCGGCACGCCGGAGATGCTGGCGCTCGGCGAAACCTACAAGGACTTCACCTCCACCAATCGGGAGGACGCAGCATGACCACCAAAAGCCCCACAATCGACCCCGTCACGCTGGCCGTCCTCAAGGGCCGGCTGGAGCAGATCGCCGACGAGATGGACGCGACGCTCTACCGCTCCGCCTTCAACCCGATCATCGCCGAGGCACGCGACGCCTGCCATGGCCTCTACCACGCCGAGACCGGCGCGACCCTGGTCCAGGGCACCAACGGCCTGCCGATCTTCGTTGGCGCCATGGCCTTTGCGGTCAAGGCGGTGATCGACAAGGTGGCGCGGGAGGGCGACCTGCACCCCGACGACATCTTCCTGTTCAACGACCCCTACGACGGCGGCACCCATCTGAACGACTTCCGGCTGGTGCGGCCGATCTTCCGCCAGGGCCGGCTGTTCTGCTGGATGGCGTCGGTCGGCCACTGGCTCGACATCGGCGGCAACGTGCCGGGCAACTTCAACGCGCGGGCCACCGACAGCTTCCAGGAGGGCGTGCGCATCCCGCCGGTGAAGCTGGTCAAGGCCGGGGTGATGAACCACGACCTGCTGGCGATCCTCGCCGCCAATTCCCGCGTGCCGGTGTCCAACTACGGCGACCTGAACGGGCAGCTCAACGCGCTCGACCTCGGCGTCCGCCGCCTGACCGAGCTGCTGGACGAGCATGGCGAGGACACCGTCGCCGCCGCCTTCGACGCCTTCACCGCGCGGGCCGAGGCGCTGATGCGCAGCGCCCTGTCCAAGCTGCCCGACGGCACCTACAGCTTCGAGGATTATCTCGATAACGACGGCATCACCGCCGACCGCCTGCGCATCGCCCTCGACCTGACCATCGCGGGCGACCGTATGGTGCTGGATTTCTCCCGCTCCGCCGCACCCTGCGCCGGGCCGCTCAACATCGCCTATTCCACGGCGGTGGCCTGCTGCTACGTCGCGCTGAAGCATGTCTTCACCGACGTGCCAGCCAACGCCGGCTGCCTCAACCCGATCACCTTCGTCATCCCCGAGACGACGCTGCTGGCGGTGAAGCCGCCCAAGCCGGTCGGCGGCTACACCGAGACCATCCTGCGCGTCATCGGCGTGGTGTTCGGCGCGCTGGCCCTGGCCGACCCGTCCCGCGCCACCGCCGCCCCCTTCGGCACCATCAACGCGCTGTCGCTGGCCGGCCACCGCCAGGACGGCTCGCGCTGGGTCATGTTCTCCTTCTTCGGCGGCGGCCTGGGCGGCAACCCGGAGAGCGATGGGCTAAACCACGCGAACAACCCGATCTCCACCGCCACCATCCCGCCGGTGGAAATCCTCGAAGCCGCCTATCCGGTGATGTTCACCCAATGGGCACTGCGCCCCGATTCCGCCGGGGCCGGCCTGCACCGCGGCGGGCTGGGCGCCGTCTACGAGATCGAGGCGCTGACCGCCGCCGACGTCTTCCTGCTGGGCGAGCGCGGCGTCTTCGCGCCCTTCGGGGTGGCCGGCGGCACGCCCGCCGCGCTGAACCGCTTCACGTGGCAGAGCGATGAGGGCGAAAAGTCGCCGCCGCTTGCCTCCAAGGTCACCGACGTGAAGGTCCGCGACGGCCAGCGCGTGCGGCTGGAGACGCCCGGCGGCGGCGGCTGGGGCGACCCGTTCCGCCGCGACGCCGTGGCCGTGGCCCGCGACGTGCGGCTCGGCTATCTCGGCGCCGAGGCCGCGCGCAGGGCCTACGGCGTGGCGCTGACCGACGACGGCACGCTCGACGTCGCTGCCACCGCGGCGCTCCGCGAATCCCCCGCCGCCTGACGAATCCGGGACCAAGACCATGAGCACGAGCAATTCTATCCCCGGTGGCGCGATCGTCGGCGTCGATGTCGGCGGCACCTTCACCGACCTGTTCCATTACGACGAGGCGCGCGGCAGCTTCCGCACCGCCAAGGTCCCGTCCAACCGCGGCGACGAGGCAGTCGGCTTCCTCGCCGGCCTGCAGAGCTTCGGCCCGGTCGTCGAGTTGGGCTCCATCGTCCACGGCACCACGGTCGGCACCAACGCGCTGCTGGAGCGCAAGGGCGCCAAGGTCGGGCTGATCACCACCGCCGGCTTCCGCGACGTGCTGGAGATGCGCCGCCGCGACCGCCGCCAGACCTGGGGCCTGTGGGGCGACTTCGTCCCCGTGGTCGACCGCGACCTGCGGCTGGAGGTGACCGAGCGCACGCTGGCCGACGGCACCGTCCGCGCCGCCGTCGATCCGGAGGAGGTGCGCGCCGCCGCCCGCCGTCTGGCAGACATGGGGGCGGAGGCGCTGGCCATCGTCTTCATCAACGCCTACGCGAACCCGGCCAACGAGCTGGCGGCGCTGGAGGCGGCGCGCGAGGTCTGGCCCAACGCCAACCTCGAATGCTCGTCGCGCATCCTGCCGGAGATCCGCGAGTTCGAGCGCACCTCGACCACCGCGCTCAACGCCTATCTCCAGCCGGTGGTCGGCAGCTACCTCGCCAAGCTCGACAACGCGCTGGCCGGGGAGGGGTTCGGCGGCCGCTTCCACATCGTGCAGTCGAACGGCGGCGTCATGTCCACCGACACCGCCCGGCGCCTGCCGGTGCGCACCGCCCTGTCCGGACCGGCGGCCGGCGTCATCGCCGCGGCGGCGATTTCCAAGGCGGCGGGCTTCCCCAACGTCATCACCGGCGACCTCGGCGGCACCAGCTTCGACGTGTCGCTGGTGGTGGAGGGGCAGACCATGCTGGCCGCCCAGACCACCATCGACTTCGGTCTGGTCGTCCGCACGCCGATGATCGAGATCACCACCATCGGCGCCGGCGGCGGCTCCATCGCCGGGGTTGATCCTGGCGGCATGCTCCAGGTCGGGCCGGAGAGCGCCGGCTCGCGGCCGGGGCCGGTCTGCTACGGCCAGGGCAACAGCCGCCCGACGCTGACCGACGCCAACGTGCTGCTCGGCCGCATCAACGCGGAGCGTCCGATCGGCGGCAAGCTCGCCCGGCTCGACGTCGACGCCGCCCGCACCGCCATCGCCACCCACGTCGCCGAGCCGCTGGGCCTCGACGTCATGGCGGCGGCAGAGGCGGTGGTGCGCATCGCCAACAGCAAGATGGCTGGCGCCATCCGCCTCGTCTCCATCGAGCGCGGGCACGACCCGGCCAAGTTCGCCGCGGTGCCCTTCGGCGGCGGCGGCGCGCTGCATGTCGGCGCGCTGATCAAGGAGGTCGGGCTGAAGGCGGCGCTGGTGCCGCGCTTCCCCGGCGTGACCTCGGCGCTCGGCTGCGTCATCGCCGACATCCGCCACGATCAGGTGCAGACGGTGAACCTGCCGCTGGCCGGCATCGACGCCGCGTCGCTCGACCGCCGCATGGTGGAGGAGGCGACCGCCGCCCGCGCCGTGGTGGAATCCGCCGGCCTCAGCGTCGAGCGCATCGACCTCGTCTTCGAACTCGACATGCACTACATCGGCCAGACCCACACGGTCGCCGTGCCGCTGCCGCTGTCGGTGGCGAACGGGACCACGGGTGTCGACGAGGCGACCATCCGCGCCGCCTTCGAGCGCGCCTATCAGGCCTCCTTCAGCCGGTTGCTGCCGGGGGTGGGTGCCAAGATCGTCAACCTGCGCACCGCCGCCATCGGCCGTCGCCCGCATTTCGACCTCGCCGCGCTGGCCCCGGCCGCCGGCACGACGGTGGAGGGCGCCCGTGCCGGCGCGCGGCCTGTGTGGTTCGACGGGGCGTGGCACGAGACGGCGGTCTACAACCGCCTCGACCTGCCGGTCGGCGCGCATATCCAGGGACCGGCGATCCTGGAGCAGCCCGACGCCACCACCGTCATCGATCCCGACCTGAGCGCCCGCGTCGATGGCTTCGGCAACGTCATCGTGGAAAGGAGCGCCCGATGAGCGCCGCGGCGATTCCCATGGAGCGCACCGCGCTGCTGGTCTGCGACCTGCAGAACGATTTCCTGCACGCCGAGGGGGCCTATGGCCGCGCCGGGCAGACGGCGCCGGAAATCCTGGCCCTGCCGGAGCGGGTGAAGCCGCTGGCCGACCTGTTGCGGTCGCGCGGCGGCTGGGTGATCTCGACCAACTTCACCCTGGTTCCCGGCCGCGGCGGCGAGCCGATGATCTCCCCCCACCTGAAGGCGCTGCGTCCCTTCCTGACCAAGGGCGACTTCCAGCCGGGCGGCTGGGGGCACCGCACCGTGGACACGCTCCAGCCCGTCGATGTCGAGGTGGAGAAGATCGCCTATTCCGCCTTCTACATGTCGCGGCTGGAGTGGGTGCTGCGCAAATGCGGGGTGGAGCGGCTGCTGGTCTGCGGCATCGTCACCAACGGCGGCGTCGCCTCCACCGTGCGCGACGCCCATGTCCGCGACTTCGACACCATTTTGCTGGAGGACGGCTGCGCCGCTTTCACGCCGCAGGTCCATGACGTCTCGGTCGCCGCCCTGCGCCCGGTCTGCCGCGTGGCGACGGTCGCGGCGATGCTGGAGGAACTGTCCGCGCCATGAGCCGCATCCTGCCCGGCGAGGGCGTGACGTTCGAATTCACGGTGCCCGTCGTCGTGATCGGCGGCGGTGCGGCCGGGATGATCGCGGCGCTCGCCGCCCATGAGCGCGGGGCGGAGGTGCTGGTGCTGGAGCGCGACGCGCTGCCCCAGGGCTCCACCGCCCTGTCGGCCGGTCTGATCCCGGCGCCGGGCACCCGCTGGCAGCGCGCCGCCGGGATCGAGGACAGCGCGGAACTCTTTGCCGCCGACATCATCGCCAAGGCGAAGGGGGAGCCCGATCCGGCGAACGTGTCCCGCGTCGCCCACGCGGTTGGCCCGGCGCTGGAATGGCTGGCCGACCGCTATGGCCTGCCGTTCTCGGTGGTCGACAACTTCACCTATCCCGGCCACAGCGCCCGGCGCATGCACGGGCTGCCCAGCCGGTCGGGGGCCGAACTGATCGACCGGCTGCGCGGCGCCGTGGAAGCCGCCGGCATCGACGTGCTGTGCGAGGCGCATGTGACCGCGCTCTACGCCGAAGGCCCGCGTGTCCGCGGCGTGGAAGTGACCCGGCCCGACGGCAGCGTCGAGCGGGTCGGCTGCGCGGCGCTGATCCTCGCCTGCAACGGCTATGGCGGCAACAGGGCCCTGGTCGAGCGCCATGTCCCGGAACTGGCCGACGCGCTCTATTTCGGCCATCCCGGCAATCAAGGCGACGCGCTGCTCTGGGGCGAGGCGCTGGGGGCGGCGACGCGGCACCTGTCGGGGCACCAGGGCCACGGCTCGGTCGCCCATCCCGCCGGCATCCTCGTCACCTGGGCGACGGTCACCGAAGGCGGCGTGCAGGTGAACACCGAGGGCAAGCGCTTCTCCAACGAGGCGCAGGGCTATTCGGAGCAGGCCGCCGTCGTGCTGCGCCAGCCCGACGGCATCGCCTGGACCGTCTTCGACGAGCGCATCGCCGCCGTCGCCCGCCAGTTCGAGGATTTCCGGCAGGCCGAGGCGATGGGCGCGGTGCTCGGCGCCGACGATCCGGCGGACCTCGCCTGTCAGATGAAGATCGACGCGGCGGCGCTGGCCGCCACGCTGGCCGAGGTCGACCGGTTGAAGGTCGAGGGGGGGAACGATGGCTTCGGCCGGGATTTCGCCGGCTCTGCGCCGCTGGTCGCACCCTTCCGTGCGGTCCGAGTCACCGGCGCCCTGTTCCACACCCAGGGCGGGCTGGTTGTCGATGACGACGCTCGCGTCTTGGACGGGCAGGGTGGTCCGCTGCCCAACCTCTACGCCGCCGGCGGGGCCGCCTGCGGCGTGTCGGGAGCGAAGGCGTCCGGCTATCTGTCCGGCAACGGGCTGCTGACCGCGGTGGCGCTGGGGCGCATCGCCGGGGCCGCCGCCGCGGAGGCAGTGAGGGAGGAGAACACTCAATGACGCAGCACCCCCGCAGCCTGTTCGACAAGGTCTGGGACGCCCATCTGGTGGCGACCCGGCCGGACGGTCAGGCGCTGCTCGCCATCGACCGCCATTTCCTGCACGAGGGCTCGTTCCACGCCTTCGGCATGATCGACCACGCCAAACGCCCGGTGCGCCGGCCGGAGCTGACCTTCGCCGTCGCCGACCATTACGTGCCCTCGCACAGCCGCGCCAAGCCGATCGCCGACCCCGAAATCGCCAACATGGTGACGATGCTGGAGGCCAACGCCGGGCGTCACGGTCTGCGCCATTTCGGTCTGCACGACCCGGCGCAGGGCATCGTTCATGTGCTGGCGCCGGAACAGGGGCTGACCCTGCCGGGCCTGACCATCGTCTGCGGCGACAGCCACACCTCCACCCACGGCGCCTTCGGGGCGCTCGCCTTCGGCATCGGCGCCACCGAGGTCTCGCATGTGCTGGCGACCCAGACGCTGTGGCAGCGCCGGCCCAGGACCATGCGCGTCACCATCGACGGGGTGCTGGGCGCGCATGTGACGGCCAAGGACCTGATCCTGGCGGTGATCGGCTTCATCGGCGCCGACGGGGCGGCCGGCCACGTCATCGAATACGCCGGCAGCGCCATCCGCGCCCTGTCGATGGAAGGCCGGCTGACCGTCTGCAACATGTCGATCGAGGCGGGGGCGCGGGCCGGCATGATCGCCCCCGACGACACCACTTTCTCCTGGATCGAGGGGCGGAATTACGCTCCCAAGGGGGAATTGTTCGACCGTGCCGTCGCGCAGTGGCGGACCCTGCCCAGCGACCCGGACGCCGACTTCGACCGCGAGGTGTCGCTCGACGCCGCCGCCATCGCCCCCTCCGTCACCTGGGGCACCAGCCCGGAAACCGCGGTTCCGGTCACCGGCGCGGTTCCCGATCCCGGCGCCGAGAGCGACCCGGTGCGCGCCGGCCAGATGCGCAAAATGCTCGACTACATGGGTCTGATCCCCGGCACGCGGCTGGAGGACGTCGGGATCGACCGCGTCTTCATCGGGTCCTGCACCAACGCCCGGCTGGAGGATCTGCGCGCCGCCGCCGCCGTGCTGCGCGGCCGCCGCGCCGTGGTGCCGGGGCTGGTGGTTCCGGGATCGGTCCCGGTGCGCCGTCAGGCGGAGGCGGAGGGGCTGGACCGCGTCTTCACCGACGCCGGTCTGGAATGGGGCGAGCCCGGCTGTTCGATGTGCGTCGGCATCAACGGCGACCTCGTCCCGGCGGGGGAGCGCTGCGCCTCGACCACCAACCGCAACTTCCCCGGCCGGCAGGGGCCGAACGCGCGCACGCATCTGATGAGCCCGGCGATGGCCGCCGCCGCCGCCGTGACCGGCAAACTTACCGATGTCCGCAAGCTGGGAGCTTCGTAAGGATGGACCCCTTCGTCACGCTGACCGCTCCGGCGGTGCCGCTCGACATCGCCAACATCGACACCGACCAGTTGCTCCCCGCCCGCTTCCTGAAGAAGCCGCGCAGCGCCGGCTACGGCAACTTCCTGCTCCATGACGAGCGCAAGCCCGGCTTTCCGCTGAACGACCCCGCCTATGCCGGGGCGCGCGTGCTGGTGACCGACCGCAATTTCGGCTGCGGGTCATCGCGGGAGGGGGCGGTCTACACGCTGGTGGACGGCGGGTTCCGCTGCGTCGTCGCTCCCAGCTTCGGCGACATCTTCGCCGCCAACGCCGCCAAGAACGGCCTGCTGACCATCACCCTGCCGGAAGAGACGGTGGCGGAGCTGCGCCGTCAATTGCAGGAGACGCCGGGCGCCGCCGTCACCGTGGACCTGCCGGCCCAGACTCTAACCGGTCCGGACGGCCAGCCGCGGCCCTTCGCCATCGACCCGTTCAAGAAGGAATGCCTGATCGAAGGCCTCGACGACGTGGCTCTGACGCTGCGTTACCAAGACGCCATCGACGCCTTCGATCGCGCGGATGAGGAAGCGCGGCCTTGGCTGATGCCGGGAACTTGACGGCGTTATGCCGGATTACGGCACCGCGTCGCACACCACCCGGTTGCGGCCGCCATTCTTCGCGCGGTATAGCGCCTCGTCCGCCCGCGCCAGCACCGCGGCGACTCCGTTCTCACCCGGTCTCAGCGCACTGACGCCGATGCTGACCGTGAAGGTGAGGACGGACCCGGCGCCGTTGGCGATTCGCACGTCGGTTTCGGCCAGCGCGCGGCGCAGCCGTTCCGCCAGCAGCGCCGCCCCTTGTGGCGGCGTCTCGGGCAGCAGGATGGCGAATTCCTCGCCGCCCAGCCGGCCCAGGACATCCGCGCCGCGCACCATGGACCGGCAGACGCGGACCACGGTGCGGATGGCCTCGTCCCCGGTGGCGTGACCGTAGGTGTCGTTGACCTTCTTGAAATGGTCGATGTCCAGCATGATCGCCGACAGCGGTTGGCCGTTGCGGTGTGCCCGCGCCACCTCGTCGGCGGCCCGCGCCATGAAGCGTCCACGGTTCAGCGCCCCGGTCAGCGAATCGGTGGTGGCGAGCCGTTCCAACTGGCGCTGCATGTCAACCACGCGCGAGGCGGCGAGCAGACGGGCGCGAAGCCACGTGAGGTCCAGCGGTTTGCGCAGGAATTCATCGGCGCCGTTCTCCACGACTTCGAAGAACTGGTTTGTGATGCTGCCGGGGATCATCAACATAAGGTAGAGGTGCCGTTCCCGCTGCGCCGCGCGCAGGTGCCAGCACACCTCCACTCCCTCCGTCTCGCCGACACGGAAATCGACGAGCGCGATGTCGATGGGCTCGTCGCGGCAGCGGGCCAAGGCTGCCTGGCCGCTTTCGGCAAAGGCCGTCTGATGGCCAAAGCCTTCAAGCTGCTGGCACAGCACCGTGCGCGCCATGCGCGAATCGTCCACCACCAAAATCCGCATGCGGCCTCCACGACCATTGCTCCAGAGAAGCACAAAGCCTTGAAGGAAACATTACAACCGTATGGATTTCCGAATGAACCTGGATCGACGGGTAGTGTGTGCCAACCCAACTGAAAAAAAGGGGCCAATACAAGTGAGGTTTGTCGAAAACAAGGGGATTTTCAACGATAGGACGGTGGCCTGAGTTTGCTGCAAGGGAGAATTGGCGGATGGGGTGGGATTCGAACCCACGGTGGAGTTACCCCCACGCCAGTTTTCAAGACTGGAGCCTTAAACCGCTCGGCCACCCATCCAATCAACGCTTTCAAGGGCTTTGCCTTGCGCGTCTGGGAACCATCGCTCTCTGGTCCCCACCCTGATCCCCGAAATTGGCGCCCGATTTCAGGCTATCTCCTCACCGGGGATCAGAAGCGGGGGGAACATGCCGTGTCCCCGTTCCTCGGTCAACTCGCTTTTGATGCTCGTCGCGCGGGGGTCGTCTTGGTTCAACGTGGGGAAGTCACATCCGGATCGGGCGGCCCAGGTTCGACAGCCGCTTCGTCGGCTTCGGAGGCGTCGGGGAGTCGGAGAAATCGGGCAGGCTGGGGGCTCGGTTGAGGACCTTGCGGATCATGACGCCGGTCGCCTCCAGATCGTCGATCACCGTGGCCGAAACGCGGCCCGCGTAGTGTGGGCGGTCCAGCTTGCTGCGCATCTCCTCGATGATCTTCAACTCCGGCTCGAACAGTTCGCGGGCGCCGATGGGGAGCGCCTGATCGTCCCGCATCCGTTCGAAATAGTTCCGGGTGGCGCGGGCCAGCAGGCCGGTCAGGAGAAGGTCGATCCGTTCGAACTCCGTGCGCAGGTCGGACAGCTTCGCCGTGCCGACGGTCGTCAGGCGCTCTTCCGTCAGTGTGACGAGGGCGCGCACCTCCTCCACCTTCCGGCGGAAGCCAAGGAACGAGGAGAAACGGTCCTCCTGGATATCGCGCTGTGCACGCACGCCCAGTGCGACCGCTTCGCCGGCCTGCTGCTCGATGGCCGTCAGCAGTTCTTCGATCGCCCTGCGGCCGCTGTCCTGTCCCCAGACCATCGTCTTGCCGCCTCTCCCCGCGGATGGACGCTCGCTCGGTTTCCGAGTCGGTCTTGAGGATGCGTGAAAAAATTTAAGAAATGTCTGATCCGTCGCACAGGTCGAGCAGGACTGGCGTGTGGTCGGACGCTTTTTCCGCACCGCGCGGGCGACGGTCGATGCGGCATTCCACCAGACGGTCGGCGGCCTGCGGGGACAGCAGGAAATGGTCGATGCGCAACCCCAGATCCCGCGGCCAGCAGCCCGCCTGATAGTCCCAGAAGGTGTAGGCGTGGTCGTCGTCGTGAAGGGCGCGGTAGGCTTCGGTCAGCCCCAGATTCAACAAGGCGCGGAATTTCGCTCGCGATTCGGGCTGGAACAGGGCGTCGCCGGCGAAGGCCACCGGGTCGAAGACGTCGCGCGGCTCCGGGATGATGTTGTAGTCTCCGCCAAGCACGAAGGGGATTTCCTGTGCCAGCAGGCCGCGGGCGTGGGCGTGCAGCCGGTCCATCCAGCGGAGCTTGTAGGCGAACTTCTCCGTCCCGAGGGGGTTGCCGTTGGGCAGATAGAGCGAGGCGATGCGCACACCGCCCACCGTGGCCTCGACATAGCGGGCCTGCTCATCCTCCGGCTCTCCGGGCAGGCGGGTCAGCACGTCCTCGTGCGGCGCCTTGGAGAGGAACGCCACGCCGTTGTAGGACTTCTGTCCCACCGGTGTGACGTGATAGCCGAGGTCCTCGAAGGCGGCGCGGGGGAAGGCCGTGGTCTCGCACTTGATCTCCTGCAGAAGCGCGACGTCTGGGGACTCCGCGCGCAGCCAGTCGGTGATCAGCGGAAGGCGAGCCTTCGCCGAATTGACGTTCCAGGTGGCGATCTTCACGTCGTGTTCTTCTTGTTCGGCAAAGGCCAGGGAAAAAAGGAACCGTCAGGCGGCGAAGGAGTTGCCGCAGCCGCAGGAGGCCGTGGCGTTCGGGTTCTTGATCTGGAACGCGGCCCCCATCAGATCCTCGACATAATCGAGGGTGGAGCCGGCGAGCAGATCCAGCGAGGCGTCGTCGGTGACGACCTTCACGCCGTTCTTCTCGAACACATGGTCGTCCTCGTTCGCCGTGGCGTCGAAGGCGAAGCCGTACTGGAAGCCGGAGCAGCCGCCGCCCGACACCGTCAGGCGCAGCATCAGGGCCGGGTCGCCCTCGTGCTCGATCAGGAAGGCGACGCGCTTGGCGGCGCTGTCGGACACGGCGAGAACGCGCGCACCCTCTTGCGCGGTGGCGGGAAGGGCGGTGTCGGGCATGGGACGGACCTCGGTGTTTCGCGGGGGTGTTTCGCGGGACAGACGACACAATGACGAATGTAAGGGTGCGTCCGCCTTTCGTCAAAGGCATGTCCGGCGAACTCATGCCTGACCTGCGGTTCGCCTGCGCCCGAATGCCTGCGTACGGCTGCCGGATGTCTCGACGGGTCTCCGCCTTCGCCGTTGCACAGCGCGGTTTGCGCCGGTAGTGTCCGCGCCATGACGGCGGACTTCTTCCAGGATCGCCCGGCGCCCTATGGCTGCGACCCCGCACAGACGCGCGGCCGGCTGTTCCCGGAGCCGGAAAGCCCGACGCGCTCGTGCTATCAGCGCGACCGCGACCGCATCGTGCATTCCGGCGCCTTCCGCAAGCTGAAGTACAAGACCCAGGTCTTCGTCTATCACGAGGGCGATTATTTCCGCACACGCCTGACCCACAGCCTGGAGGTGGCGCAGATCGCCCGCTCGATCAGCCGCGCGCTGGGGCTGAACGAGGATCTGGCGGAGGCGGTGGCGCTCGCCCACGATCTTGGCCACACCCCCTTCGGCCATGCCGGAGAGGACGCGCTGAACGCCTGCATGGCGCCCTACGGCGGTTTCGCCCACAACGACCAGACGCTGCGCATCCTGACGATGCTGGAGCGGCGCTACGCCGACTTCGACGGGCTGAACCTGACCTGGGAAGCGCTGGAGGGCGTGGTCAAGCACAACGGCCCGCTGCTGCCACTTGGCAACGGTGAAAGGCTGCCGACGACGCTGGCCGCCTTCCAGGAGCGCTGGGACCTGGAGCTTCACACCAACCCGGGCGCCGAGGCGCAGGTGGCGGCGCTGGCAGACGACATCGCCTACAACAACCACGACATCGACGACGGACTGCGCGCCGGCCTGTTCACCGTGGACGAGGTGGCGGAACTGCCGCTGGTGGGACCGGTGGTGCGGCAGGTCTGCGACCGCTATCCGGGGCTGGAGCGGTCCCGCCTGATCCACGAGACGATCCGGCGGATGATCAACAACATGGTCGTCGACCTGCTGGCCGAGACGCGGGAGCGGCTGGACCGCCACCGCCCAGGCAGCGCCGGGGAATTGCGCGCCCTGCCGGAGGCGGTCGTCAGCTTCTCCCCCGCGATGTTCGAGGCGCAGCGGCCCTTGCGCGCCTTCCTGAAACAGCGCATGTACCGCCATTACCGGGTCAACCGGGAAATGAGCAAGTGCAAGCGGGTGGTCACCGCCCTGTTCGACCTGTTCATGGCCGAGCCGAACACCCTGCCGACGCAGTGGCAGGAGGACGTCGCCAAACAGGGCGGGCACGGGGACCGGACGGTGCTGGCGCGGCTGGTCGCCGACTACATCGCCGGGATGACCGACCGCTACGCGCTCGCCGAATACGCCCGCCTGTTCGACATGGACGCCAAGACCTGAACGGCCCAGACCTAAACGGCTAAGACCTAACCGGCCCAGACCTAAAGCAAGAATTGAAACGATGAACATCTTCAAGGTCTTCGAGAACGACATCCGCAAGCTGCTGGACGAGCTGGCCGCCGAGGGCCAGATCCCGGCGGGGCTCGACACCGCGCGCCTGACGGTGGAGCCGCCGCGCGAGGCGGCGCACGGCGACCTGTCGACCAACGCGGCGATGATCCTGGCCAAGCCGGCGGGCAAGCCGCCCCGCGCGCTGGCCGAGCTGCTGGTGGCGAAGCTGAAGACCCGCCCCGACGTGGCGAGCGCCGAGATCGCCGGTCCGGGATTCGTGAACCTGCGCCTGTCGGCCGATGTCTGGCGCGACCGCATCCGCGACGTGCTGACGGCCGGCACCGCCTATGGCGAGAGCGCGCTGGGCGGCAAGCGTCCGGTGAACGTCGAGTATGTGTCGGCCAACCCCACCGGCCCGCTGCACGCGGCCCATGGCCGCGGCGCCGTGTTCGGCGACGCGCTGGCCGCCCTGCTGGAGAAGGCGGGCTACGCCGTCTCCCGCGAATATTACATCAACGACGCTGGCGCCCAGGTCGACGTGCTCGGCCGCTCCACCTTCCTGCGCTACCGCGAGGCGCTGGGCGAGGAGATCGGCGAGATCCCGGCGGGCCTCTATCCCGGTGAGTATCTGAAGGAGGTCGGGCAGGCGCTGGCCGAGCGCGACGGCAACAGGTGGGTCGGCGCGGACGAGGCCGACTGGCTGCCGGCCTGCCGCGACTTCGCCATCGCCACCATCATGGAATGGATCAAGGAGGATCTCGGCGTCCTCGGCGTCCGCATGGACGTCTACAGCTCCGAACGCGCGCTGGTGAAGGCCGGGGCGGTGGACACGGCGCTGAAGGCGCTGGAGGACCGCGGCCTGATCTATGTCGGCGTGCTGGAGCCGCCGAAGGGCAAGAAGCCCGACGACTGGGAGCCGCGCCCGCAGACCCTCTTCAAGTCCACCGACTTCGGCGACGACGTCGACCGCCCGCTGAAGAAGTCGGACGGGTCCTTCACCTACTTCTCCAACGACATCGCCTACCACTACGACAAGCACCGCCGCGGCTTCGACCTGCAGATCGACGTGTGGGGCGCCGATCATGGCGGCTACGTCAAGCGCATGCAGGCGGCGACCACGGCGATCACCGAGGGCAAGGCGTCGCTGGACGTGAAGCTGTGCCAGCTCGTCCATCTGATGAAGAACGGCGAGCCGGTGAAGATGTCCAAGCGCGCCGGCACCTTCGTGACGCTGCGCGACGTGATCGAGGAGGTCGGCCGCGACGTCGTCCGCTTCATCATGCTGACCCGCCGCAACGACCAGACACTGGACTTCGACTTCGCCAAGGTCGTCGAGCAGTCGAAGGACAACCCGGTCTTCTACGTGCAGTACGCCCACGCCCGCTGCCGCTCGGTCCTGCGCCACGCCGCGACGGCGTTGCCGGGGGCCGACCTGTCGCTGGCGGCGCTGGCCGCCAAGGCCAACCTAGCCCGCCTCGACAGCGAGGAGGAGTTGGCGCTGGCCAAGCGCATGGCGACCTGGCCGCGTCTGGTCGAATCCGCCGCCGAGGCGCACGAGCCGCACCGCGTGGCCTTCTACCTCTACGATCTCGCCAGCGACTTCCACGCGCTGTGGAACAAGGGCCGCGACGACACCAGCCTGCGATTCCTGATCGACGGCGACGAGGAGGTGACGGTGGCCCGTCTGGCGCTGATCAGCGCGGTCGCCACGGTGATCGCCTCCGGCCTTGCCGTCATGGGCGTGGAGCCGGTGGAGGAATTGCGGTCATGAGGTATGAGGGCGATGCCAACTACGCCAGCGACCCCTACGGCACGCCGCCGCAGCGGGGAGGTCGGCGCGGTCTGCTCGGCCTCGGATTGGCGGTGGTCGGCATCGTGGCCTTCGCCGGCGCGATCGTCGTGGTCTATGGTGGCGGAAGCCGCGGCACGCCGGACGGCGCTCCGCCCCTGTTGATGGCGGAAACCGCGCCGACCAAGTCCCGTCCGGAGCAGCCCGGCGGCATGGAAGTGCCCCACCAGGACAAGCTGGTCTACGAGCGGCTGAACGACCGCGGGGCGAAGTCGCAGATCGAGCGGCTGCTGCCGCCGCCGGAGGAGCCGTTGCCGCGGCCGGTCGTGGCCCCTCAGGTGCCACCGTCGCCGACCCTGCCGGAGGCGCCCGCGGTGGCCCAGCTTCCGCCGCCGCCGCCGGGTTCCACCACCACGGTGCCGCGCCAGGACGGGGAGGCGGCGCCGCCGCCCGCTGCCGCTCCGCCCGCGCCGCCCGCCGTGGCCGCTCTTCCGGCCCCGGCACCGGCGGCTCCGGCGCCCAAGCCACAGCCCGCGCCGCCCGCCGCCAAGCCGGCCCCGGCTCCGCCGCAGGCCCAGACGCCTCCCCAGGCGCCGCCCGCCGCGGCGCCCAAGCCGCAGCCTGCGCCGGCCGCCGCTCCGGCTCCGCAGCCGGCACCCGCTTCGGCACCCGCCAAGGCGTCGGGTGGGGGGAACTGGCGCGTCCAGCTCGCCGCGGTGCGCAGCGAGGCCGAGGCCTCGAGCGAATGGAAGCGCCTGACCAGCCGCTACGGCGCGGCGCTCGGCGGGCTGTCCATGCAGGTCGCCAAGGCCGATCTGGGCGAGAAGGGCATCTTCTACCGCATCCAGGGCGTCGGCCTCGACGAGGAGCGCGCCAAGTCGGTCTGCGCCCAGCTCAAGTCCCAGAATGTGGGGTGTGTGGTTGTCCGTCCCTGATCCGGCCTCGCCGAACGCCCGAAACGCGTCAGGACCTCATCGCGACCCCCATCGCGCGGTGGTGTTCGGCGCCGCCGGCACCGCCCTGACCGCGGACGAGCGCGCCTTCTTCCGCGACGCCGATCCGCTGGGATTCATCCTGTTCCGGCGCAACTGCGACACGCCGGAGCAGGTCCGCGCGCTGGTGGCGGAGATGCGCATGGCGGTGGGCCGAGCCGACGCTCCGGTGCTGATCGACCAGGAGGGCGGGCGGGTGGCCCGCATGCGCCCGCCGCACTGGCCGGCCTTTCCGCCGATGCGCGCCTTCGGCGACCTTGCGGCCCGCGACGCCGCCGCCGGGCGGGAGGCTGCCGGGATCAACGCCCGGCTGCTGGCGCTGATGCTGGCGGATTGCGGCGTGACGGTGGATTGCGCCCCGGTCTGCGACGTGCCGGTGGAGGGCGCCCACGACATCATCGGCGACCGCGCCTTCTGCGGCGATCCGGCCCGTGTCGCCGATCTGGCGCGGGCGACCTGCGAGGGGCTGATGGCCGGCGGCGTGCTGCCGGTCGTCAAGCATCTGCCCGGCCATGGCCGGGCCTTCACCGACAGCCACGCCGAGCTGCCGGTGGTCGACGCCCCGCGCGAGGCGCTGGAGGCCACCGACTTCGCGCCCTTCCGCGCTTTGGCCGACATGCCGCTCGGCATGGTCGCCCATGTGGTGATGAAGGCCATCGACCCGGACGCGCCCGCCAGCACTTCGGCGATCGTGGTGCGCGACGTGGTGCGCGGCGCCCCCATCGGCTTCGACGGGCTGCTGTTCAGCGACGACCTGTCGATGGGCGCGCTGGCCGGCGGCATGCGCGGTCGGGCCGAGGCGGTCCTGGCCGCCGGGCTGGACGTCGTGCTCCATTGCAACGGCGTGATGGAGGAGATGGTGGCGGTGGCCGAGGGCGTTCCGGCGATGAGCGGCGCGGCCGTCCGCCGCTGGGCGAGGGCCGAGGCGATGCTAGGCCCGGTGCAGCCCGTGGACGCCGATGCCTTGCGGGCGCGTCTGGCGGAATTGCTGGGAACTCCCCAGGTTTAGGGCCAGGTTCAAGGCCATGCTCAGGCTTCCCGGACGGGTCCGGGGAGCGCAACGGGAGAGACGGGCGTGCTGGAAGGTCTGATCGACCGCATACCGATGATCTTCGCGGTCGCCATCCCCGCGATCCTCGCCATCACGATGCACGAGGCGGCGCACGGATTCGTGGCGATGTGGCGCGGCGACGACACGGCGTGGCGGCTGGGCCGGGTGACGCTGAACCCGCTCCGCCACATCGACCCCTTGGGCACGGTGGTGCTGCCGGCGGTGATGTATTTCACCACCGGCTTCGTCTTCGGCTGGGCCAAGCCGGTGCCGGTGAATTTCGGGCGCCTGCACCACCCCCGCCGCGACATGGTGTGGGTGGCGCTGGCCGGCCCGGGGGTAAATTTCGTGCTGGCGCTGGTTTCCGCCATCATCTGGGGCTTCACCAGCCCGCAGGGCGGGGCGATGGAGATGTGGTTCCGCGCCGCGCTGGAGGTGTCGGTTCTGGTCAACGTCGTGCTGATGGTCTTCAACATGATCCCGCTGCCGCCGCTCGACGGCGGGCGCGTGGCGGTCGGCATCCTGCCCGACGCGCTGGCCTTCCCGCTGGCCCGGCTGGAGAAGTACGGCATGCTGATCCTGATCGGCGCCTTCTTCCTGCTGCCCTTCATCGGGCGGGAGCTCGGCATGGACCTCAGCGTCTTCTCCTGGGTGCTCGGCCCGCCGGTGGATTACATGATCGAGCTGATCCGCATCCTCAGCGGCAACTGACGGCATGGTCGGCAGGAAACCCCCGGATCGCGAGGACGAGGCCGCGGCGGTCAGCCCGGCGGAACAGCTCGTCCTCGTTCTGGACGGGTTCGAAGGGCCGCTCGACATGCTGCTGGCGCTGGGACGCGAGCAGAAGGTTGACCTGACGAAGATCTCCATCCTCCAGCTCGCCGACCAGTTTCTCGCCTTCATCGCCGAGGCGCGGAAGGTGCGTCTGGAGCTGGCGGCGGACTATCTCGTCATGGCGGCGTGGCTGGCCTACCTCAAGTCCCGCCTGCTGATCCCGGAGGTCGAGGACGAGGAGCCCTCGGGCGAGGACATGGCGGCGGCGCTGGCCTTCCAGCTCCAGCGGCTGGAGGCGATGAAGGGGGCGGCCGCCAAGCTGTTCGCCCGGCCGCAGCTCGGGGTGGACCGCTTCGCCCGCGGCGCTCCGGAGGATCTCGACATCCTGCGCAAGTCGGTCTTCCAGGTCACGCTCTACGACCTGCTGAAAGCCTACGGCGAGCACAGGAAGCGGCAGGAGGGCGGCGTCCTGCACATCGAACCGGTGCGCCTCTATTCGCTGGAGGACGCGGTGCGCCGCCTGTCCGAGCTGCTGGGCCGGATGCCGGACTGGGCCACCCTGTCGAGCTTCCTGCCGGACGGCGTGCGCGGCGGCCTGCTGACCCGCTCGGCGCTGGCCGCCCATTTCGCGGCGACGCTGGAACTGGCCAAGGCGGGGCAGGTGGAGCTTCGCCAGGACGGCGCCTTTTCCCCCATCTACGTCCGCCGGGCATCGCGCCGGCACGAGCAAGGCGACGAGGAATGAGCGGACCCGACGGCATGATCCAGGAGATCGACAACCCGGAGGAGGTCGAGCAGCGATTGCGCGATCTGCGACTGCTGGAAGCTCTGCTGTTCGCCTCCGCCGACCCACTGGACGAGGAGACCCTGGGCAGGCGGTTGACCCGCGACGCCGACGTCCGGGCGCTGTTGGAGGAATTGCGCGTCCATTACGCGGCGCGCGGCGTGAACCTGATCCGCACCGGCGCCGGCTGGTCCTTCCGTACGGCGGTGGACCTCGCCCCGCTGCTGCGGCAGGAGGAGGAGGTCTCCAAGAAGCTGTCCCGCGCCGCCATCGAGACGCTGGCGATCATCGCCTACCACCAACCGGTGACCCGCGCCGAGATCGAAGCGATCCGCGGTGTGGCGACCAGCAAGGGCACGCTGGACATCCTGATGGAAAATGGCTGGATCAGGCCGGGCCGCCGCCGCGAGACGCCGGGGCGTCCGCTGACCTGGATCACCACCGACCATTTCCTCGACCATTTCGGCCTGGAGACGTTGCGCGACCTGCCGGGGGTGGAGGATCTGCGCGCCGCCGGCCTGCTCGATTCGCGGCCGGTGCTGCTGGGCATCGGCGGAGCCGGCCTGGAGGATGCGGAACCATCGGAAAACGCTGACGATTCCGATACCTGAGCGGAATGCTCGAAAATAAGAACCATTTGCATCGGGGTCGGCGCACCGGTAGTAAGGTCAATCGACCGCCATCAAACGACCCCCGGGCCGCTTCAGACTGGGACCGCCATAGACTGGGACTGCCATGGATCGTCCGTCCGTCACCGACGCCCGTTCTTTCTCCGCGACCGGAGACGCCGTTTCCGAACCCCGGCCCGCCAGCCTGCGCAATGCGCTGCGCGACAAGGCGTCGGCCCTGTTCAGCCGCGGGACCGATCCGCGGCAGGGCGCGCCCTGTGAAGCCGCGCCGGTCACGCTCCCGAGCAACGGGCGGCATCTCGACGCCTTCGGCCCGCAGGGCAGTGGTGCCGCCATCGCGGTGGAGGCCCTGGCGCTGAACGGCGTCACCCACCGCTACGGGCGCGTCGTCGCCGTCGACGACGTCAGCGTGACCATCGGGGCGGGGGAGATCGTCTGCCTGTGCGGCCCGTCCGGCTGCGGCAAGTCCTCGCTGCTGCGCATCGCCGCGGGGCTGGAGGCGGTACAGACCGGCTCCGTCCGGATCGGGGGAACCGTGGTGGCGGACGAACGCGGCGCGGTGCCGCCGGAACGCCGCGGCGTCGGCCTCGTCTTCCAGGATTACGCGCTGTTTCCGCACCTGTCGGTGCTCGACAACGTGCGGTTCGGCCTGACCGCCCTGTCCGGCGAGGCGCAGCGCAAGCGCGCGCTGGAAACGCTGGGGCAGGTCGGCATGGCCGGCTACGCCGATTCCTTCCCGCACCATCTGTCCGGCGGGCAGCAGCAGCGCGTGGCGCTGGCCCGCGCGCTCGCCCCGAACCCGGCGGTTCTGCTCCTCGACGAACCCTTCTCGGGTCTGGACGCCCGGCTGCGCGAGCAGGTGCGCGACGAGACGCTGCACGTGCTGAAGCAGAACGGCGCCGCCACCATGCTGGTCACCCACGACCCGGAAGAGGCCATGTTCCTGGCCGACCGCATCGCGCTGATGCGCGCCGGCAAGGTCGTGCAGGTCGGCAACCCGGTGGACCTCTACACCCGCCCGGTCAACGCCTTCGCAGCGGAATTCTTCGGCGAGGTCAACCGGCTGTCCGGCGTCGTGCAGGGCGGTGCGGTGGACACGCCGGTCGGCCCGATCCCCACGGAGATCGCGGAAGGCACCGCCGTGGAGGTGCTGATCCGCCCGGAAGCGCTGAAGCTGTCCGCCCAGCCCGCCGCCACGGTCCCCGCCGGGGACCTGCCGGTTCTGGCGCGGGTGATGGCGGCGCGCCTGCTGGGTCGCACCAGCCTGGTGCATCTCGACGTGCCGGACGGGAAGGGCGGGTCGGTGCATCTGCACTCCCGCATGCCCGGCCAGTTCCTGCCCCCCGAACAAAGTCATGTCTCGGCGTGCATGGACCTGTGTCAGGCCTTCGTTTTTCCAGCCGGTGCACCCACTTAGTCGTTTGAGCGGTTTCACCCGACCGATCGTTGCGGGAGGGGAACCTTTCTGCCATAGTGCCGCCCCGCCATTGGGCTGCCTGTTCAGGAAACGTGTGTCATGGGATTCTCCAGCGTCTGGCATTGGGTCATCGTCCTTCTGATCGTCCTGCTCCTGTTCGGCGCCGGCAAGCTGCCGAAGGTCATGGGCGACCTCGCCAAGGGCATCAAGAACTTCAAGGCCGGCCTGAAGGACGAGGAAGAGGGTGCTGCTCCCGGTGCCGACTCCAAGGTCCTGCCGAACCAGCCGGTTCCGCCGGCCCAGCCGGTGTCCTCGGTCCATCCGGTTCCGCCCGCCCCGGTTCCGCCCGCTGCCGACCCCGGCGTGAAGAAGGACGAGACGGCCCGCACCTGACCGTCCGGCGCCCGTCATCCCCGCGCCGCTTCGAAAGGCTGAGGAGCCATGTTCGACATCGCATGGTCGGAACTGATGGTCATCGCGGTCATCGCCCTCGTGGTGATCGGCCCGAAGGACCTGCCCAAGGCCATCTACACCCTGGGAAAATGGGTGAAGAAGGCGCGCGTCGTCGCGCGCGATTTTCAGGGCCACATCGACGACATGATGCGCGAGGCGGAGCTTGACGAGCTTCGCAAGGAGGCCCTGAAGGTCCGCGACACGAACCTCCAGAAGATGGTCGAGAACACGATCGATCCAAAGGGGGAACTGAAGGGCGCCTTCGACGTGGGGGCCAACCTCGGGGCCGACGGCTATCACGGCAGCCCGCCGGAGGATGGCCAGACCCCGACGGTCGCTTCCCCCGTGCCTCCCGTCGGATCGCCGCAGGTGACGGCGGCCCAGCCGCAGCCGGCGACCGAACCGCCGGTCACGGCCGCGCTTCCTCCGGCTCCGCCCGCGGAATTCGTCCCGGCCCCGGCCCAGCCGCCGGTTCCGGCCTCCGCCGATTCCGCTGCGGCGGCAACCACGAACAAGCAGGCGTGACCTAAGTGTCCGGCGAAACGCGCATGACCGGCGAGTCTGACGACGAGCTCGAAGAAAGCAAGATGCCGCTGATCGACCATCTGGTCGAGCTGCGCAACCGTCTGATGTACGCGACGCTGGCGATCATCATCGCCTTCTTCGTGTGCTACGCTTTCTCGGACCGCATCTACAACTTCCTGGTCCAGCCCCTGGCCGACATCCTGGCCGGGCAGGGGCGGCGGATGATCTACACCGGCCTGACCGAAGCCTTCTTCACCTATGTGAAGGTGGCCTTCTGGGCCGGCTGCTTCCTGTCCTTCCCCATCGTCGCCAGCCAGATCTGGATGTTCGTCGCACCCGGCCTCTACAAGCACGAGCGCAAGGCCTTCCTGCCCTTCCTGGCGGCTACCCCGATCCTGTTCTTCCTGGGCGGGGCGATGGTCTATTACTTCATCTTCCCGCTGGCTTGGCGCTTCTTCCTGGGGTTTGAATTCCACCCGGGGATGGACACCAGCGCCCTGCCGATCGAGTTCGAGGCTCGCGTCAGCGAGTATCTCGGCCTCGTCATGCACCTGATCTTCGCCTTCGGTCTGGCCTTCCAGCTTCCGGTCCTTCTGACCCTGCTGATCCGTGCCGGCCTGCTGACGACGGAGACCCTGGCCGCCAAGCGGCGCTACGCCATCGTGTTCGTCTTCGTCGTAGCGGCGATCCTGACACCGCCGGACGTCATCAGCCAGGTCGGTCTCGCCATTCCGTTGCTGGCACTCTACGAGGTGTCGATCCTGATCGGCCGCCGCATCGAGAAGACGCGCGGCGTGGACGAGACGGAAGCGGAGCAGGCGTAAGCCGTTCCGCTCTCATCCCGCCGCCTCGGCGATCACAACCTGATTGCGGCCGTTCCGCTTGGCCCGGTACAGGGCCAGATCGGCGGCCGCCAGCGCCGTGTCGAGATCCTCGCCGCTGCGACAGGCGGCGATGCCGATGCTGACGCTGGCGGCAATCTCCTGACCCTGGAAGGCCAGCGGGCGCGCGGACACGTCGCGCCGCAGCGCCTCCGCCAGGGCCGCCGCCCCCGTGCGGTCGGTGTCGGGAAGCAGCACGCAGAACTCCTCCCCGCCATAGCGCCCGAACAGGTCGGTGCGGCGCAGCCGTGCCGTGACAGTCTCGGAGAAAAGGCGGAGAAGCGCGTCGCCGGCCAGATGGCCGAAGGTGTCGTTGACCCGCTTGAAGCGGTCGAGGTCGAGCAGAAGCAAGGTCAGAGGCGCTCCGCTGCGCTGCGACCGCGCCAACTCCCGCTCGGCGTGTTTCATGAA
Organism: Azospirillum aestuarii; assembly: GCF_016632405.1. NCBI lineage: Bacteria > Pseudomonadati > Pseudomonadota > Alphaproteobacteria > Rhodospirillales > Azospirillaceae > Azospirillum > Azospirillum aestuarii. The sequence goes on from NZ_JAEPIV010000001.1 coordinate 626,103, forward strand.
AGCCCGACGGTTGTAGGCGCCGGTCAGCGGGTCGATGGTGCCGATGCGGTCCAGATCGGCTTGAAGCCGTTCGCTGGTCATGGCGAGGAAGCCGAAGCCCCAGCCTGTGACCGCCAGAATGGCTTCCAGGAACCCGGCGCTCTGCACCAGATTGGGCATCAGAACGCTGTCCACCGGTCCGCCCCAGGCGGTCAGCACGGCGCGCCCGGCAACGAACAGGGCGTGGATCAGGAACACCAGGGCGGTGACGCGCTGCGCCCGCCGCGGTTGGTCCGCCGGCCCCATGCGCCACAACTCCAGCGCCGCCAGCAGCGACAGCCCGGTGATCCCGGCGGACCCGACGAGGATGCGCGCTGTCACGTCGTTGCTCATCACCACGAACCACGCGTTGCCGGCGGTCAGTGCGGCGAGCAGCGCCAGCCCGCTCCGCCAGGGGATGGGCCGCCCGGCGAAGCTGCGCACGCCGAACCAGTTCAGCAGGTAGGTGGCGGCCACCAGAGCGTTGCTGAGAGGGATGACGAGAGCGGGCGGCCAGACCCCGTAGAGCATGACCAGCGCCATCCCGGCGGCTCCGGCCAGGGCTCCCCCCGCCCAGTATGCCAGCGCGGTGATGTGGCGATGCGCTTTCCAGGCGAGAAAAGCGGCGATGGACAGCAGAACGCCGATGCCCACCAGGACGATGACGAGGGTGCGGGTGTCGAGGATCATGTCCGGAGTGGGGAGTGCAGCGATCGATTTCGGGGTTCTGCACGCTATCCCATCGGCGGCGCCACCGATAAGTGTAGGACGCCAATCATTTCAGGGTCTCTCCCATTGGCGCGGCGCCACCACTGGACCTTCACCCAGCGGCGGACTATAACCAGCCTCCCACCCATTCCGTATCGCCGTGAGCCATGCACGACCTTCGCGCCATCCGTGAGAACCCCGAATCCTTCGACCGCGGCCTTGCCCGCCGGGGCCTTGAGGCAATGTCGCCGACGGTGCTGGATCTCGATTCGCGCCGCCGCGCCGCGCAGACCCAGTTGCAGGAGATGCAGGCGCGCCGCAACGAGGCGGCGAAGGAGATCGGCCTCGCCAAGCGGGAGGGCCGCGATGCCCAGCCGCTGATGGACGAGATGGCGCAGCTCAAGGAACGGCTGCCCCAGGTCGAGGAGGAGGAGAAGGCGCTGGGCGCCGAGCTGGACAGCCTGCTCGCCTCCATCCCGAACCTGCCCGCCGACGACGTGCCGGAAGGCCCGGACGAGACCGCCAACGTCGAAATCCGCCGTTGGGGCGAGCCGAAGGCCATCGCCGACGCCAAGCAGCATTTCGAGCTGGGCGAAGCGCTGGGCCTGATGGATTTCGAGGCGGCGTCGCGCATGTCCGGCGCCCGCTTCACCGTCCTGAAGGGCGGGCTGGCCCGGTTGGAGCGCGCTCTTGCCGACTTCATGCTGGACATCCACACCGGCGAACACGGCTACACCGAGATCGCGCCGCCGCTGATGGTGCGCGACAACGCCCTGTTCGGCACCGGCCAGCTTCCGAAGTTCGAGGAGGACCTGTTCCGCGCGGGCGATCACTACCTGATCCCGACCTCGGAAGTGCCGCTGACCAACCTCGTCAACGACCAGATCGTGGCGACGGAGGAACTGCCCCATCGCTACACCGCGCTGACCCCCTGCTTCCGCGCCGAGGCCGGTTCGGCGGGGCGCGACACCCGCGGCATGATCCGCCAGCACCAGTTCTGGAAGGTCGAGATGGTCAGCGTCACCGCGCCGGACCAGTCGGAGGCGGAGCACCAGCGCATGACCCAGTGCGCCGAAACCATCCTGCAGCGGCTGGGGCTGCCCTACCGCGTGGTGACGCTGTGCACCGGCGACATGGGCTTCTCCGCGCGCAAGACCTACGACATCGAGGTCTGGCTGCCCGGCCAGAACATGTACCGCGAGATTTCGAGCTGCTCGAACTGCGGCGACTTCCAGGCGCGCCGCATGAAGGCCCGTTGCCGTCCGAAGGCCGAGAAGCAGACGCAGTTCGTCCACACGCTGAACGGCTCGGGCGTGGCGGTCGGGCGCTGCCTGATCGCGGTGCTGGAGAACTACCAGCAGCCCGACGGCTCCATCCTGGTTCCCGAAGCGCTCCGGCCCTACATGCGCGGGCTGGAAAGGATCACCGCCTGATGTTCGATCTCCCGCTCGACCTGTCGAACGCGCGCATCCTCGTCACCAACGACGACGGCATCCACGCGCCGGGCCTGAAGGTGCTGGAGGCCATCGCGCGCTCCCTCACCGACGACGTGTGGGTGGTGGCGCCGGAGATGGAGCAGTCGGCGGCCAGCCACTCTCTGACCATCAACCGGCCGCTGCGGCTGCGGCAACTGGACGAGCGGCGCTACACGGTGGACGGCACGCCGACCGACTGCGTGCTGCTGGCCGTCAACCACATCATGAAAGACGCCCGCCCGACGCTGGTCCTGTCCGGCGTCAACCAAGGCTCCAACATCGGCGAGGACGTGACCTATTCGGGCACCATCGCGGCGGCCATGGAGGCGACCCTGCTGGGCGTTCCGGCCATCGCGCTCAGCCAGCACTACGAGAACCGCGCCCAGATCGACTGGTCGACGGCGGAGCGCTGGGGGGCGGAGGTGATCCGCAAGGCCGTCTCCACGCCCTGGCCGAAATACGTCCTGCTCAACGTCAACTTCCCGGCCCGTCCGGCGGATCAGGTGACCGGCATCCAGGTCGTCCGCCATGGCAAGCGGAAGATCGGCGACGAGCTGGTTGAGCGTGTCGATCCGCGCGGGAAGCCCTATATCTGGATCGGGACGCTCCGCGGGGAGGCCGACGTGGCGTCCGACACCGACATCCACGTGGTCTTCCATGGCGGCATCTCGGTAACTCCGATCTATCTGGATCTGACGCACACGCCGACGCTCCAGACCTTGCGGCACGCGTTCGAATGAGATCGTTTCCAATATGAATGGGTAGGGTGTGACGGTCGAGGCACGCAAGATCCGGCTTCTGATGGCGTTGCGCCGCAACGGCGTGACCGACACCCGGGTTCTGGCCGCGATCGAGCGCATTCCGCGCGAACGCTTCGTCCCGGAGCCCTTCCAGGATCAGGCGTGGGAGGACACGGCGCTTCCCATCGACCTCGGCCAGACCATCAGCCAGCCGCTGATCGTTGCGCTGATGACTCAGGCGCTGGAACTGGAGGAACGGCAGACGGTGCTGGAGATCGGCACCGGCTCCGGCTATCAGGCGGCGATTTTGTCGCGGCTGTGCCGGCGGGTCTACACCGTCGAACGGCTGAGTCCGCTGCTGGCCGAGGCGGAACAGAGATTCCAGGCGCTGCGCCTGAACAACATCACGACCCGCCATGGCGATGGGACGAAGGGTTGGCCCGAGCAGGCACCGTTCGAGCGCATACTGGTCACGGCCGCCGGAGGCCCCGATGCGCCAAAGGACTTGACGGATCAGCTCGCCGTTGGTGGTGTCATGGTCATCCCGCTGGGGGGCGACTACCGCGGCCAGCGGGTCGTCCGCATCCGGCGGACCGAAACCGGTCTTACACGGGAGGACTTGTGGCCCGTCCGCTTCGTACCGTTGCTGTCCGACCCTCCATCTCCTCCAGGGACGGAGTAGCCGACCCGTTCGGCGTGACATCCAGCGTAATTGGGCGCGCCCTCCTCGCGGCGCTGGCGGTGCTGCCGCTGCTCGCCGCCTGCCAGCAGCGCACCGGCGATCTGGCGCCGGTCACCTCGGTGTCCAACACTCCGGATTCCATCGGCGGCGCCGTCATCGTGCAGCGGGGGGACTCCGCCTATTCGCTGTCGCGGCGTTACAACGTGCCGCTGCGCGACCTGCTGGAGGTCAATCACCTGTCGCCGCCCTACCAGCTGCAGGTGGGACAGCGTCTCGTCCTGCCGGTGTCGCGCCAGTACATCGTCCAGCGCGGCGACACGCTCTACGGCATCTCCCGCATGTTCAGCGCGGACATGAGCGAGCTGACGCGACTCAACGGCCTGACCGCCCCCTACGCCGTGCAGGCCGGGCAGCCGCTGCGCCTGCCGGGCGGTGACGCGCCGGGCGGCACCGCGGTGGCCCAGGCGCCGTCCTCCAGCGCGGGGGCCGCGGTCGGCGGCGTGGTGGCCTCGGCGCCGGTCAAGCAGGTGTCGCGCGGGTCCATCCAGGCGGCGGAACTGCCGCCTCCGGGCGCCTCGATTCCGGCCCCGGTCGAAAGGGCTCCGGTGGACAGCCCGTCATCAACCGCGACCGTCCTCGCCCCGGTGCCCGGCGCCAAGCCGGCCGCCGCGCCGGAGGTGGCGACTGGAGCGCCCCTCTACCAGCCGGGGCAGGCCCCGACCTCGCTGCGCCCGCCCGGCCAGAAACCCGCCGTCCCGGAACCGGCGCCCGCGCCGCGCCCTGTCGAGGCCGCTCCGGTCCCGGCTCCGCCGCCGGCACCGGCCCAGGAGGTCGCCGCCGCTCCGCCCCCGCCGCCCAAGGCGGTGGAGGCGCCGCCGCAGCGCGCCACCGGCCGTCTGCTCTGGCCGGTGAAGGGAAAGGTGATCTCGACCTTCGGGCCGAAGCCGGACGGTCTGCACAACGACGGTCTGAACATCGCCGCCGCCAAGGGCGCCACGGTGGTCGCCGCTGACAACGGCGTCGTCGCCTACGCCGGCAATGAGCTGCGCGGCTTCGGCAATCTGCTGCTGGTGAAGCATTCGGACGGCTTCATCACCGCCTACGCCCATCTCGACCGCATCGACGTGGAGCGTGGGACGGCGGTGAAGCGCGGGCAGGCCGTCGGCACGGTCGGCCAGACCGGATCGGTGACGAGCCCGCAGCTTCATTTCGAGCTGCGCAAGGGCAGCCAGGCGGTCGATCCGCGCGACCGCATGGAGCCGCGGGTCAGCGAAGGGGCTTCTCCAGACGGCCAGCCAGGTCCTGGATGAACTGCCAGGCCACCCGGCCGGAGCGGCTGCCGCGGGTCATCGACCATTCCACGGCCTCGGCCCGCAGCTGCTCGGCCGGGATGTCCAGCCCGAAGCGGGCGGCGTAGCCCTCGATCATCGCGAAGTAGGTCGGCTGGTCGCAGTTGTGGAAGCCCAGCCACAGGCCGAAGCGGTCGGACAGCGACACCTTCTCCTCGACCGCCTCCGCCGGGTTGATGGCGGTGGAACGCTCGTTCTCGATCATGTCGCGCGGCATCAGGTGGCGGCGGTTGGAGGTGGCGTAAAACACCACATTCTCCGGACGGCCCTCGATTCCGCCCTCCAGAACGGCCTTCAGCGACTTGTAGTGCGCGTCGTCGTGGTCGAAGGACAGGTCGTCGCAGAACAGGATGAAGCGGCGCGGCTCGTCCTTCAGCCGGGCAAGCAGGCGGGGCAGGGTTGGGATGTCCTCGCGGTGGATCTCCACCAGGGCCAGCGTGCCGGGATGGTCCTGGGCCACCGCGGCGTGCACCGATTTGACCAGCGAGCTTTTGCCCATGCCGCGGGAGCCCCAGAGCAGGGCGTTGTTGGCGGGCAGGCCGGTGGCGAAGCGGGTGGTGTTGTCCAGCAGGATGTCGCGCTGCCGCTCGACGCCGCGCAGCAGGCCGATTTCAACCCGGTTGACGGTGGGCACCGGCTCCAGCCGGTCGGGATCGGCGTGCCAGACGAAGGCGTCGGCGGCGCCGAGGTCCAGCCGGCCCGGCGGCGGCGGGGCGAGCCGTTCCAGGGCCTCGGCGATGCGGGTGAGCAAGGGCATCAGGTGGGCGTCCGACATCGTGTTCCTTTGCAGGCGTTTCTTCCGGTTTCGTTGCGCCGACCCTAACCCGCCGGCCCGGCACCGGACAAGGACGCGCGCCAAGGAGGCGCGCTTGCGGGGGAGGCGTGCGCGCCGCTATGGTTCCTCAAACGCGAACCGAGGGCCAGCCATGCACGCAGAACGCTCCACCGATCTCCCGACGCCGGCCGGGAGCGCCGAACATGTCCTGCGGCGGCTGGAGGAAACGCCCCTGCGGGAGGACCCTTTCCCGCATCTGGTGGTGCCGGACGCCCTGCCGACAGACCTTTACGCCCGCGCCATCGCCCACTGGCCGAGGTTCGAGGCGCTGGCGCTCCTGCAGATGGACAGCCTTCCCCAGCGCTATCAGATGGTGCTGACCGACCGCAATCTGAGGGACTTGGAGCCGGAGGCTGGGGCGGTCTGGCGGGAGGTCCGCGATTGCCTGTTCGGGCCGGACACGCTCGCCCGGCTGGCGCCGCGCTTCCCTTCGCTGGCCGCCAAGCTGGAGACGCCGGTCGGAAGCCGGCCAGCCATGGTCTACGCGCGGCTGGTCGAGGACCATGCGGGCCACGCCATGCTGCCCCACACCGACGTGTTCGGCACCTTCCTGTCCATGCTGCTCTACATGCCGGCGGACGGCAGCCGCCCCGATCTCGGAACAGCGTTGTACCGGCCCCGCGACCCGTCCTTCAGCGCCAACGCCGGGCGGTCGACGGAGCGGTTCCCGCGCGGGGATTTCGAGTTGGCCGGCACCGCACCCTTCCTGCCGAACCATCTGCTGGCCTACGCGCCGTCCGGCCGTTCCTTCCATGGGGTGGAGCCGGTGGAGGCGCCCTGCGTGCGCCGCTTCCTGCTTCTCTTTGCCGTGATGGACAACCGCGGCCCTTGAAGCCCGGCGGGCGTACCCCTATTCCATTGCATCGACGGCCCGGACCGTTATAGTCCCCGCGTCCGCGAGCGCCCGCTGCGCCTTCGGAACCAAACCACAGGGAGCCTCCAGATGTTCGTTTCGACGGCCTATGCACAGACCGCCGCGCCCGCCGCCGGTGGGGCCGACATGATCGTGCAGTTCCTGCCGCTGATTCTGATTTTCGTCGTCTTCTATTTCCTGCTGATCCGTCCGCAGCAGAAGAAGATGAAGGAACACAAGGGCATGCTGGAGTCCATCCGTCGCGGTGACCGCGTGGTGACGGGCGGCGGCATCATCGGCACGATCACCAAGGTCGGCCCGGAAGACGAGCTTCAGGTCGAGATCGCCGAGAACGTCCGCGTCCGCGTCATGCGCTCCACCGTGAATCTCGTGCTGTCGAAGTCCGAGCCGGCCAAGAGCGCCGACGAGAAGGCTGAAGAAAAGGTTGTGGACCGCAAGTAACGCGGTTCTCCGGTAGCGAACGGGACTGGTTTACGAATGCTGTATTTTCCGCGCTGGAAGATTTTTCTGATCGTCGCGATCTGCGTGCTCGGGACCATCCTCACGCTGCCGAATTTTCTCAGCCGTGAGACGTTGGCGGCCCTGCCGAACTGGTACGCGCACAACCGGGTCAACCTCGGCCTCGACTTGCGCGGCGGGTCGCACCTGCTGCTCGAGGTGGACATGGGCGCGGTCATCCGTGACCGCGTCGAAGGTCTGGTCGATTCGGCGCGCACCCAGCTCCGCAACGACAATGTCGGCTACACGGCGATCAACGCGGGCGACCGCGGCATCACCGTGCAGCTCCGCGATCCGGCGCAGGCCGAAACGGCGGTGCGGGCGCTTCGCCAACTCGCCAACACCATCGGCGGCGGTCCGCTCGGCGGCGGGCAGCCCGACCTGGAGGTCACCTCCGGCGGCGGCGTCGTCACCGCCCGGCTCAGCGAGATCGCCCTGCGCGAGCGCGCCACCCAGGCCATCGAGCAGTCCATCGAGATCGTGCGGCGCCGCATCGACGAGACCGGCGTCAACGAGCCGACCATCGCCCGCCAGGGCAGCGACCGCATCCTGGTCCAGCTTCCCGGCGTCGAGGACCCCGACCGTGTGAAGCGCCTTCTCGGCACCACCGCGAAGATGACCTTCCGCCTGGTCGACATGAACGCCGACCCGAGCGCGGGCCGCGCCCCTCCGGGCACCGACATCCTGCCCTCGTCGGAAAGCGGGCGGGCGCAGACCGCCTACGTCATCCGCAAGAAGGTCGAGGTGGACGGCGCGAACCTGACCAACGCCACCGCGGGCAGCAATCCGCAGACCGGCGAATGGGTGGTCAATTTCGAATTCGACAGCATCGGCGCCCGCCGTTTCGCCGACGTGACCCGCGCCAACGTCGGCCGACCCTTCGCCATCGTGCTCGACAACAAGGTCATCAGCGCTCCGGTGATCCGCGAGCCGATCACCGGCGGACGCGGCCAGATCAGCGGCAACTTCACCGCCGCCGACGCCAACGACCTCGCCGTCCTGCTGCGCGCCGGTGCGCTGCCGGCCCCGCTGAAGGTGATCGAGGAGCGCACGGTCGGCCCCGACCTCGGCGCCGATTCGATCCGCGCCGGCCTGATGGCGGTGGGCATCGGCTTCGTGCTGGTCTGCGTTTACATGATCGCCGCCTACGGCCTGTTCGGTGCCTTCGCCTGCTTCGCCCTGCTGGTCAACACCGTCCTGACGCTGGCCGCGCTGTCCCTGCTCCAGGCCACGCTGACGCTGCCGGGCATCGCCGGCGTCCTGCTGTCGCTCGGTCTGGCGGTCGACGCCAACATCCTGATCAACGAGCGCATCCGCGAGGAAACGAAGAAGGGCCGCGGCGTCTTCGGCTCGGTCGAGGCCGGCTTCAGCCGCGCCTATTCCACCATCGTGGACGCCAACCTGACCACCGCCATCAAGATGGCCATCCTGTTCGTGCTGGGCACCGGCGCGATCAAGGGCTTCGCCGTCACCATCACCTTCGGCATCCTGATTTCGCTGTTCACGGCCACCGTGCTCGTGCGTCTCATGATGGTCAGTTGGCTGCGCAAGACGCGGCCGGCCGCCCTGCCGGTGTAAGAGGTCATTCCCATGTTCCGGCTTCGTCTGGTCCCTGACAACACCAACATCCAGTTCATGCGCGGGCGACACGCCGGCCTGATCGTGTCGGCGTTCCTGTCGATCGCGTCGGTGGTGCTGTTCTTCTATCCCGGCCTGAACTACGGCATCGACTTCCGCGGCGGCATCGTCATCGAGGCGCGCACGCCGCAGGCTGCCGACTTCGCCTCGCTGCGCCACACCCTGACCCAGCTCAACATGGGGCAGGTGGCGTTGCAGGAGTTCGGCTCGCCCCAGGACGTGCTGATCCGGCTGGAACGCCAGCCGGGCGACGACGCGGCGCAGCAGGTGGCCGCCGACAAGGTGAGGGCCACGCTCGCCCAGGAGATTCCCGGCACCACCGTGCGCCGCGTCGAGGCGGTCGGCGCGTCGGTCAGCGGAGAGCTGTTCTTCAACGGCATGCTGGCGCTGGGCCTCGCGCTGCTGGCTATGCTGGTCTACATCTGGTTCCGCTTCGAATGGCAGTTCGGCTTCGGCGCCATCGTGACGCTGCTGTTGGACGTGACGAAGGTGGTCGGCTTCTACGCGATCACCGGGATGCAGTTCAACCTGACGGCCATCGCGGCGATCCTCACGATCATGGGCTATTCGACCAACGACAAGGTCGTGGTCTATGACCGCATGCGCGAGAACCTGCGCATCTACAAGAAGATGCCGCTGCGCGAGCTGATCGACCGCTCGATCAACGAGACGCTGAACCGAACGCTGGGCACCTCGATGTCGACGCTGCTGTCGATTCTGCCGCTGGCCTTCTTCGGCGGCGAGGCGTTGCAGGATTTCGGCATCGTGCTGATCTTCGGCATTTTCCTGGCGACCTCCTCGTCCATCTTCATCGCCGCCCCCATCTTGCTGTTCCTGGGCGAGAACCGGCTGCGCCGCAACGCGCCGGTGGACAATGCGGCCCCGGCCGCCAATCCGACGCCCTGACCGGAAAGAACAGGAAACGGACAAGAGATGGCGGACATCACGCCGATCATCCCGTCGGACCGGCAGGTCATCGACGGGTACGGGGAAGGGCAGTTCTGCGTGTCCGGGCAATGGCGCACCGGGGCGGTGGTGGTCCTTCCCGACCGTACGCAGCCCTGGCGTCCCCAGGACTTCGCCGCCCTGACGGCGGAGGACTTCGCCCCCGTCATCCAGGCGGAGCCGCGGGTGGAGTTCCTTCTGCTCGGCTCCGGCATCCGGATGCAGCTTCTGCCCAAGGCCCTGCGCCAGAGCCTGCGCGACGCCGGGCTAGTCGTCGAGGTGATGGACACCGGGGCGGCCTGCCGCACCTACAACGTCCTGCTGGCCGAAGGCCGGCGGGTTGGGGCGGCGCTGCTGCCGGTGTGATCCGGTTCTTGTGCTTTGCTACGACCGTTCAAACGAAAAAGGCCCCCGATCGGGGGCCTTTTCCGTTCTGGCGATCCGGTGAAGGATCAGGCCGGGGCCTTCGACAGGCGCTCGGCCACGAATTCCCAGTTCACCAGGCTCTCCAGGAACGCCTTCACGAAGTCCGCGCGGCGGTTCTGGTAGTCGACGTAGTAGGCATGCTCCCACACGTCGGCGGTCAGCAGCGGGAAGTGGCCCTGGGCCAACGGGGTGTCGGCGTTGGAGGTCTTGGTGACCTTCAGCTTGCCGCCGTCAAGGTACAGCCACGCCCAGCCCGAGCCGAACTGGGTGATGGCGGCGTTCGAGAACTCTTCCTTGAACTTGTCGACGCTGCCGAAGTCGGCGATCAGGCGCTTCTCAAGCTCGCCCGGGATGGCGCCGCCACCGTTCTTCTTCATGCTCTGCCAGTAGAAGGTGTGGTTCCACACCTGACCGGCGTTGTTGAAGAGGCCCTGCTTGGAGGCGTCGCCGTAGCTCTGCTTGATGACGTCTTCCAGGCTGGCGTCGGCCAGCGGGCTGTCCTTCGTCAGGTTGTTCAGGTTGGTGACGTAGGTCTGGTGGTGCTTGTCGTGGTGCAGGTGCAGCGTCTCCGACGACATGAACGGCTGCAGAGCATCATAGCCATACGGGAGCGGCGGCAGTTCGAACGCCATTGAGTTACCCTCTCTTCTTGGATTGTCCCATCTCGGCCCGCGCCTTGCGGCACGGCACCTCCGTCCGCTCAAATAGGCCCGCGGCGCGGCAAAGTGAAGGCTGGAAAAAGGCCGAGACGCGAAAAGGTGGTAATCCTAGCGGTCAGGACCGCCCGCGCGGCGAACTCGCCCGAGCGGACCGCACCTTCGAGCGTCGCCGGAAGCCCCATGTTCGTCCAATCGCCGGCCAGAACGAGGTTTTCCAGCTCCGTCCGGGCACCGGGGCGATTCGCCGCATGGACAGGGGACTGGTCCGGAGTCGCCCGGCGTTCCTTGACGATTCGGTGGGGCGGCGGCGCCGTGCCGGCCGTGCCGAGCGCTTTCGCCACATCGCGCCACAGCGTGGCGGCGACCGTTTCGGCGGGCTGACCAGCCAGCGCGTCTGCGTCGCTGACCGTCACCGACAGAACGTCGCCGCGCCGGAACAGCCAGTCCGCCGTTCCGCCCACCAGCCCCAGGAAGGGCAGGCCCCCCGGCAGGTCGATCGGGGCGGGCAGACGGAAGTGGGCGTTGACGATGGCCCGCCCGGCGGCGGGGGGAACGGGCAACACATCCGGAAGCAGGCGCCCGGCGATCCAGGCGGGAACCGCCAGAACCACCGTGTCCTCGCTGCCAAGCGGGATGCGCTCGCCATCCACCGACAGGGCGGCGACACGATCCCCCGCGCGTTCCAGCCCGTCCACCCGCGTCCCGGTGCGGAGGTCCGCACCATGCCGCATCAGCCACGCCACCGCCGGATCGACCAGGGCGGCCGAGAGGCCCTTCTCCGCGAACAGGGGGCGGCAGGCGGCCTCGCCGCGCAGCAGCGTTTCCCGCAGCACGGCCCCGAACAGCCGGGCGGACACCCGCTCCGGCGCCCCGTTCATCACCGACACTGCGAGAGGGCGCCACAGCCGCTCGTAGAGCGCTCCGTCGGGGGGCAGGGCGTCGGCCACCGCCGCCTCGGGGCGGGCGGTCAGGGTCCGCAGGGCGGCGAGGTAATCGGCAGGGCGGCTTCCCGGCACGCGGCGGGCCTTGTCGAACAGCCACAGCCCGCCGGGGCGCAGGCACCAACGCTCGCCGCTGCCGAGGTCAAGGAAAGGAAAGGCGGCGGGGCGCAGCTCGCTCAGAGCCTCGCTCGCGCCGACCCGCTCCAGATAGCCGAGCAGGGAGCGGTTGCCGCTGAGCGCCAGATGGCTGCCATTGTCCACCACACGGTCCAGCGTGGCGTCGTAAAAGGAGCGGCAGCGTCCCCCGGCCTGCGGCGCGCTCTCATGCAGGATGACCTGGCGCCCGGCCTCGGTCAGGCGGACGGCGGCGGACAGACCGGCAAGGCCGGCGCCGACGATGTGGACGGTGCCCAAGCCGGCCCGTCAGGCGGCGGGCGGATAGCCGAGCGCGCAGCGCACGGCCACCAGGGCGCATTCGCGCTTGCCGACCCGCACCCGCCGGTCGAGGTCGCGCCATCCCCGCGCGCGCAGGCGCACCAGCAGCCGGTGGTACAGCACCATCATGGCGACCGCCGCCCACAGCGAACCGCGACGCCCGGCGGACTGGCCTTCGGCCAGCGCCCGCCGCGCTTCGGCAAAGCGCTCCTCGGCCAGGACGGCCAGCGCCTCGCAGGTCTGGGGCAGGTTGGGGTGGGCGAGCACCGTGGCCGGGTCGGAACTGCCGATGCCGGCGTCGTCGAGCAGTTCACGCGGCAGATAGAGTCGCCCGATGTCGGCGTCCTCCGTCAGGTCGCGCAGGATGTTGGTCAGCTGCAGCGCCTCGCCCAGCGCCAGGGCGAAGGCTTCGGTGGAGGCATCGGCCCGGTCGAACACGCGGATCGCCAGCATGCCCACCGCGCCGGCCACCCGGCGGCAATAGAGGCGCAGGGTCGGCAATGCCGGGCCGGTCATGCCCCCGCTGTTGCCGGCCCCATTGCCGTCACCCGCGGGGATGTCCATCGCCATGCCGTCGATCAGCGCTTCCAACTCGCCGCGTGGCAGGCCGTAGCGTTCGATGGCTCCCTTCAGGGCGGCGCCCAGGGAGCTGGAGGGCGCGCCGCCGGCATAGAGGCCGCGGATCTCCGTCCTCCAGGCATCGAGCGCCGCGCGCTTTTCCGCGGGCTCGCCGGGCTCGTCCGCGATGTCGTCGATTCGCCGGCAGAAGGCGTAAATGGCGAACATCGCCGCCCGTTTGGAGCGGGGGAGAAGCAGCATCGGCCAGTAGAAGGTGCTGCCCGACCGCCCGGTCACCGCCGCCGCCGCGGCAGCCGGGCTGCCGGCGGTGTCGCTCTGCGTCGAATCCAGCGATGGCTGCGGCATACGTCGGTCCTGCGTGGTGTCGGTCGAAGGGTGCGGAGTCTATTTGCTCCCGATGGCGCGCGCCAGCCCGCGTGCGGTGGCGAACAGCTTATGATGCGTGCCGAGCACCACCCGCTTCTTCAGCGGGTCGCGGCTGCGCAGCCGCTGCGCCAGCGACTCGGCGAGGCTGAGGATCACCGACGCTTCCATCCGCAACCCCCGGTGCTGGATCAGGCCGGGCAGGGGGGCGGCACGCTCCAGCAGCCGGTCGGTGTGCTCCAGCGTGCGGTCGAAGATGGCGCGCAGCTTGGCGTCGCTCTCCGTTTCCACCAGCCGCTCGACGCTGATCGCCGAATCGTCGAACCAGACGAGCGGAATGTAGCAGCGACCGAGCTGGCTCCAGTCCTCCCGGCAATCCTGGAGGTGGTTCAGCACCTGCAAGGCGGTGCACAGCGCGTCCGACGCCGGCCCGGCGGCCACGCCCTCACCGTGCAGGTCCAGCAGGTAGCGCCCGACCGGGTTGGCGGAGAAGCGGCAGTAGAGCAGCAGGTCGCTCCAGCTGTGGCACCGCGCGCCCACCGCGTCACGCCGGAAGGCGCGCAGCACCTGCCGGGGGTGGCGGTCGCTGACCCCGGTCGCCTGCAGGCTGGCGCGCAGGTCCAGCGCCGGCTTCAGATAGGCGTGCTTGGCCTGCCCGGTGGTCAGCGAGCGTTCCAGCGCCTCCAGATAGGCGAGCTTGGTCTCCGGCTCGAGATCGGGGTCGTCGGCGATGTCGTCGCCCAATCGGACGAACCGGTAGAAGGCCATGACATGCGGCCTGAGATGCTTCGGGAGCAGGCGCGAGGCGACCGGAAAATTCTCCGAGTCCGCGTCCTTGCGGGCGACCGGGCTGGGTTTGCGGGGCTTGGTGGGGGCGACGTTGAAATCGGCCATTGTTCCGCCTGCTGCGCGTCGGGGCTGGTGTGGAGAGCCTGTCTGCCTAATATAAGGCGCTTGCGGGCTTTGCCCCGCTTCCAAACCGTGCCACCCCCATTTTTCCAGAACAGGCATCACATGGCGAAGGCGACCCCCGACCTGTCCTATTGCGGACGGGAGGTGCGGAAATATGACAACGACCGCTTCCTGACCTGCCTCTTCGCTCCGGCGGAGCGCCGCGAATCGCTGTTCGCCCTTTATGCCTTCAACCTTGAAATTGCCAAGACCCGCGAGGTGGTGACCGAGCCGGTGCTGGGCCAGATGCGGCTGCAATTCTGGCGCGATGCGCTGGATAAGGTCTATGAGGGAGGCGCCGTGCCCAAGCACGCGGTGATGGAGCCGCTGGCCGCCGCCGTACGGGAGAGCGGGCTGAGTCGCACCCTGTTCGACCGGCTGATCGACGCGCGGGAAGCCGACCTCGACGACACCCCGCCGGCCAACATGTCCTGCCTCGTCAATTATGCCGAGGTCACCGGCGCGCCGCTCGTTCAACTCGCGCTGGAGATCCTGGGGGCGAAAGGTGCCGACGCGGCGGAGGCCGGGCGTCAGGCCGGGATCGGCTACGCGCTGGCCGGCATCGTCCGGGCGGTGCCCTTCCACGCCCGCCAGCACCGCCAGCTTCTCCCAGCCGACCGCATGGCGGCGCACGGTGCCAAACAGGGCGACCTGTTCGAGCTGCGCTCCACCCCCGAGCTGCGCCCCGTGGCGCGCGAGGTTGCGGAGGCCGCCCGCGACCATCTGGCGAAGGCCCGTGCGCTCCGCCGGTCCGTGCCGCGTGCCGCCCTGCCGGCCCTGTTGCCGGCGGTGCTGGCCGGGCTGCATCTGGACGCGCTGGCGCGGGAGGGCTATGACCCCTTCGCCGCGCGCGTGCTGATGCCCCACCCGCTGCGCCACGCCAAGCTGGCCTGGGCGGCGCTGCGCGGGCGGTTCTGACCCTTTCGAATCAAGCCGCGCGGATCATCGCCACGAACCGCTCCACCTCGTGGCGCAGCTGGTCGGCCTCACGCGACAGGTCGCCGGCGGCGTCGAGCGCCTGATCGGCCATCGTGCCGGTGGACCCCGCCGCCCGCGTCACCCCGCCGATGTTGTCCGACACGGCGGCGGTGCCCATCGACGCCTGCTGGACGTTGCGGCTGATCTCCTGGGTGGCGGCGCCTTGCTGCTCCGCGGCGGCGGCGATGGCGGTGATCGTTTCGTTGATGGCGATGATGCTCCGCCCCACCGTCTCGATAACGCTGACCACCGTGCCGCTGACGGTCTGCATGTCGGCGATCTGCCGCGAGATGTCCTCCGTCGCCTTCGCGGTCTGGTTGGCGAGATTCTTGACCTCGCTGGCGACCACGGCGAAACCCTTGCCGGCCTCGCCGGCGCGGGCGGCCTCGATGGTGGCGTTGAGCGCCAACAGGTTGGTCTGCCCGGCGATGCCCTGGATCAGGTTGACCACGTCGCCGATCTTCTGTGCGGCGGCGGACAGCCCTTCCAAAGTGGCGTTGGTGCGCTCCACCTCGGCCACCGCGTCCGCGGCCATCTGGGAGGAGCGGCCGATCCGCTCGTTGATCTCGCGGATGGAGCAGCTCAGCTCCTCGGCGGCGGCGGCCACCGTCTGGACGTTCTGGCTCGCCTCCTCGGCAGCCATGGAGACGGCGCTGGCCTGACGGTCGGTCTGGGTGGCGATGGCCGAGAGGTTCTGCGCGGTGCCGCGCATCGCGCCGGCCTGTTGGGACACGTTGCGCACGACGCCGCCCACCGACGCCTCGAACCGGCTGGCGACGTCGGCGAGGTCGTGCTTGCGGCGTTCGGCGGCGCGCTCCTCCTCGCGGCGGCGCTCCTCCTCCAGCTCGGCCATGCGGGTGGCGTTGTCCTGGAACAGGGCCAGCGCCCGCGCGATGGCCCCGATCTCATCGCGGCGGTCGATGCCGGCGACAGCGACGCCGCGCCGGCCGCCGACCACCGCCTCCAGCGTCGTGATGGTCCGCCGCAGCGGCGCGCCGACGATGACGTGGCTGGCGGCGAGCAGCGCCACCACCAGCACCACCAGCAGGCCGAGGCCGCCACCGATGGTGGCGTCGCGCAGGCTGTCCGCCGGAGCGTTCATCGTCGCCAGCGGCAGGTTCACCAGCAGCGACCAGGGCGTGTCCGTCCCGGCGACCGACACCGGGATGAACAGGCGTTGCACCTCGCCGGCGTCCACGGCGGTCCGCGTCTCGAATCCCTGGCCGGCGCGGATCGCCGACAGGGCGGACTCCAGCGCCGGGTCGGTCTTGGCGAGCGGCTGGCCCATCCGCGCGGAGTCGGGGTGCCCGGCCCAGACGCCGCCGTTGGAAAGCAGATGGACCGAGCCGGTGCCGAAGGGCGTCACCGTCTTCAGCGTGTTCCAGATGCCGTCGGTGGACAGATCGACGCCGGCCACGCCGATCACCCGGTCCTTCTCGACGATCGGAACGACCATGGAGACCAGCAGCACCTGGCGGCCCGCCACCATGTAGGCGTAGGGCTCGACCACCATGGCGCGGCGGCTGCGCTTGGGCACCTGATAATAGGCGCCATCGGGGCCGGGGTCGTCGTAGCCGATGATCGCCTCCAGCGCGACGGTGCCGGAGGCGCGGTTCCAGTAGGGAAGGAAGCGGCCCGTCTTGTCGGACCCCGGCGCGCCGACGAACTCCGCGTCACGCCCGTCGAGCGCGTTCGGCTCCATCCCGACCCAGACGCCGAGGAAGGCCGGGTTGCTGTCGGTCAGGCTCTTCAGCCAGCCGGTGAGCTGCGCCCGGTCGACTGGACCCGCAGCCTTCAGGCCGACCAGCGAGGAGGCGACGAAGCGGGCCGCGTCCATCGCGTCGTTCAACTGCGCCTGCACCGATTCGGCATAGCGGTGGCCGAGCTGGTCGCCGCTCCGCAGCGACAGGGCCTGGATGTCGGCCGCGCTCTTCATGGTCAGGGCGGTGATTCCCGCCGCGAGGGCGAGAATCGTCACCAAAACCAGCACGATCACCTGTTTGAACACCAACGACTTTGCCCGAAGCATGGCCATACCGCCCCATGGAGTGCGCGATTCCGGGGGCGGATGGTCATCGGCGACGGTGAAGCCTGTCCTATGGGTTCCGTGACCGTTTCATGACGGCGTGCCGGGTCAAGAAGCGACGCCGGGAGCGGCGGCCAGCCAGCCGCCCAGATCCTCCAGGGCGCGGCGGGTGTAGGCCAGCTTGCGGTCGCGTCCTCGGATGCGTTCGTCGACCGGTGGGAACAGGCCGAAATTGACGTTCATCGGCTGGTAGGTGTCGGCGTTCGCCCCGCCGGTGATGTGGCCGAGGATCGCCCCCAGCGCGGTGGTGGCCGGCGGGGCGGACGGTTCGCCGCCCAGCCGCTCGGCGGCGGCGAAGCGCCCGGCCAGCAGGCCGACGGCGGCGCTTTCCACATAGCCCTCGCAGCCCGTCACCTGCCCGGCGAAGCGGATGCGCGGTTGCGCCTTAAGCCGCAGCGCACCGTCCAGCAGGCGCGGGCTGTTCAGGAAGGTGTTGCGGTGCAGGCCGCCGAGCCGCGCGAACTCCGCCTTTTCCAGGCCGGGAATCATGCGGAAGATCCGCGCCTGTTCGGCGTGGCGCAGCTTGGTCTGGAAGCCGACGAGGTTGTAGAGCGTGCCCAGCGCGTTGTCCTGCCGGAGCTGGACCACCGCGTAGGGGCGGCGCTCCGGCTTGTGCGGGTTGGTCAGGCCGACCGGCTTCATCGGGCCGTAGCGCAACGTGTCCACCCCGCGCTCCGCCATCACCTCGATGGGCAGGCAGCCTTCGAAGTAGGGCGTGCTCTTCTCCCACTCCTTGAAGTCCACCTTCTCGGCGGTCAGCAGGGCGTCGATGAAGGCGCGGTACTCGTCCTTCTCGAAGGCGCAGTTGATGTAGTCCTTGCCGGTGCCGCCGGGGCCGGGCTTGTCGTAGCGCGACTGGAACCACGCCTTGGACAGGTCCACGCTCTCCAGATAGACGATGGGGGCGATGGCGTCGAAGAAGGCCAGCGACTCCTCGCCCGTGAAGCTGCGGATCGCCTCGGCCAGCGGCGGGGAGGTGAGGGGGCCGGTGGCGATGACGACGCTGTCCCAGTCCTCCGGCGGCAGGCCGGCGACCTCGCCGCGCTCGATGGTGATGAGGGGATGGCTGGTGATCGCCTCGGTCACGGCACCCGCGAAACCGTCGCGGTCCATGGCCAGCGCGCCGCCCGCCGGCACCTTGTGCGCGTCGGCGCAGCGCAGGATCAGCGAGCCGCAGCGCCGCATCTCCTCGTGCAGCAGACCGACCGCGTTGTACTCCGCGTCGTCCGACCGGAAGGAGTTGGAGCAGACCAGTTCGGCGAGTTGGTCGGTGCTGTGCGCCTCGGTCGGGCGGACGGGCCGCATCTCGTGCAGCACGACGGGCACGCCGCGCGTGGCGAGCTGCCAGGCGGCTTCGGACCCGGCGAGGCCGCCGCCGATGACGTGAACGGGGGAAAGGGACGTGTCGACCATATCAGCAGCTTTCACAAAGTTGCCGAACAAGTAGACCGTCGTTGTCGCGGCGGCAAGGCCAACCCGGACCAAGGCGCGGAATCGCGACCAGGATCGCCCCCACGGTCCGGCGACCCTGGTCGCTCCGCTGAAGGCCGGTGACTTACCGGGCTGCGAGCTTCTGCTTCAGGCCGTCGAAGCCCGCGGTGAAGATGCCGGAGATCACCTTGCGCGTTTCCTCATCGCTGGCGCTGTTGGAGGTGTAGTGCGCCGTCCAGACGACGCGCGCGCCCCTGCCCGCTGGTTCGGCCGACAGGGAAGCCGCGTAGTCCTTGACCGGCAGCGGGCCGGTCAGGATCGAGTAACGGATGCGGTGGCTGCTGGCGGAGGAGGAGAGCAGGCGCTCCTCGATCGCGCCGCCGCCCTTGAGGGCCAGCACGCGCTCCTGCGCGCCCTCATTCCGGCGCAGAGTGCAGCTTTCCACCGCCGGGTGCCAGGTGCCGAGGTTGCAGAAGGGGCCGATCTGCTGCCAGACCTTCTCGACCGGGTAGGGCAAGGTGGCCGATCCTAGCCGAGCGGGGACGGCTTGAAACCTGTACGTTGGTAGGACGAACAAGGAAAGGATCGGCAAGACAACGGCCGGTCCCGCCTGTGCGGAGCCGGCCGTTTCTTTTGGGACTGACGCGAAAAGTCCTTATTCGCTCTTGGTCGTCGTCGTGCGCTCGGTGGTGGTCGAGCCGCCGGTCGGCGGGGTGGTCAGGCTGGAGTTGCCGTAGCCGGGCGAAGTGGTCGTGGTGGTGGTCGTGGTGCTGGTGGACTCGTCGGTTCCGCAGGCGCTGACCAGCAAGGCCGCGCCGAAGGCCAGCGCCACACCGGACATCATGGTCCTTGACATGTTCCGTCTCCATCCTGTTTGGCGAAAGATGGAGAGGAAACGCCCCCGCTGCGGCTTTGTTTCCGGGACAAAAGTTGGTCAGAAGAAAAAGGCCGGGGATGGCCCCGGCCCGACTTCATGCCCTCTTCCGGCTTTTCGGCTTCGCCTTCAGGTAGGGGGCCAGATACTGGCCGGTGTAACTCCGTTTGACCTTCGCCACGTCTTCCGGGGTGCCCTCCGCGACGATCTCGCCGCCGCCGGTGCCGCCCTCGGGGCCAAGGTCGATGATCCAGTCGGCGGTCTTGATGACCTCCAGATTGTGCTCGATCACCAGCACCGTGTTGCCCTGGTCGACCAGCGCGTGGAGCACCTCCATCAGCTTTTCCACGTCGGCGAAATGCAGGCCGGTGGTCGGCTCGTCGAGGATGTAGAGCGTGCGGCCGGTGGCCCGGCGGCTCAGCTCCTTGGACAGCTTCACCCGCTGCGCCTCGCCGCCGGAGAGTGTCGTGGCGGGCTGGCCGATGTGGATGTAGCCGAGGCCCACCCGCTCCAGCGTCTCCATCTTGTCGCGGATGCCGGGCACGGCCTTGAAGAACTCCTTGCCCTCCTCGACCGTCATGTCGAGCACGTCGGCGATGGTCTTGTCGCGGTAGGTGACCTCCAGCGTCTCGCGGTTGTAGCGCTTGCCGTGGCAGACGTCGCAGGTGACGTAGACGTCGGGCAGGAAGTGCATCTCGATCTTGATGACGCCGTCGCCCTGGCACGCCTCGCAGCGCCCGCCCTTCACGTTGAAGGAGAATCGGCCGGGGCCGTAGCCGCGGGCCTTGGCCTCGGGCAGGCCGGCGAACCAGTCGCGGATCGGGGTGAAGGCGCCGGTGTAGGTGGCCGGGTTGGAGCGCGGGGTGCGGCCGATCGGCGACTGGTCGATGTCGATGACCTTGTCGAGATGCTCCAGCCCCAGCAGCTCGTCATGCTCGGCCGGATGCTCGCGCGCGCCCATCAGCTTGCGCGCCACCGCCTTGTAGAGCGTCTCGATGATCAGGGTGGACTTGCCGCCGCCCGACACGCCGGTGACGCAGGTGAAGGTGCCCATCGGGATGCGCGCCGAGACGTTCTGAAGGTTGTTGGCACGGGCGCCTTTGACCTCCAGGAACTGCCCCTCGTGGCCGGGGCGGCGCTGGTCCGGCACCGGCACGAAGCGGGCGCCGGTGAGGAACTGGGCCGTGACGCTGTCCGGATTGGCCTGGACCTCCGCCGGGGTGCCCTGGGCGATCACGGTGCCGCCGTGCTGGCCGGCGCCGGGGCCCATGTCCACCAGATAGTCGGCGGTGCGGATGGCGTCCTCGTCATGCTCGACCACGATCACGGTGTTGCCGAGGTCGCGCAGCCGCTTCAGAGTCGCCAGCAGCCGGTCGTTGTCGCGCTGGTGCAGGCCGATTGACGGCTCGTCCAGCACGTAGAGCACGCCGGTCAGGCCGGACCCGATCTGCGAGGCGAGGCGGATGCGCTGGCTCTCGCCGCCGGACAGCGACCCGGAGCCCCGGCTGAGCGTCAGATACTCCAGCCCCACCGCGTTGAGGAAGCCCAGCCGCTCGTTGATCTCCTTGAGGATGCGGTAGGCGATCTCCTTGTCCTTCGGGCGCAGATGGTCGTTCAGCGTGCTGAACCACGTCGCCGCGTCGGCGATGGACATCTCCGCCGCCTGGGAGATGTGCTGGCCGTGCACCTTGACGGCCAGCGCCTCCGGCTTCAGGCGGGCGCCCTTGCAGGTTTCGCAGGGTTGGGAGGACTGATACTTCGACAGCTCCTCCCGCATGTAGGCGCTTTCCGTCTCGCGGTAGCGGCGCTCCAGGTTGTTGACGATGCCCTCGAAGGCTTTGTTTGTCTGGTAGCTGCGCAGCCCGTCGTCGTAGGTCATCGTGATCGGCGCGCCGTCGGAGCCGTAGAGGATGGTCTGGCGGACCTTCTCCGGCAGCTTTTCCCACGGCGTGTCCATGGCGACGCCGAAATGCTGGGCGATGCTCTCCAGCGTCTGCACGTAATACTGGGACGAGGAGCCGGCCCAGGGGGCGATGGCGCCCTTTTTCAGCGACAACCGCTCGTCCGGAACGACCAGCATGGGGTCGAAGTAGATCTTGCTGCCCAGCCCGTCGCAGGCCGGGCAGGCGCCGAACGGGTTGTTGAAGGAGAACAGCCGCGGCTCGATCTCCGGGATGGTGAAGCCGGACACCGGGCAGGCGAATTTCTGCGAGAAGACGGTCTGCTCGTGCGACTCGGCGTTCTCGACGAAGATGATTCCGTCGGCGAGGCCGAGCGCCGTCTCCAGCGAATCGGCAAGCCGGTTGCCCAGCCCCTCACGCACGACGATGCGGTCCACCACCACGTCGATGTCGTGCTTCAGCTTCTTATTAAGCGCCGGAACCTCGTCGATCTCGTGCATCGTGCCGTCGACACGCACGCGCTGGAAGCCGCGCTTGCGGAGGTCCTGGATCTCCTTCTTGTACTCGCCCTTGCGGCCGCGGATGATCGGGGCCAGCAGCAGCAGGCGCGTGCCCTCAGGCATCGCCAGGATGCGGTCGACCATCTGGCTGACCGTCTGGCTCTCGATGGGCAGGCCGGTGGCTGGGGAGTAGGGGATGCCGACCCGCGCCCACAGCAGGCGCATGTAGTCGTAGATCTCCGTCACCGTGCCGACGGTGGAGCGCGGATTCTTCGAGGTCGTCTTCTGTTCGATGGAGATGGCCGGCGACAGCCCCTCGATCGAATCGACGTCCGGTTTCTGCATCAACTCCAGGAACTGGCGCGCGTAGGCCGACAGGCTCTCGACGTAGCGTCGCTGGCCTTCCGCGTAGATCGTGTCGAACGCCAGCGATGACTTGCCCGATCCCGACAAGCCGGTGATGACGATCAGCTCGTCCCGAGGCAGATCGACATCGACGTTCTTGAGGTTGTGCTCCCGCGCGCCGCGGACACTGATGTGCTTGTTCATGGAGTGTTCTTAGCCGAAACCGGAGGGGAAGGGAAGGCGCCAAAAAAGCTCCGAAAGCCCGGACAGATATGTGCCGGACGCAGGCGACTTGCCACCGGTACACGTCCCTTTCCGGCCGCGTGGGACGCAGGGTCGCGATACGGGAATGCCGGGGAGCCGACGATGGGCAACCACCAAGGAATATGTTGGCGCCACGGACTCTCTCTGCTATGTTTGTTCATGGAGTGTTCTCTTTCGCGCGGAGTGGGCGGGTTGATCCGGGTGGAAGGGGCGAAGCGCTCCGCGGCGGCGGTTGACCCGTGCCCTTTCCGCATGCTTTGTGAAGCACAAGGCAGGGTGGGGCATGGACCGATCCATGGATCAAACCGGCCCTGCGAACAGACACCCCCGGTATCCGGACGCCCTTCCGCCGGGCGCCCGAACGGGTCGGATGGGATACCGGGAACCCGCGCTAGGAGACACGTGCGATGAATGTATGGACGTTTACGGGGCGCCTCGGCGCGGACGGCGAGCTTCGCTCCACGCAAAGCGGCGAAAAGGTTCTGGGCTTCCGCGTCGCCAACGACGTCGGGTTCGGCGACCGCAAGACCACCCAGTGGGTGGACTGCTCCATCTGGGGCCGCCGCGCGGAGGCTCTGGCGCCGCATCTGACCAAGGGCAAGGCCGTTGTGATCTCCGGCGAGGTGACGATCCGCGAGTTCGAGAAGCGCGACGGCACCCGCGGCGCCGGCCTGTCGGTGCGTGTCGCCGAGATCGACTTCACCGGCGGTCGTGAGGGCGAAGGTGGCGGCGGTTACGGCGGCGGCGGCTACGAGTCGCGTGGCGGCGGTGGTGGCGGTGGCTACAGCGGCGGCGGCGGCAGCGGCGGTGGCGGCTACGGTGGTGGCGGTCGTAGCGGCGGCGGTGCTCCGCCCAAGCACGACGACCTGGACGACGAAATCCCGTTCTAAAACTTACCAGGGGTGGTCGTGTGAGGTTTCCCGCCTGAGGCCTTTGTATTTACTAGTTTCCCCGGTTGCATACCTCACCGGCTGTGGTGTTTTTCTGCCTGTGAGATTGTTACCGGGGAAGCCTGTAAAGGAACGCTTGGCTGCTGACAATTCGGCGCACAGCCCATCGGGCCAGCAACACCCTGCAGGCAAACTGCCAGTCCCTGAAGTTCCTGTATCAATGGGCTGCTGAGACCGGCATCGACATCGAAAGCCGGATGCTCTCCGGCCAATTCCTCAAGAGCAACGAGGTCGCCAGCTTCGCCGGGGCAGCAGTGCGGCATCTGGACGAGGCGGGCGGTGACGCCTGTACCAAGCCTACGAATGCTCGCAAGGTGGTGTCGCTCGAAGTCGAGGAGGTCGTCACCGAGCGCATGCCGCCGCGTCGAAAAGGTTCGGGAGACGATCGGGCAGCCCCGCCTTTCTGATCATCGGCGTCTATCGCATGGGCTTTGGGGCCTGGGGCGCCCGCAACGCAGCGGACACCCAGGCTTCTCCGGCGCCTTCAGTTCCGGCGGGTCTTGCGGCCGAAGGCGAACAACATCCCGACGAGCGCCAGGAACACGATGGCGCCGCCTCCCCAGACCCGGACGTAGCCGGGCATGCCGAGGCTGGGGACGAAGGCGTAGACGGCGGCCAGGACCGCCCACACCGCGACGATGGCCAGGGTCAGCCAGAGTTCGTCGTTCTTCATGGCTTCTCTCCTTCGCTCAGTGCCCATGCCCGCCGCCGATCGCGATGATCGGCAGCGACTGGATCAGCTGGAACGCGACGATGGTGAAGACGTACATGGCGGTGACCAGCGCGGCGACCGACACCGGCCCGGTCCACGCGGGCGCCGCGCCGACGCCGCGACCCCCGGCCTGCCAATCGACCACGGAAGCCTGTTCAGCCGTCGCGCGCCGCGACAGCAGCGTGCGCACGACGCCGTAGACGGTGACCGAGATGGCAACGGCGAAGACCGTGGCGCCGACGCCGACCAGGGCCATCAGCACCGGCCACGCCGCGGGGGCCATGCCGCCGTAGCTCACGTCGAACACCCGGCGCGGCACGCCCATGAACCCGGCCGTGATGCCAGCGGCGCCGAAGATGAGCAGACCGATGGTCACGACCACCGGCATGCGTCTCAGCACTGCCGGGCGCCACAGGCTGCCGCCGCTCAACGCCGGGAGCATGACCATCATGGCGGCCAGGAACGTCTGGGTCAGCACGCCGACCGCGAAGAAGTGGAAGTAGCCGGGGACGAAGAAGGTGTCCGACAGCATCGGCGCCAGTTCGCCCTGGATCAGCACAAAGGCGAAGGTGATGCCGACCATCATGTTCACCACCGCCCAGCCCATGTTCGCCATGGCCGGGTTGTCCCACGGCAGCCCGCCCATCCAGCCGAAGAGGCCGGTGGCGCCGCGCGCCCGCGCGCTGGCCTCCAGGGAGGAGACGATGATGGCGAAGGCCGCCAGCGTCGGGACCGAGACGAACAGCGACAGCAGCGAGCCGACCACCCGCACGCCCTCGGACAGGTTCGGCTCCAGGAACATGTGGTAGAGGCTGGTCGGCGGCACGAAGACAAGATAGGCGGCGAAGACGATCTTCGACATGCGCGCGCCGTGGATGGACTTCACCCCCGTCAGGTGCTCGGTCAGCACGTACCACACCAGCACCGTCGCCATCAGCGGCAGGTAGTGCAGGTTGTGGAACAGGATGTGCCACTCCGTCCCGTGATCCGCCGGGAACGGCCCGGCGCCCAGCGCCCACAGCACGCTCGGCAGGAAGGCGTTCGTCGCCGCGATGGCGCTGACCACCAGGAACCCCGCCCAGGCGAACAGCGCGAAGCCGATGGAGGTGAATTCGTCCGCCTCGCCACGCAGCCGGGGCTGGAGCACCGTCGCGATGCCGCTGACCGCCGAGGCGACCAGGCCGCCGGAGAGCAGCAGGTAGCCCAGCGCGAAGAACCCGACCGAGCGCGGATCGTCCGCGGCGAGTTCAGGGTTGCCGTCGTAGAGCAGCGGCGTGCCGGTGTAGGAGATCCATTCGCTGACACCGAAGCCCGCCAGCATCAGCGCAGCGCCCAACCAGGCGAACGGACGCAACGCCAGCCCGCGTTCGTTCTCCGCGGCGGCGAGCACGAGCAGGAGGGCCGCTTGGATCAGGTACAGCCAGTAGAAGAACACCGACACGCCATGCAGGGTCAGCAGGCGGTAGGCGTCGTCGGGGAAGAAGGTCAGGGCTCCGGCGCGCGCCAGCGCGGTTACGAAGCCACCGGCGAGGCCGAGGGCAAGCGCCAGCAGGGCGGCGCCGAACAGGACCTTGAGGAGCGCCTTGTCGGAGGTCGGCAGGGCGGCGACCCGCGTCGTCAATGTGGTCTTTGAGCCGACCGGGGCGGAGTTCGTTGAGATGGTATCCATGATGGGTCCTCCCCGGGTCACGCGACGACGACGCGGCCCTGCATGGCGTCGTGCGCCTGGCCGCAGTAGACGGTGCAGTACACGAGGTACTCGCCCGGCTTGGTGAAGGTGATCGTCTGCTCGGTGACGGTGTTCGGGCGGAGACGGATGATCCGGCTGGCGGCTCCCAGCTGGATCGACGCGCCGTGCGTGATGTCGTCCGCCATCATGCGGAACCGGTACGCCTGCCCGGCCTTCAGCCGCAGCACGTCCGGGCTGTAGGAGAACTTCTGCGCCATCAGATAGACGTCCACCGGCTCGCCACCGGCGTCATGGCCGTGGTCGTGCTCCTCGGCGGCGTGGCTGTGCGTGTCCTCGCTGACTTGCGGGTTCACGCTACCGTCCTCCTGCGTGTGCCGCTGGATGAAGTAGTCGTGCTCGAAGCGGAACTCCTCGGGCGCCATGCCCGCCGAAGCCCCGTGACCACCGTGGCCACCGGCCTCGGCGGGTGCTTCGGCGGCACCATGGCCGCCATGGGCGTCAGGTTCCGGAGCAGCCGTATCCTTGTGACCGCCGAAGGGAAGCGGGGCGGCTCCGTAGGCCGCCCAGGCGCCGTACAGGGAGACGGCGCCGAAGCCCAGTCCGGCGATGAAGCCGCGACGGGTCGTGAAATGCCTCGGATCGGGCATGATGAGGGTCCTCTGATCGCGTGGTCGGAATCGCTCGCGAACGCCGCCGGTCAGGCGGCGCGTGGCCGGGCGTCCGACGCAGACGGCGTCAGGGCGCTCGGCCGGTCAGAGGACGGTCTTCGGAGGGGGCGTGTCCGGCGCGATGTCCCGGGCGTTGGGGGCGTAGTCGGGCCGCGGGTGCCAGGACATCTCCACCGTCGTCACCGCGACGGCGACGACATGGTCCGCCGGGGCTTCGGCCGCCGGGCAACACGGAGCCACGACCACGAGGGCGGCCTTGTGGGAGTCGCCGTGCGACGGGGCCGAAGGCGATGGCGTGTGGTGGGAACGGTGATCGATCGGCCCGCCATGGGCCTCCACATGCGCCATGGCTCCACCCGCCGCGCCCACCAGGAGCGCGAAGGCGAACGCCAGAACGGCGAAGATGTGGCCCAACCGCGTCATGTCTGCCATCGTCACCAACGACCTGGGACCTCCCAGGGCATGCCAAGCGTAGCCCGTATCGTAGGTCCGGGAATTGATCGGCATCAACCCGGCGCCCGTGTCACGGTCCGGCAGTGGAAACGCCGTGGGTGAAACGTCACCGGGCGGTGGTGCCTTGCGCCTGCGGCAGGGCGGCGCCGGTGACCGGACAGGAAACGTGTTCGACTTTGTCCTTGACCTTCCAGCGACTGGAAGGCGCAGGGTTCTTCCTGTGGCATCTCCGGCCCGGTCGAAGGTGCGGGGGACATTCCGACGCACTCCTTCTCCGACGCTTGGTAGGGATCGTTGCCGAAGCCATCTGTTGTTGCAGGGGCCAGGAAACGGTCGTAGGTTTCCATGAGGGTGCGGTGGGCACTGGGGTGCCGCACGGTTCCCACAAGATGAGGCAAACGCCATGTGGCGTGCGACGCGGTCGTCGGCGAGGAGGGTGGTGGTGAGCCTGCT
This sequence comes from Azospirillum aestuarii, assembly GCF_016632405.1. Taxonomy (NCBI): domain Bacteria; kingdom Pseudomonadati; phylum Pseudomonadota; class Alphaproteobacteria; order Rhodospirillales; family Azospirillaceae; genus Azospirillum; species Azospirillum aestuarii. Next base: position 653,524 of record NZ_JAEPIV010000001.1, read on the forward strand.
GATGCTGGCCACGCTGCTCGTCTATGCCGCGCCGAGCCACGCCAACCTGGGGCCTCACCATGCGTCCCAGACCCCTCATGAGCACGTTCTTCTGGTCGACGACCATGGCGACGCCATCGCGACCGTCCCGGACCACGAGCACGAGGAAGCTCCGTGTGGGGACCTTGGCCTGCTCGACGAAGGGGCCTGCTGCAGCGTCGCTCAGTGCGTCACCATGCACGGAGGCCTCCCCGCTGCGATGGTCGAGGCGTTCACCCCGCGCCTGAACACGACGCAGCATCTGCCTGCCCTGGCCACGCCGGACGGCATCGGCATCGCCCCGGCTTTCCGCCCCCCGCTCTGACCATCTGACGCCACGAGTCCGCCCGCGCCCGACCTGAGCCTCGGCTCGGCGAAGGACGCCGACTCCGGATTCGTGCGCTTGGCTTTTGCGTCCCCGGCGCTCCCGCGTGGAGTCCGTCCGGGATGGCATGAACCCAATGTTCAGATGGAGGACGCCATGTCGTCTCTCACCCGCAAGATGCTCCCGGCACTCGCGCTGACCGCCATGATGTCGGTCGCCCAGGCCCAGACCACCACCGACCAGGACCACAACGCCCATCATCCGGACGGTGCCGCGGCCACGACGCAGGCCCAGCCCGCTCCGGCCCCGACCCCGGCTCCCACGCAGCCGACCCCGGGCGCGAAGCCCGGCGCGCCCGGCAACGCGCCGATGATGGGTCAGGGCATGGGCAGCGGCATCATCGTCCAGCCCGGCGCCCAGGCACAGGGTGGCCAGCCCGGCATGATGATGAACATGGACCAGATGCGTTCGATGATGGGCGGCATGTCGGGCCAGCAGGACGGCCAATCCGGGATGATGGGGCCCGGCATGATGTCCATGATGCGACAGATGATGATGGGCCAGCAGGCCGGAATGGGCTTGCCCTTCGAGCACGTCGAGGGCCGCATCGCGTTCCTGAAGGCCGAACTCAAGATCACCGACGCCCAGGCGCCGCAGTGGAACGCCTTCGCCGACACGCTGCGGGCGAACGCCAAGGCCCATCAGGCCATGCACGAGCAGATGACCAAAAGCGGCATGCCCTCCTCCTGGCCCGACCGGCTCGCTTTCCAGCAGAAGGCGCTGTCCACCCGGCTCGACGCCCTGAAGGCGCTGGAGTCCGCCGCCAAGCCGCTCTACGCCGTGCTGACCGACGAGCAGAAGGCGCTCGCGGACCGGCTGCTCCCCGGCCCCATGGGCATGATGTGAGGAGGCGGCCATGACGCACCACGAACACCCCAATCACGCTCCCGAGCCGCAGGCGCGCACGCCCTGGTACCAAACCTGGACCGGCTTGGCCGGACTCGGCGCGACCTCCCTGGCGGCCGTGTACCTGTCGCTCTTCCACGTCGACCATGTGCTCGACGCTCTTCCGCTTCTCGTCTTGCTGCTGTGCCCGCTGATGCACCTGTTCATGCACGGCGGCCACGGGCATGGCGGCCACGGCGGGAATGGTGACGCCGACCGGCCGACCAAGGGAGGCTTGCCATGACGCACGAAGCCTCGGCCTACGGCCTGTGGGTGCTGGTTGCCCTCAACTCGGCCATCTTCATCGTCTTCGCCTTCAGCTTCGGCAAGCCGCAGTCACCGCGGGACTGGCGGTCCTTCGGGGCGTTCAGCGCCTTCATCGTGGCCCTGTTCACTGAGATGTACGGCTTTCCGCTGACCATCCACCTCCTCTCGGGCTGGCTCCAGACCCGCTACCCGAGCCTCGACATCCTGTCCCACGACGCCGGGCACCTCTGGTCGACCGTCCTCGGCCTGGAGGGCAACCCGCACTTCAACGTGCTGCACGTCCTCAGCAACGTCCTGATCCTCGCGGGCTTCGTCCTGCTCTCGGCGGCCTGGAAAGTGCTTCACGCGGCGCAGAAGCAAGACCGGCTCGCCACGACGGGCGTGTACGCCCATGTCCGGCACCCGCAGTACATCGCTTTCATCGGCATCCTGTTCGGCTTTCTGCTCCAGTGGCCGACCATCCTGACGCTGGCGATGTTCCCGCTGCTGGTCCTGATGTACGTCCGTCTGGCCCGGTCCGAGGAGCGGGAAGCCCTCCGGGTGTTCGGAGCCGAGTACGAGCGTTACGCCGCGGTCACTCCGGGTTGGCTTCCGCGTCTTTCCTTCCGTGGGCCGAACCACCCCAGAGTGGGAGGGTCGTTCGGTGCGTGATCTTGGTTGGAAGCTCCTGAAGCAAGCGGCGGCAACGTCCGTCGCCGTGTGCCTGCTGGCGCTCCCGGCCGGAGCGCAGACGCTTCGGGACGCGGTCGAGGGCGCCTGGAAGCTCAATCCCGAGGTCAGGAGCCTGGAGGCCCAGAGGGCCATGGCCACCGCCCGGCGCGGCGCCGGGGAGGCGCTGGTCCCGGCTGCTCCGGCGGTCACGCTGCGGCACACGAGCGACTACTTGAACCGGAACATCGGACGGCGCGAGTACGAGGCCGAACTCGGCGTCCCGCTCTGGCTGCCCGGCCAGGGAACGGCGACCGTCCGGGCGGGCGACGCGCTTCTGGCGCGCACCGACGCCGAGATCGCCGCGCGCCAGTTGGCGGTCGCCGGGGAGGTCCGGAGGGCCCAGTGGCAGGTCGCGCTGGCCGAGCGCCGCGCCGAGCTCGCCCGGCAGCGCCTGACGGTCGCCCGCCAGCTTGAGGCCGACACCCGACGGACCGCCCGGGCCGGGGAGATTTCGGAGGCCGACCATCAACTGGCCCGCGCCGAGGCTCTCTCCATCGCGGCGGATCTCCGCGACGAGGAACTCGCCCTGGAGGAGGCCCGCCAAGCGTTCCGGACGCTCACCGGCATGGCGCCGCCGAAGGCGGCACCGGAGCCGGAGATCGGCGAGCCGCCGCTTGAGCAGCACCCCTCCCTGCTGGCGGCGCGGCTGGGCGTCCGCTCGGCTCAGGCCCAGCGCCAACTGGTGGACCTGACGACGCGCGACAGCCCGGAGGTCGGGCTGATGGCCCGCCGCGAGCGCGACAGCCGCGAGGAACGCTACGACACCGTGTTCGGCGTCTCCGTCCGCATCCCGTTCGCGGTCGAGGCCGTGAACGCGCCCAAGCGGGCTGAGGCGCTGAGCGAGGTTGTCCGCTCCGAGGCCGAGCAGGCCAACGCGACCCGTACGGTCGAGTCGGACATCCGGCAAGCCCGCCTCGCCCACCAGGCGGCGAGCGAGCGCCTGTCGATCGCGCGCGACCGGGCTGCGGCCCTCAGGGCACGCCTGTCGAACATCGAGCGCGCCCGGAGGGCGGGCGAGATCAGCCTCGTCGAGTACGTGCGCGCCCAGGAGGCGGCCTTCGAGGCCGACCTCGCCCGCGCCACCGCCGAAGTCCAGCTCGGCGCCGCCCGCGCCCGTATGAACCAATCCCTCGGAGTTCTCCCATGACCACCCGACGCCTTCTTGCCGCGACCGCCGTCGCCGCAAGCCTTGCCGCGCCGGTCGCCGCTCCCACCCTCGCCCATGAGGGCCACACCCATGGCGGCGAGGAGCCGAAGCCGGTCGTCACGACGGCCGCCCCCACCCTGGAAGCGTCCTCGTCCGACTTCGAACTCGTGGCGGTCGCCCGGGGAAAGACCTTGCTCGTCCATCTGGACCGCTTCGCCACCAACGAGCCCGTGAACGGCGCCACCATCGAGGTGAGCGCCGATGGCGAGGCCGCGACGGCCTCGCCCGTCTCCGGCGAGGAGGGCGTCTACCGCCTCGAACCGGCATGGCTCTCAAAGCCGGGATCACATGACGTAACCGTCTCCATCACCGCGGCCGACGCGGCCGACCTGCTGATCGGTACCCTGGAGATCCCGGCAGGTGCGGCCGAAGCGCAGACCGGAGGTGCGCAGGGTGTTTCCGCCGTCCTCGGCCAAGTCCGGAACGATTCCGGCCTGATGCTGGGGGCGGTCATGGTCTTCCTGCTCGGGGTCCTGACCACCGTCGCCCTGACCCAGCGTGGACGCACGCGGACGGTCGCGGGCGCCGCGCTGGTCGGCATCGGCCTGCTGTTGGCGACCGGCGCCGCCTTCGCCCACGGTGGCGAGGACCACAGCCACGGCGACGAGGACGGGGGCAAAGCACCGGCGGCGGCTGTCCCGATAGGGGCGACCGGCGCCTCGGAGAGCCCGCGGCGCCTGCCGGACGGCAGCCTGTACGTGCCCAAGCCGTCGCAGCGCCTGCTGGCGGTCCGAACCATCGTTGCCAAGCCGCAGGAGGCGGCGCAGACGGTGCAGTTGATCGGTCAGATCATCGCCGACCCCAACGGCGGCGGCCACGTCCAGGCCACGCAGAGCGGTCGCATCGAGCCGGGGGACAAGGGGCTGCCCTACGTCGGCCAGCGGGTCGAGGCCGGGCAGATCCTGGCCCACATCGCCCCCGCCGTGACTTTTGTGGACCGCAGCGGCATCCAGCAGCAGATCGCCGTGGTGGAGCAGGAGCTCGTCATTGCCGAGTCCCGCCTCCAACGGCTCCGGAAGCTGGAAGGCAGCGTGCCCCAGCGCGACATCGAAGAGGCGGAGGCCAACCTCAACGGGCTGCGCAAGCGCCGGGCGGCCCTGTCCCCCGCGCTGACGACCAAGGAAGCCCTGCGGGCGCCCATCTCCGGGGTGGTCACCGCCAACAACATCAAGGCCGGACAGGTGGTCGAGGGGCGCGACCAGGTGCTGTTCGAGATCGTCGACCCGGCGCGGCTGATGATCGAGGCGGTCGCCTTCGACCCCCGCGTGGCGAACAGTGTCCGCGGCGCCACGGCGACCACCGCCGACGGCCTCACCCTGACCCTCGGGCACCTGGGGCACAGTCTGGCATTGCGCCAACAGGCCATCCTGCTGCTCTTCCGGATCGACAACCCACCCCAGGGCCTGAGCGTCGGCCAACCGGTGCGCATCGTCGCACAGATCCAGGGGAAGGCGTCCGGCATCGTCCTGCCGCGGCAGAGCGTGGTGCGCAACGCCAGCGGCCAGCCCATCGTCTGGCAGCACGACACCCCGCAACGCTTCGTCGCCCGCCCGGTGCGCACGCAGCCCGTCGACGGCAACACGGTGCTGGTCCTGGCGGGTGTCGAGCCGGAAGCGCGCATCGTCACCGACGGCGCCGGTCTCCTCAATCAGATCCGGTGAGGAGCCCCCCGCCATGTTCAACTTCCTCGTCAACACGAGCCTGCGCAACCGGCTCTTCGTCCTGGCCGCCGCGGCGATCCTGGTCGTGTACGGGTCCTTCGTGCTGAAGGACCTGCCGATCGACGTCTTCCCCGACCTGAACAAGCCCACGGTCACGCTGATGACGGAGGCCGAGGGGCTGGCGCCGGAGGAGGTCGAGCAGTTGGTCTCCTTCCCGCTGGAAACGTCGATGAACGGCATGCCGGGCATCACCCGTGTGCGTTCGGTCTCCGGCGTCGGGCTCAGCATCGTCTTCGTCGAGTTCGACTGGGGCACGGACATCTACCGCAACCGCCAGCAGGTCGCGGAGCGGCTGGCCATCGTCCAGGGACAGCTTCCGCCCAACATCCGGCCGCAGATGGGGCCGATCTCGTCCATCATGGGCGAGATCATGCTGATCGCCATGAGCGGCGACGGCGTCGGCCCAATGGAGGTCCGTGAACTCGCCGACTGGGTGGTGCGGCCGCGGCTGCTCGCCATCCCCGGCGTCAGCCAGGTCATCCCCATCGGCGGGGAGATCCGGCAGTACCGCGTCGCCCCCGACCCGGCGCGCCTGCACGACCTGGAGATCACGACCGACGAGTTGGTGAAGGCGCTCCAGCAATTCTCGGCGAACACCGGTGGCGGCTTCATCGACCAGCATTCCCAGGAGTACCTGATCCGCAACATCGGCCGGACGACCCGGCTGGAGGATCTGCGCAACCTCGTCGTCGCCTACAAGACGGGGCAGCCGATCCTGCTCCACCAGATCGCCGCCGTGGACTTCGCCCCCCGCGTGAAGCGCGGCGACGCGGGGGTGAACGGCAAGCCCGCCGTGATCCTGTCGGTGCAGAAGCAGCCCGGCGCCGACACCACCGAACTCACCGCCGAGGTCGAGCGGGCGTTGCGCGACTTGGCGCAGTTCCTGCCGAAGGGCGTCCACGCCGACGAGATCCTGTTCAAGCAGGCCAACTTCATCCAGACCTCCATCGGCAACGTGGAGAAGGTGCTGCTGGAGGCGGTCGCCGTCGTGGCGGTGATCCTCTTCCTGTTCCTGCTGAACGTGCGCACCACGTTCATCTCGCTGACCGCCATCCCGATCTCGATCCTGATCACCGTGCTGGTGTTCAAGGCGTTCGGCATGTCGATCAACACCATGACGTTGGGTGGTCTCGCCATCGCCATCGGCGAACTCGTCGACGACGCCGTGGTGGACGTTGAGAACATCTACCGGCGGCTGGGCGAGAACCGCCGCGCAGGCAACCCGCGGCCTATCCTGGAGGTGGTGGCGGGTGCCTCGCAGGAGGTGCGCTCGGGCATCGTCTACGCCACGGTCATCATCATCCTGGTCTTCGTCCCGTTGTTCGCCCTATCGGGCATCGAAGGGCGGCTGTTCGCGCCGCTGGGCTTGGCCTACATCGTCTCCATCCTGGCCAGCCTCATTACGGCGATCACCGTCACGCCGGTGCTGTCCTACTACCTGCTGCCGCGCCTGAAGCGGCTGGAGGAGCACGACAGCTGGCTGGTCCGCAAGCTGAAGGCCGGGAACGCCCGGCTCCTGGGCTGGGCCTTCGCCAACCCGGGGACGCTGTTCGCCACCGTGGCGGCCGCCGTCCTGATCGCCGCGGCGACGGTCCCGAGCCTGCCACGCGCCTTCCTGCCGCCGTTCAACGAGGGCACGCTGACCATCTCCATGGTGCTGAACCCCGGCATCTCGCTGGCCGAGTCCAACCGGGTCGGGCTGGCGGCGGAGAGGCTGATCATGCAGGTGCCCGAGGTGGCCTCCGTCGGGCGCCGCACCGGCCGCGCCGAACTCGACGAGCACGCCGAGGGCGTCCACTCCAGCGAGATCGACGTCGACCTGAAGCCGTCCGAACGCAGCCGGGCCGAGGTGCTGGCCGATGTCCGCACCCGGCTGGCCGCCCTGCCGGTGTCGGTGAACATCGGCCAGCCGATCTCACACCGGCTCGACCACATGCTCTCCGGGGTCCGCGCCCAGATCGCGTTGAAGGTCTTTGGGGAGGATCTCGACACCCTGCGCAGCCTCGCCGGGCAGCTTCAGCAGAAGCTCTCGGCGGTTCCGGGACTGGTGGACCTCCAGATCGAGAAGCAGGTGCGCATCCCGCAGGTCCAGGTGGTCGTGGACTACGAGCGGGCGGCGCTCTACGGCGTCACCCCGTCCATGGCGACGGAGGCGCTGGAGAGCCTGTCCAACGGCCGCGTGGTGTCTGAGATCGTCGACGGCACCCGGCGTTTCGACGTCGTGCTGCGCCTGTCGGACGAGGACCGCACCACCAGCGGCCTGGCGAACCTGCTGGTCGAGACCCCGGCGGGCCGGGTGCCGCTCAGCATGTTCGCCTCGGTCGAGGAGACGGACGGCCCCAACCAGATCCTCCGGGAGAACGGCAAGCGCCGCATCGTCATCCTCGGCAACTCCGACGGCCAGACGGACATGGCGCAGATCGTCGCTGGCATCCGCAATGTCGTCTCCACGTCGCAGTTGCCGTCCGGCTACTTCACCAGCTTAGAAGGCACCTTCCAGGCGCAGGAGGAGGCGTCGAAGACCATCGCCGCGCTGTCGATGGTGTCGCTGGCGATGATCTTCCTGGTGCTCTACAGCCGCTACCGGTCGGCCGTGCTGGCGCTCATCATCATGGGCAACGTGCCGCTGGCCCTGATCGGCAGCGTTGCCGCTCTATGGATCGCCGGGCAGCCGCTGTCGGTGGCCTCGATGATCGGCTTCATCACGCTGACCGGCATCAGCACGCGCAACGGCATCCTGAAGATCAGCCACTACATCAATCTGGTCCTGCACGAGGGCGAGACCTTCGGCAAGGCCATGGTGATCCGGGGCAGCCAGGAGCGCCTGACACCCGTGCTGATGACCGCGCTTTCGGCGGGGGTGGCGCTGGTGCCGCTGATGATCGGCGCCGACGCGCCGGGCAAGGAGATCCTGCACCCGGTCGCCGTCACCATCTTCGGCGGGCTGGTCAGCGCGACGCTGCTCGACACCTTCCTGACCCCGGTCCTCTTCCTCAAGCTCGGCGAGAAGCCGCTGAACCGTCTGGTCGCCGCCCAGGCCGGTTCGCTGCGCCCGGCCGAGGCCTACTGATCCCCTCACCCTGTCCATCCAGAAGGAAACCACACTGTGAAGTTCTCGACCCTCCTCCTCGCCGTCGCCCTCTTCACCGCTCCGGGCACGGCCTTCGCCGACGGCCCGAAGATTGGCCCGAACGGCGGCCAGCGCGCCGACGCGGGCCCCTACCACGTCGAAGTCGTGCTCAAGGGCAACGACGTCGTCCTGTACGTGACCGATGGCGCCGACAAGCCGGTCGATGTGACCGGCGCCAAGGCCGAGGCGACCGTCCTGGCGAACAAGCAGACCCAGAAGGTCGCGCTCGAACCCGCGGGCGGCAACGCCCTCAAGGGGCAGGCGAACCTCGGCGGCGCGCACGACAGCGTGAAGGTCGTGACTGCCCTGACCATGCCCGGCCAGAAGCCGGTCCAGGCCCGCTTCGAGATGGGCCACGCGGGTCACTGAGATCGGCATGGGCGGCATGAGGCTCCCCGCCCCATGCTGTCCCGCAAGCAAGGAGATGCGCGATGAGCGCCAAGAAGAAACTCGCCACGATGGCTGCCGCCCTGCTGCTCGGTGCCGTGGTCGCAGTACCGGTCGGGGCGGCCGAGACCCTCAAGCTGAATGAGGTCTCACACCTCCACGGGATTGCCGTGGACCCCACAGACCCGTCGCGCCTGTATCTCGCCTCGCATCACGATGTGTGGCTGACCAATCCCGGCGGCACGGCCACGCGGGTATCCGACAACCGTTGGGACTACATGGGGTTCACACCAAATCCGGCGCAGCCCAACGCCTTCTTTGCCAGCGGCCATCCGGAGAAGGGCGGGAACCTCGGCGTCCTCGTCTCGACCGATGGAGCGAAGACCTGGGAGCAGGTCTCGGCGGGTGTGAACGGGCCCGTGGACTTCCACGCGATGGACGTCAGCCCGGCCGACCCGAAGGTGCTGTACGGGCACTACGGCAGCGTCCAGATCAGCCGCGACTCCGGGAAGACCTGGGAGGTGACCGGCAAGCCGCCCGCCGACATGTTCGACCTGGCGGCGTCCTCGAAGGACCCGAACACCGTGTACGGCGCCACGCGCGCCGGACTGATCGTGAGCCGCGACGCAGGCAAGACCTGGCAGGCCGCCAACATCGTGCAGCGCCCGGCGACCATGGTTGCGACCACGAAGGACGGCGCCGCCTACGCCTACCAAGTCGGCACCGGCCTGCTCAAGACGACAGAGCCGAGCCTCGCGTGGCAACCGGTCAGCAACGGCTTCGGTGACGCCGTCCTGCTGCATCTGGCCGTCGACCCGACCAACCCCGAGCGGCTCTACGCCGTGACCGACAAGAGCGCCATCCTGGCCAGCCAGGACGGCGGCAAGACCTGGAAACCGTTCCGGTCGTGATGTGCCGGGGGATATGGTGATGAAGGCGATGAAGATTAGCGTTGGCTTGGCCATGGGTGCAGCAATCACGGTGGCCGGCACGGTGGCTGGCGTCGTCCTGCTCACTGGACCCAGGGCAGGCGCCGATCCAACCGACGCCGCCCAGGTTGCCCAGGGCAAGGCGGTCTACGCGGAGCAGTGCGCGTCGTGCCACGGCGCGCGGCTCGAGGGCCAGCCGGAGTGGCAAAGCCGCAAGCCGGACGGCCGTCTGCCCGCGCCGCCGCACGACGCCTCCGGGCACACGTGGCACCACCCCGACGCCGACCTCTTCAAAATCACCAATCAAGGCGTCGTTGAGTTCGCCCCGCCCGGCTACGAAAGCGACATGCCCGCCTTCGGCGGCGTGCTGAGCGATGCCGAAATCTGGGCGGTCCTGGCCTTCATCAAGAGTTCCTGGCCCGAGGAGATCCGTCGTCGCCACGCCGCCCTGGGCGAACGCGCGAAGAAGTGAGGAGCGGACGCGAGCGGGCCACACAACGCGCTTGACCTTCCAGTCATTGGAAGGCGGAGCCTTGGTTTCATGGATGCCATCGCACGCCGGTGCCGGGAAGCGCGAACGAACGCGGAGGCACCGACGCCTGCATGCGAAGGGAGAAGCGAACATGAACGACCAGCACCGCAGCCACGCACACCGTCCTGACCACCACAGTCACGGTGGGCACGACCGGCCTAATGTGAAGGACCCCGTGTGCGGCATGATGGTCGATCCCGAGCGGACCGGGCACCAAGCCGGGCACGGCGGCCAGGCCTTCCACTTCTGCTCGGCGCGCTGCCACGACAAGTTCGTCGCCGACCCGGAGCGGTACCTGAAGCCGGAGGCAAAGCCCGCCGCTCCCGAGAAGGCCGCCCAGGGGTCGCCGCAGAAGGGCGTGATCTACACCTGCCCGATGCACCCGGAGATCCGCCAGGAGGGGCCGGGCAACTGCCCGATCTGCGGCATGGCCCTGGAGCCGGTCGGAGCCACCCTCGAGGAAGCGCCCAACCCGGAACTTGTCGACATGACGCGGCGGTTCTGGATCGGCACCGCCCTGACCGTGCCGCTCGTGCTCCTGGAACTCGGCGCCCACCTCCCGGGGCTCGGGCTCCACACCCTGATCTCGCCCCAGGCTTCCCTGTGGCTCCAGTTCCTTCTGGCGACGCCGGTGGTGCTGTGGGCGGGCTGGCCGCTGCTGGAGCGGGGCTGGCTGTCGTTCGTGAACCGCAGCCTGAACATGTTCTCGCTGATCGCGCTCGGCGTTGGCGTCGCCTATGTGTTCAGCCTCGTCGCGACCTTCCTGCCTGGCATCTTCCCGGCGGGCTTCCGGAACGCCGAGGGGCTCGTCGCGGTCTACTACGAGGCGGCGGCGGCCATCACCGTGCTGGTGCTGTTGGGCCAGGTGCTCGAACTCCGCGCCCGTGAGCAGACCGGCGGCGCCATCCGCGCCCTGCTGAACTTGGCGCCGAAGACGGCGCGCCGCATCCGCCCGGACGGCGAGGACGAGGAGGTGACGCTCGACGCCGTGCACGTCGGCGACCGCCTGCGCGTGCGCCCCGGCGAGGGCGTGCCGGTGGACGGCGAGGTTTTGGAGGGCCGCAGCGCCGTGGACGAGTCCATGGTGACCGGCGAGTCCATGCCGGTCAGCAAGGAGCCCGGTTCCAAGGTGATCGGCGGAACGGTGAACCAAACCGGTGCCTTGGTGATGCGCGCCGAGAAGGTCGGGTCCGACACCATGCTGTCCCGCATTGTGACCATGGTCGCCGAGGCCCAGCGCAGCCGGGCGCCCATCCAGCGCATGGCTGACGTCGTTTCCGGCTACTTCGTCCCGGCGGTCATCGTCGTCGCGCTCCTGGCGTTCGTCGCGTGGCTGATTTGGGGGCCGTCTCCGGCCTTTTCATACGCGCTGATCGCGGCGGTCTCAGTGCTCATCATCGCCTGCCCTTGCGCGCTGGGGCTGGCGACGCCGATGTCGATCATGGTCGGTGTCGGCAAGGGGGCGACCGCGGGCGTCCTGATCAAGGACGCGGCGTCCCTGGAGCGGTTCGAGACGGTCGACACGCTTGTCGTTGACAAGACCGGCACCCTGACCGAGGGCAAGCCAAAGGTGACCGCCGTGGTTCCGGCGCCGGGCATCGACGAGGCGGACCTTCTGACGCTGGCGGCGAGCCTGGAGCGGTCGAGCGAGCATCCCTTGGCGGCCGCCATCGTCGCCTCCGCCAAGGAGCGGGGTGTGCCAGTGCAGGACGTCGCCGACTTCGGCTCCGTCACCGGCAAGGGGGTGGTCGGGACGGTCGGCGGGCGCACGGTGTCGCTGGGCAACGCCGCGATGATGCGGGACCAGGGTGTCGCGCTGGGCGACCTGGAAACGCGCGCCGACGACCTCCGGCACGAGGGCGCCACCGCTCTCTTCGCCGCCATCGACGGCCAGCCCGGTGGCGTGATTGCGGTCGCCGACCCGATCAAGGCGACCACGCCGCATGCTCTGGAGACGCTCCGGAACGACGGCGTGCGGATCGTCATGCTGACCGGCGACAACCGGACCACGGCCGAAGCGGTGGCGCGCCGCTTGGGCATAGACGCGGTCGAGGCTGAGGTGCTACCGGAGGACAAGAACCAAGTGGTGAAGCGGCTGAAGGCGCAGGGCCGGGTGGTGGCGATGGCCGGAGACGGCGTGAACGACGCCCCCGCGCTGGCCGAGGCCGACGTCGGCGTGGCGATGGGCACCGGCACCGAGGTCGCGATTCAGAGTGCCGGGGTGACGCTGGTGAAGGGGGATCTGGCGGGCATCGCACGGGCGCGGACGCTCAGCCGGGCAACGATGCGCAACATCCGGCAGAACCTGTTTCTGGCGTTCGTCTACAACGCGCTCGGCGTGCCGGTCGCGGCGGGTGTCTTTTACCCACTATTCGGGTGGACGCTGTCGCCGATCATCGCCGCGGCCGCGATGGCCCTGAGTTCGGTGTCCGTGGTCGGGAACGCGCTGCGGCTGCGTAGGCTCAAATTGTAGGAGGATCGACGGGTGTCGCCCGCGCGAAGGCCGGACGCCGGTCTTCCCGGACTATGCTCCTGACCGTCATCCATGGGTGTCGGGAATCCCCATTGGTATCGTCTGCCGAAGCTCCCGGGCTGGGGCAACACTCGACGCGATCGTTGTTCGGCAGCGGGAGGCCGGGGTTCGCCGCAGTCAAGCCGGAGTGGCCATTTGTCCTTGCGTCACGGAAGCGTGGAAGCGGGTGCCCGCATGACGGAGTCCGGAAGCAGTCCCTTGAGCCAAGCCCGAAGACGACCATGCGGCGGAACTCTGGAGAGACCAAGGAGGGACACTGAACCCGACATGAAGCAGGCGCCGAGTTCCTACCGCGGCCTGCTTTCCCGCGCATGGAAGGAACTGGGCTACCCGTTTGAACGCCGACCGGTTCTGATCGGCATCGACGGTCCTTCCAAGGGTTGTCAGGCGAGTCCGGTTCCAGCACCTCCAACACGCGGCCCATAACTTCGACCGGCGGCGCCTCTCGCTGGCCCACGCCATTCCACCCCTTCGTCAGCGGCACCTTGGCTTTCAGCCTAGAGCAAGTTCCTGTTGTTTCTGAAAGCTTGAGCTATGCGGCTTTGTAGCCGCAGTGACGGAACCAGCCGTGGGCATCGGAAGCTGTGACGGTGTCGAGAACACCGGGCAACGCGTCTTCCAGGGCTTCCAGGTCCGCGCGGCGGCGGAGCGCAGGGCCGTCTTGATCTTCGACCCGCACGGCTCGATGGGGTTGAAGTCGGGGGAATAGGCCGGCCGGAACCGCACCTCCACCCCGGCCGCCTCGAAGGCGGCGCGGACCTGCGGGCTGCGGTGTGATGCGAGCCGGTCGAGCACGACGATCGGGTGGGGGCGCTCCTTGAGAGCGGGCAACAACACTTGCTCCAGGAAGGCCGGAAAGACCTCGGTGTCGGTGGCGCGCGCCACCGTCATCATTGCCACCAGCTCCTCTGCGCCCAGGGCGCCGAGCAGCGTGAGACGGCGCCAATGCCCGGTCGGCGCATCGCCGAGCGCCCGTGCGCCGCCTCAGGCATGGGCATAGCGCCGGGTCATCGCGGTGTCGATGCCGCTCTCGTCAAGGAAGATCAGGTCCTCGGCGGGCAAGGCGGGTTGGGCCTCGCGCCACGCCGCGCGATCCGCCTGAACATCGGCGCGCTCGTGCTCGCTGGCGTGCAGAGACTTTTCTTTCGACGCCAGCCAAGCCGCTGCAACGCCCGACACAGCGCGGGCGACGAATGGTGGCGGCCGGTGCACTTCTCGACCAGGCGCGCGTATTCCGCCAACTGGGCGCCGGGATGTTCGGCCGCTACCGCGTCCAGAATCGGAAGGTCGCCAGCCAGCATCACCCGTCCGCCAGCGTGCGCCTTGGCCTCCTGGCGGCCGTCCTCACGCTCCTGCTTGCGCCAATCCGACACCGTCGCCTCCGATACCTCGAAGCGCCGGGCAATCGACGCTTGCGTCTCGGTCCCGACAGCGCACGCCCGCAGCACGCGCTCCCGCAAATCTCTCGAATAGGCTCGGCTCACCGCGACACCCTCCACAATGGGGCAATCGCTCCAACAGCCAAGCCTCACTTCCGTTCTTCGCTCCCAACAGGAATTTGCCCTAATGTAAAGATTTTCATGCTGGAATGGCATTAAACTTTACGAATCCGATCATGCTGTAGTTAGGGGCGCCAAGAGATCGTTGAAGTTCAATTTCTTATAGAAAATTAACAATCATTGGGCATGTATAACCTTTTTAAGCATCCGGGTGACCGTGAGGGAGGAGTTGCTTTCCCCTCCCGTCCGGTTCCGGTTTGGGAAATGTCTTCGCCGGAAAGGCGCAGTCCGGGCTTGACGGGGGGTGCCTGCCAACCGAGATTCACGGCGAGCGTCCGTCGTGATCCAGGAGCAGCCATGGCCCCCCAGCGTCGTCACATCCTGCGAGCCTTTGCCGCCGTCGCGGTCGGTAGTGGGGCGGCGACCCTATCCGGTCCCGCCGCGGCGTTCCGGGTGATCCCGAACGACGACATGAAGGGTGTGCTGGACGAGGGCTGCGGCACCACCGCCTATCATCGCCGGATGATCGACGAGGCCGTGCAGGCCGCCGGAGTCTCGCTGACGGAGGAGCAGCGCAACACGCTCCTCTCCCAGTTGTCCTGTCCGACCTGCCGCTGCCCACTCAACCAGATCGACAATCCCGCGGCCGGCCTGCGCTTCTAAGGGGCCTTCGGGGCCCTTCACGACGCCGGGCGCGCCCGGCAACCAGCTCCTTCAGCCCGCGTGGGACGCGCTTGCGGTCGCCCCAGCGCACTACGATCCCGGCGGCGCGGCATTCCGCCGCCAACTCCCGGCCATTCTCATAGCGGTGCTGGTCGAGCAGCGGCCAGCCGTCCAGCCCACGGTAATCGAACGGACGCCCGTCGAGGAAATCCCGGAACCCGTCGAAGAAGCGTGGGTGAAGGACCACCGGCTTCGCCTCCCGCCAGGAGCGCGCGCCGTAGAAGCGGTTGTTGGTCACCCCGCTCATTGAAGCGATCCCGGACTGGCGCCCGGAGGGGTGTCCAGAACGGCCTGGCCCAACCGGTCGAGCAGAGCCGCCGTCGCGCTTGGGCCATGCAGTGCGGCGAGGCGGTCCACCGATTCGACCATCATCGCCCAGGCGACCAACCGATCCGGCACGCCCTCGTGCCGTCCGTCGGCCCACAGCGAGCGCACCAGGTCCAGCGCCGCCGCGAAGCCCGCCGGACCGTCCGGCGCATCCATATCCTCGATCACCATGCCCCCGTTGCAGCGTGTCGTTAAACAGCACCGGGAATATGTAACGTTATATCATAACATTTTAAAGACCAAAGGATGCGCGCCGGCCAGACCTTGCGGCTCCGTCATGGTGAGCTCTTCGCATGGTCTGGCCGAAGGTGGGATCAGCGCGGGGCGGTGGCGCGGTTCCAGTTGGTGGCGTCGGCCGGATTGCCGGGCAGGGGAGCCAGGGCCGGAGCCATTGCGGCCGGCGTGGCGAACAGGGCGTCGAACTGGTCCGCCGTCATGCCGGTGAGGACCAGCGCCTGCCGCTCTTCCGAATAGCGCAACTGGCCGGAGTCCAGCGTCACATGGCGCTTCACCGGATGGACCGGGGCGCCGCTCGCCACCACGAGTTGGACCGGCTCGCGGGCCGGGGTGAGGACGACATCCTCCACGGCTCCCATGATGCGGTTCTCGGGAATGGACTGCACCGTCAGCCCGACCAACTCCAAAGGCGACATCTGTGCCATGGGGCGCTGCGTGGCACCGGTCTCCGCGCAGGCGCCGAGCGCGGCCAGGGCGCAGACGGCCAGCAGCCGGGTGGCGGGGCGAGGGGTGAAGCGTCGATGGTTCATGCGGGGGTTCATGCGGGGCTCCTCCGTCGCGTGGGCAAGGCTATAACGCGGCAGCGGAGCGGAGGGGCCGCGGGCAAGAGCGGAAAAGGGCGCGGCCAGCCGTGGACACGCCCCTTGCGCCATCAGGCCCTCGTGCCCGCGGTACTTCCTTCAGGTGAGGAGAACAGCGGTCAGGTGAAGACGTAGTCGCGGCCGGACACCAACCCCACCGCATCCACCGTCAGCGACGACCCGTCCCGGAACCCGAAGGCCGTGTTGGTGGCGGTGGTGGAAACGGTCAGGTCGGCGGCGGAGAAGCCGCGGAACTCGACGCGGTCGATACCGGCTTCGAAATAGCTGATGTCGTCGGTGCCGAAGCCGCCCGGCGCCACGTCGAAGCGGAAGATGTCCGTGGCGCTGTCGCGATAGCTGACCATATGGTCGTTGCCGACGCCGGGCAGGAAGATGTCGGACCCGTCGTCGCGCAGCGTGTCGATCAGCCAATCGTCACCGGTTCCGCCGACCAGCGTGTCGTCGCCGCGCCCGCCCTTCACCGTGTCGTTGCCGGACCCGCCATCCAGCCAGTCGCCGCCGGCGCCACCGAACAGCTGGTCGTCGCCTTGGCGCCCGTACATGCGGTCGTTGCCCGGATCGCCGGCGTAGGGATCGCCCAGCCAGTCATTCCCAAGCCCACCATCCAGAAAATCGTTGCCGAGCCCCCCGGCGAGCGAATCGTTTCCTCCATTGCCATAGACCGTGTCGGCGGAGTCGGTGCCGAGGTAGCGTTCGGCGGCGTTGGTGCCCGAAAACCTGGCCATGGTTGCCTCTCCTCAATGATTAACAAACTGTTAACATCAAGATGGGCGAAGAGAAAAGTAAAAAAATGATGAACGTCGTTGTGCCAATTTTTGCCACGGTCCCTTGGGCGTTGTTGCGCATGTGTTTCGGTGTTGTTTTCAGATTCGAATCTTCGACTTCCGGATATCGAAGCCCGAACAAGGAAAAAGGCCGGCGCCTTGCGGCACCGGCCTTTCCTGAAACAGCGTGTTGCGAAGAACAGCCGTGTCCGGCGTCTTACGCCTGGGTGGGCGACGGCATGCCGGGAACCGGTTGATCCGCCGGCGGCGGCATCTCCGGGGGGGTGTCGGGATTTTCGGGCACCGGGTATGGGTCCGGTGTGGTCGGGCGGTCCGGCTGCGGGGGGTTCGGGTTGCTTGGCGGCACCTCAGTAGGGTGTCCTGGGGTGGGGCGCTCCGGCGTCATGGGGTCGCTCATGCGGGCGTCTCTTCCGTGGTTGAAAAGCGTGGTGGGGCGCGTCACTCGGCGGCGCGTTCGACGGCCCGGCCGCCGGCCTGGACATCCTGCCCGGCCCCTTCGATCGTGTTGCAGCCGGCAAGCAGGGCGGCAAAGGTCAGAACGAAGCTGGCGAGGGCGATCTGGCGGACGGGGAACGGCATGGCGCGGCTCATGATCCCGAACTCCTCAATGGATGCTGTTGCTTCGTCAACGCGCCGCCGTGGGCGTTGGTTCCGGCCCGTTCGGCGGATTTGCAACAGGGCGGAAGGACAATAAGCCGCCACTTGACGTGGTACGCCGCAAGGTCAAGATGGCCGGTTCCGCCTCCGGCGCCGACAACCGCAGACACAACCGTACACGAGCGACCGACACCCCGATCATGCCCGACCACGCGATTCCCACCCCTCTCCTGGCCGACCGTCTGCGCACCCATGCGGGCGAACTGCTGCGGCTGGCCACTCCGGTCATCATCTCGCGCGCCGGACTGGTCGTCATGATGGCGGTGGATACGGCCATCGTCGGCCGCTACAGCGCGCAGGAACTGGCCTATTACGGGCTGGCCCATCTGCCGGCCAACCTGCTGGTCACCACCGGCGTGGGGCTGATGATGGGCGTGGTGGCGGTGACTGCCCACGCCCTGGGGGCGGGGCAGGACGCCGAGTGCGGACGGATCTGGCGCCGGGCAATCCCCTACGCGCTGCTGCTCGGCATCCTGTTCGCCCTGGCCTCGCTGGCCGGCGAGCCCTTCTTCCGCCTGACCGGCCAGTCAGCGGATCTGGCGGCGGGCGGCGGGCAGGTCATGGCGGTGCTTGGCTACGGCATGCCGGGCATGATGCTGTACGTCGCCACCGGCTTCTTCCTGGAGGGGCTGAAGAGGCCCGTGCCGGGCATGGTCGCGATGATCCTCGGCAATCTTCTGAACGCGCTGCTGGCCTGGATGCTGGTCTGGGGGCACGGCGGCTTCCCGGCCCTGGGGGCGGTCGGCTCGGCCTGGGCGACAACGGCGGTGCGCTGGGGGATGGGGCTCGGCCTCGTCCTCTACGCTTGGCACATGAGCGACCACGCCCGCTGGGCGGTGCGCGACCCGGTTCGCGACTGGTGGAGCGGCAGCCGCAAGCAACGCCATCTCGGCTACGCCGCCGGCGTCAGCCTGGGCGTGGAAAGCGGCGCCTTCGCCACGCTGGGCCTGTTCGCCGGGATGATCTCGCCGCTGGCGCTCGGCGCCTACACGGTCGGGCTGAACCTGACGGCGCTGCCCTTCATGGCGGCGGTCGGGCTGGCCTCGGCCACGGCGGTGCGGGTGGGGGTGGCCTATGGCCGGCGCGACCCGCTGGACATGGCGCTGGCCGGCTGGACGGGGCTGGGCGTCACCAGCCTGATCCTGGCCGGAGTCGGGGTGCTCTACCGCTGGGTGCCGGGGCCGCTGGCCGCGATCTACAGCGCCGATCCCGAACTTATCGCCGCGGTGGCGCCGCTGATCGCCTTCACCGCCTGGGTTCTGGTGGCGGACGGCGGACAGGTGGTCATGGCGAACGCGCTGCGCGGGCGCGGCGACGCCTGGGTTCCCACCGCGCTGCACTTCATCTCCTACGCGGTGGTGATGATTCCGGTGTCGGCCTTGCTCGCCTTCGGGTTGGACCGCGGCGCGCGCGGTCTTTTTGAGGGAATTTTGATCGCCAGTGTGGTATCCGTGACCATCCTTTCGCTGCGCTTCGCGCTGTTGAGCCGCCCTCGGCCTGCAAAGGCCGAAGGCCATTGACCTGCAAAGGCCAGAAATCGTGGGATTGCCGGAGCGTTGTGTGCACATGCGAAAGCTGATAGGAATTCTTATATTACATGCAGCGGCCCGAAGGGCCGTGCGGACGTGCACCGTTGAACCCTAAGTGTTGAACCTTGAGCGTTGAACACCGAGCATCGCCGCAGCCCGTAGAATGAGTTTGTCTCCTTGAGCACGACGCCCCTTCCTCCCGCCTCCGACATCGCGCCGGTCACCATCGAAGACGAGATGCGCCGGTCCTATCTCGATTACGCGATGAGCGTGATCGTGAGCCGCGCCCTGCCCGACGTCCGCGACGGGCTAAAGCCGGTGCACCGCCGCATCCTCTACGCGATGAAGGAGGGCGGGTACGACTCGACCAAGCCCTACAAGAAGTCGGCGCGCATCGTCGGCGACGTGATGGGTAAATACCACCCGCACGGCGACAGCGCGATCTACGACGCCATGGTCCGCATGGCGCAGGGCTTCTCCATGCGCCTGCCGCTGATCGACGGGCAGGGCAACTTCGGTTCGATGGACGGCGACCCGGCGGCGGCCATGCGTTACACCGAGGCACGGCTGGCCAAGGCGGCGGAGGCGCTGCTCGACGACATCGACAAGGACACCGTCGATTTCCAGGCCAATTACGACGATTCGGGTAAGGAGCCCACGGTCGTCCCGGCGCGCTTCCCGAACCTGCTGGTCAACGGTGCTGGCGGCATTGCCGTCGGCATGGCGACCAACATCCCCACCCACAATCTGAGTGAGGTGGTGGAAGCCTGCTGCGCCTACATCGACAACAACGACGTCACCATCGAAGAGCTGATCGAGATCGTGCCCGGCCCGGACTTCCCGACGGGCGGCATGATCCTGGGCCGGTCGGGCATCCGTTCCGCCCTGATGACCGGGCGCGGCTCCGTCATCATCCGCGCCAAGACCGAGATCGAGGAGGTGCGCAAGGACCGCCTCGCCATCGTGGCGACGGAGATCCCCTATCAGGTCAACAAGTCCAAGCTGATGGAGCGCATCGGCGAGGTCGTCAACGACAAGACGATCGAAGGCATTTCCGATCTGCGCGACGAATCGGACCGCGACGGCGTGCGCGTGGTGATCGAGTTGAAGCGCGACGCCGTACCCGACGTGGTGCTGGCCCAGCTCTTCCGCCATACCCAGCTCCAGACCTCCTTCGGCGTCAACATGCTGGCGCTGAACGGCGGCCGGCCGGAGTTGATGAACCTGAAGGACATCATCGCGGCCTTCGTCCGGTTCCGCGAGCAGGTCATCACCCGGCGCACCGAGTTCCTGCTGGGCAAGGCGCGCGAGCGCGCCCACACCTTGGTCGGTCTGGCCGTCGCCGTCGCCAACCTGGACGCCATGATCGCGCTGATCCGCAGCGCCCCGGACCCCGTCTGGGCGCGCGAGCAGATGATGGAGCGCGAGTGGCCGGCGATGGACGTCGCCCCGTTGATCGCGCTCATCGACGAGCCGGGCCGCGGCGTGTCGGAGGCCGGCACCTACCGGCTGTCGGAAGAGCAGGCCCGCGCCATCCTGGACCTGCGCCTGCACCGCCTGACCGGGCTGGAGCGCGACCGGATCGGCGCCGAGCTGACGGACGTGACCGACCAGATCGCCGATTACCTGGAGACTCTGGCGAACCGCGCGAAGCTGCTGGGCATCCTCCGCGACGAGTTGGTGGAGATGAAGGAGCGGTTCGGCACCCCGCGCCGCACCGAGATCCAGGAGCTGGAGTTCGAGGCCGACATCGAAGACCTGATCCAGCGCGAGGACATGGTCGTCACCGTCAGCCAGTCCGGCTATGTGAAGCGCGTGCCGCTGTCCACCTACCGCGCCCAGAAGCGCGGCGGCAAGGGGCGGTCGGGCATGTCGATGAAGGCGGAGGACGCGGTCAGCGACCTGTTCGTCGCCAACACCCACACGCCGCTTCTGCTCTTCTCGTCGCGCGGCATGGTCTACAAGCTGAAGGTCTACCGACTGCCGCTGGGCAACCCGCAGGCGCGCGGCAAGGCCTTTGTGAATCTGCTGCCCCTGATCGACGGCGAGACCATCACCACCGTCCTGCCGCTGCCCGAGGACGAGGCCGTGTGGGCGGATCTGCACGTCGTCTTCGCCACCTCGAAGGGCAACGTGCGGCGCAACCGTCTGTCGGATTTCGCCAACATCCGCTCCAACGGCCTGATCGCCATGAAGCTGGAGGAGGAGGGCGAGCGTCTGATCGCCGTTCGCACCTGCTCCGAGGCGGACGACGTGCTGCTGGCGACCGGCGGCGGCAAGTGCATCCGCTTCGAGGTCGGTGACGTGCGCGTCTTCGCCGGCCGCACCTCGACCGGCGTGCGCGGCATCCGTCTGGCCGACGGCGACGAGGTCATCTCGATGACCACGCTCCACCATGTCGATTCCTCGCCCGAAGAGCGCGCCGCCTTCCTGAAGATGAAGCGCGAGGAAGGCGTCGAGATGGAAGGCGAGGCGGCCCCGGAGGCCGACGAGGTGCCGACCGAGGCTGTGACGATCAGCCCCGAGCGCTACGAGGAACTGAAGGGCCTGGAGCAGTATGTGCTGACCGTGACCGAGCGTGGCTACGGCAAGCGGACCTCCTCCTACGAGTACCGGGTGACTGGCCGCGGCGGCCAGGGCATCTGGAACATGGAGATGGGCGACCGCAACGGCTCCATCGTCGCGGCCTTCCCGGTGGAGGACTCGCACCAGGTGATGATGGTCACCAACGGCGGTCAGGTCATCCGCATGCCGATCCACGACGTCCGCATCGCCGGCCGCAAGACGCTGGGCGTCACGCTGTTCCGTGTCGGTGCGGACGAGCGCGTGGTGTCCGTCGCCTCCATCGCGGAGGATGAGGACACCAACGGGAATGGGACCAACGGCAACGGTGGCGATCCGAACGGCGGCGGGACGGCCTCCGTGGATGACGGCCCTGTGGACGATACGACTGCGAATGATGCCGCTCCTGGCGATACGCCCGGTGACACGATCGAATAAAAAGAGGCGGAAGGTACTCCCATGGCCAAGCGCCGCATCGGTGTCTATCCCGGCACCTTCGACCCGATCACCAACGGGCACATGGACATCATCCAGCGGGCCTCGCGCCTTGTCGATCATCTGATCGTCGGCGTCGCCCGCAACGCCGGAAAAGGCCCGCTCTTCTCGACGGACGAGCGGGTGGCGATGGTCCGGGAGGACGTGACCGCCCTCAACAACGCCGGGGCCAGCATCGAGGTGCGGGCCTTCGACACGCTGCTGATGCATTTCGCGGTGGAGGTGAACGCCACCGTGATCATCCGCGGCCTGCGGGCGGTTTCGGACTTCGAATACGAGTTCCAGATGGCCGGGATGAACGCCCGCCTGAACCCGAAGATCGAAACCATGTTCCTGATGGCCTCGGAGAAGAGTCAGTTCATCTCGTCCCGCTTCGTCAAGGAGATCGGGCGTTTGGGTGGCGACATCCGCGGCTTCGTCAGCGGCCGCGTGGCCGAGCATCTGGCCGAGCGTTTCGCTCTGGAAGCCGGCAATGGCGACGCCAGCAAGCAGGTGCAGACCCTCAAGCAATGACGGCATGGGGCGTGGCGGAGGACGAAATTTTTGTGCGCTCCGCCCAACCCCACTGTTGACCGGGGCGTCACCGCCCCCTATGTTGCGCCCCGCATCGGCGACAGGCCGCATGCTTCTGTGATCCGGTAGCTCAGTCGGTAGAGCACGTGACTTTTAATCATGTGGCCGTGGGTTCGAATCCCACCCGGATCACCATTCCCCTCAATGGGTTAGCGGGCTAGGCGAGCCGCCAGTCCAGATCCCTCCAACAAACCGACCCGTGGCGGTTTGCAGGGGATGGGGTACCGCTCCCGGTTGGCCGCCTGTTTAAAAAGATCGGATAGGCGATCCCTCGTGTCACCCCGGCAGCAGGCCGGAACCTTCCGCCATTTGCGGGTGTTGCTTGGCGGCAGCGTCAAGAGGGGGAGATGCCGGCATGAACCGAGCCACCGATCCGTATGCCGACACCATGAGCGGCGTCGCGGCGGGCACAGCAGCAAACACCACACCCAAGACCACGCCCGATAACCCGCCATCGCCGCGCGGGCAACGGGGGGCGGATGAGATCGAACAGGATATCCACGCCATCCGCGGCCGCATGGACGCGGTTCTCGATGAGATCGAGTTCCGTCTGTCCCCCGGTCAGATGTCGGGCGGCGTCATCGAGGTGGTGCGGGATGTGGTCGAGGGCAACCCGTCGCGCGTCGCCCGCGCCATCCGCTCCAATCCCTGGCCGCTGGCTCTGGTGGCGGCGGGCGCGCTGTGGTTCGCCTGGACCGTCTCCCGCACGCCGGAGGTCGAGCCGACCGTTTCGGGAGCCGCTGCGGGGCGGGTCGCTGATGGAACGGTGCAGGATGTGTTGAGCGTTCTGGTCGCCGCGTGCCGCCAGGGGGCCACCGGATTCCGTCATGCCGACATGGCTCTGGACGATCCGGACCTGAGGGCGCGGCTGACCCAGGTCGCCAGCCAATTCGATCGCAGCGCCGCCGCCCTGGAGGCGGAACTTGTGCGCCGTGGTGGCGGTCGAGACCTGCAGTTGCCCGTCCACGCGGTCTGGCGTGACCTGGACACGGAACTGGGTGGTGCGCGGACGCGCGGCGGGCTGCTCCGTGGTCTGGAAAGCGGCGTGGAGGGCACGCTGGGGTTGTTCCGCAACAGCTTGCACGATGATCTGCCCGAGGAGCTGACGGTGATCGTCGGCGCCCATTTCCATGAGATCGAAACGGTGCGCCACCGTGTCGGCGCATTGCGCGAAGCGGTCGCGTGAGGGGGGGGGCATGCTGGGGCTGAGCCGTCGCCACCGCAATCGGTATCCGAGCGTCGAGATGGGGGGGCGGGGGCGATCGGCGACCCGGCCTTCCGACATTCCCAAGGCGGGCTGGAAGGACATCCTTTGGCGCACCTGGGAAGAGCAGGGGAAGGACAACATCTCCATCGTGGCGGCGGGGGTGGCCTACTACGCCCTGTTCGCCATCTTCCCGGCGATCGCCGCGCTGGTTTCGCTGTACGGCCTCGTCTTCGACCCGGCGGGGGTCGAGCAGCAAGTCAACCAATTGGCCGGGCTGCTGCCGCCGGAGGCGCTGAATGTGCTGCGCGATCAGGCGAGCAACGTGGCATCGGCGCCGCAGGAGGGGCTGGGCTTCGGCGTTCTGTTCGGCCTTGCACTGACGCTGTGGAGCGCGTCGCGCGGCACCAACTCGCTGATCACCGCGCTGAACATCGCCTATGGAGAGGAGGAGCGGCGCGGCTTCCTCCGGCTCGCCGTTTTATCGCTGGTGCTGACGCTGGCCGGGCTGGTGTTCGTGATCATGACCCTGGCGCTGATCGTGGCGGTCCCGGCGGCCATCAATTTCCTCGGCCTGAGGGACACCCCCATCGGCTGGGCCGCCAGCCTCGCGCGCTGGCCCATCCTGGCGGTGGCGATCGTGCTGGCGCTCGCCGTGCTCTACCGCTACGCCCCGGACCGGCGGCAACCGAAATGGCGCTGGGTCACTTGGGGATCGGCCATCGCCACGGCGCTGTGGATCATCGCGTCGGTGGGCTTCTCCGTCTACGTGTCGAACTTCGGCAGCTACAACCAGACCTACGGGTCGGTCGGGGCGGGTGTGGTGCTCCTGCTGTGGTTCAACCTGACCTCCTACGCGATCCTGATGGGGGCCGAACTGAACGCTGAGATCGAGCACCAGACGGCCCGCGACACCACGGAAGAAGATGGACGCGGCCCGAAGCCGATGGGCCATCGCGACGCCTACGTCGCCGATACGGTGGGGAAGCGCCGGGCGTAGCGCCTCCCCCGGTCAGCGGTTGCCGCAGCTCTGAATGACGCCGTCGACCTTGCGGGCGCCGTCCGCGCTCAATCGGTCGTGGACGAAGTCAGACCATAGGCCGGCGCGGTTCAGATCGTCGGACACGCAGCGGCAGGTGGCGGCGCAGTGCGCCGCCTCCCCGCCGTTGGCGGTGCAGGTCGCCACGCAGGAGGTCTGAAAGCTGCGGACGTCCGCCGGGTCGGCGCCAATACCCATCGCCAGCAGGGACAGCAGGCCGAACAGCACGGGCTGGTGCAGCAGATAGACCGCCAGGCTGTGCCGTCCGGCCCAGGCGAACCCGCGCCCGACCGCCCCGCCCGGAGTACTCGCCCGACCGGGACGCCACAGCCGCCCCAGCGCCATCCCGAACAGGAAGCCGCCGAACCAGGGAAACAACGGCACATAGTCGTTCGATTCCGGCTCGAAGGTCATCAGCCCGACCCAGCGCAGCCAGGGCTCGTCGAACAGCGGCAGGGCGACCGTCTCGCCCAGCGCGATCACCGCCACGCCGAGCAGCAGAAGCGCCGGCCACGGCAGGCGCAGCAGAGCAAGGCCGAGCAGGCTCGCCACCGCCATATGGTGCAGCACCCCGAAGACGATCGGGCTGTCCGGAAACATGACCATCGACACGGCCGTCACGCCGCCCGCGGCGAGAACCAGCAGGGCGAAGCGTCGCAGGAAGCGGCGCCGGTCGATCCCGCCTTCCGCGGCCAGAGTGAGGCTGAGGCCCGACAGGAGCAGGAAGCTGCCGAGGATGCCGGTGCGCGCGGCCAGCCAGAGCGGATCGCCGAACAGGTCGAAATCCGCCAGTCCCAGATACGTCAGGTCCCAGGAGCCGTGATAGAGGGCCATGGCCAGCAGTGCCACGCCGCGCGCCACGTCGATGGCGCCGACGCGCCGCGCCGTCATGGTTGGCGCGGTCGCCGATGTGGATGAGGTGGAGAGGGTGGGCATGGGCGCGACTTTTGCCGGAATGGCACGCCGCTGTCCACCGGTGCCCGTCAGGAAATCACGGTCTGGGGAAGAACCAGCCGGGCGGTGGTGCCCTGCCCGGGAGATCCGCTCATGCTGAAGGTACCGCCGATTTGGGCGGCCAGCGAGCTGACGATCTTCAGGCCGAGGCTGGAGGGGCGGGTCAGGGTGAAGCCATTGGGAAGGCCCGTCCCGTCGTCGCGCACCGTCAGCACCAGCTCACCGTCACCGGCCTGCAGGTCGACGCCGATCCGTCCGGTCTCGCCGTTGGGGAAGCCGTGCTCCAGGGCGTTGCTGACCAGCTCCGTGAGGATCAGAGCCAGCGGGATCAGG
This sequence comes from Azospirillum aestuarii, assembly GCF_016632405.1. NCBI lineage: Bacteria > Pseudomonadati > Pseudomonadota > Alphaproteobacteria > Rhodospirillales > Azospirillaceae > Azospirillum > Azospirillum aestuarii. The sequence goes on from NZ_JAEPIV010000001.1 coordinate 679,748, forward strand.
GTGTCGGGTGGAAGGTCGGACTCGGCGGCGCTGACCGTGCAGTCGATCCGCTCCGCCCCGGAGGTCTTCAGGATGTCCTGGCACAGCTCGCGCAGGAACGGCTCCATGTCCATCGGCCCGTCATGGGGCGCGTGGAGCCGGCGGTGCAGGCGGCCCAGAGTGGACAGCCGTCCGGCGGCCTCCTCCAGCGCGCGGCGGGCTTCGGGGTCCTTGACCTTGGACTTCTGGATTGCGATCAGCGATGAGGCGAGTTGAAGATTGTTGGACACGCGGTGCTGAAGCTCGCTGAACATCACCTGGGACTGCTGGGTCAGGCGGGCGCTGCGGTTGCGCTCCTCCGCCAGCCGCTCCAGCGCCACGTTCATGATGTGGATCACGGCGATGTCCACCGCCACCACCAGCCCGAAGAAGCCCAGCGCCAGAGCGCTGCCGGGTGGCAGATCGAGCGATTGGCTGGTGCCGAGGAAGAAATACCAGGAGGCGAGCCCGCTCAGCAGCGCCGTCAGGATGCCCGGCCACAGCCCGGCCAGGAAGGTGGTGACGATGACCGCCGGGAAGAAGGTCAGGAAGGGGAAGCCCGCCGGCAGCCGGTCATCCAGGGCAAGTCGCGCCACCAGGGCGACGGCAAAGGTCGCCAGCGCGAACATGAATCCCAAACCCCTGTGCCCGCGCAACCGGGAGAGCTGGGCAAGAGTCATATGCGGCGGTCGTCCGTATTGAAAGCAGGGAACGGACGAGGCCGTCCGCCGGGAGGAGCATCTACGATATGGAAATTCGTATGCGAACGCACCGCCTTTTATGCGGGTGCTTGGCAAATTAAGTTCGATCTTCGAGGGGTTTGTCCAGCGCTTGGCCTTGGGTCTTCACACCGATGTCACTGCTCTGCGGAAATCAGTGCATTGGGCCAGCAAGGGCGCCATCGAGCGTTGTGCGGCGATGCGGGCGGCGGCCTCCATCGCTTGCCGGGCCGCGGCGGCGTCGCCCTGCGCGGCCAGCCCGCGGGCCAGCGCGAGTTGCGCCCAGGCCATGTCGCCCGATTGTCCCGCGGCCGCGGCTTTCTCGGCAGCGTCGCGGGCGTTGCGGACGGCGTCCTCCGGCTGGCCGGAGAGCAGAGCGGCCTCGGCGATCCAGATCAGGATTTGCGGCTCGTGGCGCCGGATGCCGAGCATTCGCGCATGCTCCCGACTGCCCAGCAGCAGGGATGCCCCGTCATTGAGCGCTCCGTTGCGGACCAAAGCGTAGCCCAGCGCACCGAGGACCAGCGGCTGGCAGGCGTGCAGGCGGATCGTCTCGGTGATGGCGACGGCCCGTTTCAGCGGTTCCACCGCGACGGCATAGCGCTGCCCGGTCAACGCGGCCCAGCCGAGATGCAGACAGGCCAGGGCACGGGACGCGGCGTGGCCGTCATCCTCCGCCTGGGCGAGCGCCGCACGGGCCAGTCGAAGCGCCTCCTCCGGTTCGCCCAGTTCCGCCCGGCAACGCGCCCGGTGCGCGGCGATGCACACCGGCGCCAACGCCATCGGACCGTGGAGGCGGCGCGTTCCCCTCTGGCTCGCCAGTTCGGCGGCGGCGCGCAGGACGGTGTCGGCGCGGCGGAAGCGGCCCTCCTCGGTCAAGCCGCGGCCCAGCCTGATGAGCGTTTGCACCTGTTGGTCGTGGTTGTGGGTTTGCCGCCAGATCCGCAGGGCCTGCATGCCCGTCCGCCGGGCAGCCGGCAGATCGCCGCCGGCCCAGCGCAGGGCGGCCAGAAGCGACAGGGTGCGCGCAACGCGCAGTCGGTCGCCGAGGTCTTCGGCGAGCGCGCGAGCCTTCTCCGCCGCTTTCATCGCACCGCCGTCCGGCGTCGGGTGGGTGCGGGCTAGCGCGGTCCATAAGTCGATCCGGCGTTGCGCGTGCCGCCGGGTTTTGGGCAAACGGTCCAGCGCGGCGAGCGCATCCCTGTAATGACGGGCGGCGTCGGCGGGGCGGCAGTCCACCTCCGCCCGTCGTCCGGCGTGTCGCGCGCAGGCGCAGGCCAGCGCCCAATCGCCGGCCAATGGGGCGTGGTGGGCCATCCACTCGATCCGTTCCGGCCGCCGGTCGCGGCGCAGCGCGTCCAACAGGACGGCATGCGGCGTCGGATCGTCCATGCCTGTGCCGACGAGGTCGGCCGTCACGCCATCCGGTTCAGGCCCGCCATCCGGTTCAGGCAAGACCATGCGTCGTGCGGTGCCGGGGGGCGTCCAACCACCGGGCCGCTCGCACGGCGCGGGATAGCGGATGGCCAGCAGGCACAGCCGTGCGTCTTCGACGGTGTTGCCGAGCGCATTGAGCAGCGGCACCGTCAATCCGCGCGCCCATTGAGCGTTCTCCACCACGATCAGGACAGGACGCTCGTAGCACAAGTCAAGAAGGGCGGCGGCCAGCCCCTCCACCTGGAATTCCGCCCTCTGCGCGCCGTCCAGCCCCAGCCAGAGCGGTTGAAGCGACGGAAGGCCCAACAGGCCGCGCACCGCCTCTCCGGCCAGATCGCCGCCGCCGCGTTCGGCGGCCAGCGCGATGTCCCGACGGGCCCTGTCCGGAGGACCATCGGCCAAAGGCAGAAGGCTGAGCGCCACCGCTTCGAGGTCGTCCGGTCCATCCAGCGGCGGCAGAAGGGATTGCGGCCAGCGCAGGATGCTGAAACCGGCGGAGACGGGGCTGTGGAGAAGCGCGGCGATCAGGCGGTCGACATCGCCCTCCGCCGCGGTCAGGGATAGGACGGAACCGATGCCTTCCTCGGCCCGATGCAACGCATCCGCGATGTCCACCAGCGCGCGCCGGAACGCGGCACCATCGGGCGGCGGCCCGGCATCATCCCGAGCGACGGACCACGGATGCGCCATCGGTTTCCCCGTGGTGTTGGTTTTGCGGGACGCACATCCCGTTCCGGCATGTCGGAGCATGCGGAAGGACAATGACAGATTTCGGTGCGGATGGCCTGCGCTTCTTTCGGCGATAGGCAGGGCGGATTGGAGACATACTGCCGCATGCCTCTTGGCGTCCCGTTGCGCCAGAAAAGCGAAACGGCGCCGCGGATTGCCGCGGCGCCGTTCGTTACTGCCTGTCGGATTCGCAACCTTGCCGAAAGTCTTAACCGAAAGGTTCTGGTTCCTTCGGTTGCATGTTCGGCAACCGTGTCAGCGCTTCACGGCGATGCCTTCAACCTGCGACACGTCGCGCACCGCGCCGCGGTCGGCGCTGGTGGTCAGGGCGGCGTAGGCGCGCAACGCCGGGGAAACGACGCGGTTGCGGTTGGCCGGCTTCCAGGCGTCGGCGCCCTTGGCATTCTCGGCGTCGCGGCGGCGCTGCAACTCCTCATCGGACAGGGCGAGGTTGATCTTGCGGTTGGGGATGTCGATTTCGATCCGGTCGCCGTCCTGGACGAGACCGATGGCGCCGCCCTGCGCCGCTTCCGGCGAGGCGTGGCCGATCGACAGTCCCGAGGTGCCGCCGGAGAAGCGCCCGTCGGTGACCAGCGCGCAGGCCTTACCCAGCCCCTTCGACTTCAGGTAGCTGGTCGGGTAGAGCATCTCCTGCATGCCGGGGCCGCCACGCGGGCCTTCATAGCGGATGACCACCACGTCGCCCGCCTTGACCGTGTCGCCCAGGATGGCCGCGACCGCCGCGTCCTGGCTTTCGAAGACGCGGGCCGGGCCGGTGAAGACGAGGTTGGAGGCATCGACGCCCGCCGTCTTCACGATGCAGCCCTTCTCGGCGATGTTGCCGAACAGCACGGCCAGGCCGCCGTCCTTGCTGAAGGCGCTGTCGACGGAGCGGATGACGCCCCGGTCGCGGTCGAGATCCAGTTCGGGCCAGCGCTTCTCCTGGCTGAAGGCGATGGTCGTCGGGATGCCGCCGGGAGCGGCCTTGAACATGGTGTGCACGCCGTCGTCCTGGGTGCGCTTGACGTCCCAGCGGTCCAGCGCGTCGCCCAGCGTCTTGGCGTGGACGGTCGCGACGTCGCGGTTCAGCAGCCCGCCGCGATCAAGCTCGCCCAGGATGCCGAAGATGCCGCCGGCCTTGTGCACATCCTCGATGTGGACGTCGGCCACCGCCGGAGCGACCTTGCAGACGTTGGGGACGCGGCGTGACAACCGGTCGATGTCGTCCATGGTGAAGGGCACCTGACCCTCCTGCGCGGCGGCCAGCAGGTGCAGCACCGTGTTGGTGGAGCCGCCCATGGCGATGTCGAGCGTCATGGCGTTCTCGAACGCCTCGAAGGTGGCGATGCCACGGGGCAGGGCGGTGGCGTCCTCCTCCTGGTACCAGCGGCGGCACAGCTCAACCGCCATGCGGCCGGCGGCCAGGAACAGCTCCTTGCGGTCGGCGTGGGTGGCCAGGATCGTGCCGTTGCCGGGCAGGGAAAGGCCCAGCGCCTCGGTCAGGCAGTTCATCGAGTTGGCGGTGAACATGCCGGAGCAGGAACCGCAGGTCGGGCACGAGCCGCGCTCCATCTCCGCGGCCTCCTCGTCGGTCACCGTCGGGTCGGCGGCGGCGACCATGGCGTCGATCAGATCCACGGACTTGGTCTTGCCGCGCCAGTTGACCTTGCCGGCCTCCATCGGGCCGCCCGACACGAAGACCGCCGGGATGTTCAGCCGCATGGCCGCCATCAGCATGCCGGGGGTGATCTTGTCGCAGTTGGAGATGCAGACCAGCGCGTCGGCGCAGTGGGCGTTCACCATGTACTCCACCGCGTCGGCGATCAGCTCGCGCGAGGGCAGGCTGTAGAGCATGCCGTCGTGGCCCATGGCGATGCCGTCGTCCACGGCGATGGTGTTGAACTCCTTGGCGACGCCGCCGGCCTTCTCGATCTCGCGGGCGACCAGCTGGCCCAGATCCTTAAGATGGACGTGCCCCGGCACGAACTGGGTGAAGGAGTTGGCGATCGCGATGATCGGCTTGCCGAAATCGCCGTCCTTCATGCCCGTCGCGCGCCACAGGCCGCGGGCGCCCGCCATGTTGCGGCCGTGCGTGGAAGTGCGGGAGCGATAATGCGGCATGTCTCTACCTCAGGGATCGAACATTGCGTGCGGATGCGCAGGGGCAGCAACACTAGCAATCCCGACGGGCGGAAACCAGACCTCTCGTTCCCTTTTCCGCCCCGTTTTCCGGTAGATGGGGCATAGGAGGTCTGCGGAGGACGGGGAGGGAGAATGACCTCGCCCGGTCAGACGTGCGACGTCAGACGTACGACGTCAGCCGCGCGACGCGTCCCGGCGTGACGCCTTGCCCGGCTTTCCGCTCGCGGCACCGCCGCGGGAGATCTGGCCACCGGTCTTGGTCGTGCCGGTCTGCTCCATCCGTCCGGCAGCGACAGCCGACAGATTCTCCGCCGCCGCCCGCGTGCCGCTGGCCCGAGCGGCTTTGGAAGCGGCTTCGGGTTTCATGGAAACCGGTTTTGCGGCGGTCGCCTTGGAGCGCCGTTTTGGCGGCGCCTCCGGGGCGCTGCTTTCGGTTTCCTCGTTTCGCTTCTCGGCGCGGATCTCGTCATCGACCTCGGCTTCGGCCTGTGCCCAGTGCTCGTCGTGCCGGCCGTCGGGGCGGCCGTCCCGCTCCCAGATGTCATGGGCGCGGCGGCGAACACGCTCGGCCCGATCCTGTCCCGGCTTTTGAGTCATGGGGCTGCCTCCTCCTGGTCATGGCGGGTTACGGACTGGGCGGGTTACGGACCGGCCTGCCCGTCACAACGCAGGAGAGCGGCGGTGGTTTCAAATCATCCGAAGCCGTGGACCAAATGATGGGCGACGTCCCGTCAGCGGCTGTCCTGCCCGACGAACCGGCTTTCGAAGCGGGCGGCGTCGGCGGGGGCCAGAGCCACATGCACATGGGCCTGTCCGTCCTCGTCCCGGCGATCCAGCACCTGCCCATGCTCGTACAGCCACGCCAGGGCGCGCCCGTCCGACAGGTTCACGCTCAGTTCCAGCACCTGCCGCTCGGCCGATATGCGCCGGTCCAGCAGGTCCAACAGGTCGTCCAGACCCTCCCCGGTCAGGGCGGACACGGCCACGGCGCGTTCTTCGCCCTCCATCATCCGCTGGTTGGCGAGGCGCATGTGGAGCGCGCCGCGCGCGGTCGCAGGCATCTGGTCGGTCTTGTTCAGCACCTCGACCACGCGTGGGTCGTTGGCGGCGTCGATCCCGAGGTCGGCCAGCACCGAATCCACATCCGCCTTCTGCGCCGCCGCGTCTGGGTGGGAGGCATCGCGGACGTGCAGGATCAGGTCGGCAGCCTGCACCTCCTCCAGCGTCGCGCGGAAGGCGGCGACGAGCTGGGTCGGCAGCTCCGACACGAAGCCCACCGTGTCCGACAGGGCCATGGTCTTGCCGGAGGACAGGACGATCCGGCGGACCGTGGGGTCGAGCGTGGCGAACAGCATGTCCTCGGCGGTGACCCCGGCGCCGGACAGCCGGTTGAACAGGGTGGATTTGCCCGCGTTGGTGTAGCCGACCAGCGCCACCAGCGGGGTGCCGCCGCGCTGCCGGGCGGAGCGGTGCAGCTTGCGCGTCCGTCGCACCTCCTCAAGGTCCGACTTCAGACGGGTGATGCGCTCGGCGATCAGTCGGCGGTCGAGTTCGAGCTGGCTTTCGCCGGGGCCACCCAGGAAGCCGAAGCCGCCGCGCTGCCGCTCAAGGTGGGTCCACGACCGCACCAGCCGCGAACGCTGGTAGGTCAGCGCCGCCAGTTCGACCTGCAACTGGCCTTCGCGGGTGTGGGCGCGCTCCCCGAAGATCTCCAGAATCAGGCCGGTGCGGTCGATCACCTTGGCCATGCAGCGGCGCTCCAGGTTGCGCTGCTGCACCGGGCTGAGCGGATGATCGATCACCACCAGATCGGCGTGAAAGGCTTCCACCATCCCGCCGATTCGATCGGCGGTGCCGCGCCCGAACAGGGTGGCGGGGTCGGGACGGGCGACGCGGATCACCTCGGCGTGCGGCACCTCCAGACGGATGGCCTGGGCAAGCGCGATCGCTTCGGAGAGCCGCGCGTCGGGCTGGCGCGCCGCGCCGTTCCCTTCGTCCGGGTGCGCAGGCAGAACAGGTAGAAGGACCAGGGCGCGGCCGGCGGGTGGCGGTCCCGCTCCGTCGGAATCCTGGCCTTGGGCGCTGCGGGAAACGGAGGCGGTGGAACGGGGTGACGGGCGGTCGTCGGGATCAGGCATCGGGCTGGCACCGTTCCTTCTGGCGATGGGGTTGATCGATCAGGGGTTGCAGGTGAGCAAAAAACAGCCCGCCGCCGCAGCGGTTCCAAAACCGTCCGGAATCGTGCACAAACCGCTGGCGTGTAACCTCTGGACATACTCCGATCATGTCATCCCTGGACCGCGGTGCCGCTTCCCCCCAAACGGCCCGCCATACGGTCATGCCCAACCGCTCCGCCGGGGCGTCCGGCGGCGGTGCGCTGGACCGCTGGCCCTGGTGGGGGCTGTGCACGGCACTGGCGATGGTGATGGTGGCGTCGGCTCTGGCGATCGGCTTCCGCACCCCCTATTGGTCGCACGCCGACCAGGATCTGGTGCTGGCCTATCACGGGCTGCTGTTCAGCGAGGGGCTGCCCCAGGAGTATTTCGACCATCCCGGCTACACCTACTTCCTGGTGATCGAGGTCTGGTACCGGCTGCTGCACGCGCTGGGTCTGATGCCGGTCATCACCCTGTCGGGCCTGCCGCCCGCCGCCGACACCGCCGCCTACAACGCGGCCTGGCAGAACCTTGTGGAAGCCGGGCGGGCGCTGTCCATTCTCGTCACCACCGGCTTCGCGCTGATCTACGCCAACCTCGTCCGCGCGCTGGTCGGGGACCGGCGGGTGGCCTTCCTGGCCGCTGTGGTGATGGCCTTCGGCATCGGCCTGTCCACCCAGGCGCGGCAGATGCGCACCGACCTGCTGTCGGCCTCCTTCGTGGTCACGGCGCTTCTTCTGGTGCTGGTCGCCATCCGCACCGCGCCGGGCTGGCGGCCCCTGTTGCTTCTCGGGCTGGCCGGTCTGCTGGCCGGGCTGGCGGTGGTGACGAAGATCCAGGCGATCTTCCTGGCGCTTGGCATCCCTGTGATCGCGCTGGCCTTCGGGCGCCGCTTCGCCGGCCAGGATGGTTCCCGCTGGATCGCCGCCGGGATACTGGGGCTGGCGGCGGGTGCCGCGGCGCTGCCCGCGGCGGCCCTGATCCAGCACGGCATCGCCAGCGCCGGCCAGTCGCTCTACCCCTACCGCCCGGTGGGCGGCGGGCTGTCGGGGGTCTATCAGGGGATCGTCGTCGGCTGGGTCGTCCTCGGCATGGCCGTCTACGCGGCGGTGTGGCGGGTGCGCCTGTCCTACGCGGTGGCGGCCATGGCGGCGGTCGCGCTCGGGCTGGCGCTCGGGGTGCTCGCCCTGACGATCCGCCCGCATGAGCAGAACGTCATCGCCGTCGCCAACCTGATCGAGCACATGTTCGTCTTCACCACCTGGAAGCATCAGGCGGCGCTCCAGGGGCAGGAACAGGTGCTATCCGACGGGCTGGTGACGCTGCTGGCGAAGGGGCTGTGGCGCACGCTGGCGATCCGCACCATCGTCCTCCACCCCGACAACATCCCGCAGACCATCGTGGTGGAGTGGTTCATCATCGGCGGCTGCATCGTCCTGTGGCGTCGGGGGGAGCGGGTGGCCGCGGCGCAGGCGGCGCTTCTGCTGCTGGTCGCCTGGGGGCTGGAGACGCTGTTCTCCCTGCGCGGCTTCCAGCGCGCCTACGCCGCCTACACCGACCCGCTGATGGGGCTGGCCGCGGCCTGGGTGCTGCTGCGCCTGCCCGGCCTGCTGGAGCGCGCCCGGACGCGTCGCTGGATCGTCGGCATGGTGGCGCTGGTGGTGGTGGTCGCCCAGGTCTGGCCGGCCATCGAGGCCATCCGCCTGCCCAACCCCGCCGGCCAGTGCGGCTGGATTCCCACCTACATGAAGCGGGTCGAGCCCTTCCCCTTCTGCCGCCCCGGTTGAGGTGCGGCGCCGGCGTCCCACATCATGGAGACAGGCTGACCACGAGGTTCGACCCCATGGACGACACCGCCAACACCCGCTGGAAGACCGATCCCGAGGCCCCCGACGCCGTGGGGAATGCCGCGGGAGGGGGAGGGGCCGATGACCTGGACCAGCGGGTGGCCGCCGCGGCGATGCGGCTCGCCGCCGGGCAGGGCTGGCGCAACACCGGGCTGCTGGCGATCGCGCGGGCGGCGGGGGTGCCGCCGGACGTCTTCTACCGCCGCTTCCCCGACCGGTCCGACGTGCTGGCCGCGGTGTCGCGGGTCGCCGACACGGCGGTCCTCGCCGACGACGCTCCGGTCAGCCCGGACGAGAGCGCCCGCGACCGGCTGTTCGATGTGATGATGCGCCGTTACGACGCGCTTCTGCCCTACCGGGACGGGCTGCGTTCGGTTGTCCGCGACCTGCGGCGGGAGCCGCTGACCGCTCTGGCCTTCTCTCGCCATTTCGGTCGGTCGATGGCCTGGATGCTGCGTGCCTCCGGGATCGAGGCCGACCGGACCGGCGGCGCCCTCCTCGTGGCCGGGCTGGGCGCGGTGCAGGCGCGGGTCATGCGCGTCTTCCTGGAGGACGACAGCGCCGACCTGTCGCGGACCATGGCGGCGCTCGATTCGGAGCTTCGGCGGGCGGAGCGCTGGGCTGAGGCATTACGCCGCAGATCCGGACGCGCCTCTTCCTCCGAATCGCAGACGGCGCAGCAGGGCATCGGGGAACCGGCTGGGGAACCAGCCAGGGAACCAGGAAGCGCGTCCGCCGGTTGAGGTTCCGTAGGACGCAGTGTAGCCCCTGGTGCGACGCACAAGGGCGTTGACTATCTTTTTGGCAATCTGCATAGTCGCGCCACAGGTTTGCTGCGCCGCAGCACGCCGAATGAATCCTTTCGTCGGGGGTGAGAACCATGGCCAAGCAGACCGGTAACCCGTTCCTCGAATTCGACCTGTCCAAGATGCTGGGCGAGTACAAGGTGCCCGGCCTCGACGTCGAGTCGATCCTGGCGAGCCAGCGCAAGAACATCGAGGCGGTGACCGCCGCCAACCAGCTCGCGATCGAGGGTCTGCAGGCCGTTCTGCGCCGCCAGGCCGAGATCGTCCGCTCCTCCGTCGAGGAGGCCGGCAGCTACGTGAACCAGGTCGCCGCCGCCGGCACGCCGGAAGAGAAGGCCGCCAAGCAGGCCGAGATGGTCAAGGTCGCCTTCGAGAAGGCCCTGTCGAACATCAAGGAACTGGCCGAGCTGGTCGCCAAGTCCAACACCGAGGCCGCCGACGTGCTGTCGAAGCGCGTGTCGGAGAGCCTGGACGAGGTCAAGGCCGCCATCGCCAAGAAGTAAGCTCCTCTCCCACCGGAGAGTGCCGCAAGGGGCCGCCCACTGGGGCGGCCCTTTCGCGTTTCAGCTTCGGCGGCGCCGGTGCTAGCCTTGCCCGCGACGATTGAAACAGGGCAGGGACAAGAACCGTGACCATCAGTTACGACGATTTCCTGAAGGTGGACGTCCGCGTCGGCACCATCATCGCGGCGGAGCCCTTTCCGGAGGCGCGCAAGCCCGCCTACAAGCTGACCATCGACTTTGGGCCGGAAATCGGCACCCGGCGCAGTTCCGCCCAGATCACCCGCCACTACACGCTTGATGAATTGGTGGGCCGGCAGGTTCTGGGCGTGGTGAACTTCCCGCCCAAGCGCATCGGCCCCTTCACGAGTGAAGTTCTGTGCCTGGGCCTGCCCGACGCGGACGGCGAAGTGGTGCTGGTCGGGCCGGGGCAGGATGTGCCGAACGGCGGGCGGTTGTACTGAGGCCCGGCCGTACTGAGTCTGCGAACAGAAAAAGGGCCGGGAGGCATTGCCGTCCCGGCCCTTTTGTTTTGGGCGGAGCGCCTTACTCGGCGCGTTCGATGGAGCCCCAGAGGTCGTATTCGTCGGCGTGTTCGATGGTCACGTCCACGACGTCGCCCGGCTTCACGTTCGTCTCGCCGTTCAGGAAGACGTTGCCGTCGATCTCCGGCGCGTCGGCGTAGGAGCGGCCGATGGCGCCCTCCTCGTCGACCTCGTCGATGAGAACGCCCAGTGTGAAGCCGACCTTCTGCTGGAGCCGTTCGGCGCTGATCGCCTTCTGGGTTTCCATGAAGCGCTCCCAGCGCTCCTGCTTGACCTCTTCCGGAACGGCGCCGGGCAGGTCGTTGGCGGTGGCGCCCTCGACCGGCTCGTACTTGAAGCAGCCGACGCGGTCGAGCTGCGCTTCCTTCAGCCAGTCCAGCATGAACTGGAAGTCCTCCTCCGTCTCGCCGGGGAAGCCGGTGATGAAGGTGGAACGCAGCACCAGATGCGGGCATTCCTGCCGCCACTTCCGGATGCGGTCGAGCTGCTTCTCCTGTGCCGCCGGACGGCGCATGGCCTTCAGCACGGTGGGAGAGGCGTGCTGGAACGGGATGTCCAGATAGGGGAGGATGCGGCCCTCCGCCATCAGCGGGATTACCTCGTCCACGTGCGGGTAGGGGTAGACGTAGTGCAGACGCACCCAGACGTCGAAGTTCGCCAACTCGCGACAGAGGTCGATGAAGCGGGCCTTCACCTTGCGCCCGTACCAGTCCTCTTCCGCATACTTGCGGTCGATGCCGTAGGCGCTGGTGTCCTGGGAGATGACCAGCAGTTCCTTGACGCCGGCGGTCGCCAGCTTCTCCGCCTCGCGCAGGACCGAGGCGACCGGACGGCTGACCAGATCGCCGCGCAGGGACGGGATGATGCAGAAGCTGCAGCGGTTGTTGCAGCCCTCGGAAATCTTCAGATAGGCGTAGTGGCGCGGGGTCAGCCGCAGCCCTTCCGGCGGCACCAGATCGGTGAAGGGGTCGTGGACCGGCGGCACGGCGTCGTGCACGGCGTTGACGACCTGCTCGTACTGGTGGGGACCGGTGACGGCCAGCACGTCCGGATGGACCTGCCGGATCATGTCCGATTCCACGCCCATGCAGCCGGTCACGATGACCCGGCCGTTTTCCTTGATCGCCTCGCCGATGGCCTCCAGCGATTCCTTCTTGGCCGAATCGAGGAAGCCGCAGGTGTTGACCAGCACGACGTCCGCGCCGTCGTAGGACGGCGAGATCTCGTAGCCTTCGGCGCGCAGGCGCGTGAGGATGCGCTCGGAGTCGACGAGCGCTTTGGGGCATCCCAGGCTGACGATCCCCACCTTGGGGGAGGAAGCCGGGTTGGTCTTGAAACCGGGAATGGACGGGGGCGTGCTGGTCATGGCGCGCATATATAGGCGAGTCGCGGCGCAACGCCAGACAAAACGCACGGCGCAGCCCCGACACGAGGTGGTGGGTGTCCTGCGTTGTCTCCGCACCGGTCCGGTACTCCGGACAGCGCCACAGGGGGGTGCGACACCTTGTGCTGAATAAGGTTTAAGGTCAATGTTTCGTTTACCCATCCGATACCGTAGTGTGCGGCTCGTCGTCGGGGGTGGGGAGTCATGGACTTGCCTACTGGGGTATGTTAGTTTGGTATTCGTATAGTCTCTAAAGCGTACAGACTCGTTGCCGGCATTTGCTGTGCAGCGCGTGTTTATTCTGGCAACTGTCGAGACCCCGCTGCCATGTCGAAAAGCCCACCGTCCCTGGCTTCGGCGCAAGCGATTGCCGAGGTCATGATGCACATCGGTCACATCGCCGACAGCATGGGCTACACGCAGGGTTTGAAGCCGTCGCAGTGGACGGCGCTGCGCTACTTCGCGCGCGCCAACGACAGCCAGCGGACCGTGTCCGCCTTTGCCGACTTTCACGCGACGACCCGCGGCGCGGCGTCCCAGATGGTCGAGGTTCTGGTGACGAAGGAACTGCTGACGCGCGTCCCGGTGCCGGAGGACCGCCGCGTCGTGCAGCTTCATCCGACGGAGAAGGCGCTGGCACTTCTCGAATACGATCCGCTGAAGGACTTCGCCTCGGTCATCGCCGCCCTGCCGGGGCCGGAGCAGTTCCAGCTCGCGGATCTGCTGTCGCGCGTGCTGAAGGGGTTGTTGAGCAAACGGGCCTGAACAGGAGAGGTGCTATTGCCCCCTCCCTAACCCTCCCCCGCTTTGCAGGGGAGGGGACAAAACTCCCTCCCCCTCAAAGCGGGGGAGGGCCGGGGTGGGGGCAATGAGCCTCTACGCGCTCCCGACCTTCGTCGGCCCCTTCAGCCGTTCGACCGCCTGGGTGACGATCTCGTGCAGGCCTTCGCCGCCCGCGCTGCTGTGGTCCAGCAGGCGCTGACGCATCCGCGGTTCCCAGAAGGCGCGGATGTGACCGGCGGTCTCGGTCACTGCCTCGTCCTGTGGGTAGGACTGGAAGTAGTTGGCGATCTGGTTCGCCATGCGGACGAGTTCACGTGTGGTGTCCATGGTTCGGCTCCCGGAATAGCGTTTTTAACGGAACAGCATGACGCCGTTGCCGCGCGCGCGGGCGGCCAAGGTCATGCCGGCGGCGCGGGCGAGCTTCAGTGCCAGCGCCGTGGGGGCGGAAATGGTGGCGAGCATGGGGATGCCGATGGTCGCCGCCTTCTGAACCAGCTCGAAGCTGCAACGGCTGCTCATCACCGCAAAGCCGCCGGACGGGTCGAACCCCGCACGGGCCAGCGCGCCGGCCAGCTTGTCCAGAGCGTTGTGCCGCCCGACATCCTCCCGTGCCATCACGATGCGCCCGTCCGGCCCAGCCCAGGCCGCGGCATGAAGCGACCGGTTCGCGCGGTTCATCGGCTGATGGTCGGGCAGGGCGGCGAAGGCGGCGGCCACCGCCTCAACCGACGGGGTGAAGCCCGCCGTCACTTTCGGCGGCTCGCGCACGGCGTTGGCGAGGCTGTCCACCCCGCACAGGCCGCAGCCGCTCCGCCCTTCCATGGAACGGCGGCGGAGCGAGCCGCGCAGAAGACGCAACGGGTCCGCCTCGATGGATAGGATGATGCCGTCCTCCACCGGACGCACAGCGATGCGGTCGATGTCGGCGGCGCTGCCGACGATTTCCTCGCACAGGCTGAAGCCGAGCGCGAAGTCCTCCAGATCGGCGGGCGTCGCCATCATCACGGCGTGGGAGCGTCCGTTGTATTCGAACGCCACCGGAGTCTCCTCGGCGACCAGCCATGTCACGTCAGCCTGATTGGCCGCCTCCGGAAAGCCGGTGCCGCTGGCCGGCCGGGAATGGGCGTGGGTGAGCATGGCTGGTCCTCCGCTGCGCGTTTGCGCCTTACTCCGCCGCCACTTCCACCAGGTCGCCGCGGCGGATCTGCCAATCGGACGGGTGGTTGCTCAGCGTCACCTGCACCGCGGTCACCTTGTATTCGGGGCAGTTGGTGGCCCAATCCGAATTCTCGGTGGTGACGACGTTGGCCCCGGTCACGGGGTGGTGGAAGGTGGTGTAGACCACCCCCTGCGGCATCCGGTCGGAGATGCGCGCCCGCAGCGTGGTGGCGCCGACGCGGCTGGCGATGGAGACCAGATCGCCGTCGCGGATGCCCCGCTCCTCCGCGTCGTGGGCGTGAACTTCCAGAATGTCTTCCGGGTGCCACGCCACGTTGGCGGTGCGGCGGGTCTGGGCGCCGACGTTGTAGTGGCTGAGGATGCGGCCCGTCGTCAGGATCAGCGGGTAGAAGCGGGAGGCCCGCTCCTCCGTCGGCACATACTCGGTGATCATGAAGCGGCCCTGGGACGCCTTGCCTTCGCGGACGAAGCCGTCGGCGTGCATGATCGGGGTGCCGACCGAGTCCTCGTCGGTGCACGGCCATTGCACGCTGCCCACCCGGTCCAGCTTCGCGAAGCTGACGCCGGAGAAGCTCGGGGTGAGGCGGGCGATCTCGTCCATGATCTGCGCGCTGGTCCGGTAGAACATGGGATAGCCCATGGCGGTGGCCAGATCGCAGACGACCTCCCATTCCTGCTTGCCGGTCTTGGACGGCATCACCGGGCGGACGCGGTTGATCCGGCGCTCGGCGTTGGTGAAGGTGCCGTCCTTCTCCAGGAAGGAGGTGCCGGGCAGGAAGACATGGGCGAAGGCCGCGGTCTCGTTCAGGAACAGGTCCTGCACCACGACGATCTCCATGGCCCGCAGGGCGGCGAACACATGCTGGGTGTTCGGGTCGGACTGGGCGATGTCCTCGCCCTGGACGAACAGGCCCATGAAGGTGCCGTCCACCGCGGAGTCGAACATGTTGGGGATGCGCAGGCCCGGCTCGGGGTCGAGCGCGGCGTTCCACACCTCCTCGAACTGCTGGCGGACCACGTCGTCGGAGACGTGGCGGTAGCCGGTCAGCTCGTGCGGGAAGGAGCCCATGTCGCAGGAGCCCTGGACGTTGTTCTGGCCGCGCAGCGGGTTCACCCCGACGCCGTCACGCCCGATGTTGCCGGTCGCCATGGCGAGGTTCGCCATGCCCATCACGGCGGTGGAACCCTGGCTGTGCTCAGTCACGCCCAGGCCATAATAGATCGCCGCGTTGCCGCCCGTGGCGTAGAGCCGGGCCGCCGCGCGCATCTCCGCCGCCGGGATGCCGGTGTACTGCTCGGTGTTCTCCGGGGAGTGGCGCGGGTCGCGGACAAAGGCTTCCCAACGGGCGAACTCCATCGGGTCGCAGCGGTCGGCCACGAAATTGCGGTCGACCAGATCCTCGGTCACGATCACATGGGCCAGCGCGTTCATCGCGGCGACGTTGGTGCCGGGACGGAGCTGGAGGTGATGCGTGGCCGAGACGTGCGGGCTGCGCACGAGGTCGATGCGGCGCGGGTCGATGACGATCAGCTTGGCGCCCTGGCGCAGCCGCTTCTTCATGCGGGAGCCGAAGACCGGGTGGCCATCCGTCGGGTTGGCGCCGATGACCAGGATCACATCGGACTTGTCGACGCTCTTGAAGTCCTGCGTGCCGGCGGAGGTGCCGAAGGTCTGCTTCAGGCCGTAGCCGGTCGGGGAGTGGCAGACGCGGGCGCAGGTGTCGACGTTGTTGTTGCCGAAGGCGGCGCGGATCATCTTCTGTACGACATACACCTCCTCGTTCGTGCAACGGGACGAGGTGATGCCGCCGATGGAGCCGCGGCCGTACTTCTGCTGGACTGCGCGCAGGCGGGTGGCGGCGTAGGTGATCGCCTCCTCCCAGGACACGGTGCGCCACGGATCGTCGATGCTCTCGCGGATCATCGGCTTCATCTGGCGGTCGGCGTGGGTGGCGTAGCCCCAGGCGAAGCGGCCCTTGACGCAGGAATGTCCCTCGTTGGCGCCGCCGTCCTTGTGGGGGACCATGCGGACCACGGTGGTGCCCTTCATCTCAGCCTTGAAGGAGCACCCCACCCCGCAATAGGCGCAGGTGGTGATGACGCTGTGCTCCGGCTGGCCCAGCTCGATCAGCGACTTCTCGGTCAGGGTCGCGGTCGGGCAGGCCTGGACGCAGGCGCCGCAGGAGACGCACTCGCTGTCCATGAACTGTTCGAGCGCCCCCGGCGATACCTTGCTGTCGAAGCCGCGCCCGTCGATGGTCAGGGCGAAGGTGCCCTGGACCTCGCCGCAGGCCCGCACGCAGCGGGAGCAGACGATGCATTTGGACGGGTCGAAGGTGAAGTAGGGGTTGCTCTCGTCCTTCACGGCGGAGCGGTGGTTCTCACCCTCGTAGCCGTAGCGGACGTTGCGCAGGCCGACCGCGCCGGCCATGTCCTGAAGCTCGCAGTTGCCGTTGGTCGGGCAGGTCAGGCAGTCCAGCGGGTGGTCAGAGATGTACAGCTCCATCACGCCGCGGCGCAGCCGGCCCAGACGCTCGTTCTGGGTGTGCACCTTCATGCCCGGGGCGACCGGCGTGGTGCAGGAGGCCGGCGTGCCGCGCCGCCCCTCGATCTCCACCATGCACAGGCGGCAGGAGCCGTAGGCGTCCAGCATGTCGGTGGCGCACAGCTTGGGGACGGTGATGCCGGCTTCCATCGCCGCGCGCATCACCGAGGTGCCTTCCGGCACGGTCACCGTGCGGCCGTCGATGTCCAGCGTCACCATGGTGGCGGACTCGCGGGCCGGGGTGCCGTAATCGATGTCTTGGATGGACATGGGATCTGGTCCTTTCCGCTCACTCGGCCGCGACAGCCGCGGGGCTGCGGGTGAAATCCTCGGGGAAGTGCTTCAGGGCGCTGCGCACCGGGATCGGCGTCATGCCGCCCATGGCGCAGAGCGAGCCGTCGGTCATGACCTCGCACAGGTCGTTGAGCAGCGTGATGTTCTTTGCCACCGTCTCTCCGGCGATGATGCGGTCCATCACCTCCACCCCGCGCACCGCGCCGATGCGGCAGGGGGTACACTTGCCACAGGATTCGGCGGCGCAGAACTCCATGGCGAAGCGGGCCTGCCTGGCCATGTCCACGCTGTCGTCGAAGACGACGATGCCGCCGTGGCCGACCATCGCCTCGACCGCCGCGAAAGCCTCGTAATCCTTCGGCAGGTCGAACAGCGAGGGCGGCAGATAGGCGCCCAGCGGGCCGCCGGCCTGCACCGCGCGGATCGGACGGCCCGTGATGGTGCCGCCGCCGAACTCGTAGAGCAACTCGTGCAGGGTGACGCCGAAGGCCTTCTCGACGATGCCACCGTGCTTGATGTTGCCGGCGAGCTGGAAGGCCAGCGTGCCGCGCGAGCGGCCGACGCCGAAGTCGCGGTAGTAGCTGGCGCCCTTGTCCAGGATGATCGGGACCGAGGTCAGCGACAGCACGTTGTTGACGACGGTCGGCTTGCCGAACAGACCCTCCAGCGCCGGCAGCGGCGGCTTGGCCCGGACGGTGCCGCGCTTGCCCTCCAGGCTTTCCAGCATGGAGGTCTCCTCGCCGCAGATGTAGGCGCCGGCGCCGACGCGGACGTCGAGGTGGAAGCGGTGGCCGGTGCCGTGGATCTCGTCGCCCAGCCACTTCTCGTCATAGGCCAGCCGGATCGCCTCGCGCATCGTCGCGACGGCGTGCGGGTACTCGGAACGGATGTAGATGTAGCCCTCGGTGGCGCCCACCGCGATGGCGGCGATGGTCATGCCCTCGATTAGGCAGAAGGGGTCGCCCTCCATAATCATGCGGTCGGCGAAAGTGCCGCTGTCGCCCTCGTCGGCGTTGCAGCAGATGTATTTCTGGTCCGCCTGGGCGTTCAGCACCGTGTTCCACTTGATGCCGGTCGGGAAGCCGGCGCCGCCGCGGCCGCGCAGGCCGGATTCGGTGACCTCGGTCACGATCTCCGCCGGGGTCATGGCGAGCGCCCGCTCCAGCCCGCGGAAGCCGCCGTGCAGCCGGTAGTCCTCGACCGACAGCGGGTCGATGATGCCGCAGCGGGCGAAGGTCAGCCGCTCCTGTTTGGCGAAGTAGGGGATCTTCTCGGTCAGGCCGTGGGCCAGCGCGTGGTCGGCGCCCTCGAGGAAGCCGGCGTCGAACAGGCCGGGCACGTCCTCGGCCATCACCGGGCCGTAGGCGACGCGGCCCTCGGGCGTCTCCACCTCGACCAGAGTCTCGATCCACAGCATGCCGCGGGAGCCGTTGCGGACGATGCGCAGCGGGATGCCGCGCCGGGTGGCCTCGGCGCGGATGGCGGCGGCCGTCTCGTCGGCGCCCACCGACAGGGCGGCGGCGTCGCGCGGCACGTAGACCGTGTGCAGGGGCTCGCTCATCGTGCAGCCTCCGTGGCCAGGGTGGAGGCGGTGATGGCGTCGAAGCGGGCCGGGCTGACCCGGCCGTGCAGCGTCTCGTCCACCATCACGGCGGGGGCCAGGGCGCAGTTGCCCAGGCAGAAGACCGGCTCCAGCGAGAAGGCGTCGTCGGCGGTGGTCTCGTGGAAGTCCACCTTCAGGCGGCGGCGGATGTGGTCGATCAGCCCGTCGGCGTTCATCGACTGGCAGGCCTCGGCCCGGCAGACCTTGATCGTGTGGCGGCCCGGACGGCTGCGGCGGAACTCGTGGTAGAAGGACACCACCCCGTGCACGTCGGCGCGCGACAGGTTCAGCTCACGCGCCAGCAGCGGGATGGCCTCCTCGTCGATGCAGCCGAACTCTTCCTGCAGAGCGTGCAGCATCGGCAGCAGCGCCCCACGCAGGTGACGGTTGGCGGCGATCACCGCCGTGGCGCGGTCCTCGCTCCATGGAGATCGGGCGTTCATGGTCTCCTCCCCCGCGCCCGCCTGGATCGGTGGCGCTTCGTTGGTGTCTCGTCCGTCAGCGTTACGGACATTGGGGGAGGCGCGCAAATTTGATTTTCTGATGCGGTGATAGGGTTTCCCTATCACCACACGGACCGCGCGGTTATGCTGTTGAGATCATAGCCCTTTTTAGAGACCCCAGGGGGCCAGCGCCTCGTCGGTCAAAGAACGCACGCGTTCGGCAAGGCCCGGTTCCGCCGCCACGGCGGCGAGCGCCTTGGCGAGCGGGGCCGGCGGTTCGCGGTCGGCGTAGACGAGTCCGACGGCGTAGGTCAGGTCCGGCTCGGTCAGCGGCAGGGCCACCAGATCGGGGTGGCGGGCGACCAGGGTCAGGAGCTGGCTGGGCACCACGCTGGCGGCCAGACCGCTGCGCACGATGGTGTATATGGTGACGATGGAATTCGTCTCCATCAGCGGAACCACCGTCCGGTCGGCCATGCGGAAGGCGGTGTCGGCGATGCGCCGGTTCTGCATGTCGGGGGTGAGCAGGCACAGTGGCAGCTCCGCCGCGTCGGTCCAGCGGATGCTGGTGGCGCCCTCCCGCACCTGGCGGCGCTGGGCCAGCAGGAAGTAGCGCTCCGAAAACATCGGCACGGTGCGGACGTTGCTCAGCGGCTCGTTGTCGAGATAGGTAACGGCGGCGTCCAGCTCGAACCCGTCGAGGTCGCGCTGGATGTCCCGCGAACTGAGCGAGCGCACACTGGAGCGGATCTGCGGGTAGCGCTCGGCGAAGCGGGCCAGAACATGGGGGACGGCGGGCAGGGCGGTGGGGATGGCTCCGATGCGCAGATGGCCGGACAGGCCCTGGCCCAGCGCCGTCAGCTCCTGATAAAGCCCGTCCCGCTCCGCGACGATGCGGCGGGCATATTCCAGCACCTTCAGCCCCTCCGGCGTGAAGCCGGAGAATTTCTGCCCACGCTCGACGATGGGCACGCGCAGCTCGTCCTCAAGCTGGCGGATGGCGTTGGACAGCGTCGGCTGGGAGACGTGGCAGGCCTCCGCCGCCCGGCCGAAATGCTGCTCGCGCGCCAGGGCCAGCAGATAGACGAATTTGCGGAACACAGTCCCCTCCCGCGCGTGATGGGCCAGTGCCCGCTCGGCGCCCTCCAGGGGCGTCGTGGACGTTATGCCGAATTGGACACACCGCCGGCAAGGACGCAGACGCCTTGCCGGCCGATGCCCCCTCCCGGGACGTCAATCCCCCGGCTGCACTGCTGCCGCGGCGTGGGTGGAGCGCATCAGCGTCCCGCGCTCCGTCACCAGGACGGTCAGCAGCGCCAGCACGCCCAGCACGGTGAAGCCGACGGTCAGGGGGCGCACGGTGCCGTCGAAGGACTGGCCGACGATCCAGCCGACCACCGCCGCCATGCCGGTGCTGAAGAAGCCGACGAAGGACGACCCCATGCCCGCCACATGGCCCAGCGGCTCCATCGCCATGGCGTTGAAGTTGGGAGCGATCAGGCCGAAGCAGAAAAAGATCGCGGCCATGAACAGGCCGAGGCCGAGCAGTGGCGGATGCTCCGGAAAGCCCAGCAGCGCCATGGCGACGCCGGTCAGCGCGTAGCCGATCAGGGCGACGTGCGACACCCGGTGCATACCGACCCGCCCGACCAGCCGCGCATTCACCAGCGAGGCCAGGGCCATCACCCCGGCGATCGCGCCGAAGGCCACCGGGAACATCGCCCCCAGCCCGTAGACGTCCACGAAAATCTGCTGGGCGCTGCCCACATAGCTCAGCAGCCCGCCGAACAGCAGGCCCATGGCGGCGGTGTAGCCGACCGTCGCGCGGGTCGTCACCACCTTGCCAAAGGCGTGGCCGAGCGCCGCGGGAGACAGCGGCAGCCGATCCTCCGCCGCGCGGGTTTCCGAAAGCCGTAGCATCGACCAGGCGAAGGCGGCGACGGCGGCCAGGAACAGCGCGCCGAACACCCACGGCCAGGTGCCGAGATGCAGGATTCCCTCGCCCAGGGCCGGGGCGATGATCGGCACGATGATGAAGATCATCATGACGAAGGACATCACCCGCGCCATGTCGCGCCCGACGAAGCGGTCGCGCACGATGGCGATGGCGACGACGCGCGGCGCAGCGGCGCCGAAGCCCTGCAGCGCGCGGGCGGCCAGCAGCGTCGTGAAGCTGGGGGCGAAGACCGCGCCCAGCGACCCGATGGCGAAGATCACCAGACCGGCGGCCAGCACCGGTTTGCGCCCGAACCGGTCGGACAGCGGCCCGTGAAAGGGCTGTCCGACGGCGAAGCCCAGCATGTAGGCGGTGATGACGAGCTGCCGGTCGTTTTCCCGCACCACGCCGAACGTGTGGGCGATCTCCGGCAAGGCGACCAGCATGATGTCGATGGACAGCGCCGTCAGCGCCATCAGAAGGGCCATGAGCGCGACGAACTCGCCGAAGCGGATGTCGCCGCGCCGGGCGGCGGAAGCGGAGTGGGGCACGGAATCAGGCATTGCGCCACTGTGCCGCGCGCCTGTCTCCGCGGCAAATCGAATTCCCGCAGGCCCGCCATCGATATTTGGGCATCGACAATTCAGGGCTGTGACGGCTTGCGGTCCTGTGCTCCGCACATTGCCACCTTTTGTGGCGCACCCAACTTTCATTTGAGGATTTCAAGAACTTCACCCGGCTCCTGTTGAAAGTAGTGATAGACGGGCGGATTCTGTGGGAGTCGCCTGAGTGTCTGTCTATAGTGGGTGTCGTCAACTGTTTGTGAAAATCGGGTATGCGCCTTCGTCTCCCCTTCGTGGCCCTGCTGGCGCTTCTTCCGCTCGTCGCCTTTGCGGTGGCCTCGATCATGCTGGTCGATCGTCAACAGGAACGGTCGGTGGAAGAACTGGTCCGCCACGCTACCGATGCGGCGGTTCGGACGGTGGACGGGCGCGTCCTTATGACGCGCAGCGCGCTTGAAATCATGTCCTCAGCCCGTTCGCTGGACCTTGGTGACCGCGCCGTTTGGATGGAGCGGTCGGAACGTGCGCTGCGCCAGCGTTCGGATTGGGTCGCCCTGGAGGTTCGCGACCGCCAGGGTGACGTCGCCCTGCTCCACAGGCCTCAGGAACCGGAAGCCAACGACATCGATCCGGCTGCACGGTCCGCCCAGGCGGACCGTGTGTTCCGGTCGGGAGAGGTCTGGGTCAGCGGCGTCATCAGCGACCCGGCCGGCAAGGTGGAGCCGGTCTTCGCGGTAAGCGTGCCGGTTTGGGGCGTGGGCGAGGTGCGCCTGGTCCTGACCGCCTATGTACGGGCCTGGTCCCTGCGTCAGGTCCTGGTCGATCAGGTGGCGACGCCGAACTGGATCGTCGCGCTTTTCGACCGCGATGGGCGCTTCATCGCCCGGACGAGGTCCGAAACGGCCTTCGACCCAATGGTCGGAAAGCCGGCGCACGAGTCTCTTGCCCAGGCGCTGAAAACCGGCGACGAGTTTTTCCTGTCCCGTACCCAGCAGGGGCAGGAGGTGCTGTCGGCGAAGGCCGGCTCGGTGGCGGCGCCCGGCTGGTTTCTGACCCTCGGGACGCCGGCCGAACCGATCCAGGCGGCGGCGCGGCGCACGGTCTACGCGGTCGCCGGCGGCGGGCTGGGCGCGCTGGCGGTGGCGGCGCTGGTCGCCTGGGCCCTTGCCCGCTCCCACCACCGGCGGGAGGAGGCGGAGCGGCGCGCGCGGGTGGCGGAAGCCGCGGCGGAGGCTGACCGGCGATCCCACGCCATTTTGGAAAGCACGACGGACGGCGTCTACGAGATCGACCGGTCCTGGCGCATCGTCTACATGAACGGACGCGCGCGCGGCCTGATGGGCGGCAGCAGCGATCTGACCGGACAGCGTTTGTGGGAGGCCTTTCCCGACGCCATGGGGACGGTGCTGTGGGACCGTCTGCACATCGCCATGAGGGACCGCCATCCCGACGAATTCGAAGCCTACTTCGCGCCTCTCGGCGTCTGGCTCTTCCTGCGGGTTTTTCCGTCGTCCGCCGGGTTGGCCATCTATTTCCAGGACATCAGCAAGCGCCTGCTCGCCGAACGGGCGTTGGAGCGCGCGGTGGAGCAGGCGAACCAGATCCTGGAGAGCATCGGCGACGCCTTCTACGCCATCGACCGCGATTGGCGGATCACCTACGTGAACAAACGCGCCCAGGAGATGTTCGAGCGACCGCGTGAAGAACTCATCGGTCACTGCCTGCTGGATCTGTTTCCGGAAGTGGCGGGCAATACGATCATCCGCAGCTTCGAAGCCGCCATGGCCGACCAGCAGCCGCGGGAGTTCGAGGCGCTGTCCGGCATCTTCCAGCGCTGGACCATGTTCAACGTCTATCCGCAGGTTGGCGGCGGCCTGTCCATCTACTTCCGCGACGTGTCCGCCCACCGCGCGGCGGAGGCGGCCCTGCGCGCCAGCGAGCACCGCTACCGCACGCTATTGGAAGCGCTGCCGCAGATGGTCTGGACTTGCCGGGCGGATGGCAGCTGCGACTTCCTCAGCCAACAATGGCTGTCCTACACTGGGCAGCAATCTGAGGAGGCACGGGATTTCGGCTGGTCCGAGGCTGTTCATCCCGAGGATCGGAAGCGCCTTCTCACGGTTTGGATGCAGGCGGTCGAAATCAGGACGATCTTCGACACCGAGGCGCGCATCCGCAGCGCCGCCGGCACCTACCGCTGGTTCAAGAAGCGCGCCCTGCCGATCACCGACCCGGAAACCGGGGAGGAGCGCTGGTTCGGCACCTCCACCGACATCACCGACATCTTCGAGGCGCGCGACGCCATGCAGGCCGCCAAGGAGGAGGCGGAGGAGGCCGGGTTGCGATTCCGCACGCTGGCGGATTCCATCCCGCAGCTCGCCTGGATGGCCCGCCCGGACGGCCGGATCTTCTGGTACAACCAACGCTGGTGCGACTACACCGGCGTTGCGGGCGCGGACGCCGCCACCGGTCCGCTGTGGGACGGAATTCTTCCCGTCGACCATGCCGAGCGTGTCACGGCCAGCCTTCAACGATCGTTCCAGACCGGAGAACCGTGGGAGGACACTTTTCCCATGGCCGGGCGGGACGGCGCTTTCCGCTGGTTCCTGTCGCGGGCGCTGCCCGTTCGCGATTCCGACGGGGCCGTCGTGCTGTGGTTCGGCACGAACACCGACGTGACCGACCGTCTGGAGGCCGAGGACGCCCTGCGCCGCGCCAAGGAGGAGGCGGAGCAGGCGGCCTTGTCCAAGTCGAAGTTCCTCGCCTCCGCCAGCCATGATCTCCGCCAGCCGATGCAGTCGTTGTACCTGTTCTCCGGCGCGCTGCACGGCCACGTCCAGGGGGAAAAGGGCATGAAGGCGCTGCGCCTGCTGGAAAGCGGGCTGGACGCGCTGAAGGGGCTGCTGGACAGCCTGCTCGACGTGTCGCGCCTGGACGCCGGGGTGGTCAAGCCGACGCTGGAGGATTTTCCGGTGGCGCTGCTGCTCGACCACATCGCGGCGGGCTATGCCCCGGTGGCCCGCGGCAAGGGGCTCGACTGGACGATGGAGGGGTGTCCGCTGAACATCCGCTCCGATCGGGTGCTGCTGGGCCGGATGATCCGCAATCTCGTGGAGAACGCCATCCGCTACACGGAGCGGGGCAGCATCGCCATCACCTGCACGGCCGTGGGCGGGCGGATGCGGATAACGGTTGCCGACACCGGCATCGGCATTTCCGAAGAGCAGCTGCCGCGAATCTTCGAGGAGTTCCATCAGGTCGGCAACCCGGAGCGCGACCGCAGCCAGGGGCTTGGGCTGGGCCTCGCCATCGTGCAGCGCATCGGGCAGCTTCTGGACCATCCGGTGACCGTCCGCTCCACGCCCGGCGCGGGGTCGGTCTTCACCATCGAGGTGCCGGTGGGCGAGACTTCGAAGCCTGTAGAGCCGATGGTCCCCGTGCTTGCGGCGTCGGCGAGCGGCGATGAGCGGCTGGCCATGGTCATCGACGACGACGCCATCGTGCTGCTCGGCCTTCAGGCCATCCTGCGCGAATGGGGGTACGAGGTGCTGATCGCCGGCTCGGGGGAGCAGGCGGTGGACAAGCTGCGCTCGGTCAGCCGCAAGCCCGACATCATCATCGCGGACTACCGCTTGCGCGAAGGCAAGGTCGGCACCGAAGCCATCCTCGACATCCGTCGGCTGTTCGACGCCGAGATCCCGGCGATCATCGTGACCGGGGAAACCGGTCCGGAGTGTCAGCGCGACGCCGTGCGCCACGGCTTCGGCCTGATGCACAAACCGGTGACCCCGCGCCAACTCGCCGGTGCCATGGAGCGCTCCCTGCAACCAGCGGAATGAAGCCAGCGGAATGAAGCCGGCGGAATGAAGTCGGCGACGTGAGGCCGTCAGGTCCGGACGGTCAATCGCCGCCGCCGCTCATCGCGGGCGGGGTGGGCGGCAGACGGCGGCGGGTTTCGCGGTGCAGGATGTAAAGGCCACTGACCGCCACCACGGCGGCTCCCAGCACCATATGCAGGGTGGGCATCTCGCCCCACAGCATCCAGCCGAACAGAACGGCCCACAGCAGCGCGGCGTAGTTGAAGGGCGCTACCACGGCCGCCGGGGCCAGCGAATAGGCCCGCGTCAGGAACAGTTGGGCGCCGCCGCCCAGCACGCCGGTGGCTGACAGCAGGGCGAGGTCGGTCAGGTTGTGCGGAGTGATCCACACGAAGGGCATGACCAGCGCCAGGATCAGGGTGGTTATGGCGGTGAAGTAGAAGACGATGGTGTTGGCGTGCTCGGTCTTGCTGAGCTGGCGGATCGCCACCATCGCGAAGGACTGGCAGAAGGCGGCGCCGAGCGCGACCAGCGCGCCCAGATGCGTCAGCATCTCGCCCGACGGCCGGACCATGATGAGAACGCCGACAAAGCCGACCAGCACCGCGCTCCACCGGTGGATGCCGACCTTTTCGCCGAGCAGCGGCACCGACAGGGCGGTGAGGAACAGCGGGGCCGAGAAATTCAGCGCCACAGCGTCGCCCAGCGGCAGCAAACTGAACGACCAGAAGGTCAGGGACATCGCCGTCAGCCCGACGACCGAGCGCCAGACATGGCCCATCGGGCGCTCGGTGCGCAGGCTGTTGATCCAGCCGCCCTGCAACGAGATGACCACCGCCACGGGAATCAGGGCCATGGCGTTGCGGAAGAAGGTCACCTCGATGACGGGATACGTCTCCGAGAGCAGCTTCACCAGCACGTTCATCACGGAGAACAGCAGCACCGATCCCAGCATCATGACGATGCCGAGCGGTATGTTCTCCACGCGGATGTGGCGGGGCGTCGCGGGACGGGCGGGGGCGGGGGAGAGGGGGGGCGCGGTCACGCCCGGATGCTA
Source organism: Azospirillum aestuarii (assembly GCF_016632405.1). Classification (NCBI taxonomy): domain Bacteria; kingdom Pseudomonadati; phylum Pseudomonadota; class Alphaproteobacteria; order Rhodospirillales; family Azospirillaceae; genus Azospirillum; species Azospirillum aestuarii. Next base: position 706,252 of record NZ_JAEPIV010000001.1, read on the forward strand.
TCAACTGCAACCACCCGCGTCACGTTGCCGCGACGCGGGTGGTCATGTCCTGACGGAATGGCCGGATTGCGGTGCGACGCCGATCCGGCCGGTGCGCGTGCCGTCAGCGGTTGTTCAGCGCCTCGGCGATTTCCGCCTCGGCCCGCAGCCAATGGTCCATCTCGCGCCCGTCCGGGCGGCCTTCGCGCTCCCAGATCTCATAGGCGCGCTCCTGCACCATGCGGCTCTTCTGGCCGTGCAGCAGTCCCTCGGCGATGTGCATGTTGATGCGCGACAGCGACACCAGCTTGCGCGTCTCGATGGAGCCCTGGGTGGCTTCCATCGTGGTGACGGTGACGTACTGCGCGAGGTTGCGCAGGTTCGCCTTGACCTCGGAATCCAGCGTGTTCTCTTCGTTCTGGAGCACGGTCTTGATGGCGACCCAGAGACGGAGATTGTGGTCGAGCGCGTGATTCGCCTTTTCCGGCGTGTCGGCTTCGACGAGAAGGCTGGCGGCGTGCAGCAGCGCGACAGCGTCCTGCTCGATGGCCGCGAAGTTGGTGTTCAGGACGATTTCCGCCCCGGTGTCGGTGGCGAGCGCTTCAGCCGCTTCGAGCGACGGAGCGGCTTCGGCGGTCTTAGCGGTGGCGGTCTTGCGCTTGGCCATGATCGAATCCCCGGCGTTGATCCCCGAGGTCAATAGAACCAGCCGTCATTAACAAGTGGTTAAGGCGAGTATTGCCAGACCTTTTGCGCAGCCTCCGCGTCAGAGGAAACCCGAAGTGATTCGCGGATGGTCATGCTGCGCCGCAAAAGAACGAGCGAATTCTCAGCGTCCGGTGAAGGCTCCAAACGGCATTCGGTAATAGAAACCGAACACGTTGTTGGCCGGCGTGGCGGAGTCCGCGGTGGGGCCGCTGGTGTCGATGCGGCTGTATCCCAGGCTGAAGCGGGCCTTGTTCTCGAACTGGTAGCCAAGTTCGAGCTGGGATCGGAACTCGACCACGCTGCCCGACGCCGACGGGTCGCGGGGGGTGACCGGCAGGGTTCCGGCGCCGACGCTGGGCGTGAAGACGAAGGAGGACCCTCCCAGCGGAACGTCGATCAGGATGCCGCCCATCCCGTGGAGGTTGCCGTCCGGCGCGCTGGGACCGAGCGACACCCAGGGGCGCACCTCCGCATAACCGTCTAGCTTGGGCAGGAGGGAGGAGCCGATGCGGATCTTGTTGTGCAGGTCGGACACCTTGGTATCCGGCGTGTCACCGACGCTGTAGGCGAGGCCGCCGATCTTCCAGTTGCCGATCCGGTCGTCCGGTATGGACAGGGTCTGCGCGCCTGCGGGAGCGGAGAGCGCGAAGCCCGCCACGGCAACCACCAGACAGAGGCACGAAGTCCCTTGACGCACGGCGGCTTGCTCCCGATCGATCGTTGACCGTCCTACTCCGGCTGCTCCAGCCTACCGCGTCCGATCTCGGCGCGGTTGTGGCATTACGCGTTGCACCGCACCCCCGCGCAAGCGCGTAACGGTGCTACTCCCAGATGTCGTGCGCCCCGCACCCCACGTCAATGGTGGGAGGGTTGCCCTGTTTGCGAAGGTTCAGGCGGTTGGCGGGGCTCATCGGGGATCGCGGGAGCGTGCTAGACTGCCGTCATGCAGCACGCCTCTTCCGATCCGACCCAGGACCCGATGCCGTTGGCGGTCGCCTTCCTCGCCGATCCAGCGAGCCACGGCGGGGCGGCGGTGGAGCGCGTCGAAACCCATGCCGCCATCGTCTTTCTGGCCGGTGAGCGGGCCTACAAGCTGAAGCGTGCGGTTCGCTACCCCTATCTCGACTATTCGACGGTCGCGCGGCGCCGCGCGGCTTGCCTGGAGGAACTGCGGCTGAACCGGCGAACCGCGCCATCCCTGTATCTTGGCCTGGAGTCGGTGGTGCGGCGGGCGGACGGCGCGCTCGCCTTCGGCGGCGAGGATGCGGCGGGTGGAACGGCGCTGGACTGGCTGGTTGCGATGCGCCGATTTCCACAGGACGCCCTTCTGGACCGCGTGGCGGAGCGGGGCGGTCTCGACGACGAGTTGATTCGCAAGCTGGCCGACGCCGTGACCGTCTTTCACAAGGTCGCGGAGCCGCGCCCGGACGGCGGCGGGGCCGTGGCGATGCGGGAGGTGGTGGACGGCAACATCGCCGAACTGCGCGCCAGACCGTCGCTGTTTCCGCCGGAGGACGTCGAATCGCTGGCCCGCAAATCCGCGGCCGCGCTGGAGCGCTTGACCCCGCTGTTGGAGGAACGGCGGCGGGACGGCTTCGTCCGGCATTGCCACGGCGATCTGCATCTGCGGAACATCGTGCTGCTGGGCGACAAGCCGGTCCTGTTCGACGGCATCGAGTTCGATGAGCGGCTGGCGGTCATCGACGTCGCTTACGACCTCGCCTTTCTGCTGATGGATCTGGAGCGGCGGCGGCTTCGCCCCCTCGCCAACGCCTTTCTCAACCGCAGCCTGGACGCGACGGAGGACTATGGCGCGTTGGCGCCGCTGCCCCTGTTCCTGTCGGCGCGGGCGGCCATCCGCGCCAAGATCGCCGCCACCACGGCGGCGCTCCGCCCCGGCGAGGACGCGGAGCGGAGGTCGGAAGAGGAGGCGCAGGCCTATCTGAAGCAGGCCGTCGCGGCGCTGGAACCGCCGCCGCCGCGGCTGGTCGCCATCGGCGGCCTGTCCGGCACCGGCAAGACCCGGCTCGCCCGCGCCCTGGCGCCATCGCTGGGCGCGTCGCCGGGTGCCGTGGTCCTGCGCTCCGACGCGCTGCGCAAGCGCCTGTTCGGGGTCGGGGAGACGGAGCGGCTTCCCGCGGACGCCTACACGCCGGCGGTGACGGAACGGGTCTACGCCGGGTTGCTGGAGCGGGCGCGGACGGTGCTGGCCGCCGGGCACGCGGTGGTGCTGGACGCCGTTCATGCCCGGCCGGAGGAGAGGACCGCCGTCGCCCGTCTCGCGGCGGACGCCGGCGTGCGATTCGACGGGATCTGGCTGGACGCGCCGCTGGGCACGCGCATCGACCGCATCGCCGCCCGTCGGGGCGACGCTTCCGACGCCACGGAGGAAGTGGCCAAGCGGCAGGACGTCTATGATCTGGGCCCGCTTGAGTGGCTGCGTACGAATGCTGGCAGGGATGCGGGGGAAACGCTTGTGGCTGCGCTGGAACGACTGGTGTAATTCCAGGTGGAACGGGCGCCGCCGGTTCCCCATGGTCTAGTATGAGGGCGGCGCGGCTGCTGGAAACGGTGCATCCAGCCGTCGTTCCGACAGGCACCGTCCATAAGATGGGCCGGCGGAAACGGCCCGGGGGGAGATCATGTCACTCAAGACGATCCTTGTGCCGCTGGCCGGTCTCGACGGCGACACGGTGGCTTTGAACGCCGCGCTGAAGATCGCGCGCGAATTTGACGCCCACGTCGACGCCCTGTTCGTGTCTCTGGACCCGCGCGACGCTGTGCCCATGCTGGGTGAGGGCATGTCCGGCGCGATGGTCGAGGAGATCATGCGCGCCGCCGAAGGGGAGTCGAAGACCCACCTCCACGCCGCCCGCCGCACCTTCGACGACGTGGTGCGCGCCGCGGATGTCGAACTGCGCGACATTCCCACCGGCGTCGAGGCGCCAACCGCCCAGTGGCGGGAGGAGACGGGGCGTGTCGAGGAGGTGGTGCCGCGCGAAGGGCGGCTGGCCGATCTGCTGGTCTTCGCCCACACCACGCTGGACAGCAACACCCAGGCTTACGCCACGGTGGAAAGCGCCCTGCTGGGAGCGGCCCGTCCCCTGCTGCTGGCGCCGGCCATCCTGCCGGACGAGATCGGGCGCACGGTGGCGCTCGCCTGGAACGGCAGCCCCGAATCGGTTCGTGCCTTGACCGGGGCGATGCCGTTCCTGACCGGCGCTGACACGGTCCATGTGCTGACCGCCGAAACCTCCAACACCCAGGCTGCGGCAGGGCGTCGCATCGCCCAATATCTCGCTTGGCATGGTGTTAACGTTCAGGTAACCATATTGAAGCCGGGATCGGAACCCGTCGGCCAAGCCATCATGAACAAGGCCGCGGAGCTTGGGTCCGACCTCCTCGTGATGGGGGGGTATGGACACAGCCGGATGCGGGAAATGATCCTGGGTGGCGTGACCCGCTATGTGCTGAATCACGCCGGCCTGCCCGTGCTGATGGCCCACTGACGACAGGGCCTCTCTTTTAAAAGGCCGGGCTTCTCCGATCCGACGCGCGGCGCCGCGATGACGGGCGCCCTCCACGCCGATGGTTTCCAATCACAAGGGTCACCCGGACTCCGGTCCGGGCAAGGCCCGGCAATCGGGAAGGAACGCGCCATGTTGACGATCGACGATTGCATCGCGCTCAGCGATCTGACCGAAGAAGAAATCGACGCCATCGCGGAGCATGAGCATCTGCCGGAAATCCTGGCGGTGGAACTGGGCTGCTGCCTTGCCCACGACCCCGAAGGCATCCGCCGGATCGCCCGCATCATCCGCGAGGACATCGACCGGGCCCGCAGCCATGGGCAGACCGTCCACGCCCGCCAGTTGACGGTCGTTCTGGACGGCTTCGTGCACCAGCACCCGGCCCTGTAGAGCGAGCCCGCAACACGCGGGACGGCGGCAGGAAGGAATGCTCGACCCGCACCGGTACGGTGCGCGGTGGGGAAGGGGAGGCGCGGAACAACCGGCCCCCTGTTCGGTTGGCATTGGCGGGATCGCGTCGGGGGGACGGCGGGGAGTGCGCTCGGCGCGCTCCCTCAACCGTCGGGCCGCCGCAACGCGCTGTCTTGTTCCGCTGCCAGCAAAGGACGAACGACCGTGCCCTTGAAGACCATCCGCCTTGAACTGGCCCGCACCGCCGACCATCCGGAAGGCAGCGCGGAGCATGGTTATGAGTTCCACGCCCCACTGACCGCGGACGGCCATCTGGACCTGGAGGAATGGCGCAGCCAAAAGGCCGCCTGCACGGTTCGCCGCTTCTGGCGCGGCGAGGACGAGCAGAACGGCCGCCTCGTTCATCGGGGCAAATCATGGCTGTTCGATTACGACGCCGACGACAGCGACGACGACGAGCCGATCTTCCGCTTCGACCGCCATACACTGGTGGAGGGGGAATACATCTCCATCACCGAACATGATGGCGAGCAGCGCCCCTTCCGCGTCGTTTCCGTTCGCTGAATGCCGGCTGGTTCCCGCGGCGGTCCGCCTGGTCCGGGCGCGCCGCCCGGTTCCGCCCGATCAGGCGGCCAGCCGTTCCTCGCGGTCGCGCAAATTGCGTCCGACCTGTTCGAGAAGCTGCCGCAACGTCTCGGCAGTCATGCCATCCCGATTCATCAGGGCGACGATGATGGGCTCGTCCAGGATTTCCGACAGGGTCGGAGCCGTCAAATGGTCCATGTTACCCTCCCTGTGCATTCCGGCCGGCCTTGAGGCGGCGTGGTTCTATTGTACTTGAGATACGGTATTTCGCAACAATGCTGTATCGCGAAATATTCTATCGCGGCTGGCGTAAGGGCAGGAAACCGCTGAGTGTTCATGCCTGAACACCGGTTCGATGCCTATATCGGCAAAGGGGTTACCGCGATGGTGGGGGGCGGAGTCAGTGCTCCGCGTCGCGATTGCGCATGATCGTGACGCCGGCCCCCGCCGTGTCGGGAAGCAGGGACGGCAACTCCACGTCGACGCGCACATGACGGACCTTCGGCTGGGCCATGCACAACGCCACGGTGCGGTCGGCCAGATAGTCGGGGCCGGGCACCATCTCCTCGGCGCACAGACGGCGCAGGTCCTCCACGATGTCCTCGTAGGACATGACCGCGGTTATGTCGTCGGGAAAACCCAGACCGGGATGACTGACCTTCAACTCCAGACTGATATGGACGGTGTGGCGTCCGGAGTGCCCGGCGAGCGACACGGTGGCGGTGAAATCGCGCAGCAGGATGGTGTAGGTCGCCGCTGCGCGGGGGGAACCGGAACCGGTGTGTCGGGAAACGGGATCGTTGGCCAAAAAAGACATCTCCTGGCGGGCGGCGGCCCTGGTCGATGACCCGTCCGGGGCGGCCGCCTCGTCGCTGCGCCGCGCCCACTATAGCGCAGGCGCCTGCCCATTCGGCAAGGTCAGACGACCAACGACGTCGGACGGGCAACAACGTCAGACCGCCGCCGGAAGCTCCGTGCCGGTGCGGACCACCGTGTCGCGCCCAGGCACGGCGGCCAGAAGATCGTCGACGCTGCGCGCGATGGCCGGATGCTGCAGGTCGCCTGCGATGTCGGCCAGCGGGGCCAGGACGAAGGCGCGCTCCGCGATGCGGGGATGGGGAATCTCCAACTCCGGCGCATACATAACCAGTTCGCCGTAGAGCAGGATATCGATGTCGATGGGGCGCGGCCCGAAGCGAAGGCCGCCTTCCACATCACGGCCCATCTCCGCCTCGATGTCCTTGACATGGCGCAGAAGCTCCCACGGGCCGAGCGCGGTCTGACCGCGCAGCGCCATGTTCAGGAAGGACGGCTGGTCGGTCACATACATCGGGGCGGTTTCGTAGACGGGCGACGCCAGAGTGATGCGGACCTGCGGAGCGAGCCGCCGCTGTGCGGCCGCCAGATTGGCGGCGCGGTCGCCCAGATTGCTGCCGAGCGCAAGGTAGACCGTGGTCATCGCGGAACCGTCGCTAGTCGAAACCAAACCCTGGTCAGTCATACCATGATCCTCCGTTCCATCAACGGTCAAAGCGTCGGGCGGCGGCCCCGTCACATCCCAAACCGGCTTTTCGCCCGGTGGAATGGGCCGGTATGGAGCACGCTCCGGTTTAGGTAGCCGGCTTTCGCCGGGAACCGCAAGCGGCGGGCGGGGTTGTGCCAGTCGTGCGATGCTGCATCGGAGGGGGATGGTCATGGCGATTCGGCATGTCGGGACGGCGACGCTTCTGGGGCTGGCCGGGGCGCTCCTGGCGTCCTGCGCCACGGGGCCGGACCCGCAGATCGCCCGGCGTGCTCAGACCGAACTGGTCGGCATGCCGAAGGAACGGCTGCTTTCCTGCGCCGGGGTGCCGGCGCGGCAGGCCCAGGCCGGTGGGCGGGAATACTACACCTATGTCTCCGACCCCGGAGTGGCGGTCAGCCCGTTGGGCGGCAGCAGCATCGGCGTCGGTGGCTTCGGCGGGGGCGGTTCGAGCGGCGTCGGCGTCGGGCTGGGATTTGGGCTCCCGATCGGTTCCTCGTCTCCCGGCATGTGCGAGGCCACCTTCGTCCTGGGGCCGGGCGGGCTCGTGGAGCAGGTGTCCTACCCGGCCAACGCCTCGCTGTCCGCCTGCACGCCGATCGTGCAGAACTGCGTGCCGCCCGCCCCGCGCTGAACCGTCCCTTCCTGGCTGAAAGGGGGACTGTCGCCGGTTGCGGCCTTGCCGTATCGTCCGGCTATGGCTTGGCTGTGAACAAAGGCAGGGGAGGATCACGTCATGGACATGAGCGGCAGCCAGCGCATCACGGCCCCGCGGGACAAGGTTTGGGCGGCGCTGAACGATCCGGACATCCTGCGCCAGTGCATTCCCGGCTGCGAGGAGGTGCAGAAGACCTCCGACACGGAATTCACCGCCAAGGTGGTCGCCAAGGTGGGGCCTGTCAGTGCCAAGTTCTCCGGCAAGGTGACTTTGTCGGATCTCGACCCGCCCAACGGCTACACCATCACCGGGGAGGGCTCCGGTGGGGCGGCCGGCTTCGGCAAGGGCGGCGCCAAGGTTTCGCTGGAACCGGACGGCGAGGCGACGATCCTGTCATACACAGCCCACGCCACGGTCGGCGGCAAGCTGGCGCAGATCGGTTCGCGTCTGGTGGACGCCACCGCCCGCAAGATGGCGGACGATTTCTTCAATCGATTCACGGCGGTGGTCGGCGGGCCGCAGCCTGAGCCGGCGTCCATGCCGATTGCCGGACCGGCCCCTGTAACGGTTGCGGAGCCCGTTGGGCAAAGCGCCGCGGCTCCACAACCGGTGACGCCCGCCGCAGAGGCGCCCGCGCCGGAAATCCCCATCCCGCTTCCCGCCTCCCGGGGGCAGGGCGGCTTTTATGTACCCTGGGCGGCGCTGGTCGCGGTGGCCGTTCTTGTGATTCTTCTCGTGTGGATGAAATAACCCGTATTTGGTGTTCGTGCTGTGAGCGCGACACGTTCGGGGGTTGGCCTTAACCACAGAATGTGTATGCTGCGCCCGAACCCGCCGGCACCAGAACGCCGGCTTCATCCGGAAGGGGGAATCTGACCAATGAACAAGCATATCCTGGGCGCTGCCCTGATCGCCGGCATTGCCATGGGCGCGGGCGCCGCGCAGGCCGCTGACGCCGCCGCTGGCAAGGACGTCTTCAAGCAGTGCATGGCCTGCCACACCACGGAGCAGGGCAAGAACAAGGTCGGCCCGTCGCTGTTCGGCGTTGTCGACCGTCCGGCCGGCAAGATCGATGGCTTCAAGTACTCCAAGCCGATGCAGGAGAAGGCTGCCGGCGGTCTGGTCTGGACCGCGGACAACCTGAAGGCCTACATCACCGCCCCGAAGGAAGTCGTTCCGGGTGGCACGATGGCCTTCGCCGGCATCAAGGACGCCGCCAAGGTGGACGATCTGGTCGCCTTCCTGGCCGAGCAGAAGTAAAGACGCCCGCGCCTCGGCGCGGGGGTACGGATGGGCCGGAGGGGAAATCCTCCGGCCCTTTCCTTTTTCCGGATCAGCCCACCTTTGATCAGCCCGCGGCGTCCAGGCTCTTGCTCGCCACCTCGAAGACGTCCGGCGACAGGCCTGGCGTGGCGACGATGCGCTCCAGCTCAGCCTTCATCAGGGCGCGGCGCGGCGCGTCGTAGCGGCGCAGGCGCGAGAAGGGACCGACCATGCGGGCCGCCACCTGCGGGTTCATCGGATCGAGCCTCAGGACCTGATCGGCCAGGAAGCGATAACCCGCCCCGCTGGTGTCGTGGAAGCGCACCGGGTTGCCGCCCGCGAAGCCGCCGATCAGGGCGTAGACCTTGTTCGGGTTGCGGATTTCAAAGGCGGGATGGGCGAGCAGCGCCGTCACCCGCTCCAGCGTGTCGGGACGGTGGGAGGTCGCCTGCACCCCGAACCACTTGTCCACGACCAGCGCATCGCCCTTCCAGCGCTCGTAGAAGCCGGCGACGGCCTCGTCCCGCTCCGGGGCGCTGGAATTGCTTAGGAACTGGAGCGCGGCCATCACGTCGGTCATCGCCTGGGCGCCGCGATACTGGCCGAGGCACAGGCCGAGCGCCTCCTCGTCCTCCAGCGCCATGAGATAGGCGAGACACAAGTTCTTCAGCGCCCGCTGCCCGATGGCTGCGGCGTCCACCGAGAAGGGCTCGTTGCCCGCGTTGCGGCGGTGCGTGTCCAGCCAGCCGGGCCGCAGCGCCTCGGCCAGCCGGCGGCGGGCGAACTCACGCACGGCGTGGACGGCGTCGGGGTCGATCACCTCCATCTGCGTGCCGAGGTAGCTCTCGGTCGGCAGCACCAGGGCCTGCGCGGCGAAGGCCGGGTCCTGGTCTGCGTCCTTGAGAACGGCGCCCACCGCATCGATGAAGCTCTGGGGCAGAGCCAGTTCCCGCCCGGCCTGCCAGTCGGCGACCAGGGAGAGCAGCAGCCGGGTGGCGAGCGTCTGCCCGGCCTCCCAGCGGTTGAAGGCGTCGCTGTCGTTGGCCATCAGGAAGGTCAGGTCGCCGTCCGTCAGGTCGGCCCGCAGCTTCACCGGGGCGGAGAAACCGCGCAGCAGCGACGGCACCGGGCGGGCCGGCACGTCGACGAACGTGAAGGTCTGCTCGGCCTCGGTGACGTGCAGCGTGCGGCTGGTCCCGGCGGGCTCCGCCTCGCCGGTCAGGCGCAGCGGGAGGTCCGCCCCCTCCGGACCGAGAAGCCCCATGACCAGCGGGATGTGCATCGGCTCCTTCACCGGCTGGCCGGGGGTGGGCGGCACGGTCTGCCTGACGGTCAGCCGGTAGGTCTTGGCCGCGCCGTCATAGGCGCCTGTCACGTCCAACTCCGGCGTGCCGGCCTGCCGATACCAGCGCTTGAATTGCGTCAGGTCCACGCCGGTGGCGTCGGACATCGCCGCGGCGAAGTCGTCGCAGGTGACCGCCTGTCCGTCGTGCCTCTGGAAATACAGGTCCATGCCCTTGCGGAAGCCCTGTGGACCCAGCAGCGTGTGGTACATGCGGATGACTTCCGACCCCTTGTCATAGACGGTGGGGGTGTAGAAGTTGTTGATCTCCACATAGCTGTCCGGGCGCACCGGGTGCGCCATGGCGCCGGAATCCTCCGGGAACTGCACGGTGCGCAGGCGTTGCACGTCGGCGATGCGCTTGACCGCCCGCGAGTTCATGTCGCTGGAGAATTCCTGATCGCGGAAGACGGTCAGCCCTTCCTTCAGCGACAGCTGGAACCAGTCGCGACAGGTGACGCGGTTGCCGGTCCAGTTGTGGAAATACTCGTGCGCCACCACGGCCTCGATACCCAGGAAATCCTGGTCGGTTGCGGTCTCCGGCTTCGCCAGGATGTATTTGGTGTTGAAGACGTTGAGGGACTTGTTCTCCATCGCCCCCATGTTGAAGTCGCCGACCGCGACGATGTTGAAGATGTCGAGGTCGTATTCCAGCCCGAACACCTCCTCGTCCCAGCGCATCGACTTGATGAGGGAGCGCATGGCGTGGTCGACCTTGTCCTCGTTCCCCGGCTCCACATAGATGCGCAGGGTGACGTCGCGGCCGGACGCGGTGCGGAAGCGGTCCTCCTGATGCACCAGACTGCCGGCGACCAGGGCGAACAGGTAGCAGGGCTTGGGGAAGGGGTCTTCCCACACCGCGCGATGGCGCCCGTCGGGCAGGTCGCCGGATTCGATGAGATTGCCGTTGGACAGCAGCACCGGGTAGCGCGCCTTGTCCGCAGTGATCGTGGTGGTGTAGCGGGCCATCACGTCGGGCCGGTCGGCGAAATAGGTGATCTTGCGGAAGCCCTCCGCCTCGCACTGGGTGCAGAAGTTGCCGGAGGACTTGTAGAGCCCTTCCAGCGCGGTGTTCTCCTGCGGCTTGATGCGGACGACGGTTTCCAGCGTGAAGGTTTCCGGCACACTGTGGACGGTCAGATGGTCCGGCGTGACGGTATAGTCGGCATCGCCCAGCGGCTTCCCGTTCAGCGCCACGGACACCAGTTCCAGCCGCTGCCCGTCCAGCGTCAGCGGCAGCGCCGCCGCGTCGTCGCGCGCCGGGTTGCGCCGCAGCCCGAGCTGCGCGCGGACCGTGGTCACGTCCTCGCCGAGGTCGAAGAACAGATCGACCGTTTCGATCAGGTGCGCGGGCGGGCGGTAGTCCTGCAGGCGGATGGCCTTGGGCGTGCCTTTGTCCATGGGGCTTTTCTCTAACCTTGTTTTGGCCGTGTCGGCGTCGCGGGGACGGACTCTAGCATGGAGAGTGGGGACGCGGGACGCCGTTGGACAGGGGCAACGGCGCATTCATCGCGCCCTGTCCATGCGGGCATGCGGCAATGACCTCCGGTGGCGATATCTGTTGAATCTGCCCTTAATGATACATAGAACTGAAAGAGGTAACCCGATTGATGTGAATACCCCAGTATGATGGAGCCTTGGCGTGTATGGTCGATCATTTCCCGCGCTTTCCGTGTTCGGTAGAGTTCTGGCTGTTCTTCTGACGGTGGTTCTGGTGTCCGCCTGCCAATCCACCGTAAAGCATGTCGAAACGATCAAGCGTCCGGGCAACAGCACCCGGATCGTGCTGATGCCTCTGGATGTCGAACTCAGCGAACTGTCAGCCGCCGGAATGAACGAGCCGAAGGCCGAATGGACCGAGGCGGCGCGTCGTCACCTGTCCGTGGCCTTCGACGAACAACAGGCGGATCTGGGGCTGAGCATCGCCGCTTTCGACGACAGCAAGGCCAGTCCGGAGGTCGTGGACACCCTGCATCAGTTGCAGAGGTTGCATGAGAAGGTCGGCACGTCGGCCATGATCCACCACTTCTTCGACGTCAAGAAACTCCCGACCAAGCATGGCAAGTTCGATTGGACCCTGGGAACCACCGCCAGGACGCTGAGGGAGGCGACCGGTGCCGATTATGCGCTGTTCGTCTGGGTGCGTGACAGCTACGCAAGCGGTGGGCGGGTCGCCTTGATGGTCGCGGCGGCGGTTCTGGGCGTCGGGGTGCAGGGCGGTTCGCAGGTCGGCTTCGCGTCTCTGGTCGATCTCGAAACCGGGGACATCGTTTGGTTCAACCGGCTGATGCGGGGGGCCGGCGACCTGCGCACGGTGGAACCGGCGCGCGAAACCGCCAAGGTGCTGCTGGCGGACTTCCCGAAATGATCGCCATGCATCGCCAGACAATGCACCGCCGGAGCTTTCTTGCGGGCTGCGGCTGCTGCTCGGCCTTGGCGCTGACCGGCTGCACGACCACCGGGACGGGGGAGGGCAACGCCACACCCGGTTACCGGCCGTCAGCGGCGACGGACGAGGGCGGGCTCTGGCAGGTGATGGACCGGACGGAGAGCGAGCTGAAGCGCTCCCGCGCCCTCGTGCGCGACGAGGCCGTGAACACCTATCTGCGCGACATCGTGTGCCGCATGACCGCGGACCACTGCGCCGATATCCGGGTCTATGTCGTGCGCACTCCGGTGTTCAACGCATCGATGGCGCCGAACGGGATGATGCAGGTCTACTCTGGCCTTCTTCTGCGCACCCGCAACGAGGCGCAGCTGGCCGCCGTTCTGGGTCACGAAATCGGGCATTACCTGCGGAAGCACTCGTTGCAGAAGTGGCGCGACGCGCGGGCCAAGGCGGATTTCGGGGCGTTCCTGAGCCTCGGCTTGGCCCTGGCCGGCATCCCCGCGGTGGGAAGTCTGACCCAGATGGCGCTGCTCGCCAGCATATTCTCCTACTCCCGCGACCAGGAGCGGGAGGCCGACGACATCGGCATCCAGCTCATGGCGAAGGCCGGTTACGCGCCGGGAGAAGCCGCCCGCGTCTGGGAGCAGTTGGTCGCCGAGAAAAAGGCGATGGCGGAGGAGGCCGAGCGCAACGTCTTCTTCGCGTCGCACCCGGAGCCGGAGGAGCGGCAGGCGATCCTGAAGGCGAAGGCAACCGGCTTGGCCCAGCCTGGGCAGACCGACGGGGCTGAGCCTTACCGCAGAAATTTGCGGGGCCTGCGCCGGACGCTGTTCGAGGATGAACTGCGGATGCGCCAGTTTCCGCGGACGCTGGTCCTGCTCGACCAGCTCTGTTCCGACATCCCACCCGATGCGGACATCATGCATTTCTACGGCGAGGTCCACCGTCTCCGCGCCGAGAACGGGGATCTGGGCCGTGCGCGGGGCTGGTACGAGCGGTCGCTTGCCACACCGGACGCCCCGCCCGAAGCCTGGCGCGGCCTCGGTCTCGTCCTGCGCCAGCAGGGGGAGCGGGGACCGTCGGCGGAAGCCTTTCAGCGTTATCTGTCGCTCGCACCGCGGGCGGCGGACCGCGACCTCATTCAAAGCTACATTGCCCTGGGGAGTTGATCCATATGCCGCAGTTTGCAATCCGCACCCTGGCCCGCAGTCTGGCCGTGCTGTGCGCCTTGGTGGCGCTGTCCGGCTGCGTGCACTACGCGCTCATCCCGTCCACGGAAAAGGTGACCGTCCGCAGCGGCATGACCATCCAGCCCGGCATCGAGTGGAACCGGATCACGGCCCTGGGGGCGGCGGACACGGGGAATCTGGATTTCTGGACGGTCGATGGCGAACAGTTGGACCTGCTGATCCTCGCGGCTGGGATCGAGGATGGAAGGCCCCTGTTCAACATCACCGGAAGCGATGAAAAGCCTCCGGCCTACCGGGCGGGGATGCCGACCGAAGACCTGAGCAGCCTGTTCGAATCGGCCTTCACCAAAACCTTCAAGGCCAAGGTCTTCACGGTCCGCTCGCTGAAGCCGCAGACGGTGGCCGGAGGTGAGGGGATACGCCTCGACTTCTCCTTCTCAGGAGAGGACGAACTGGATCGTGATGGTGTGGCTGTCCTGGTTCAGAAGAACGGCAAGCTGTACATGGTCGCCCATCAGGGGGCGCGGCTGCACTACCGCCCGAAATACGCCCCGGAGGTGGACCGCATCATCGCGTCGATGCGCATCATCGACAAAGCGTGACCGGTGCATCCCGTCCCGTATGCGCGGCGTTAAACGCCTCTCCCGCCGGAAGCGGGAGAGGCGGTGCCCATCAAACGTGGAAGCTCTCGCCGCAGCCGCAGCGGCCCTTCTCGTTCGGGTTCTTGAAGACGAAGCCGGTCTGGAACTTGTCGTCGACGTAGTCCATCTCGCTGCCGAGCAGGAACATCACCGCGGCGGGGTCGATCAGGACGGTGACGCCCTTGTCCACCACCACCTCGTCGAACTTCATCTTTTCCTTGGCGTACTGCACGTCGTAGCTGAGGCCGGAGCAGCCCTTCGCCTTCACGCCGATGCGCAGGCCGATGTAGTCGTCGGTCGCCTTGGACATCAGCAGCCGCACGCGCTCCGCGGCGGCGTCGGTGATGGAAAGGGCCTTGGGGAGAGAAGCCGTAGAAGCCGTAGCCATGGGGATCTTCGCCTCCTTAAAACATGTCCAGTTGGACCCGAGCGACCTCGGACATCATGCCCTGGTGCCAGGGCGGTTCCCAAACCAGCTCCACCTTGCATGTGGTGACGTCCTCGACGGACGCAACCGCCTGCTGCACCTGCATCGGCAGTTCGCCGGCCACCGGGCACATCGGGCTGGTCAGGGTCATGTCGATCTCGACCTCGTTGTTCGGGCCGATGTCGACGCGGTAGATCAGGCCCAGTTCCCAGATGTCCACGGGGATTTCCGGGTCGTAGCAGCTCTTCAGCGCCGAGATCACCGCCTCGCTCAGCGCGGCGCGCGGGTCGTAGGCGGCCTTGGCCGCAGCCATGTCCGCTTCGGTCTGGTTCATCGGCTTGGCCTCCGCGGCGTCGGCTTCCTTGGAGATCGCGTCATCGGGCATCGCGTTTCACCGTTTCCTGCAACTTACTCGCTGCTCGCCTTGTCCTCGCCTTCGATGGCCGCGTTCATCGCGTGCCAGGCGAGGGTGGCGCATTTCACGCGCACCGGGAACTGACGGACGCCGGACAGCACCATCAGCCGTTCCATGGCGTCCTCGTCCACCGGACCGTGGTGGCCGTGGTCGTGGTCGTCCTTGGTGCACAGGTCGTGGAAGGTCTCGAACAGGGCCTTGGCTTCCGCCTCGGTCTTGCCCTTGATCACCTCCGTCATCATGGACGCGCTGGCGGTGGAGATGGCGCAGCCGCGGCCCTGGAAGGCCACATCCTCCACGATCCCGTCCTTCAGCTTCAGATAGACCATGAAGCGATCGCCGCACATCGGGTTCTCGCCCTTGGCCTCCCGGTTGGCATCGTCGGGATGCCGGAAGTTCCGGGGATTCTTGCCGTGGTCCAGGATCACTTCCTGGTACAGCTCGCGCAGTTCGTCCATCATGCTCCGAAGAACTCCTTCACCGCGATCACCGATTCGACCAGAGCGTCGGCCTCCGCCCGCGTGTTGTAAAGGGCGAAGCTGGCCCGCGCCGTGGCGCCGACCCCGAAACGCTCCATCAGCGGCTCCGCGCAGTGGCGGCCGACGCGGACGGCGACCCCGTACTGGTCCACGATGGTGCCGAGGTCGTGCGGGTGCACGCCCTCCAGCGTGAAGGAGATGATCGGACCCTTGCCCGGCGCGGTGCCGTAAACGCGCAGGCCGTCGATCTGGGAAAGCTGCTGCGTGGCGTACTGGAGCAGGTCGTGCTCGTGCGCCGCGATGGCCTCGCGGCCCAGCTTTTCCATGTAGTCTAGCGCCACGCCCAGCCCGATGACCTCGGTGATCGCCGGGGTGCCGGCCTCGAAGCGGGCCGGCGGAGCCTTGAAGGTGGTGCCTTCGAAGCTGACGCTCTCGATCATGTCGCCGCCGCCCTGGTATGGGGGCATCTTCTTCAGCAGATCGTACTTGCCGTAGAGCACGCCGGTCCCGGTCGGGCCGTAGAGCTTGTGGCCGGTCATGATGTAGAAGTCGGCGTCGATGTCCTGCACGTCCACCACGCCGTGCACGGCGGCCTGGCTGCCGTCGAATAGCACCGGCACGCCGCGCTCGTGCGCCATGCGGGCGATGATCCTGGCCGGCGTCACCGTGCCCAGCACGTTGGAGCAGTGGGTCATCGCCACCAGCTTCGTGCGGTCGGACAGCAGGTCCTCGTAGGCGTTCAGGTCCAGCACGCCGTGCTCGTCCACCGGGACGACGCGGATGCGGATGCCCTTGTCCATCTGGAGGAGCTGCCACGGCACGATGTTGGCGTGGTGCTCCATGACCGAGACGATGATCTCGTCGCCTTCCGACAGGAAGGTCCGGCCATAGCTGTGGGCGACGAGGTTGACGGCCTCAGTCGCGCTGCGGGTGAAGACGATGTTGCGCTCCGACGGGGCGTTCAGGAAGCGGGCGACCTTGCGGCGGGCCTCCTCGAACTGGTCGGTCGCGGTCTGCGACAGGAAATGGACGCCCCGGTGGATGTTGGAATAATCCTCCTCCAGGAAGCGGGTCATGGCGTCGATGACCTGCCGCGGCTTCTGCGCGGAGGCGGCGCTGTCCAGGTAGACGAGCGGCTTACCGGGCTTGCCTTTCCGCTCGTGCACGGTGCGCGACAGGATGGGGAAGTCGGCGCGAACGCGCTCGACGTCGTAGCCGGCGAGGGTGTTGGTGATTTGGGTGTCCATGTCCGGGTCCCTCCTCAGCGCGCGTTCTGCCAGTTGGCGACGTAGCTCTGGAAGGCGTCGCGGACGCTCTCCTCCGCGATCTCCTCCAGCGCCTCGGACAGGAAGGCGCCGATCAGCAGGCCGCGCGCCGTGTCCTTGTCGATGCCGCGGGCGCGCAGGTAGAAGAGCTGGTCGTCGTCCAACTCGCCCACGGTGGCGCCGTGGCTGCACTTCACGTCGTCGGCGTAGATCTCCAGCTCCGGCTTCGCGTCGATCTCCGCGGTGTCGGACAGCAGGAGCGCGCGGTTCTGCTGGTAACCGTCGGTCTTCTGCGCGTTGGGGCGGACGATGATCTTGCCCTGGAAGACGGCACGGGCCTGGTCGTCGATCACGCCCTTGTAGACCTCGCGGCTGGTGCAGCAGGGCTTGGCGTGGTCGATGAAGGTCGTGGTGTCGACATGCTGGCCGCCGCGCACCATGTAGGCGCCGCTGACATGCGTGTCGCCTTCCTCGCCGTCCAGAACGCTGTTCACCTCGTTGCGCGACAGCTTGGCGCCGATGGTCAGGATGAAGTTGTCGTAGACGCCCTTGCCGGCCACCTTCGCCGCGGTGTGCGACAGGTGGAAGGAGTCCGTGTGCTCGCGCTGGACCTTGTAGTGGTGGACCGACGCGCCCTCGCCGACGAAGACCTCGGTCACGCCGTTCGACAAGGTGGTGCAGGAGCCCAGGCCCACATGATGCTCGACGATCACGGCGCGGGAGTCCGCCTCGGCGACGATCAGGCCGCGCGGATGGAAGGCGGTGGGCTGCGCCTCGGTGCCGACGGAGACGAAGACCAGCTCGATGGTCTCCTCCACCGTGACGCCGCGCGGCACATGCAGCACCGGGCCGTCCGCCAGGAAGGCGGTGTTCAGCGCGACCAGCGTCTGGTCGTCGGGGGCGGCGATGCGGCCCAGATGCTCGGCCACCAGATCGGGCTTGCGCGCCAGGGCGTCGGCGAGGTTCAGCAGCTCGACCCCCGCCGGCAGGCCGGCGGTGGAGGACAGCTCCGCCCGGAAGCGGCCGTCCACGAAGACCAGCCGCGGGCCGGTCGCGCCGTCCGCGCGAACGGTCGGCAGCACGTCGAAGCGGACCCCTTCGCCGGTCGCGGCCGCCGGCTGGAAGGCCAGCTTGTCGAGCGCGCGCAGGTTGGTGTAGCGCCAGGACTCGTTCTTCACCGTCGGCAGGCCGAGTTCGGCGAAGCGGGCGCGGCCCTGGGTGCGCAGGTCGTTCAGCCAGGACAGTCCGCCGCCGGGCAAGCCGTCCCTGACCCGGTCGAACTGCTCCAGGAAGGGCTTGGCCGCCGCCGGGTCGTAGCCCCGCGGCGCCTTCGTGAGGGTTGTCGTCGCCATGGTCAGGCCGCCTCGTTCACGCCGAACTCGGCGTAGCCGTTCTTCTCCAGCTCCAGCGCCAGCTCCTTGCCGCCGGAGCGCTGGATCTTGCCGAAGGCCAGCACATGCACATGGTCCGGCACGATGTAGTCGAGCAGGCGCTGGTAGTGGGTGATGACCAGCATCGACCGCTCCGGCGAGCGGAGCGCGTTCACGCCCTCGGCCACGATCTTCAGCGCGTCGATGTCCAGGCCGCTGTCCGTTTCGTCGAGGATGGCGAATTTCGGCTGGAGGACAGCCATCTGGAGCGTCTCGTTCCGCTTCTTCTCGCCGCCGGAGAAGCCGACGTTGACCGCGCGCTTCAGCATCTCGTCGGTCATGCTCAGCGCCTTGGTCTTCTCGCGCACCAGCTTCAGGAACTGCATGGCGTCCAGCTCCGGCTCGCCGCGCTTCTTGCGGATGGCGTTCAGGGCGGACTTCAGGAAGGTGGTGTTGGCGACGCCGGGGATTTCGACCGGGTACTGGAAGGCCAGGAACAGGCCGGCGGCGGCGCGCTCCTCCGGTTCCATCTCCAGCAGGTCCTTGCCGAAGAAGCTCACCGAGCCTTCGGTGACCTCGTAGCCGTCGCGGCCGGCCAGCACGTAGCTGAGCGTGCTCTTGCCCGAGCCGTTCGGCCCCATGATGGCGTGCACCTCGCCCGGACCGATCGTCAAGTCGATGCCCTTGAGGATTTCCTTGCCGTCCACCGTGGCGTGCAGGTTCTTGATCTCGATCATCGTTTCTTCTTCCTTCGCGATACGGTGGGCGGTCAGCCGACGCTGCCTTCGAGGCTGATGCCGACGAGCTTCTGGGCTTCCACGGCGAACTCCATGGGCAACTCCTTCAGCACTTCCTTGCAGAAGCCGTTGACGATCAGCGACACGGCGTCCTCTTCCGACAGGCCGCGCTGGCGGCAGTAGAACAGCTGGTCCTCGCTGATCTTGGCGGTTGTCGCCTCGTGCTCGACGCGGGCGGTGCGGTTGCGGTTCTCGATGTAGGGCACCGTGTGGGCGCCGCACTGGTCGCCGATCAGCAGGCTGTCGCACTGGGTGTGGTTGCGCGCACCCTCCGCCTTCGGCAGGATCTTGACCAGCCCTCGGTAGGTCTGCTGCGCCCGCCCGGCGGAGATGCCCTTCGACACGATGGTCGAGCGGGTGTTCTTGCCGATGTGGATCATCTTGGTGCCGGTGTCGGCCTGCTGGAAGTTGTTGGTGATGGCGACCGAATAGAACTCGCCCACCGAATTGTCGCCCTGCAGGATGCAGCTTGGGTACTTCCAGGTGATGGCGGAACCGGTCTCCACCTGCGTCCAGGAAATCTTGGAGTTGCGGCCGCGACAGGCGCCCCGCTTCGTCACGAAGTTGTAGATGCCGCCGACGCCATCCGCGTTGCCCGGATACCAGTTCTGGACCGTCGAGTATTTGATCTGCGCGTCGTCCAGGGCCACCAGCTCGACCACCGCGGCGTGAAGCTGGTTCTCGTCGCGCTGCGGCGCCGTGCAGCCTTCCAGATAGCTGACGTAGCTGCCCTCGTCCGCGATGATCAGCGTCCGCTCGAACTGGCCGGTGTTGGCCTGGTTGATGCGGAAGTAGGTCGACAGCTCCATAGGGCAGCGCACGCCCTTCGGGATGTAGACGAAGCTGCCGTCGGTGAAGACCGCGCAGTTCAGCGTCGCGTAGAAATTATCGGTGTAGGGAACGACCGAGCCGAGATACTTCTGAACCAGCTCCGGACACTTGTGCACGGCCTCGGAGATCGCGCAGAAGATGATGCCCATCTCCTCCAGCTTGGCCTTGAACGTGGTGGCGACCGAGACGCTGTCGAACACGGCGTCGACGGCGATGGCCGGGCTCTTGCCCTCGGCCCCCTCGACGCCGGCCAGGATCTCCTGCTCGCGCAGCGGGATGCCCAGCTTCTCGTAGGTCTTCAGCAGTTCGGGATCGACCTCGTCCAGCGACTTCGGGCGGTCCTTCATCTTGGGCGCGGCGTAATAGTGCGCGTCCTGGAAGTCGATCGGCGGGTAGGACAGCTTCGCCCAATGGCGCGGCTCTTCCATCTCCAGCCACGCGCGGAACGCCTTCAGGCGCCATTCGAGAAGCCATTCCGGCTCCTCCTTCTTGGCGGAGATGAAGCGGACGATGTCCTCATTCAGGCCCTTGGGCGCGACATCCGATTCGATGTCCGTCGTGAAGCCGTACTTGTACTTCTGCTCCGTGACGGCGCGGACCTGTTCGACGGTTTCGGTCGTGGCGGCCATGCTTGTCTCTCGTTCCCTGAAAGCGTTGTCCGATGAAGGCGCCGAAACGTCAGACGGCGGCGCGCCGTGCCGGGACTGGGCCGGCTCCAATCTTGTCGAGCGGGCCGGGTGGGCCGTCCGCCCAAGCGGGCGGTCCCATCATGTCGGCCAGCGTTACCTGTTCGAGCGCGCCGCGGATGGCGCTGTTGACCTTCTCCCAGCCGCCGCGCATCGGGCACAGGCGCTGCACGCCGCATTGGCTGTCGCCGCCCTCCACGCAGGCGGTGAGCGCGATCGGGCCGTCGAGCGCTGTGATGATCTCGGCGATAGAGATTGCATCGGCGGAGCGGCTGAGCGCATAACCACCGGCGGCACCGCGGTGCGAGGTCGTGAGGCCCGCCGGGGTCAGCGTCTTCATGAGCTTGGCGACCGTGGGGGAGGGCACGCCCGTGCGCTCCGCCAGATGGGAGACGGTGTGAACCGTGCCCACATGGCGCGCCATTTCGCTCATCACGACGATGGCGTAGTCGGTCAGCTTGCTCAGCCGGATCATGACCACCCCGATACAGGACTAAATTGGTCCTGATTAAGTGGCCATCATAGGACCTTTGTCAAGCGGAACCGCTGCCGGATAACCGGGAAAAACACTCGGGTATAAGGATGGCAGGACTGCACGCGGCGCACGCTGCGGCGAACTGTCGCGGGCTGGAGTCCGGCAAGAGGAAACCATGCGGAACGGTAGGACAAAGAAAAACCGGCCCAGCGGTTGAAGCCGCAGGGCCGGTGCAGTCAGCGTGGAACCCGAAAGGAGCCGAGGGGGGAGCCGTGAGCGAAACCGGATCAGCCCGGCTTGCGCGCCTCTTCCCGAGCCGCGTCGCTGGCCGCGCTCACCGCATCGCCGACCTCTTCCTTGGCGGCTTCGACCGCCGCGTGGGCGGCGCGAGTGCCGCGGTCCATGGCGTCACGGGCCATTTCCTTGGCGCGGTGCGTCGCCTCGTCGGCATAGTCGCCGACCCAGCGGTCCTCATAGCGGGAGGTCGGGATGCTGGCGCCCAAGGCGGCGCCCAAGGCGACCCCCATCACGCCGGCCACCACCGGGTGATCGTCCACCATCTCCCAGAAGCGCCCGGTCGCGCTGTGCAGCCGGTCCGACGCCCGGAAGTGGCTGGTGCCGCCATGGTTGCCGCCATGGTTGCCGATGTGGCTGTCCACGCGGCTGCTCATGTCCCGGCGCATGCCCTGCGCCCGGTCGCGGGCGTGGTCGGTCAGGTCGTGCGCCCGCTCGCGGGCCTGGTCGGTCAGGCCGCGCACGCGGTCGCCGGCCTCGTCCACGGCGTCGCTGGCCCGTTCATAGACGTGGCTGGCTGCGTCGCTGGCGCGCTCGTAGGCGTGGCTGGCGGCCTCGCGCACGCTGTCGCCGGCGCTGTAGAACGTGTCGCGGGCGTACTGCGCGGCGCTGCCGGCGCGGTCACGGACGTTGTGCATCGCTCCGCTGCGCGCGATGCGCCGGTCGTAGCCCGAGGCGGTCAGGGCCAGCCAGCCCAGTCCGATGCCGATCATGGCGAGCGGGATCGGGTTGCTGCGCATGGTGTCGCCGACCGAATGGGACCGCTGGTGGGTCTGGTTGCGGATCGGCTCATAATAGCGGTCCTGGGCGCGTTCGCCGTAGCCGCCGGTGGTGGTGTGCATCCGGTTCATGGTCTGCTCCATCAGGTGACGGGGAGCGAGCCGCGCGGTCTTGCGCTTCAGGACCTGGATCGTGTCGCCGATCCGGGCCTGGCGTTCGCGGATCTCCCGTTGCATCGCGTCGTAGTCGCGGGGCGTTGCGCGCCCCTTTTCACCGCCGTTCATCGGGCAAGCTGGGAGCGGGCCCAGCGCTTGTCGTCCCGCAGCGTCTCGATGGTGCGCTGCGGCTGGAGATTCTCCGGGCTCAGCCGCTTCTTGCCGATCATCGCCAGCACGCCGCCGATGATGAGCACGACGGCCCCGACGATGACCGCGGCCAGCCAGGGCTCGACCACGTTCGACAAGGCCAGCACCGCCGCGCCCAGCAGGACCAAAACGCCCGCGAAGGCGATCAGCCCGCCGGCCACGACATACGCCGCACCGCCCGCGGCCTGACCGGCCTTCTCGGTCAGCTCGGCCTTGGCCAGTTCGATCTCGGTGCGGGCGAGGTTGGTGGTTTCCCGCGCCAGATCGGCGAACAGGCCGGCGATGGGTCGGTCTTGCCGCGGATCGTAGGAACGGTCCTCCGCAGCGCTCATGGTTTGATCCCCTGGATCGGAGTGCCGGACACCGGCTTGGTTTCGGAGGCGGCGCCCGGCGTGGTGTTGGACGCGCTGCCGGGGGTCGTGCCGGCGACCATCTCGGCGGCGTCACGGGTGCGGGCGGCGGAAGTCGCCGCGGAGGCGGCGTTCAGCGGACGCGGGCTTTCCTGGTTCCGGCCGATCCCACCCCCCGCCGAGGTTATGGCCGCCGCCGACGTCATGCCGGTGGAGGTCATGCCGGACGATATGCCGGACCTCGGGCGCGGCGCGGCGTCACCTCCCATGGACGAGGCGCCGGAAACCCCACCGGTCATGCCCCGGGGATGGCCCGCCAGATCCCGGTCGGTGCGCAGAGCCTCCTGACCGGCGCGGTCGGCGCCCCGCAGGCCGAAGTCCCGGTAGTCGTGATGGTCCTGTTTGTGACGGCCAAGGTCATGCCGACCATAGCCGCCGGTCAGACGCGACGACGACGCGCCGCGAATTCGCCGTTCTCCGGAGCTTTTGACGAAGCGGGCGAACAGGAAGCCGACGGCAAAGGCGGCGCCGACGAACACCTCGGGCTGACGTCGCGCGAAACGCTCCACTTGGCCGACCATGTCGTCCACGGTGGAGTTGCGCAGCATATCAGCCACCCGCTCCACCCGGTCGGCGGCCTGCCCGGCGTAATGGGCGGCGGTGCCGTTGTTCTCCTCGTTCAACTGCTCGGCGGCCTTGTGAAGCGCGTTGGCGACGCTGCCCAGCTGGTCGGCGGCGCGTCCCGTCTGCATTTCCAGAAGCGAACGGATGCGGCCTTGGGCGGCGTCGATGGTGTCGCGGCCGGCATCGGTGGCCTCGCCGGCCATGCGGTTGAGATCGTCCGAGGAACTCCTGTTCTGCGGACGATCGTTGCCCATTCCCGTGTTCGCCCCACGGTTCGCCATCGGGTCCGGCGTCTTGCGGTTCGGTTCGCCGGTGCCCAACGTATCGCGGTCTGCCATCTGTTTTCCTCCTCGGGGTCGGCTGCGGGTGTGTCCCGGCCGCAGCCTGCGGCAATTCGCCGCGTTCTGCGGCGTCCGATGTCGGGAATCAAACACCCTCATGGGCATCGGAGTTCCGGGGTGTGTAATGCGTTCCTGCGCATCAACGCGGGGTTGCCGGTGCCGACTCCGCGGGCGCTGTCGGAATTGGACGGGCTATGAAACTGTGCTAAACTTCTCCGCGAATTCGCGAAGGTTCCAATGAACCGGAGGAGGCGGCCGTGAACGGCATTTTTTCCGCTCTGACCAACGGCCAGAACAGCCTTTTCCAGCTCCAGAAGGCCAAGAAGGACTGGGAGCGGGCGATGGAGGCCATGGACGGCAAGGACGCCATGCAGATCCTGGCCGAAAAGGCCGACCAGGCGAAGCTGCCCTTCGCCATGACTCCGGAACAGCAAAAGAACTTCACCGCCGTGGTCAACGCGTTGGAGGAGGCCAAGCGCGTCGGCGGGCCGAAGGCCGTGGCCGCGCAAAGGCTGGAGGACGTCGAGCGCAAGATCGCCGAACTGAAGATGATGATGCGCCACAACCATGGCGACCGGGAGAAGCTGGTGCAGTTGGCGCGGGAAGCCGCGATTCTCGCCAAGCAGGCCGGACGGGCGGCGAAGGAGTATGGCGCCGGCGTGGCCGCCGCGGCGGAGATGGGGTTGCCCGGCGGGGCGGGAGCGCCATCCATCGGTGGCATCACCATCGAGAGGACGACCACCCGCACCTCCATCACCGTCGTTCAGACGGAGATCGCCGTCGATGTGACGATGACCATCCGCGGCGACGGCGCGCCTGCGCAGGGCGCTCTGGCCGAAGGGGCACCGTCGGAGCAACCGACGCTTCCGCCACCCCCGCCGCTGCCGGTGGACGCCGCCGCGGAGGACGCAAGCACGTCTGCGGACATGGCGGCCGGTGAAGAGGCGGCGGAGGATGGGGAGGCGCGCTCCGCCGAAGCGGTGGCGGCGGAGGCTGCCGGCTTGGCCGGGCAAGCCACGGCCCAGGGGGTGTCCTCGGATGGCAAGACGTCATCGGACGGCAAGTCCGCCAGCGAAGGGGCGGCCAGCGAAAGGACGGATAAGGACAAAGAAAAGGACAGGGATGAAGGGAAGACCGACGAGAATGCCGCGGACGGGCAGGCGGGTGAGCTTGAGCAGCTGATGAAGGACGTGGCCCCCAGCCTGAACGCCACCCCCAACGCCCCGCCGGGCGACAGGATACGCAATTATATCCAGCGGATGATGGCCGACAACGACCTGAAGATGTCGCGCTACCGCGAGGCCGATGAATTCGGTCGCCGGGTGGAAGCCGTCCTCGCCGAGGCGAAGTCGATCATCGCCGAGGCGAAGGCCGCCAACGAGCTGGATCAGGCCGAAGAGCGGCGCAAGGCGCGGCGGGAGTCCTTCAAGGATTACGACAAGGTTGTGGAAGAGGCGCAGGACAACGTCAACGAACTGCGTCAGGCGGCCTTCGGGTCCGGCACGACCCTGAAGGATTTCGTGGAGGCCATGACCGACCCGGACGCCGCGAACGGCGGTTCCGGCGATCCGGACGGCGCCGCCGGAGAGGCCGCGATCACGCCTTCGGCGGACGGCTTGCCGGTTCTTGGTGGGGCGGATCTGGGCGTGGCGGATCTGGGGATGCCGGCCTTGGCGGGATCGGTCAATCTGCTCGCGTAGCAGTGCCGGTGCGCCGAAGCGGAGGACACTCCCTTCGTGCGCGTGAGGCGATCGCCTTCGGAAGTATCGCCATGTGGGTAATCCAGCCCATTTCGCGATCAATACAGACTTGACGCGGGCGGCGGACCGGAGCAGAATCGTCGATGTGAAGGTTGATGCTCGAAAAGCATTGTACGCACAGTGCCGACCGGCGGTAACGACGGTCGGATAGAAGGCTGGAGTTCAAGCGGCAACATCCTGTGAGACGCCTGTGTGGCGCTCTCATCTTACCGATACTGTTGCCCGTCCGGCTGACCGGCGGTGGGGCCATACCCGGGTGGCTCCGCCGCCGATTGTCTTTTGGGCGCTTTTTCGCCCTTTCCTTTTCCCTTCCCATCCGCCGGTTTTCACGCCCCGAGACGCTCGGTGCCACGCGCCGTGTGCACGCACCCCTTCCGCTTTTCCCGTCATAGGATAAGCCAAAGGGAAGTAAGGGTATTTGAAGCGATCGGCGCCCTTCCACCTAACCCACAAATAGGCAAATTAGTTCAAAATCCGACCTATCGATAGGAGTAGGAACAAAAATTGGCCGCAAATGTGCGCAAAAAGGGGGTATCAAACAGGGGTTTAACGCCACATTAACCAGACTGGACTGACCTTGATCTCACGGAGGCGGCAAGTGCAGGCATGGGGCCAGCAACACCGCCCGCGAATTCAACCACGATGCTTGAAAGGCCCGACGATGACGATGACGGGTACCATATGCGAAGTGGCTGGAACCAACGCCGGAGTGGGGTGCCGGCGGCGGAAGGCGGGCCTTGTGCTGGCGGTTCTTCTGCTGGCCGGGTGCCCCGGCACCACGGTTCCTCCTGAAACACAGACCGCCGGACCGACCGCCATGGCCGTTCCGGTGCCGAAGACGAAGCCTGCTCCTCCGCGCGTCAAGACCGCGGGCAAGGAACAGACGGCCACGCCGGCGGTGAACGGTCCGGGGACCGGTCCCGCCGCCGAGGTCATCGCCATGGCTGGGACAGAGGTGGCGGGGCTGCCCCCCGTACCGTTCGGCGGCGCCAGCCCGCCCGCCACCCTGTCCCCCGAAACGCTCGTCGGCCTGGACCAGGTCCAGACCCGGCGTCTCCTGGGCACCCCTGCCGCAACGGAAGAGGCGCCACCTGCAAAGGTGTGGCATTACGCTAAGGGCGATTGCTCGCTCAAAGTCTTCTTCTTCATGGACATGACGTCCTCCCAGGACTTCCGTGCCCTTTCCTACGATATGAAGAGCAGCGAAAATGTCCCAGATGTCGATAAACGATGCTTCGCTCAACTCCTTGCCCAAGGCTGGGATGTCCGCAATGACTGAGGCCGCCGTCGCCCGTGTGGCGCTGGTCGACGACGACGACCTGTTCCGCGAATCCCTCAGCCTCAACCTCGCCGACGAGGGGTACGAGGTCGTCACGTTCGACCGTGGCGAACCCGCGCTCGACTTTTTCGCCGAGGGCGGTTCGGTTGACATCGTCCTGCTGGATTGGCGCATGCCGAAAATGGACGGCATCGACGTCCTCCGTCAGATGCGCGCCCGCGGCATCGACCTGCCGGTGATCTTCCTCACCGTGCTGTCGGACCAGATTTACGAAGAGGCCGCCCTGGCCGGCGGCGCGCTCGACTTCGTGGAGAAGTCGCGCAGCCTGTCGATCCTGCTGAAGCGCATGCGCCTCATCGTGGACGGCTCCAAGGGCACACCGGATGAGGCCGAAGAGCCGAAGGAATCCGTCTACGCGCTCGGCAACCTCGACCTGCGCCTGGACAACAGCCGCGCCCTGTGGAACGGCAAGCGCATCGACCTGACGCTGACCGAGTTCAACATCGTCAAGCTGATGGCGACCCGTCCGGAAGAGGATGTGTCCTACCGCGAGATCTACGATCTCGTGCACGGCAAGGGCTTCCTGGCCGGTTACGGCCCTTCGGGCTACCGCGCCAACGTGCGTGCCTTCATCAAGCGCATCCGCCAGAAGTTCCGCGTGGTCGACGCCGAATTCGATTGCATCGAGAATTATCCGGGCTTCGGCTACCGCTGGGGCAACGGCACCGGAGGCACGGGGCGCACGCGGGATGACGACGCGGATGTGATGGTCGATGGCGCTGCTGCCGATTGAGGCCCATGGGCCCGACGGGGGGCCTGACGG
Source organism: Azospirillum aestuarii (assembly GCF_016632405.1). Classification (NCBI taxonomy): domain Bacteria; kingdom Pseudomonadati; phylum Pseudomonadota; class Alphaproteobacteria; order Rhodospirillales; family Azospirillaceae; genus Azospirillum; species Azospirillum aestuarii. Next base: position 733,771 of record NZ_JAEPIV010000001.1, read on the forward strand.
CGCGCGGGACGGGGCGGAACTCACCAAGGGAGGCTTCTCCGTGGCGGGTTTCCCCGGCGGCCGGTTGCGGTGGCTGTGGCATTCGCTGGCCAGCCGGCTGGCGCTGCTGACCATCGTCTTCCTGGCGGTCCCGGTTCTGATCTACGATCAGTTCCAGCGGGCCGACACCACGACGCAGACCCTGCTGCTGCAAAGCGCGCAGCGGCAGGGCGAGTTGATCGCCCGCGCGCTGGAGCCGGACCTGTCGCGCGCCAACCGCGCGGCCCTGCCGCAGCTCGGCTCCATCCTGCGCCGCTTCGCGGACGGGAACACGCGGTTGAAGCTGCTGGTCCGGCCGCGCGTCCTGGCCGGCAACAACCTGATGGGCAGCGACGGCTTCTACTACGTCGCCGCCGCCCCGTCGGTGCCCACCGACGACCTGGACGCCGAGCGGCACCAGCTCCTCGAACAGGGGGTGCTGGACCGGCTGGGCGCCTCCTGCGCCGGGAACGAGCCGCTGGCGCTTCGTCTGCCGCGCTCATCGGGCGGTTACGAGATTCTGACCTCGGTCACGCCGATCAACACGGCCTTCGGCTGCTGGGCTCTGGTGACCAGCCACACCGCCGGCGGCTATCTGGAATCCTCCTTGGGGCGCCCCTACTGGAGCACGCCGGTCGTCCAGGCCGCGGCGATGATCTACATCGTCATGGCGGCGCTGGTGATGGCCGTCCTGCTGGGGGTCTGGCGCAACCTGCACCGCTTCGGCGACCTCGCCCGCGACATCGTGTCGGGCGGCATCGGCGAGAGCGGGCAGGGGTCCTTCACCAACCGCAACACCGTGCCGGAACTGTCCGGGGTGGCCGAGGACTTCGATCGGCTGGTCGACACCCTGCGCGAAAGCGCGCGGTCGCTGCGCCGCGCCGCGGAGGACAACGCCCACGCCTACAAGACACCCATCGCGGTCATCCGCCAGTCTGTGGAGCCGCTGCGCCGGTCGCTGCCTGCCGAGGACAACCGCAGCCAGCGCGCGCTGACCATGATCGAGAAGTCGGTGGACAAGCTCGACGGTCTGGTCTCCTTCGGGCGGCGCATGGACGAGGCCGCCGCCGATCTGCTGGTCCCTCCGCGCCGCCGGGTGGACCTGTCCGATCTGGTGGAACGGATGGCCGGCGGCTACACCAGCCTGCTCGCCGAGCGGCAGCTCCACATGCGCTCGCGCATCGAATCCGGGGTGGTCGTGCGGGCCAGCGAGGACATCCTGGAAACCGTCATCGAGAATCTGGTGGAGAACGCCGTCAGCTTCTCTCCGCCGGACGGCACCGTCAGCGTGCGGCTGTCGCGCAACGGCGCCTGGGCGGAGCTGGTGGTCGAGGACGAGGGTCCGGGCGTCGATCCGGCGAACCTGCCGCGCATCTTCGAACGCTACTTCTCCCAGCGCGAGCCGGGACGGGGCATGCCGGAGGACGCGGCGGCGCAGAACCAGGCCGAGGCGACCCATTTCGGCATCGGCCTGTGGATCGTTCGGCGGAACATCGAGGCCTTCGGCGGCAAGGTCCGCGCCGAAAACCGCTCCACCGGCGGCTTCCGCATGACGGTGACCCTGGCGGTGGCGTAACCGGGGGCGCCCTCTGTACGTGCCCCTCTGTATGGGTGTGGCCGGACTGTACGCCCGGTCACACGTACGGAACAGCTTTGTCCCTTATCCTGACCTTGCCGGCGCCTCAATCGGGCGATACCGTGCGCCGCGACCCCCAAGGGCAAGGCAGCCCCATGCACGTCATCGTCATCTATGTCCTCGCGGTCTCCGGCCTTCTCGCGCTGGTCAGCCTGCTGCCGCCTCTGGCCGCCCGGCTGCGCGTCCCCTACACGGTGCTGCTGGCCGCCGTGGGCGTGGCGCTGGGGCTGGTGATCCAGACCTTCGCCGGCCAGGGCGGCACCGGCCCCTTCCATGACTTCCTGAATTCCCTGGCCGAGATGGACATCTCGTCCGAGGTGCTGATCTACGTCTTCCTGCCGGTGCTGCTGTTCGAGACGGCGCTGGCGGTGGATGTGCGGCGGCTGTTCGACGATGTGTGGCCGATCCTGCTGATGGCCGTGGTGGCGGTGTTCGTCTGCACCTTCGCCGTCGGCTACGCGCTCAATCTCTTCACCTCGATGGGGTTGGTGGCCTGCCTGCTGCTGGGGGCGATCGTCGCCACCACCGATCCGGCGGCGGTCGTCAGCATCTTCCGCGACCTCGGCGCGCCGCGCCGGCTGACCATGCTGGTCGAGGGCGAAAGCCTGCTGAACGACGCCGCGGCCATCGCGCTGTTCACGCTGCTGCTCGGCATGCTGACCCGCAACGCCCATGGCGGGGCGACGGAAGCGGCGATGGAGTTCCTGCGCGACTTCGCCGGGGGCGTGCTGACCGGCTATGTGTGCGGGCGCGTGGTCTGCATGATCGTGGAGCCGGTGCGCGACCAGCCGATGGCCGAGATCACGCTGACCGTGGCGCTCGCCTATCTCAGCTACGTGCTGGCGGAGCACTATGTCGGGGCTTCCGGCGTCGTGGCGGTGGTCACGGCGGCGCTGGTCGTCGGCTCGGTCGGGCGCACGCGCATCTCCCCGGCCACCTGGGGGGCGCTGGAGCATGTCTGGAAGCAGCTCGGCTTCTGGGCGAATTCGCTGATCTTCCTAATGACGGCGCTTCTGGTGCCGCGCCTGCTCGGCGGCATCGGCTGGAGCGATGTCGGGCTGGTGCTGGTCGTGGTCGGGGCGGCCACGGTGTCCCGCGCGCTGGTGCTGTTCGGCCTGCTGCCGCTGCTGTCCGGCGCCGGCTTGGCCCAGCGGGTCAGCCACGCCTACAAGGCGGTGATGCTGTGGGGCGGCCTGCGCGGGGCGGTGTCGCTGACGCTGGCGCTGGCGGTCACCGAGAACGGGCGCGTTCCCGACCGGGTCCAGGGCTTCGTCGCCGTGCTGGTCACCGGCTTCGTCTTCTACACGCTTTTCATCAACGGCACGACGCTGCGCGCCGTCATCAACCTGCTCGGCCTGAACAAGCTGTCCCCGGTCGAGCACGCCATGCGCAACCGCGCGCTCGCCCTGTCGCTGGCCGGCGTGCGCGAGCGGGTGGAGGATCTGGCCCACCGCTATGAGGTGGACGAGCAGGCCGTCGGCTCGACCGTGTCGCAGTACAGCGACCGGCTCGACGCCATCGTCCGGGAACGCTCGACCGAGGCGCCGCTGAGCAACGAGGACCGCGTGACCATCGGCCTCGTGATCCTGGTGAACCGCGAGGAGGAGCTGTACTACGAGCATTTCCGAGAGGGCATCCTGTCGCGCGGGGTGGCGGAGCTGCTGAACCGCCGCACCGGGCGGCTGCTCGACGCGGTGAAGGCCCAGGGGCGCGCCGGCTACCGCGCCTTCGAGGAGCCCTTCATTTCCTTCACGCCCTGGATGCGGGTGGCCAGCCTGCTGCACCGCCGGCTGGGCATCCACGCGCCGCTCGCCCGCCGGCTCGCCTTCCGCTTCGAGATCCTTCTGGGCGTGCGCACCGTGCAGCGCGAACTTCTGGAGTTCATCAACGACAAGGTCGGGCAGGTCCTGGGCACCGACGTCGCCTGTGAACTGGAAGGCATCCTGACGGTGCGCCTCGCCATGGTCGAGCAGGCCCTGGCGGCGCTGAAGCTGCAATATCCCGACTACGCACTGATTCTGCAGAGCCGCTACGTCAGCCGCGCCGCCCTGCGGTTGGAGGAGGCGGATTACCGGGCGCTCTTCGCCGAATCGATCATCAGCCAGGAGATCCTGAGCGACCTCCAGCGCGATCTGGACGACCGCCGCCGCGCGCTCGACGCCCTGCCGAAGCTCGACCTGCGGCTGGATCTGATGGACCTCGTCGGGCGGGTGCCGCTGTTCAAGGGGCTGGAGGGCGACCGCGTGCGCGGCATCGCCACCCTGCTGAAGCCACGGCTGGTCCTGCCCGGTGAAACCATCGTGCGGCGCGGCGAGCGCGGCGACGCCATGTTCTTCATCGCATCCGGCGCCGTCGAGGTGATGGTGCCGGGTCTGGACGAGCCGGTCCAGCTCGGCACCGGGGACGTCTTCGGCGAGATGGCCCTGCTGACCCGCCAGCGGCGCAACGCCGATGTGCGCGCGATGGGCTATTGCCAACTTTTGGTACTGGATGTGAGAGACTTCCATCGGCTGGTGAAGAAGGACGCAAGCCTGCGCGCCCATCTCCAGTCGGTGGCCGAAGCGCGGCGCAACCCGCCGCCGAAGCCTGTCGAGGAGTCTGCGACACCCGTGGCGGAAACGCGTGCGGTGGAGGCGCCCAAGCCGGACCCGTCCGGTGCTGCGGCGACCGCCCCGGACGCCCAGCCCTTGGCGGTCGAGGCCTCCGCCGCCGAAGGTGCGCAGGCGCGCGGATAGGAGACGAGGGAAAGCGATGACCGTGCAAGCGACCACCGCCGCCGCGGGCGGGCGGCCCGATTGGGTGCGCTTGATGCCGGGCGTGTTCGTGCTGTTGTGGAGCACCGGGTTCATCGGCGCCAAATACGGGCTTCCCTATGCGGAGCCCTTGACCTTCCTGCTGGTCCGGCTGGGGCTGGTCGCGGTGATTCTCGGCGTCGTCGCCCTGGTCACCGGCGCCCCCTGGCCGAAAAGCTGGGCCGAGGCCGGGCGGATCGCGCTGGCGGGGCTGCTGGTGCACGGCGTCTACCTGACCGGCGTGTTCTGCGCCATCGCCAAGGGCATGCCGGCAGGGGTGACCGCGCTGATCGTCGGCATCCAGCCGCTGCTGACCGCCGCCCTCTCCGGCCCGCTGCTGGGCGAGCGGGTGACCGGGCGGCAGTGGGTAGGCTTCCTGATGGGGCTGGCGGGAGTAGGGCTGGTGGTGGGTGAGAAGCTCCACTTCGACTCGACGGACGCGCTGGGCATCGGGCTGGCGCTGGCCGCCCTGCTGGGCATCACCTTCGGCACGCTCTATCAGAAGCGCCACGGCACGGCGATGGACCTGCGCAGCGGCACCGCCATCCAGTATGCGGCGACCGCGGCGGTGCTGGCGGTGCTGGCCCCGCTGTTCGAGACGATGCGCATCGACTGGACCGGCGAGTTCGTCTTCGCCCTGCTGTGGCTCAGCTTCGTGCTGTCGGTGGGGGCGATCTTCCTGCTGTTCCTGCTGATCCGGCGTGGTGCGGCGGCGCGCGTGGCGAGCCTGTTCTATCTGGTCCCGCCGGTCACCGCGGTGATCGCCTGGGCGATGTTCGGGGAGCGGCTGGGGCTGCTGGCCCTGTCCGGCATGGCGCTGGCGGTGGCCGGTGTCGCCTTGGTGAACCGGAGCGCCAGACGTGCGGCCTGACGCCGTGCGCATTGCCTCGGCGGGGCGGTCCGACTATGCTTCCCCGCACCGGCAAAATTTCCGGCGGTGTCCGCTGGTTCAACCACGCTTCGGCAAACCACATCGGAAGTGAGTGTCATGGACGGCCTGGAGCCCATCTCGCTCGATGACAACCAGACCCTGCAGGCCATCGGCATCCTCGCCGACGTGCTGGATGGGGTGGACGGCCCCGGCGGGCTGGACACGGTCCTGGTTTCCAAGGCGCTGCGGCAGGTGATCGCCACCAAGTCCCAGCCGGCCTTCGAATTCGCCACCCGCGCCTTCAACACGCTCGACGCCGACGTGCGCCGCCAGGTGGCGGAAAACGCCGATCAGGCCGCCCACGATTCGGTCGAGCTGCGCGCCCGCGTCGGCGGATTCCTGGCGACCTCGGCCAAGGCGCCGGGGGCCGGCGGCCCGGCCACGCCGGCGCAGGCCACCAGCTTCCTCAACGCGCTCAATCTGCGCAACCGCCGCCGGTCGCCCCAGTCGGAGTGAGCCGGCCGCGTCCGATCGTTCCGGGGTCAAACACCCTGGGGTCAGATCACGGGGTCAGATCACTTGGGTGTAGCGGTTCGGCTGGCCTTCGGCGGACCAGCGGGCGTGGATCTGGCCCTTGCTGTCGAAGATCAGCGACAGCCAGTTGCGCTGCCGGATGATGCGCTTGCCCGATTCGGGGAAAGCCGGCATTTCGAAGACATAGCCGTTGGGCAGGGTCTCCTTGCGGCCGGCCAGCCATTCCAGAGCGACGGTGGTGGCCTTGGCGGGCGGCGGATGGACGACCCCCGACGCGATCAGCTGCCACATCTCCACGCCGCCGCCGCGCAGAACCGCCCGCGCGCCCGCGTGGATTTCGCCCGACACCGAGGTGACGCGACAACCGGTGCGCCGGGAGAACTCCGCCAACAGGCCGATCAGGCGCAGCCACTCCTCGGCATGGGCCGGGCTGCGCCATTGGTCGCGCAGATCGTCCTCGATCCCGACGCGGACGGGTGACAGGCCGACCGCCCGCTCCATCACCCCGGTGTCGAGGTAGAGCAGCGGCACGCTGGACATCAGGATCAGGTGCCGGCAGCCCTTGAAGCGCTCCAGCCACTCCGGCAGGGCGTCCCACACCCGGTCCGACAGAACGCGGCGGGGGGTGCGGTCGCTGCGCATGTCCAGCGCCAGAACGCCGACGTCGCCCAGCCGGAACCCCTGGCTGAAGGAATTCAAGGGCGCGCCCCACACGCATTCCGGCTGCGCGTCCTCCATGGCGGCCAGTTGGAACAGCGAGAAATGGCGGCGGGCAGCCGTGTAGACGCCGCGCCAGGCCGGGGACGTCATCTCTTCGTCCGGGTGGGAGCCCCAGCCGTCAAAGATGTCGTGATCGTCCCACATCATCACCGATGGAATGCGGGCCGTCACCGCCGCGGTTTCCGGCTGGCCCCAGACCCGCAGATAGAGGTCGAAGTAGAAGTCCGCCGCCTCTTCCGCCATCGCGGGGGTGAAGGGCTCGTCCAGGCGGGCGGCGTCCGTCCGCTTTCTCCAGGCGCTGAGCAGCGGCGGCCGGCGCCACACCGCGTCGGCATAGAGCTGGTCGCCGCCTTGCAGAAGCAGATGGAAGCGCTCGCTCTCGTGGCGGCGGCGCAGATCACCCCACAGGGCGTTGCGCGGCGCGTTCAGCCCGGTGATCTTCTCCTCATCCTCCGCCCCGTTGCAGGAGACGTAGGCGATCCGCGGCGACGACGAGCGCCCCGGCACCGTCACCGCCCAGGTGTGACCGGGCAACGCGCCGTCGGTGAAGCCATAGGCGGCCTCTACATCCCGCGCGCCGCGCGGAATGGCGAAATCGAACCGCCAGACGTGCCGGTTGCGCCATTGGGCGAGGTGGCGGGGCGGGACGGGCAGTGTCACGCCGTCCACCCGCAGATCGTAGGGTTCGGCGTCGCCGTCCAGAACGAAGAGGGCGGACAGCCACCAGCGGTCGCCTTGCTCTCCCCGGAAATAAAGGACGGGACCCAGAATGATGTTCGGTGCCGGCCTGCCGCGCGCCATGGACGCTGTTCTTCCTCTTCGTTCCCGCCGGTCCGGGCGCCCATGGCCCAGCTTCCGTTTCCGCGGCTCCTGTTTATGGGAAAGGCCGCCGGTCTGTAAAAGGGGCAAGCGTTGATCCGAAGGGAGAGGCCGTGTGGAAATGCGGAAGAACCCGCGGCGGCGGCGGGGAAAACAGGGTCCAGCCCGGGGTACGGACAAAAAAAGCGGGCGGCCGGGTCGCCCGGTCGCCCCTCGTGTGACGATGGAACACGGGAATCGGGGGACTAGCTTTTGCGGCGTTGCCTCAGCAGTTCGAGCATGCGCGCCGGTACCGGTTCTTCCAGCACAGGATCGTAAAGGCGGTGAAGTTCCTCCACATGGCTTCTGTGGAAGGTCACCACGGCCTTCGCGTCGGCGTCGTCCTCTACGGACTGCTCGAACTCCTGACGCTCCTTATCGTCCAAGGCACCGTCAAGATATGCGTTGATATGGTTCATCGTCACACGCTTCATATCTTTTGATCCCGGAACGTCTCCGGAGGCCATCCCCCTGAGACGGAAACGATCCGCGACGCAGAGTTCAATATAGTGCGGCGGGCACGGCGTCGGGAGTGGTGTCCTACCTCTTCTTATGGGGATGACGCCGATACCGCCAAGTGGTAGGCGGATCGTATCCGTTCGTCCCCCGTGGATGCTCGGCAACTCCCGCAACAGCCATACTCGTTTCGCTCGCGGGATGTAACAGCCGCTTCCATCGGTTGTTCCGGCGCCGGATCGTCCGGATGCGATGGAAAAATCAACCTGTTGTACGGTTGCCATACCCCACCGCGCATTCACCGCCGCGCCTCAGGCAGCCATCAGGTTGTTCAGACGCTCGCGGGCGCGGCACAGGCGAGAACGGATCGTGCCGATGGAGACGTTCAGCTTCTCCGCGGCCTCCTGATAGGGGCGGCCCTCGATGGCCACCAACTTGACGACCTTGCGCTGGCTGGGGGTGAGGGCGCCGAAGGCGCGGTCCACGTCGCGGAAGACGAGGCGGGCGATCTGCGAGGCTTCGACCGACATGGCGCCGTCCCACAATTCCACCTTGGTGACGTGCTTTTCACGCTGGAGGTTGTTGAAATGCAGATTCTTCAGCATCGTGGTCAGCCAGGCCTGCATGTTGGTACCGGGCTCGAAACGATGCTGGCGGGACAGAGCGCGGGCAAGACAGTCCTGGGTGAGATCCTCGGCGGCGCTGACGTCGCGCGTCAACTTGCATGCATAACGCTGCAGGTTCGGCATGCAACGGATCAGTTCGGATTCGAAACAATACGCCATTGTTGCTCTTCCTCCAGCTTCTCTTCATTCGGCGGGGCTGCCGGTCCGTGGTGACGGCGCCCCAGTCCCGAGATTTCAATTCCCGAGATTTCAGCTCCCGGGATTTCGGTGGGAGACGATCGCTTTATCGACGCGTGGTCCCTTCCGGCGCCGGCCGGTTGGCCGCGTCGGTCCTGTGATTCGTGTTGGTGGCGTAAAATCCGGTGGTGCTGCCTAGCAGTGTCCGGGCGTCGGTCCGGCGCAGCACATCGAGCAGTTCGTCGTCATCAACGGTCTCCCGCTCTCCAGCCTGGGCAACCCCAAAGCTCTGAAACGCTTCGGTGTTGCTCCCGTTCGTGGTGACGTTGATTTCATAACGCGGGGGGAAGGGGCTTGTTCCCCGGCGGCCACAGCCGAAAACATCTTAGGAGGAGAAGTGTTTGGAATCCGGGGGGCATCCATACGGATGGGGGAACTGCCCGAACGGGGGCGTCAGGTTCCGGAGCCGAGCTTGCGGGGCCGGGATTCCAACCGGCGCAGGAACTCGCCCATGATGAGGCGGTACAGCCCGTCCTTCAGCTTGGCATCCTCGACGCCGAGGTCGATGCTGGGGTTGTCGTTGATCTCGATGACGAAGACGCCGCGGTCATTCTGCTTCAGGTCGACGCCGTAGAGGCCGTCCCCGATCAGTCCCGCCGCCTTCACCGCGGTTTCGATGACCTCGCGCGGCGCCTCCTCGATGGACAGAGTGCGGGAGGAGCCCTGCTCGGCCCGGCCGTTGCCGCCGTGCTTGACGATCTGCCAATGCTTCTTCGCCATCAGATATTGGCAGACATAGATCGGCTGCCGGTTCAGCACGCCGACGCGCCAGTCGAACTCCGTGTACATGAATTCCTGGGCCAGGATCACGTCGGACTGCTCGAACAGGCTTTCGGCCGTCGCGTCCAGCTCGCTGAGGGTCTGCACCTTGAAGACGCCGCGGGAGAAGGAGCCGTCCGGGATCTTGAGGACGATGGGGTAGGGGATCTCCCGGTCCAGCGTCGCCAGACCGCGCTTGTCGAAGATCACCGTCTTCGGCGCCGGGATGCGGTTGGCGCGCAGCAGCTCGGCCAGATAGACCTTGTTGGTGCATTTCAGGATCGAATTCGGATCGTCGATCACCGGCAATCCTTCCTTCTCCGCCTTCTTGGCGAAGCGGTAGGTGTGGTGGTCGAGATTTGTCGTCTCGCGGATGAACAGCGCATCGAACTCGGCGAGGCGGGTGTAGTCCTTCTTCTCGATCAGCTCCACCGCGATGCCCAGGCTCTCACCGGCCTTGACGAACTTCTGGAGCGCGCGCGGGCTGGAGGGAGGAAGTTCCTCCTTCGGGTTGTGCAGGATGGCCAGCGTGTAGCGCGGCGGCGCCTTGGCCGCCGGCTCCCGCCAGGAGGTGCGGGTGTAGGCGTCGAGCGCCGTCTGGAACAGCGGCTCCTGGTCTGGCCGCAGGTCGGCCAGCGACAGCGGCTCCAGGGCATGGACGGTCCAGCCCTCCTTCAGCCGCACCTGAATCTTCAGCAGGGGGCAGCGGAACCGGTCGAAGACCGTCCGGGCGATGTCCTGGAAGCGAGCGTCGTCGGCGTGGCCGAAGCACACGGTGAGGTTGAAGGAGGCCTCCGGCGGGTGGTCCATCCGCTTGATCGCCTTGCGCAGCGCCTCCTCCACCTCGGCCAGCTGGGCGCGGTAAAAGGCTTTCTGCGACAAATCCAGGATGGTCCGGACGGAGGGGATCACCCGCTCGCCGCGCGCCTCCGCCAGCAGCGAGACGTAGTAGCCGGTGCCCAGATAGCGGTAGCTGCGCGACATGTTCAGCACCCGCGCGCCGCGTGGCGCCTGCTCCGGGTGGGCGATGTAGTCGCGGGCGCTGACCACCGGCAAACCGTCCTTCGCCCATTTCACGTCCGCCCGGCGGTCGACGACGAGAAGATGCGCCGGCATCAGTCGGCGGACCCATCGGCAGATCCATCGGCGGCCCGATCAGAGAGCTGGGGACGGAGGAGGAGGGCGGCCTTCAACTGGGCTTTTCCGTAGCGGGCCATGCGCTCGAAGTCGGCTTTCGGGATCGGCATGTTCATCCGGTCGATGTGAGCGTGGTGACGATCGTACACAAGCGGATCATGAACATAGAGAAAGCGGTCATCGGCACCGGTCACGACGACCCAGTGCGGAAATTTTTCGTGATAGATCCGGTAGGAGCTGATGAGCACGATGGGGATGGCCCCGCCCGCCACCGCGTCGGCCATGTCCTGGGCGCTCAGGGTGTTGTGGCGGACGGTTGCGCCGCTGCCCTCCAACTCGTCGAGGAAGTCCTCGTGCACGATGCGCATGACCTCCTTCTTCTCGTCGCTGCGCACGCTGTCCAGGAAGGGGGTGGCGTTGTCCTTGATGTGGATGTCCACCGCGAAGCCGCGCCGCGCCGCCGCCAGCGCCAGCCCGAAGGGGCCGCAGCCGCCATGGCCGGAGGTCATGAAGACGGTGGTCGATTCCCGCCACAGGCGGATTTCCAGCTTCCGCCCCAGTTCGATCTCCGCGGGTTTCAGCGCCTTCATCGCCATCATCAGGGCCGACGGGCCGCAGGTGAAGTCCAGGGTCTGCTGGTAGTAGGGAACCAGGGGGCCGCCCAGCGGCGCGCTGGGGCCGCTGTGGCCGAGGCGCTTCTCCAGCCGCAGCGCCTCCATATGGTCTTCATAATAGTCGGTGTAGACGCCGAACTCGCGGTAGCCGGCCTTCTTGTAGAGGTCGATCGCCGCGGCGTTGTCGCGCCGCACCTCCAGCCGCAGATAGATGCAGTCCCGCGAGCGGGCCGCCTGCTCCGCCGCGGCGAGCAGCCGCTTGGCGACGCCCTGGCCGCGGTGGCCGGGATCGACGGCGAAGGAGTAGAGCCGGGCGAGCGAGGTGCCGGAGTGGAAGGACACCAGGGCGTAGCCGACGACCGTGCCGCTGTGGACTTCCACAAGGCCAGTGGCCTTGGCTTTCGTCAGCAAATAATGAAAACTACGTCGGGTCAGTCGATCGGTGGCGAAGCACCGTTCCTCGATGGCCAGCAGCGCGGGGATGTCCGCCGGCTGGGCCTGACGGAGCAGAATGGTGGCGTCGCCGGGCAGGCCCTGGCGGGAGTCCGAGGATACGGTATTGTCGAGCATCGGGAGGTTCAAAGAGGCTGACACGGACGCCATCTTACTCCCTCCAGCGGAGCTTCGCAGCGATTACCGGTATGGGCGCGCTGCGGAGGTCGCCTTCGTTTTGACACAGCGCGTCTGGCACAAGGGCAAGCCCCGGCTGTTGCTCCGTACGAACGGCCTAGCCGTTTCGACTGGTTGGCCGCAGCGACTTAAACGTTGCTTAACCATGGACCCCGGAAACTGCCGCCGATGGAAGACCGGCTAAGAATCCGCCGCTCCAGTTGGCCCTCGAAAGAAGAAAGTCAAGACATGGACGCTCGGTATAAGTCCCGCGAGATCGAACGCCGCAGTCTGGATGTCGACGGGCTGAAGCGCTCGTTTCTGGAGTGGCTGGTTTATTCCGTCGGCAAGGACGCGCGGGCGGCGACCCGGCGCGACTGGTTCCACACCGTGGCGCTCGCCGTGCGCGACCGCCTCGTGGACCGCTGGATGGACACGACGCGGACTTATTACCAGCAGGACGCCAAGCGCGTTTACTATCTTTCGCTGGAGTTCCTGATCGGCCGCCTGCTGACCAACAGCCTCGCCAACCTCGGCATCACCGACCAGTGCCGGCAGGCGCTCGACCGCATCGGCCTGAACCTCGACGACGTGGTGGAGGCGGAGCCGGACGCCGCGCTCGGCAACGGCGGCCTCGGCCGTCTGGCCGCCTGCTTCCTCGACAGCATGGCGTCGGAAGCGCTGCCCGGCTACGGCTACGGCATCCGCTACGAGTTCGGCCTGTTCGAGCAGCGCTTCGAGCATGGCTGGCAGGTCGAATATCCGGAGCAGTGGCTGCAATTCGGCAACCCGTGGGAATTCCCGCGTCCGGAGGTTCTGTACCCCGTCCAGTTCTATGGCCGCGTCGAGGAGTTCCGGGATTCGGTGGGCGAACGCGCCTACCGCTGGGTCGATGCCGAGCGCGTGCTGGCCATGGCCTACGACACGCCGGTGGTCGGCTATGGCGGGGACACGATCAACACGCTGCGTCTGTGGTCGGCCCGCGCCACCCGCGACTTCAACTTCGGCCACTTCAACGACGGCGCCTACATGAAGGCGGTCGAGCAGAAGGTTCTGACGGAAAACCTCAGCCGCGTCCTCTACCCGAACGACGCGACGGAGGGCGGCAAGGAGCTGCGGCTGAAGCAGGAGTATTTCTTCACCTCCGCTTCGCTCCAGGACATCCTGCGCCGCTATCTGCAGCACCATTCCAACTTCGACAGCCTGCCCGACAAGGCGGCGATCCAGCTCAACGACACGCACCCGGCCATCGGCATCGCCGAACTGATGCGGCTGTTGGTGGACCAGCACGGCGTGCTCTGGGACAAGGCGTGGGACATCACCCGCGCGACCTTCTCCTACACCAACCACACTCTGCTGCCGGAAGCGCTGGAGGCGTGGCCGGTGCGCATGATGGAACGCGTGCTGCCGCGCCACATGCAGATCATCTACGAGATCAACGCCAAGTTCCTGAACCGCTCCAAGGCGCGGGCGGCGGGCGACAACGCGCGGCTGTCCCGCCTGTCGCTGATCGACGAGCGCGGTGACCGCCGGGTGCGCATGGGCAATCTGGCCTTCCTCGGCTCGCACAAGGTCAACGGCGTGTCGGCCCTGCACACCGAACTGATGAAGCAGACCGTCTTCGCCGACTTCCACGCGGAGTTCCCGGAGCGCATCAACAACAAGACCAACGGCATCACGCCGCGCCGCTGGCTGCATCAGGCGAACCAGCCGCTGGCCGCGCTGATCACCAGCCGCATCGGCAACGGCTGGATCAAGGACCTCGGCCAGATCAAGGCGCTCGCCGAGAAGGCCGACGATCTGGTCTTCCGCGAGGAGTTCCGCCGCGCCAAGCGCAAGAACAAGAAGCGGCTGGCCGCCTACATCGCGCGCCAGACCGGGGTGGACGTGCAGGTCGACAGCCTGTTCGACGTGCAGGTCAAGCGCATGCACGAGTACAAGCGCCAGCTCCTGAACATCCTTCAGGCCATCGCGCTGTACAACGAGATGCGTGACAACCCGACCGTCTCCTGGGTTCCGGTGACCAAGATCTTCGCCGGCAAGGCGGCGCCGAGCTATCACATGGCGAAGCTCATCATCAAGCTCATCAACGATGTGGCGAAGGTGGTGAACCATGACCCGTCGGTGCACGACAACCTGAAGATCGTGCTGCTGCCGAATTACAACGTGACGGCGGCGGAGATCATCATGCCCGCGGCCGACCTGTCGGAGCAGATCTCGACCGCGGGCATGGAGGCGTCGGGCACCGGCAACATGAAGCTGGCCCTGAACGGCGCGCTGACCATCGGCACGCTGGATGGCGCCAACGTCGAGATCCGCGAGCATGTGGGCGACGACAACATCTTCATCTTCGGCCTGACCGCCGAGGAGGTGAACGACCTGCGGGCCAGCGGCGGCTTCAACCCGCGCGAGGTCATCGCCTCCAACCCCAGCCTGAAGCGGGCGCTGGACATGATCTCCACCGGCGTCTTCTCGCCGGACGACCCCCACCGTTACCACCCGATCCTCCAGGCGCTGACCGACGGCGGCGACCATTTCCTGGTGACGGCGGACTTCGCCGAATACTGCGAGGCGCAGCAGGAGGCCATGGACCTGTACCGCGACCAGGAGGAATGGACCCGCAAGGCCATTCTGAACACGGCCAACATGGGCTGGTTCTCCTCCGACCGCACCATCATGGAATACGCGACCGAAATCTGGGACGTGCATCCCGTGAAGCCGGAGCATCCCGCCGAAACCGAGGGCTGACGCGGCCCCATCCGGAACCGGACAAAAATTGTGCCGCGAAGGCGCGGGCGCTTTACAAGCCCCGCGCCTTTCGTTTATCTAGCGGGTTATGAATCGCTCGCTCGCCATCACCACCACCACTACCAAAACGACCCGCTCCGGCGGGCCGTCGGATGGTGGCGTGCGTTGATCGAGTAAGACGCTTCACCCACCACGAAGGCCCCGCCGGACACGGACGGGGCCTTGGTGCATCCGGGGCCGCCGTCCACGCTCGATCCGGGCAAGACCAAAGGACGGACCACACCCATGAGCACCTCTTCTCCTTCTCCCCGCCGCGTCGCCATCGTCGGTGCCACGGGCGCCGTCGGCCGCGAGATGGTCGATGTTCTTCACCGCCGTTCGTTCCCGGTCGCGGAACTTGGCCTGTTCGCGTCGGAGCGCAGCGCCGGCCGCACGGTCGAGACCCCGTTCGGCGAGAAGACCCTCGTGGCGTTCGACGTCGAGAAGGTGAAGGGCTACGACATCGTCCTGCTCGCCGTGTCCGGTGATTTCGCCAAGGAGCACGCGCCGGCCATCGCCGCGGGCGGGGCGCTGGTGATCGACAACTCATCGGCCTTCCGCTACGACGACAACGTCCCGCTGATCGTGCCGGAGATCAACGCCCACGCCATGGGCGACGCCAAGCTTGTCGCGAACCCCAATTGCACCACCGCCATCGCCGTCGTGGCGCTCGGTCCGCTGCACAAGGCGTTCGGCCTTCGCCGTGTCATCGTCTCCACCTATCAGGCGACCAGCGGCGCCGGTGCGGAGGGCATGGCCGAGCTTGAGGAGCAGACCCGCAACCAGCTCGACGGCAAGCCGGTCGTCAACAGCGTGTTCCGTCACCCGATCCCCTTCAACCTGATCCCTCAGATCGACGCCTTCCAGGAGAACGGCTACACGAAGGAGGAGATGAAGGTGACCTGGGAGACCCGGAAGATCCTGGAGATCCCGGACCTGCCGGTGAGCTGCACCGCGGTGCGCATCCCGACCTACCGCGCCCATTCCGAGGCGATCACGGTCGAGACGCTGTCGCCGGTCACCCCGGACGCCGCCCGCGCCGTACTGGCCGACGCGCCGGGCGTGGTGGTGAAGGACGTGCCGGCGGACGGCGTCTACCCGATGCCGCTGAACGCCACGGGCCAGTTCGACGTCGAGGTCGGCCGCATCCGCACCAGCCTGATCTTCGGCGACCATGGTCTGGACCTGTTCGTCTGCGGCGACCAGCTTCTGAAGGGTGCCGCGCTGAACGCGGTCCAGATTGCGGAGCTGTCGCTGAACTGATCGGAAACAGCCGAGAACCGGAAAGGGGGTGCCTGAATAAGGCGCCCCTTTTAGCGTTGTGGCGCAATGTCACAACCTCTGCGTTTCGAAGTTGTTGAGAGGATTATCGCATTTTTGTATGAACTTCGCCATCAACCCGTTTTTTGGCGGAGGAATCGTGCGCAGCTCCATCATTGCTCTTGGTTTCAGCTTTCTACTCGCGTCCTGCGGGACCTATTCGATGGCCGACATCAAGCCGGCTGCAAGCGGAAGCGCGGCCAGCATCCCCGCCAAGGTGAAGACTCCGGCCGACATCATCGTTACGGAAAAAGACATCACCGACCGCAACTACCGCAGACTTGGCGACATCAATGTGACGGTGAATAAGACAACCATTTTCGATAAAGATCCCACGCCGGCATTGGTTGAGGAGCGTTTGAAGGAGGAGGCGGCAAAGCTGGGGGCGGACGCCGTTGTCTTGGCTCGTTACGGCACCGTCGGCATCAGCTTCATGAGCTGGGGATCTATTGATGGGAAGGGGCGCGCCGTTGTCTTCGAGTAAGGCAGCCTTGGTGCTCTGTCTGGCGATGGCGGCTTGCACAACCGGGGCACCGCCACTTCCAATGGACACGACGTCGCTCAACCGCGAGCGCAATTTGCGCCATGACGACTTTGCGTCGGAGGATTTGACGCGGAGTTGCGAGATGATTGAGGTGGAATCAAAAGAGAATGCTCGTGTCATTGTCAGGATTCAAGACGATATACTGGCAAACCGTGAACGAAATCAGGCGGCTCTTTATTTTGGAAGCGTGATTTTTCTGCCGGCATTGGTTGCCGTCAAACCGGAAATTGACGAACGCGAATTGATCAGCACTCTTCAAAAACGGCAGGATGTCCTGAGCAATTTGGCCAAGTTCAACAAGTGCTGATCCGCGCAAGGGAGGCTCTGGCGTAGAGCTGCCATCGCTGCTATCTATAAGTCCGAACGAAGAGGGCCGTGGGGCGTTCCGCCTCCCGGCCCTCTTCGCCGTTGTCTGCACCGCTGAGTTACGGGAACGCGCATGTCCGAACTTCTGGACGCTGTTGCCCGGCGTCGAACCTTCGCGATCATCGCGCACCCCGACGCCGGCAAGACCACCCTCACCGAAAAGCTGCTGCTGTTCGGCGGCGCCATCCAGATGGCCGGCGCCGTGAAGGCCCGCGGCGAGCAGCGCCGCGCCAAGTCGGACTGGATGAAGGTGGAGCGCGAGCGCGGAATCTCCGTGACCGCCTCCGTCATGACCTTCGATTACGATGGACGGACCTTCAACCTGCTGGACACGCCGGGCCACGAGGACTTCTCGGAGGACACCTACCGGACGCTGACCGCGGTGGACAGCGCCGTGATGGTCATCGACGGCGCGAAGGGCATCGAAAGTCAGACCCTGAAGCTGTTCGAGGTCTGCCGCCTGCGCGACGTGCCCATCGTGACCTTCTGCAACAAGATGGACCGCGAGGCGCGCGACCCCTTCGACCTCATCTCCGAGATCGAAAGCTCGCTGGCGCTGG
Source organism: Azospirillum aestuarii (assembly GCF_016632405.1). Classification (NCBI taxonomy): domain Bacteria; kingdom Pseudomonadati; phylum Pseudomonadota; class Alphaproteobacteria; order Rhodospirillales; family Azospirillaceae; genus Azospirillum; species Azospirillum aestuarii. Next base: position 751,215 of record NZ_JAEPIV010000001.1, read on the forward strand.
AGGTCACCCCGGCGAGTTGGCCCATCGGCATGGGTCGCGACTTCCTGGGCTGCTACGACCTGATCCGCGACCGCCTGATCCTGATGGACCGCACCAAGGGCGACGAGATCGACGACGGCATCGAGTGCAACGGCCTTGACGACCCGCGCCTCGACGAGCTGCTGCCGGCTTACGCGGTGGCGAAGCTGCGCGAGGAGGTGGAGATGGCCCGCGGGCTGATGCCGCCCTTCGACCTGGAGGCCTACCGCGCCGGTCACCTGACGCCGATTTATTTCGGCTCGGCGATCAACAACTTCGGCGTGCGCGAGCTTCTTCGGGGCTTGGCCGAGAACGCCCCGCCGCCGCGCCCGCAGCCGGCGGAGCAGCGCTCCGTTCAGCCCGACGAGGGCAAGTTCAGCGGCTTCGTGTTCAAGGTCCAGGCCAACATGGACCCCAACCATCGCGACCGCATCGCCTTCGTGCGCATCTGCTCCGGCAAGTTCAAGCGTGGGGCCAAGCTGAAGCATGTCCGTTCGGGCAAGCTGATGGCGGTGAACAACGCCGTGCTTTTCCTGGCCCGCGACCGCGAGCTGGCGGAAGAGGCGTGGCCCGGCGACATCATGGGCATTCCCAACCACGGCAGCTTGCGCATCGGCGACACGCTGACCGAGGGCGAGGATCTGCGCTTCACCGGCGTGCCGAGCTTCGCGCCGGAACTGCTTCAGCGAGTCCGCCTGGAAGACCCGATGCGCGTGAAGCATCTGCGCAAGGCGCTGGAACATTTCGCGGAGGAGGGCGCCTCCCAGGTGTTCAAGCCGCTGACGGGAGCGGATTGGGTGGTCGGCGTGGTTGGACAACTCCAGTTCGAGGTGTTGGCCGCCCGCATCGAGGCGGAATACGGCCTCGCCGCCCGCTTCGAGGGGGCGGGGGTGGACGCAGCCCGCTGGATCGAGACGGACGACGAGGACCAGCTCAAGAAGTTCCTGGACCTCAACCGCTCGGCGGCGGCGGAGGACCATGACGGAGCGCTGGTGTTCCTGGCCCGCAACGCCTGGCATCTGAACCGCACGCAGGAGGATTTTCCGGCCCTGCGCTTCCTGAAGACCCGCGAGCAAAACCGCAAGGTGCACACCGCCGCGTAACGTTCATCCAAAGCCATGCGGAGCGCGCTGACCATTCGCTGGCATCGCGTTCCGCGTGTTGCTCCTCCTGTCTGATTCGAGTAGCGTTTGCTGACGCAGCCATCTTGGCATGGTGCCACAAGGCGTTGTGCTTTAAGGTTTTGTGGCGAGATCAGAGAAACGGCGGCGTTTCCGGACCCGGCTGGACCGCGGACGGTGACCGAATAAAAGAGGGGCGGCATGTTCGGTGGCGTAGAAGCCTTCTTCGACACCAGCGCGTACTTGCCTCACGGCGTATGCCTGTTCTGGCGTCCGGAAATCCTGACCCTGCACATCGTGTCCGATGTGTTGACCGGACTGTCCTATTACTCGATTCCGGTGGCGCTGCTTTACTTCGTAGTCAAGCGCCGCGACGTTGCCTTCACCTGGATCGTCTGGCTGTTCGCCGCCTTCATCCTGGCCTGCGGCACGACGCATTTCTTCAGCCTGTGGACCTTGTGGCATCCCGACTATGCCGTGGAAGGCATCGTCAAGGCGTTGACCGCGCTGGTGTCCGTGCTGACCGCCGTCGCCCTGTGGGTGCAGATGCCCAAGGCCCTTGCCCTGCCCAGCGCCACCCAACTCGCCGACGCCAACGGAGCCCTTCAGCGCGAGATCGAGATCCGGCGCCAAGCCGAGCTGCGCTACGCCAGCTTCTTCAACAATCTGGCGGAGGGGCTGTTCGTCGTCACGGTGTTGCCGGACGGGGACTTCGTGTTCGACACGCTGAACCCCGCCCACGCGCGGGCGACGGGGATCGACCCGGAAACCATGCGCGGTCGGCTGGTCCGCGACGCCGTTCCGCCGGAAACCGCCGATGCGGTGGTCGAACGCTACAGCGCCTGCGTCGCCGCGGGTCACCCGATCGATTACGAGGAGACTCTCGACCTTCCGGTCGGGCGGCGCACGTGGCACACCGTCCTGGTACCGGTGCGCGGCGAGGAGGGGCGGGTGGTCCAGATCCTGGGCAGCTCCCGCGACATCACCGACCGCAAGAGGCTTCAGGAGGAGCTGGTCCAGACCTCCAAGCTGGCGACGCTGGGCACGCTCGCCGCCGGCATGGCTCATGAGATGAGTCAGCCCCTGAACATCATCCGGATCTGGGCCGAGAACGCCCTGTCCCGCCTGCGCGACGGCGATACCGACGCCACGCGCCTGGACAAGGTGCTGACCATCGTCTCGGAACAGGCGGAGCGCATGGGCCGCATCATCGACCATATGCGCACCTTCAGCCGCCGCGACGGCGCCACCCAGCGCTTCGACCCCGCGGCCAGCGTCCGCTCCGCCGTCGAGCTGGTGACCAATCAGTTCGCCTTGGAGAACATCGAGGTTGTGATCGACATCCCGGCCATCGACTGCGTCACGCGCGGTCGCCCCCTGCAATTGGAGCAGGTGTTGGTCAATCTGCTGTCCAACGCACGCGACGCCATCCTGGAATGGCGCGCCGACCCCAACGGGTCGCCCGCCGCCGGGCGGATCGCCGTGGGGATGGGCTGCGACCTGACCGCCGGGCGGGCCGTCATCACGATCGCCGACGATGGCGGCGGAATCGATCCGGACATTCTGCCGCGCATCTTCGACCCCTTCTTCACGACCAAGGAGGTCGGGAAAGGGTCCGGTCTCGGCCTCTCCATCGGCTATGGCATCATCGATTCCATGGGCGGGCGGATCGACGCGGCGAACGTGACCCACGACGATGGAAGCCGCGGCGTCCGTTTCACCATCACCGTGCCGGTGTCCCATCCCTCCGTTCAGGACGTGGAGCGCGCTCATGCCTGACCCCGTCACCGCTCCGTTGCATGTCCTGGTGGCCGAGGACGAGGCCCTCGCCGCCATGGCGTTGGAGGATTTCCTGTCCCGCAAGGGATTCCGGGTGACCCTGGCCCAGGACGGGCAGGAGGGGCTTGAGCGCTACAGCGCCGATCCCGCCGACCTCGTCATCACCGATCTGCGCATGCCGCGGATGGACGGCCGCGCCCTGATCCGCGAACTGCGGATCAGGGCCTCCGGACTGCCGATCCTGGTGATGACGGGCTTCCTGTCGATGGAGGCTGGCGAGGATGACCTGACGTCCGACCGTTGGCAGCCGCTGGTGGTGCTGCGCAAGCCGGTCAGCCCACAGGTCATCCTCGACACGCTCACCAGCCTCGCCGAAGCGGCGAATCTGCGGCCCGCATGATCGCCCTTTCCTAAAAGCGGTCCCGCAACTCCGGCAGAGGAACGATGCGGACCCCCTTCGCCTCCAGCGTGCGGCGCAGGTTGCCGGCCATGGCGACCGCGCTCGGCTCGTCGCCATGGACGCAGACGGAATGGACGGTGCAGGGAATGCGTGTGCCGGTGACCGACAGGATCACGCCCTCCTCCAGCATGCGCAGAACGTTGGCGGCCGCTACGTCCGGGTCGTGGACCATCGCGCCGGGCTGGCCGCGCGGCACGAGGTTGCCGTTGTCGTCGTAGGCGCGGTCGGCGAAGACCTCCTCCGCCGTGGGCAGGCCCAGCGTCCGTCCGGCCCGCGCCATCTCCGAGCCGGCGGTGGCGAGGTAGATCAGGCTGGGATCGACGCCCTTGATCGCCCGTCCGATCGCCATGGCGAGCGATTCGTCGACCGCCGCCATGTTGTTCAGCGCGCCGTGCGCCTTGACATGGCTGACCGTACCGCCGGCGGCGGCAGCGATTCCCATCAGCGCGCCGATCTGATAGGCGACCATCGCCTCCACCTCCGCCGCCGACATCCGCAAGGGGCGGCGGCCGAAGCCCTGGAGGTCGGGGTAGGAGGGGTGGGCGCCCAGGCTCACGCCCTTCGCCACCGCGTTCCGGACGGTCCGCGTCATCACCAGCGGGTCGCCGGCGTGGAAACCGCAGGCGATGTTGGCGGAGGCGACGATGCCCAGCATGGAGTCGTCGTCGCCGATGTCGTAGGCGCCGAACCCCTCGCCCAAATCGGCGTTCAGGTTCACGGTGATGGTCATGGTGCCCTCCCGCACATCTGTTCTTGGTTCAGGATGTCGCCGTTGCCGTTGACGATGTCGACGACCCCGGACACGAGGTTTTCCGTATAGAGCGCCTCCAGATCGACGCCGCCCGCCGGGCGCACCGGACGGATGGCGCGGACCCAGGCCGCGATGGTCTGTTCCAGGCGCCGCCGGATGGCCTCCGCCTCCTCCACCGTGACGGCGCGGAAGCTGAGGGCGCCGCCGGGGCTCAGCCGGCCGACGCGGGGCAGGTCGGCGGAGATCACCGTGGCGATCTTGGCGTAGCCGCCCGCCGTCTGGTGGTCGTTCAGCAGAAGGATCGGCTGGCCGTTGCCCGGCACCTGGATGGAGCCGGTGACCAGCCCGTCCGACGGGATGTCGGCGGAGCCGGTGTGGGCCAGCGTCGGGCCGTCGAGCCTCAGGCCCATGCGGTCGGCGTCCTTGCCGACGCGGTAGGTCGCCGACAGGAAGGTCTCCACCGCCGCCGCCGTGAAGCGGTCCTCCTGCGGGCCGAGGACCACCCGCACCGGCCCGCCGCCATAGTCCGGCGGCTCCGGCAACTCCACGTCGGCGCCCGGCGGGGCGTCGCTGCGGTTGAGCGGCAGGCGCGTCCCGTCGCCCAACGGCTTGCCGCCGAGCGGCCCGATGCCGGCGCGCACGTAGGTGGACAGGCTGCCCAGGAAGGGCTCCAGAGCGAAGCCGCCGGCCACCGCCAGATAGGCAACCGCCGCCCCGGTGACGGCGCCCAGCTTCAGCACGTCGCCACGCGCCAGCGTGTGGCTGCGGTGGGATTCCAGAGGCTGGGGCGATTGCCCCTCGCGCTCCAGGCTCAGCGCCATGGGGCCGACGACGGCGACGCGCACGCCGTCGGCCTCCACCTTCAGTGCCGGGCCGAGCAGGGCGATCTCCACCCCCGCCGTGCCCGCCGGGTTGCCGACCAGCGCGTTGGCGAGGCGCAGGCCGATGGGGTCGAGCGCGCCGGCCACCGGCATGCCGAGTTCCTGATGGCCGAAGCGGCCGAGGTCCTGGATGGTGGCGAACAACCCCGGCCGGACGACGGTGAGGCAGGGCGCAAGGGAGGGCGCGATCATGACGTGGCCCTCAGCGTGTCGGGATCGAAGCGGCCGGCGGCGGCCTCGGCCGACAGGGCGTCGAAGCGGGCGCGGTCCACCGCCTCGAACCGCACCCGGTCGCCCGCGGCGAGCAGGACCGGGGAGGGGCGGGAGCCGTCGTAGAGCGGCACCGGACAGCGCCCGATCAGATGCCAGCCGCCGGGGCTCTCCCACGGATAGACGGTGGTCAGCCGCCCGGCGGTGGCGACCGACCCCGCCGGCACGCGGACCCGCGGCTCGCTGCGCCGCGGCTTCTCCAGCTCCGCCGGCAGGTCGCCCATGTAGGCGAAGCCCGGCATGAAGCCCAGCATGTAGACGAAATATTCCGTCGATCCGTGGAGGGCGATCAGCCGCTCCGCCGACAGGCCGAGCGACGCGGACAGCTCCACAAGGTCCGGCCCCAGATCGGGATCGTAGCAGACGGGCAGGCGCCACAGGGCTCCTGCGGCCGGCGCCTCATCGGCGTGGGCCAGTTCCGCCTCGACGGCGGCCTGGACCTCCCGGCGGCTCGTCGCGATCGGGTCGTAGACGACCTGGAGCGAGCGGAAGGTCGGCACCGTCTCCACCAGGCCCGGCGGGGCGGCGGATTTCAGGCGGGCGTGCAGAGCCATGACGCGGGCGTTGGTGGGGCGGTCGATGCCCTCGCCAAACTCCACGTTGAAGGCCGTGTCGCCCGCCGTGGTGAAACGGACGTCCATGATGCCGCTCCTCACCCGATCATCAGCGAGGGCAGCCACGTCACCATGCCCGGGAATATCCAGAGCAGGGCCACCATCACGATCATCATCAGGAAGAAGGGCAGGCTGGCCTTGCCGACGGTGAAGATGCTCTTGCCCGTCATCGATTGCAGGACGAACAGGTTGAAGCCCACCGGCGGGGTGATCTGCGCCATTTCCACCACGATGATGATGTAGATGCCGAACCACAGCAGGTCGATCCCGGCGTTCTGCACCATCGGCAGGATGACCGAGGTGGTCAGCACGACCATCGAGATGCCGTCGAGGAAGCAGCCCATGACGATGAAGAACAGGGTCAGCACGACCAGCAGCGACGCGGTGGAGAGTTGCATGGAGGTGATCCACTCCGCCAGCAGGCGCGGAATGCCGGTGTAGCCCATGGCGACGGTCAGGAAGGCCGCCCCCGCCAGGATGAAGCCGATCATGCAGGAGGTGTGCGCCGCCCCCATCACGCTGTCGCGGAAGGTCGCCCAGCTCATCGTGCCGGTGACCATGGCCAGCACCAGCGATCCCAGAACGCCGATGCCCGCGGCCTCCGTCGGCGTGGCGATGCCCGCGTAGATGGAGCCGAGCACCCCGACGATCAGCAACATGACCGGGATCAGCGACCCGGTATCGCGGATCTTCTCCGCAAAGCTCTGGCGCGCTTCCCGCGGCGGCACGCGGTCGGGGTTCAGCAGGGACCAGCCGCCGACGTAGAGCATGAACAGCCCGGTCAGCACGATGCCCGGAATGACGCCGGCGATGAACAGGCGGGCGATGGACACGTCCGCCGCCACGCCGTAGACGATCATGATGATCGAGGGCGGGATCAGCAGGCCCAGCGTGCCGGCGCCGGCCAGCGAGCCGACGATCATCATCGGATCGTAGCCGCGCCGGGTCAGTTCCGGGATGGTCATCCGCCCGATGGTCGCGGCGGTCGCGGCCGAGGAGCCGGAGACGGCGGCGAAGATCGTGCAGCCGACGATGTTGACGTGCATCAGCCGTCCCGGCAGCCAGCCCGTCCATGGCGCCAACCCCTTGAACATGTCGGACGAGATGCGGGTACGGAACAGGATCTCGCCCATCCAGATGAACAGGGGCAGGGCAGTCAGGGTCCAGCTCGTGCTGGCGCCCCAGATGTTGGTCGCCATGACCATGCCGACGGGGCGGGTGGTGAACAGCGCCATGGCGACGAAGCCGACGCCGGCCAGCGCCAGGGCCACCCAGATGCCGGTCCCCAGCATCAGGAGCATCGTCACCACGACGACAATGGAAGCGGTCGTCTGGTCCATGGGTCAGCCCTCGCTCTGCATGCCGGCGCTTTGGTAGGACGCCTCGCGCCCCCGGATCACCGCCAGCAGGTCGTCCAGGAAGGCCACCACCAGAATGACCAGCCCGACGCCCATGGCGGCCTGCGGAATCCACAGCGGGATGGGCAGCACCCCCTGTCCCAGATCGCCGAAATCGTAGGAATCGTAGGTCATGCGCAGCCAGTACCACGCGAAATAGCCGCTGAGCGCGGTGCCGAAGCCGAGGCAGATCAGCTCCACGACACGGCGGGGTCCGCCGCGCAGCCGGTCGACCAGCACGCCGACGCGGATGTGCGCGCCGCGGCGCAGCGCCGGTCCCAGCATCAGGAAGAAGGAGGCAGCCATGCAGTAGCCGGCCAACTCGTCAGCTCCCGGCACCATGCGGTTGGCCAGCCGGGCGAACACCTGGGACACGATCAGCACGGCGATCAGCACCAGGAACACCGCGCCCAGGACCTCGGCGGCGCGGTATAGGAAGGTCAATGCGGTGCGCATGGCGCGACCACCTCCGGGTAGAGCGGGCGGGGGAGTTTTTTTGGTGGTGGGCGTATTGCCCCCACCCCAGCCCTCCCCCCGCTGACGCAGGGGAGGGAATAGCTCCTCCCCCTGCGTCAGCGGGGGGAGGTTGGGAGGGGGGCCAGCGTCGCCGCCGCTTACTTCCGGAAGGCCGAAACGATCGCTTCGCCGTCGGCGCCGGAGGCCTTGGTCCATTCCTCGGTCATCGTCTTGCCGATGGCGGCGAAGCCGTCCTTGATCGCCGAGGACGGGGTCAGCACCTTCATGCCGTTGCCGGACAGGGTCTTGTTCAATTCCTCCGTCTTCTTCTCCCACTCGGTCCAGCCGGTGGCCTCGGCCTTGGCGGCGGCCTGCTCGACGGCCTTCTTCGTGGCGTCGTCCAGGCCCTTCCAGACCTCGGTGCTGACGAACACCATGTTGCGCGGCAACCAAGCCTGCACGTCGTAATAGACGTTCACGAAGTCCCACGCCTTGGTGTCAACGCCGGTGGCGGCGGAGGTCATCATGGCGGTGACGATGCCGGTGCCGAAGGCCTGGGACACCTCGGCGGCCTCGATCTTGGTCGGCACGGCGCCGGCCAGCTCGGCGATGCGGGTGGTCGCCGGGTTGTAGGCGCGGAACTTCTGCCCCTTCAGGTCGGCGACGGAGCTGATCTCCTGCTTCACGTAGAGGCCCTGCGGCGGCCACGGGATCGAGTAGAGGAGCTTCAGGCGCTGACGCTCCAGCTTCTTCTCCAGGTACGGCTTGGACACCTCGTAGAGCTTCTTCGAGGCGGCGAAGTCGGTCGCCAGGAAGGGCACGGAATCGAGACCGTACAGCGGGTCCTCGTTCGCCCAGGAGCTGATGAGAACCTCACCGATCTGGGCCTGCCCCGACTGGACGGCGCGCTTGATCTCCGGATGCTTGACCAGCGAGCCGTTGGAATGGACGGTGATCTGGATCTTGCCGTTGGTGGCCGCCTTCACCTCCTCGGCGAACTGGCGCACCGTGATGGTGTGCAGGTTCGTGTCGGGGTAGGGAGTCGGCATGTCCCAGGTCTCGGCGAAGGCCGCGACCGGGGTGGCGCAGAGGCCGACGCCGAAGGCGGCGGCGGCGAGGCGGGTACGCAGGGTGATCGCGGTCATGTCATGAAGCTCCCTGTTCTTGTCTGAAGAGTTGCGCGACCGAAGGTGACACGCCCTCCAGTTCGGCGTTCAGCCGGTCGGTGACCAGCATGTGGCCGGGGCTGTGGGCGATGGCGAAGGGCAGGCGGGCGGCGGCGAGCGCCACCTGGGGGGTGACCCCGCAGGCCCAGAAGACGGGGACCTCGCCGGGGGCGAGCGGGACGGCGTCGCCGAACTCCGGCTGCGACAGGTCGCCGATGCCGAGCGCCGCCGGGTCGCCGATGTGGACCGGCGCGCCGTGGACGGCGGCGTAGCGCCCGGTCACCGCGGCGGCGCGTTCGGCCTGCGCGGGCGTCATCGGGCGCATCGACACCACCATGCGCCCGGCGAAGGGCGGGACGGCCACGCAGTCCCGGCCGGTCACGTACATCGGCACGTTGCAGCCGCGCTCGATGTGGCGGACGGGCAGGCCGGCGGCGAGCAGCGCCTCCTCGAAGGAGAAGGAGCAGCCGATGGCGAAGGCGACCAGATCGTCGCGCCAGACGGACAGCAGATCCTCCGGTTCCTCCGTCAGCAGGCCGTCGCGGTAGACGCGGTAGCGCGGGAAATCGGTGCGCAGGTCGAGGTCCACGCCAAGCTCCGCGAAGCGGTGATCGCCCGGCTTCGACACGGCGAGCAGCGGGCAGGGCACCGGGTTGGCGCGGCAGAAGCGCTCAAAGGCGGAGGCGACCTCGGCGGGAACGATGGCGAGGTTCGCCTGCACATGGCCCGGCGCCAGTCCGGCGGTCGGCCCGCGATGCTCTCCCCGGCGGATCGCCAGACGCGCCAGCAGGGCGGCGGAAGCGGTGCCGGGCGGAAACGGGGTGATTGGGGTCACGGACTGCATGGCGGGCAAAACCTCGGTGACCAAACTGTTGCGTCCTAAAGGTTCACGCATCCGTCCGATCCGTCAAATTTTCATTTTTGATCGTTTGCGATAAACGGCGTTTATCAGTCGGCGCCCCATGCCGTTGCGCCCGAACGATTTCCAGCGCCATGTCCGCCACGATGGGCACCAGCGGGTTGTCGCTGTCCACCGGGTGGCAGATGGTGAAGTCGAGGTCGGGCAACGGGTCTTCCGCCGGGATCAGCCGCAGCAGCCCTTCCGCCAGTTCGCGCTCGATCACCGCGGGTGGGATGGCGCTGATGCCGATGCCGTCCAGGGTCATCCGCACGATGCTGGCGAGCGAGCTGTTGCCATAGAAGCGCAGCGGCGGCAGGCCGGGCCGCTTGAACATCTGCTGGATGGCCACCGACGGCTTGGTTTGCCGGGAGAAGGTGATGACCGGGTAGCGCGCCAGATCGGCCAGCCCCAGCCGCCCGGCGGGGAGGTCGAGCGACGGGCTGGCCACCCAGGCCATGGGGTAGCTGCTCAGCGCCTCGTTGCGCATGTCCGGTTCGGCCACCGGTCCCAGCATGAAGGCGATGTCCAGGTCGTGCGCCAGCAGCCCGTTGCGCAGATGGATGGAGGTGTCCACCTCGATCTCCAGGCTGACCAGCGGGAAGCGGTTGTGCAGCCGTTCGATCAGGCGGCTCAGCCATGTGTGCACGATGGTTTCCGCCACGCCCAGCCGGATCAGCCCGCGCAGGGTCGTCGACTCGGCGACCGCGTGCACCAGCTCGGCCTGAAGCGTCAGCATCCGCTCGGCATGGTCGAGCAGTTCCATGCCCTTCAGCGTCAGCGTGACCCGCCGCGTGCCGCGGTTGAACAGCTGGACGCCCAGCTCCTTTTCCAACTGGGCGATGCGGGCGGAGATGGCCGGCTGGGTGGTGTTCAGCCGACCCGCCGCCGCGCGGAAGCCGCCCAAACGGGCGATCCACACGAAGGCTTCCAAGTTCTTCAGGTCCAGCATCGCCGAATCGCCCCGCATCCCATAGCCGTTGTTACAGTCTGTTACCAAATGGCTGTAGGATGGACATTAACCTGCAAAGCCTCTCCTGCGATAATGGGCCGCATTGCATTATCGCAGGATGGTGCGCTCCGGCCGGACCGGGCAGCCCCACCGGGAGTTCGATGTGACGAAACGCATAGCGCTGTTTGCGCTCCTGCTGGCCGCGCTGATTGGCGGTGGCTACTGGTACACGCACCGGGCGGGCGGGGCCGACGCGCAGACGGCGAAGGCCGCCGCCCCGGCGGGACCGCGCGCCCTTCCGGTGGTCATCCAGACGGTCGAGACGCGCGCGGTGCCGGAGCGGCTGGGCACCATCGGCTCGGTCCAGCCGGTGGCCGCCATCGCGATCAAGGCGCGCGTCGATTCGGTGGTCGAGACGGTCCATTTCACCGAGGGGCAGGAGGTGAAGGCGGGGGACCTGCTGTTCACCCTCGACTCCCGCGCGCTGGAGGCGCAGCTCCGTCAGGCCCAGGCCAATCTTGAACGCGACCGCGCCAATCTCGACAAGGCGCGTGGCGACGTGAAGCGTTACGAACAGCTCGTCCGTTCCAACACCGTCGCCCGCCAGCAATACGACGCCGCGGTGGCCGCTGCCGACGCGCTGGAGGCCACGGTTAAGGCCGGGCAGGCGGCCATCGAGGCGGCCAAGGTCTCGCTCAGCTTCACCCGCATCGCGGCCCCGATGGACGGGCGCACCGGCGCGGTGAACGCCAAGCCCGGCACCATGGTGCGCGGAGCGGACGCCACGCCGCTGGTGACGCTGACCCAGCTCCGCCCGATCACCGTCGCCTTCAACGTGCCGGAACGCCACCTGCCGACCATCCGCGCGGCGATGGAGACGAGCACGCTGGCGGTCACCGCCGGCATTCCCGGCGCCGCCGTCCCGCCCGCCGAAGGCGTCCTGAGCTTCGTGGACAGCCAAGTGGATCAGCAGACCGGCACGATCCTGGTGAAGGGACAGTTCGTCAACGCCGACACCCGGCTGTGGCCCGGCCAGTTCGTCGATGTGGTCCTGACCCTGCGGGTCGAGCCGCAGGCACTGACCCTCCCGCAGGAAGCGGTGCAGACCGGCCAGCAGGGCCGCTTCGTCTATGTGGTCAAGCCGGACGACACGGTGGAGATCCGAAACGTCACCGTGGCGCGCAGCCAGGAGGGCTTGGCGGTCATCGCCGACGGGGTGCAGGCCGGTGAGCGTGTGGTGGTGGACGGCCAGTCCCGTCTCTATCCCGGCGCCAAGGTCGCCGCCGCCAAGAACGGCGGCAAGGATGGGGCCAACGGCAAGGCTCCGCTCACCGGAGGCGCGTCATGACCCTCTCGGAGCTGTGCATCCGCCGTCCGGTGATGACCATCCTGCTGACGGCGGCGCTGGTTCTGGGGGGCCTCGCCGCCTACCGCCAATTGCCCGTCGCGGCGCTGCCGCGGGTGGATTTCCCGGTCATCAACGTCTCCGCCACGCTGCCCGGCGCCAGCCCGGAAACCATGGCGGCCTCCGTCGCCAGCCCGCTGGAGCGCGAGTTCTCGACGATCGCCGGCATCGACACGATCACCTCGACGTCGAGCCTCGGCAACACCTCGATCACCATCCAGTTCGTTCTGGAACGCGACATCGACGCCGCCGCGCAGGACGTGCAGGCGGCCATCGCCCGCACCCAGCGCCGCCTGCCGGCGGAGATGACCACCGCGCCCAGCTACCGCAAGGTGAACCCGGCCGACCAGCCGGTCCTGATGCTGGCCCTCTCGTCGCCGACGCTGACGCTTTCGGCATTGAACGACTTCGCCGAAACCGCGGTCCAGCCCAAGGTCGCCACCCTGCCGGGCGTCGCCCAGGTGCAGATCTACGGCGCGCAGAAATACGCCGTGCGCGTCCAGGTGGACCCCAACGCGCTGGCCGTGCGCGGCATCGGCATCGACGAGCTTCAGAAGGCGCTGGCCGCCGCCAACGCCAACACCCCGGTCGGCACGCTGTCCGGCGCCCGGCAGCAGCTCGTCCTCGCCGCAAACCCGCAGCTCCCCGACGCCGACGCCTTCCGCGGCCTGATCGTCGCCTACCGCAACGGCGCCCCGGTCCGGCTGGGGGACGTGGCGAACGTTCTGGACAGCGTCGAGAACGCCCGCACGGCGAGCTGGCACAACGGCACCCGCGCCATCGTCATGGCCGTGCAGCGCCAGCCCGATGCCAACACCGTGGACGTGGTGGACCGGGTGCGCAACCTGCTGCCCACCTTCCGCGCGCAGCTTCCGCCCAGCGCGAAGGTGGAGGTGGTGAACGACCGTTCCACCTCGATCCGCGAGGCGGTGGAGGACGTGCAGTTCACGCTGGGCCTGACCATCGCGCTGGTCGTGCTGGTCATCTTCCTGTTCCTGCGCCGGCTGACGGCGACGATGATCCCGGCGCTGACCGTCCCGATCTCGCTGATCGCGACGGCGGGCGGGATGCATCTGATGGGCTTCTCCATCGACAACATCTCGCTGATGGCGCTGACGCTGGCGGTCGGCCTCGTCGTGGACGACGCCATCGTGATGATGGAGAACATCGTCCGCTACGTCGAAGAGGGGATGCAGCCCTTCGAGGCGGCCCTGAAGGGCTCGCGGGAGATCGGCTTCACTATCATCTCCATCACCGTGTCGCTGGTGGCCGTCTTCATCCCGATCCTGCTGATGGGCGGGGTGGTCGGGCGCGTCTTCCACGAATTCGCGCTGGTGGTCACCATGGCGATCAGCGCCTCGGCCTTCGTGGCGCTGACGCTGACGCCGATGATGTGCGCGCGCATGCTGACCCATGAACCGCATGGCGCCAAGGAGGGCTGGTTCGGGCGCGTCCTGGAGGGCGGCTTCTCCGCGCTGCACCGCGGCTACGCGGTGACCCTGCGGCTGGCGCTGAAGCACCGCCCGGTGATGGGCCTCGTCATGATCGCGACGGTGGTTGGCTCCGCCCTGCTGTTCCAGGCGATCCCCAAGGGCTTCTTCCCGACCGAGGACATCGGCCAGATCACCGTTTCGACGGAGGCCGCACCCGACATCTCCTTCCCGGCCATGGCCGAGCGGCAGCAGGAGGTGGCGCGGATCATCCAGGCCCATCCGGCGGTTGCCAACATGACCTCGTCCGTCGCCATCGGCGGCAATTCGGTCAACACCGGCCGGATGTTCGTCGTGCTGAAGCCGCGCGCCGAGCGGCCGCCGGCGGGCGAGGTGATCCAGCAGCTCCGCCGCCAACTCGCCGGCATTCCCGGCATGGCGGTCTACATGCAGCCGGTGCAGAATCTGCGCATCGGCGGCCGTTCGTCCAAGAACGAGTTCCAGTACACGATCCAGGGACTGAACACGGAGGAACTGTACGCCTGGTCGGGACGGCTGGAGCGAGCGATGCACGGCATCCCGATCCTTCAGGACGTGACCAGCGACCTCCAGCTCAACAGCCCGCAGGCCTATGTGCATGTGGACCGGGAAAAGGCGGCGACGCTGGGCATCGGCGTCGATCAGGTGCGCTCGACCCTCTACAGCGCCTTCGGCCAGCGGCAGGTTTCCACCATCTACACGCCGACCAACGACTATCAGGTGCTGATCGAGCTGGCGCCGAAGTACCAGCAGGACGACAACGCGCTGTCGCGCATCTATGTGCGTTCCGGCTCCGGCAAGCTGGTGCCGCTGGACGCCTTCGCCAGCGTGCAGCGCACCGCCGGGCCGCTGACGGTCAACCACCAGGGCCAGCTTCCCGCCGTCACCCTGTCCTTCAACGTGGCGCCCGGCCATTCGCTGGGCGAGGCGGTGAACGCCGTCCGGCAGGCGGAGCTTGAGATGGCCCTGCCGCCGGGCATCACCACCGGCTTCGCCGGCACCGCCCAGGTCTTCGAGGACGCGCAGAAGAGCCAGGGTCTGCTGCTGCTGGCGGCGGTGCTGGTGATCTACATCGTGCTCGGCGTGCTGTATGAGAGCTTCATCCACCCGCTGACCATCCTGTCCGGCCTGCCGTCCGCGGCCATCGGGGCGCTGGCGACGCTGATGGTGTTCGGGCAGGAGCTGAGCGTCATCGCGATCATCGGCATCCTGATGCTGATCGGCATCGTGAAGAAGAACGCGATCATGATGATCGACTTCGCCATCGACGCGCAACGCAACCAGGGCATGACCGCGCGCGAGGCGATCGAGCAGGCCTGCCTGCTGCGCTTCCGCCCGATCATGATGACGACGATGGCGGCGATCATGGGCACCCTGCCCATCGCCGTCGCCCACGGCGCCGCCGCGGAGCTTCGCCAGCCGCTCGGCCTCGCCGTGGTCGGCGGTCTGTGCGTGTCGCAGATCCTGACGCTCTACATCACGCCGGTGCTGTTCCTCTACATGGAGGACGCCGGCAACGCCGTCTCCCGCCTGTGGAAGCGCCGCGGCGGCGTTGCCCCGGAGGCGCCGCATCCGGTGCCGGGCGCGGAATGAGTGGCAAGGGCTAGTTTGCGCTGCCGGCCAGCCGCTTCACCAGCTCGCGGCTGTGGCTGGGCAGCGCGTCCAGCCGGCGGACGCAGACGACCAGCGAGCGCACCGCCCAGGGGTCGGTCAGGCGCACAGCGCGGATTTTCGTGAAGCGGCGGCAGCGCTTCGCCGAGGCTTCCGGGACGATGCCGAGCCCAACCCCCTGCTCGACCAACCGGCAGATCCCGTCGAAGCCGCGCACCCGCACGCGCAGCTTCAACGGGCGGCCGCCGCGGATGGCGTGCTCGTTGATGTGCTGCTGAAAGGCGTTGCGCGACGCCAGCCCGACAAAATCCTCCTCCATGACCTCGCGAAAGGCGACGCTGCGGCGGTTCGCCAGCGGGTGGCCGTGCGGCGTGACCAGCACCATGCGGTCGGTGCGGAAGGGAAAGACCTCCAGCCCCGACAGGTCGGCGTGGTCGGAGACCACCCCGGCGTCGGCCAGACCCTCCGCCACCGCCCGCGCGATCTCGTGGCTGGGCCTTTCCTCCAGATCGATGTCGATGTTGGGGTGGGCGGCGAGGAACGGCGCCAGGGCCTCGGGTAGGAATTCGGCCAGGGCGGCGGTGTTGGCGAGCAGCCGGACATGGCCCTTCAGCCCCTTGGCGTAGTCGCCCAACTCGCCCCGCATCCGCTCGACTTGCTGGAGAAGGAGGCGGGCGTGATGGACCAGCGCCTGTCCCGCCGGGGTCGGGCGGACACCGCGCCGCCCACGCTCCAGCAGCGGCACACCGAGCGTCTCTTCCATGCCGCGGATGCGCGCGCTCGCCGAGGCGAGGGCGAGGTGCGTCCGCTCCGCGCCGTGGGTGATGCTTTCCGCCTCCGCCACGTTCAGGAACAGGCGCAGGTCGGTCAGGTCGAAGCGCATGGGCGGGGTCTCCGGCGAGGCATTAGCCTTCGTCTAATCCGAAGACTGGCTGCGTGACATCCACATTGCCGGAAGCCGTGGCCAGGCTTCAAGTGGTGGGGATGACCGACCTTCCTCTCCTCATCGTCGCCGCCATGGCCCTGACCTTCCTGCTGGCCGGGTTCGTCAAGGGCATGATCGGCCTGGGCCTGCCGACCGTCGCCATGGGTCTGCTCGGCCTCGTCATGCCGCCCGCCGAGGCGGCGGTGATCCTGATCGTGCCTTCGCTGGTGACGAATCTCTGGCAACTGGCCTTCGGCCCCGGCCTCGGCGCCACCGTCGAGCGATTCTGGCCGATGATGCTGGGGATCACGCTGGGCACCTGGGCCGGGGCGGGGCTGCTGGCCGGGGCCTCGTCGGGGCAGGCCGCGGCGGCGCTGGGCGGTGCGCTGGCGCTCTATGCGGCGGCCGGGCTGGTGAAGCTGCCGCTGCGGGTGCCGCCTGCGGCGGAATCCTGGCTGTCGCCGCTGGTCGGCGTGGCGACCGGGGTGGTGACGGCGGCCACCGGCGTCTTCGTCATCCCCGCCGTGCCCTACCTCCAGGCGCTGGAGCTGGAGCGCGACCGGCTGATCCAGGCGCTCGGCCTGTCCTTCACGGTGTCCACGCTGGCTCTGGCCGCCGGGCTGGCGCAACACGGGCTGTTCGACGGCACGCTGGCCTGGGGCTCACTGGCCTCGCTGCTGCCGGCCTTGGCCGGGATGGCGCTCGGCCAGAGCCTCCGCCGGCGGGTGCGGGCGGAGGTGTTCCGGCGCTGCTTCTTCCTCGGCCTTCTCGCGCTCGGGCTGTTCCTGATGCTGGAGCATCTGGGGTGAGGAGCTACTCCGCCGCCGTGCCGTGCGCCACGGCGTCCGGGTCCTTGTGGGCGAACCAGCGCTTGAAGCGCCGCGACAGCGCGTCGAGATAGGTGAGGATTACGGGAACCACCAAGAGGGTGAGCAGGGTGGAGCTGATGAGGCCGCCGATCACCGCATGGGCCATGGGCGCCCGCTGCTGCGCGCCCTCGCCGATGCCGAGAGCCAGCGGAATCATGCCGAAGATCATCGCCATGGTGGTCATCACGATGGGGCGCAGCCGGATGATCCCGGCCTCGACCACCGCGTCGCGCAGGTCCACCCCGCGGGCGCGGGCTTGGTTGGCGAAGTCGACCAGCAGGATCGCATTCTTGGTCACCAGTCCCATCAGCATGATGAAGCCGATGGCGCTGAAGATGTTCAGGGTGGAGCCGGCGACGAGAAGCCCTAGGAACACCCCGACCAGCGACAGCGGCAGCGACATCATGATGGCGATGGGCTGCAGGAAGCTGCCGAACTGGGAGGCCAGGATCAGGTAGATCAGGATCACCGCCAGCAGCAGCGCCTGCGTGGCGTAGGCCGACGTCTCGGCGATGTCCTTGGTCGAGCCGCCGAAGACGATGCGGTAGCCGGGCGGCAGCTTGATCTCCGCGATGGCCGCCTGGAGCTCCTTGCCGGCGTCGCCGGCCGGGCGGCCCTGGACGTTGGCCTGGACGTTCACCTCGCGCGACAGGTCGCGGCGGTTGATCTGCGAGGCGCCGAGCGTCGTCTCGACCCGGCTGACCTGCGACAGCGGCACCATGCGCGGCGCCCCCTCGGCGTCGTTGGAGCCGGTCAGGTAGACGCGGTCGAGGTCGGCGCGGCCCATCCGGTCGCTTTCCGGCAGGCGCACCAGCACGTCGTAGGTCTCGCCGTCCGGCGCCTTCCAGGTGGACACCTTGTCGCCAGCGAAGAGGGGCCGCAGCGTGTTCGCCACCTGCGCCGTGCCGACGCCGAGGTCGCTCGCCAGATCGCGCTCCAGCCGCACGGACAGGGTTGGCTTGGCGGCCTTCAGGCTGACGTCCACGTCCACGAAGCCGCGGATGCCGGCCATGGCGGCGGTCACCTGCTTGCCGATGCGGTCCAACTCCGCAATGTCGCGGCCCTGGACGGACACCTGGATCTGCTTCTGCACGCCGCCGACGCCGGGAATGCCGATGCCGATCTGAACGCCGGGGATCGCCGACAGCCGCTCGCGGAGCGGCGGGGCCAGCGTGTTCGGGGTGCGTGTGCGCTGGTCGATCGGCTTCAGCCGGACATAGACGCTGCCCCGGTTCTTGCCGACCGACGCGCCCGTGTTCACCGTGGAATAGGTGTAGGCGACCTCCGGAAACTCGCGGATCGCCGCCTCCACCTGCCGCAGCTTGGCCGCCGTGTAGTCGAGGGAGGAGCCGACCGGGGTTTCCACATCGACGATGGATTCCCCGAGGTCGGCGGCGGGAACGAACTCCACGCCGATGCGCGGCACCAGGAAGAAGCTGCCGACGAAGATCGTCAGCGCCATCAGCAGCACCAGCCAGCGCCAGCGCAGCGCCCAGCGGAGAGTCCGGCCGTAGACCCGCGCCAGCGCGTCGAAGGCGCTCTGGAAGCCCGCCGCGAAGCGCCCGAACACGCCGCGCCCGTGCCGCCCGTGGGCCGCCGGGTCGTACCACAGGCTGGACAGCATGGGGTCCAGCGTGAAGGACACGAACAGCGAGATCAGCACCGCCGCCGACACGGTGATGCCGAATTGTAGGAAGAAGCGTCCGATGATGCCGCCCATGAAGGCCACGGGCAGGAACACCGCCACGATGGTCAGCGTGGTCGCCAGGACGGCCAGACCGATTTCCTTGGTGCCGTCCAGCGCCGCCTGCCGGTGCCCCTGGCCCTTGCCGAGATGGCGCATGATGTTCTCGCGCACCACGATGGCGTCGTCGATCAGGATGCCGATGGCCAGCGACAACGCCATCAGCGTCATCGTGTTCAGCGTGAAGCCGAAGGCCGCCAGCACGCCGAAGGTGCCCATCACCGCCACCGGGAGGGTCAGCGCCGTGATCACCGTGCTGCGCCAGGACCCCAGGAAGACCATGACGATGGCGATGGTCAGAACGCCGCCCTCGACCAGCGTGCGCTGCACGTTGCTCAGCGAGTTGGTGATCCCGCGCGAGGTGTCGCGCACCACCTCCAGGGCGACGTCGGAGGGCAGGGAACCGTCGCGGCGCAACTCGTCCAGCGCCTTGTAGAGGCCGCGCGCCACCTCCACCGTGTTGGAGCCCTGGATCTTCACCACGTCGACGGCCAGAGCCGGCTGCCCGTTGAACAGGGCGACGGAGTCCTGCTCCTCCTGACCGTCAAGCACCTCGGCGACCTGACGCAGCCGCACCGGCTCGCCGCCGCGGCGCGCGACGATGATGTCGAGAAGTTCCCGCGGGTTGATCACCCGCCCGTCCACCTGCACGACGCGCTCCGCCCCGTTGCCGGAGACGGTGCCGGCCGGGATGTCCTGGTTCTCGTCGCGGATCGCCTTGAGGACCTGATCGACGCCGACGCCCAGCGCCTCCAGCCGTTCGGGGCGCAGCCGCACCTGGACCTGCCGCTTGACCCCGCCGGCGATGGTCGCCCGTCCGACGCCACGCACATTCTGCAGGCGCTTCAGGACGATCTGGTCGGCCATGGTGGTCAGGTCGCGCAAGGACCGGATGTCCGACTTGACCGCGAGGGAAAGGATGGGCTGGTCGTCCGGGTTGAAGCGGGTGATCTGCGGGTCCTTCACCTCGTCCCGGAACCTGGGGCGCAGGGCCGACACCTTCTCGCGCACGTCCTGCAACGCCTGGGTCGAGGCGGTCTTCAGGTCGAACTCGGCGATCACCACCGACTGGCTCTCGTAGGAGCGGGAGGTCAGCGTCTTGATGCCGGCGATGGTGTTGACCGCGTCCTCGATGGGGCGGGTGACGTCGGTCTCGACCGATTCCGGGCTGGCGCCGGGATACTCGGTGGAGACGACGACCAACGGGAAATCCACGTCGGGAAACTGGTCGACGCCCAGCCGGTTGTAGGAGAACAGGCCCAGCACCATCAGCGCCACCATCATCATGGTGGCGAAGACGGGGTTGTCGACGCTGATGCGGGTGATCGGCATGGCGCGTCCCTTACGAACCCATGACCTTGACGGTCCGCCCGGCGGTCAGGCCGGGCAGGGGGGCGGTCACCGCCAGATCGCCGTCGGCCAGCCCGCGCACCTGAACGAGATCGCCGCGCGACCAGGCGCCCAGAACCTCGACCTTGCGGCGCTCCACCCGCCCCCCGGAGACGACCAGCACGAAGTCGCCGTCCTGGTCGTGGCGGACGGCCGCCGGGGGCAGGGCAAAGGCGCCCTCCACCTCGTCGACCACCGCGTCGCCCGCGGCGAACATGCCGCCGCGCAAGGCTCCGTCGGCGTTGTCCAGCACGATGTAGACGGGGATGGCGCGGGTGCCGGCGCGGGCCATCGGGTTGATGCGGGCGATCCGGCCGACGAAGTCGCGCTCGCCGAAGCCCTCGACGCGCAGCCGCACGGTCTGGCCGGGCTTCAGCCGGGCCACGTCGTCGGCGGGCACCGCCGCCTCGACCTCGACGCGGCTGAGATCGACGACGGAGAACATCTTTGTGTTGACCGCCAGCGTCTCGCCGGGATTGACCGCCCGCTCGGCCACCGTGCCGTCGATCGGGCTGGCCACCACCGCGTCGCGCAACGCCTTGCGGGCGAGATCCACCTGGGCCTCCAGCGCCGCGACGGCGGCCTGCTGGAAGCGGAAGGTGCTCTGCGCCTGATCCATGTTGGTTTCCGACACGATGTCCTTCTGGCGCAGCGCCAGATTCTTGGCGCGCGTCTTGTCCGCCAGGACGAGCTGCGCCTTGGCGCCTTCCAGGTTGCTCAGCTTCTCGTCCAGCTTGGCCTGAAGCTCCACGGTGTCGAAGCGGGCGAGCAGTTCGCCCTTGCGGACGGCCTGCCCCTCGCGCACCGGCACCTCGATCAGCCGGGCGGCGACCTCCGACTTCACCATGGACTGTTCCATCGGATTCACGGAGCCGCTGAGCCGCACCAGCTCGGTCAGGCGGCGCGGGGCCATGCGGGTCAGTTCGACGGGCGACAGCTCCACCGCACGTTCCGCCGGGGGCAGGCCGGCCGCGGCGGGGGGGACCGCGTCGTGGCTGCTCGTGGCCTTCCAGGCGACGCCGCCCGCGGCCAGCGCCCCGACGATCAGCAGGGGCAGCAGAAGACGGCGCCGCGGCTTGGCGGAGGGACCATCGGAACGGGCGGCGTCGATCATGGGGTACGGTCCTTGGGTTCGGCCCTCAGCCCGTTGAGGACGAGGTCGAGATAGGCGTCGAGGTAGGATTCGGCGGAGGCCGCGGCGGGGTCCGGCTCGAAGGGGCGCAACGAGTGGTTCCACAGCGAGAGCATGCTGAGCGGGGCGGCGATCACGCGGGCCATCTGTTCCACGTCGACGGGCCGGAACTCCCCGCGCTCGATGCCGCGGTGCAGGATGCGCGCGAAGAAGCGCCGCCCGCGCAGGACAACCTCCTCCATGTAGAAGCGGGCGAGGTCGGGGAAGTTCTGCGCTTCGGCGATGACCAGCTTCGACAGTCCGGCGTTGGGGCTCTGCTCCATCTCCCAGAAACCGCGAGTCAGGATGCGCAGGAACTCCTCACTGCTGCCGGTGAAGCTGTCCAGCAGGTCTTCCCCTATCTGGAACTGCGGCAGGATGGACTGCCGGACGACCGCTTTGAACAGCCCTTCCTTGTTCTCGAAATAGAGGTAGGGCAGCCCGACGCTGACACCGGCCCGGCGGGCGACATGCTCCAGCTTGGTTGCGGCAAATCCGCGCGAGATGAACAGGTCGCGCGCCGCCTCGATCACCTCGGCGGGGCGGGCCTCCTTGCGCCGGGACCGGCGTGACGGGGGAAGGGGAAAGCTGTCGGGCATCGCTGCGTGTCTATAAATGAACGTTCATTCAATATGAATTGGTCTATGAAAAGTCAAGCGGTTGCGGGGCCGCGGCGGTCAGCCCTGCAAGTTTAGGGCGTGACAGGAATGGGTCTCTCGCCTGCATCGGCAAAGACCGCAACAGTGTCAAATGGGACAGAAAAAGGGCGAATGCGGATGAACAGCATTTGCCTGAAAACCATTCCAATGGGCTATGAAAAAGGGAAAGGCCGTGGAATCAGGACATTACACCCGCCTTGTTGCTTGACAGCCGGCACCATTACATCGCAAAGAGAGGGTAACGCTTTCGATCTTTGTGCAATCAGCACGGACCCCTCCTCGTGGCTTATCGTGACTTCACCGCGGCTCGCACCGCCGGTGCCGCCCTGATTCTCGCCCTCGGCTTGGCGGGTTGCGCCTCGAACGCTCCGGAAACGGCGGACCTCGCCGTCAAGGCCCCGGAGGTGGCCGTCGTCCCGATTGATCCGAACGACCCGCTCGGCCGCTGGGTCCCCCACATGCGTGAGGCGTCGGAGCGGTTCGACGTGCCGGAGAAGTGGATCAGGGCCGTGATGATGCGCGAGAGCGGCGGGCGTTCCGTCGTGAACGGACGCACCATCACCAGCCATGCCGGCGCCATCGGGCTGATGCAGGTGATGCCCGGCACCTACGACATGATGCGCACGCAATACGGACTGGGCTCCGATCCGTCCGACCCGCGCGACAACATCCTGGCCGGCACCGCCTATCTGCGGGAGATGTACGACCTGTTCGGCGCGCCGGGCTTCCTTGCCGCCTACAATTGCGGCCCGGCCTGCTACGCCTCGCACCTCGCGGGCAAGCAGAGGCTGCCGCGGGAAACCCGGATGTACATCGCCGCCTTGACGCCGACGCTGCGCGGCGTGGCGCCGCGCGAGCCGTCGCAGGCGGCGGGAGCCAGCGCGATCGAGGTCGCCATCGTTCCGGCGAGCGCCCCTACGACGCAATCCACGGCTTCGGCTGCCAAACCCGCCACCAAGCCGGCGGCTCCGGAACCGGTCGCCGTCGCCGCGGTGGTCCCAGAGCCGGTAGCGCCGGTGCCGCAAACCCCGGCCTTTCCGGCGCCGGTCGCCGTGGCCGCTCTGGAGCCGCGCCCGGCGCCTCTGGTGGTGGAGCCCATGGGTCGCGGCGAGGCCCGCCCGCCCGCGGAATTCGTCGCCGCCACCGACCGCGCCGCGCCGGTCACTGCCCGCTCCGGACGGACGCCGTCCCGGACGGTGGAAACCCTGGTCGCCGAGGCGATGCTGCCGCCCAACGCGGTCGGCAAGGGAGAGCGGGTGGTCATCCGCTTCGTGTCCCAGCGCAGCGGCGGCTGCGGCAGCCTGGAGGGCCGGGACCGCGTCTGCGTCGCCTTGGCCGGAGGAGAAGGCGCCGGCCTGTAACGGCCTTCGTCCGCTCCCGTTTCACAGCATCGGCAACAACCAGAGGCGGCGCCCACCGGACGGTCGGGCGCCGTCTTCGGTTTTCCACAATAGCCTCATCCCCAATTCCCCGAGCATATAGGTACTCAAACGATAAAGCCCCGGAGGAGCCGCCCCGCGCGGCCCGTCCGGAAGAACGAAGAGTTCGGGGGAACGCTGCGGATGAGGTGCGGAGATGGTATCCGGTGCAAGTGAACGGGCAAAACGCTCGACTTTCCAAGTCGTTGTGGTGGATTGCCTGATTGCGGGAGTCGTGGTGGCCGCCCTGGCGGTGTTCGGCGGCATGACCGCCATGGAGGCGACGCGGATCGCCGACGGCAACGCCGAGCTGGCGCAGCGGGTGGCCGAGAATCAGCGGATCGCGCTGGAGGCCGAACGGCTCGCCAAATTGGGCGAGGCGGTGATCGCCAGCGGTGACGCGGCGACTCGGGCCGACGCGCTGACCAGCCTGGACGGCCACGCCGCGCGAATGTCCGCCAACGCCGCGCCGGACATCGCGCAGACCGTCGCCAAGGCGGTCGCGGCCAGCCGGGAGGCCGCGGCCATCGGCGCCAAGGTCGAGGCGCTGGACAAGAAATTCGGCTTCAACATCAGCCGCGCGGAAAGCCTGTCGGGCGACATCGCCCGCGGCCTGTCGGCGGCGATGCGCGCGACCGCGCAACCGGCGGACGAGCAGGCGCTCGCCACGCTCTTCTCGACGATCCGCGACGCCAAGTTCCTGCTGACCCGCCTGCCGTCCCAGCTCTACCCGCCGGCGGTCGGCAACGACCTGCGCCAGTTCCGCGAACACATGGCCAAGGCCATGGAATTGCGCCGGCATCTGCCGTCTGCCGACGAGTTCGAGAGCGTCGCCGACGATATCGCGTCCTTCGCCGCGCTCGACGAGGCCTTCGCGCAGCGCACCGAAACGCTGCGCCTGACCACCGACGCCCACGCCCACAACCAGGAGGTCCGCACGCTGGTCGATGGGCTGGTGCAGGGGATGAACGCCGCCTCCGACGCAGTGACCGCGCGCAGCCAGGAGGGAGCGGCGGCGCTGACCGCGGTGCTCGACCGGCTGACGCTGATCGCGCTGGGCGCCTTCGTGCTGATCGGGCTGATCGGCGGCCTCAATATGCTGCTGGGCTACCGCTTCATCATGCAGCCGGTGCGCGACGCCAGCCGGGCGCTTCAGGCGCTGACCCGCGGCGAGGGCGCGGTGCCCCTGCGTCCCTCGCCCCTGCGCGAGATCGCCGACATCCACGGCGCGGTCGAGGCGTTCCGCGACGCGCTGGACGCCCGCCAAAGGGCGGAGGAGACCCGCCGCGACCAGGAACGGCGCGCCGAGGAGGAACGTCGCGCCCTGATGGCGACGCTGGCGGACGGGCTGGAACGCAGCGTGCAGGCGGTGGCGGGGTCGCTGTCCGTGGCGGCGGCGGAGGTCACCGGCTCCGCCCGCGCGGTGGCCGGCATGGCGTCGGACACCGCGGAGCGCACCCGCGCCGCCGCGGACGCCGCCGGCACGGCGACCAGCAACGTCGGCGCCGTGGCCTCGGCCAGCGAACAACTCTCGGCCTCCATCGACGGGATCGGACGGCAGATTGCCCACTCCCGCAGCGTGGCGGAGGACGCCGTCGCCGAATCCCGGCGCGCCGACGGCCTGACAAAGGGCCTGTCGGACTCCGCCCAGAAGATCGGCGAGGTGGTCGCCATCATCACCGCCATCGCCCAGCAGACCAACCTCCTGGCTCTCAACGCCAGCATCGAGGCGGCGCGGGCCGGCGACGCCGGCAAGGGCTTCGCCGTCGTCGCCACCGAGGTGAAGGCGCTCGCCTCCCAGACCGCCTCCTCGACGGAGGAGATCGCCACGCTGGTCCACGGCATCCAGCAATCGACGACGGGGGTGGTGGACGCCATCGCCCGCATTGGTTCCACCATTGGCGTGATCGACGAGAGCGTGAGCAGCATTGCCTCGGCGGTCGAGCAGCAGCGTCAGGCGACCTCGGAGATCACCCACAATGTGCGCATCGTGGAGTGCATGAACACCGACGTGTCGTCGAACATCGGCGACGTCAGCCGCGTGGCGGTGGACACCGGACGCTCCGCCGACGCCATGATGGGGGCCGCCGACCGCCTGTCGGAACTGGCCGGCACGCTGAACGGCGCGGTCGACGACTTCCTGCGGCAGGTGCGGGCCTGACGCCGGAGCGCCGGGAGGCGCTCCCGTCACCGGATTTTCGAGCGGTCGCCCTTGTGGGTTTCCAGATACGCTTGCAGCTTGGGATCGTCGAGAATGGGCTTTCCATCGACGCCGTAGATCAGGCAGGGAACGCCCTTCGAGTTGGCCTCGCAGATGCTGATGGCGGTGGATTCCGAAGGCCCTGCGCAGCCGCCGAACTCCGGGCAGTAGACGATTCCGACGGCGCGGCCATTCTCACTGACCGCGAAGGCCTTGGCGTGGGGGATGGCCGCCCAGTCGGCAAAATACTGCATGGTCGCGGGGGCCATGCGGATGGGCTTTTGTGCGTAGGTGGTCTGGCAAGCGGCAAGCATCGTGACGCAGGTCACGAGCGCCATGGCGTTTATTTTCACAAAGCCCCCTTCGCGCATGCCTAACTAACAGGGGAATATTTATTAATATATTCTCCTGATAGGAGCAATGCGCATGATGCTCGTCCACGCATTGTCCGTTTCCGAACGCCGGCGCGGCGTGCTAACAGGCGGAACGACGACCACGCCTGCCCCCTCCGGACCCATGGAACTCCCCATTTCGCTCCGCCGCGCGGTGGACCGCGCGCTCGATGGCATCGCCCTGTCCGACCTCAAACGTGCGGCGGACCGCCTTTCCCAACGCTACCGGGCGGAGGTGCGGGACGGGCGCTTTCACCTGTCGGACGATCTGGCGGCGCGGGCCTATCTCGCCACCCGCCTGCCGGCCACTTTCGCCGCCGTCCGCTCCAGTATGGACGCGGTGGCCGAGGCGCTTCCCGATTTCGCGCCGGTGACCGCTCTGGACGTCGGGGCGGGGCCGGGGACGGCGCTGTGGGCGGCGTCCGATTGCTGGGCGAGCCTGGACGACGCCCTGCTGATCGAGGGCAGCCCGGCCATCCGCGCGGTCGGCGAAACGCTGTCCGGCGCGGCGGCGCCCGCGCGGATCGAATGGCGGGCCGGCGACGCCGCCGGGGACCTGCCGGACCTGGAACCACGCGATCTGGTGACGCTGGCCTATGTGCTGGACGAATTGGCGGAGCCGGCGCGCGACCGGCTGGTCGACCGGCTGTGGTCGCTCACCGCCGGGACGCTGCTGATCGTCGAGCCCGGCACGCCCGCCGGCTGGGCGCGCGTCGTCCGGGTGCGGCAGAGGCTGGTCGCCGCCGGCGCCCATCTGGTGGCGCCCTGCGTGCACAGCTCCGCCTGCCCACTGGCGGCACCGGACTGGTGCCATTTCTCCCGCCGGGTCGCCCGTTCCCGCCTGCACCGCATGGCCAAAGGGGCGGAGGTGCCGTGGGAGGACGAGAAGTTCGTCTACGTCGCCGCCTCCCGCCAGCCAGGCGCGCGTCCCGACGCCCGCATCATCGCACCACCCTGGAACGCCGGGAACGGGCGCATCGGCTTCAAGCTCTGCGGCCGTGACGGTGTGCAAACCGAGCGGGTTCTCGGCAAGCGCGACGGCGCCGCCTTCAAGGTCGCCCGCCGATTGGACTGGGGCGACGGCCTGTCAACCCAGGACCAGCCGGAGGCATAGGCCCTAGGCCGCGCGACGCCGTCGGCTCTCGCTGGCGCGGGACCGGCGTTCGCGTTCCAGCCGGCTGCGCAGGAAGGCCAGCACGGCGGCCTCCTCGGCCTCCAACTCGGGAAGTTCCTCGCGCAGCTCGGTCTCCACCTCGCGGGTCAGCGAGTCCAGCAGGTTGCCCTCCAGATAGGCGTCCAGAATCTCGGGATGGACGTAGCTCTTGCGGCAGACGCTGGCGGTGTTGCCGAGGCGGGCGGCCACCTGCTCGATGGCGTGGGTGACGTTGCGCTTGGCCTTGGCGGCGCTGTCGAAGGTCTCGAACTCCCGCAGCGCCATGGCGGCCAGGACGGTTCCGGCCCAGGTGCGGAAATCCTTGGCGGTGAAATCCTGTCCGGTGACGGCGCGCAGATACTCGTTCACATCGCCGGAACTGACCGCGTGGCGCTGCCCGTCGCGGTCGATGTACTGGAACAACTCGTCCCCCGGCACGTCACGGCAGGCGCGGACGACGCGGGCGAGGCGGCGGTCCTTCAGCGCGACGTTCCATTCCTTCCCGGACTTGCCCTTGAAGGTGAAGCGGATTTCCGCCCCCTCGATGTCGGCGTGGTCGTCGCGCAGGGTGGTCAGGCCGTAGCTGCTGTTCTCCCGCGCGTAGCTTTCGTTGCCGACGCGGATCAGCGTGGTTTCCAGCAGCCGCACCACGGCGGCCAGCACCTTTTCCCGCGGCAGGCCGCGGCGGGCGAGGTCGCCGTCCACCTGACGGCGGATGGCCGGCAGGGCGCGGCAGAAGTCCAGCATGCGTCCGAACTTCGTGCCTTCGCGCATCTCGGTCCAGCGCGGATGGTAGCGGTACTGCTTGCGCCCGCGCGTGTCCCGGCCGGTGGCCTGGAGATGGCCGTCGGGGTCCGGGCAGATCCAGACGCCGCGGTAGGCCGGCGGGATCGCCAGCTTGCGGATGCGCTCCAGCGTGTCCTCCTCGGTCACCCGCGTGCCGTCGGGCCAGCGGTAGGAGAAGCCCTTGCCGGCGCGGCGTCGCCGGATGCCCGGCTCGTCGTCGCAGACATAGCTCAACCCGGCGCAGGCCGCAGCCTCTTCAGCGTCGGGGCGGGGATCGGTGACCGTCAATCCGTCCATGCTGGCATCCCCATCTGTTGCTTGCGGGGAAACATCGCCGCCGCGTTTTGGTTGCATGGTTGCGGCGGGAGCGCCATTCGGCGACCATGGCCCCGGCCTTGAGGCCCGCCGGCACCGAAGGGATGAGCACGATGGAAGAGACCAAGCTGACCGCCGCCCTGCCGAACCTGGACATCCAGATCCTGCACCGGGACGACCCGGAGCGCGGGGCCGAGACGATCGCCATCCAGATCACCGCCACGCCGTCCTTCGATGCGCTGCACGGGATGATGGGGCCGGTGCTGCTGGCCTCGGCCAACCCGCTGCTCAACCCGGCCTTCGCCAACGCGAACCCGATGCTGGCCCTGTGGGCGGCGCCGATGCGGATGTGGAGCGACGCCATGCGGCAGGTCTGGGTGCCCTGGCTGCGCCTGACGCCGCCGCCGAGTGGTCGCAAGCCGTGACCAATCGCAGCCCGGTAACCGATCGTTAGGGCTATGGGCTGACCCTTTGCACGAGTCTCGTGTGGAGGGTCCTTATGTCCCAGGCGTCTTCGTGGCTGCGCGGTGCCGCGCTGTACCAGATCTACCCCCTCAGCTTCCTCGACCGGAACGGCGACGGCTGGGGCGATCTGGACGGCGTGCTGGAGGGCATCGGCCATGTGGCGTCGCTCGGCGTGCAGGGGGTATGGATCAGCCCCTTCTACCCGTCGCCGCAGAAGGACTTCGGCTACGACATCACCGACCACCGGGCGGTCGACCCGCGCATGGGCCGGCTGGAGACGGTGGACCGCATCATCGAGGCGGCGCACGGCCATGGGTTGAAGGTCATCCTGGATCTGGTCTGCGGCCACACCTCGGACGCGCACCCCTGGTTCAGCGACAGCCGCCGGTCGCGCGGCGGGGAGTTCGCCGACTGGTACGTCTGGGCCGACCCGCGCCCTGACGGCACGCCGCCCAACAACTGGCTGTCGGTGTTCGGCGGCCCCGCCTGGACCTGGGAGCCGCGGCGGCGCCAGTATTACCTGCATCATTTCCTGTCCAGCCAGCCCGCCCTGAACCTGCATGACGAGGCGGTGCTCCAGGCGCTCGGCGAGACCGCGGCCTTCTGGCTGGAGCGCGGGGTGGACGGCTTCCGCATCGACGCGGTCGATTTCTTCGCCCACGACCCGCAACTCCGCCCCAACCCTGCGGCGGCCTGGAGCGGGGCGGAACCGCCGGCCAAGCTGTTCGCTCTGCAGCAGCATCTCCACGACATGATGCACCCGGCCATTCACACCGTGCTGTCCCGGCTGCGCGCGGTGGTCGACCGCTACCCCGACCGGGTGCTGCTGGGCGAGCTGTCGAGCCAGCCGGGCGCGGCGCGGCGCATCGCCGCCTATTGCGGGCCGCAGGGATTGCACGCCGCCTACACCCTGTCGCTGGCCAAGCAGCCCTTCACCGCGCAGAACTTCGCCGGGGCGCTGACCGGCACGCCGCAGCCGGAAGCCATTTGCTGGAGCTTCTCCAACCACGATGTCGAGCGCGCCGCCAGCCGCTGGCTGCCGCCCGGTGCCGATCCGGAGCGCTTCAACGCCCTGCTCGCCACCCTGTTCGCCACGCTGCCCGGCACCGTCTGCCTCTACCAGGGGGAGGAACTGGCACTGCCCAACGCGGTGCTGGAGGCGGAAGATCTGCGCGACCCCTTCGGCATCGCCTATTGGCCCGACTTCCAGGGGCGCGACGGCAGCCGCACGCCGATGCCCTGGCGGTCCGGCGCCGCCAACGCCGGTTTCTCCAGCGCGGTCGAGACCTGGTTGCCGGTGGCGGAATCCCACCACGCCCTGGCGGTCGACGCGCAGGAGCGGCACCCCGGCAGTCCGCTCGACGTCTGGCGGGACGCCCTGCGCCTGCGCCGCCGCCATCCGGCGCTGACCCAGGGCGGCGTGGCGGCGGTGGAGGAGGCCGGCAGCGTCCTGGCCTTCGAGCGCGCGATGGAGGGTGAAGACCTTCTGGCCGTCTTCAACCTGTCCGATCACCCGGCCGAATACGCGCTGAAACGCAAGCCGCCGATGGTCGCCCTGGACCTGCCGCGTCCGCCGGGCGCGCCGGTTCCCGAGGTCACGGCGGACGGGCGGACGCTGGTCCTGCCGCCGCTCTCGGCCTTCCTGGGACGGCGCGGCTGAGGCGCACGCCTAATCCGTAGGGCCAGGGTAGACCTGTCATGCGCTTTTGTGCGATGAATCGGAACGAAAACGCTGCTTTGTTACAGTTGTGAAAATTCCCTCGCAACAAGTGGTCCGACGGGCCGCTTGAAACGAAAAGGGAAGGCGGAGTCCACGGGAGAAGAATCGTGAAAAGACGTGCGTTTCTGAAGTCGGCGGGTGCGGGCGCTGCGGCCGCGGGTGCGGGGCTGGCGGTGGCCGGCGTGGCCGCGCCGGCCATTGCACAGTCGCAGCCGGAAATCCAGTGGCGCCTGGCGTCGAGCTTCCCGAAGAGCACCGACATTCTGTTCGGCGCTTCGGAACTGATCGCCCGCCGCGTCGCCGAAAGCACGGATGGCAAGTTCCAGATCCGCGCGTTCCCGGGTGGTGAGTTGGTGCCCGGCCTCCAGGTGCTCGACGCCGTGCAGAACGGTTCGGTCCAGTGCGGCCACACCTGCGGCTACTACTACGTCGGCAAGGACCCGACCTTCGCCTTCGACACGGCCATTCCGTTCGGCCCGAACGCGCGCCAGACCACCGCCTGGTTCCAGGCCGGCGGTCTCGACCTGATGCGCGCCTTCATGAAGAACCACAACGTCATCCAGTTCCCGGCGGGCAACACCGGCGCCCAGATGGGCGGCTGGTACCGCAAGGAAATCAAGACCGCCGCGGACTTCCAGGGCCTGAAGATCCGCATCGCCGGCATCACCGGCCAGATCATGTCGAAGATGGGCGCCACCCCGACCCAGATCGCCGGCGCGGACGTCTATCCGGCGCTGGAAAAGGGCACCATCGACGCGACCGAGTTCGTCGGCCCCTACGACGACGAGCGGCTGGGCTTCCATCAGGTCGCCAAGTACTACTACTATCCGGGCTGGTGGGAAGGCGGGCCGAACGTCTCGCTCTACGTCAACCTGCAGGAGTGGGAAAAGCTCCCCAAGTCCTACCAGTCGATCCTGACGGCCGCCTGCGCCGAGGCGAACACCTACATGATCGCCCGTTACGATTCGGAGAACGCCAAGGCTCTGAAGCGTCTGGTCGCCAAGGGCACCATCCTGCGCGCCTATCCGCGCGACCTGATGGAGCAGGCGCACAAGATCGCCTTCGAGTATTACGACGAGCTGGCGAAGACCAACCCGAACTTCAAGACGATCTACGAGAGCTGGAAGCCGTTCCTCGACGAAACCCAGCTGTGGTTCCGCGTCGCCGAGCTGCCCTACGACAGCTTCGTCGCGTCCGCCGGCACCAAGAAGTAAGACATTTCGTCTGAGAAGGCCCCCATCCGCGCCGCGGGTGGGGGCTTTTCTTTTTGGGATCAGCCAACGTCCTGCTGCGGCATCAGCGCCATCTGGCGCTTGGCGCCGGGCTGGGCCAGCACACGGGCGTGCCACGCCTGGACGTTGGGGTAGGTGGCGATGTCGATGCTCGACTCCTCCACGAGGTCGATCCACGGGAAGGCGAAGATGTCGGCGATGGTGAGCCGCTCGCCCTCGATGAAGGTCCGCCCCGCCAGATGGCGGTCGAACTGGGCGAGCCCGCCGGCCGCCGCGGCGTCGATCCAGGGCAGGGCGTTGGAGTCGCCGTTGAACTTGCGCACCGCGCGGGCGCGCTGGACCGGCAGCAGCACGTCGGCCAGCCAGGACAGCCACTCCGCCAGCCTGATCCGCTCCGCCTCGTCCCGCCCGCCGAACCGGCCGGTCTTTTCCGCCAGATAGGTCAGGATGACACCCGATTCGGAAATGCTGAGGTCGCCGTGGACCAGGGTCGGTACCCGGCCGAAGCGGTTGATGGCGAGATAATCCGCCGACTTCTGCTGGCCGCCCCGCAGGTCGACATGGCGGTAGGCGTAGGGCACACCGGCCATCGACAGGAACAGGACGACGCGGGTGGCAGGCTGCGAATTGAGGTTGCCGTAGACGGTGAATTCGGCGGACACGGTCGAAGAACCCTCCATGCTGGTCGCGCTTGGCCGCGCGGGTTGCCGAAAACCATGACCGCAAGCCCACCGGGACACCAGAGCAAATCGCCGGGCGCGACGCTGCGGGTTGATAAGGATGGGGGTTTCGCATCGCCTCACCCCTCCCACATGTTATCAGAGCGGAACCGGGGCCGAGCGCGCCGGAGCGAAGGATAGGAGGATCGGGTATGCGCCGTGTGGCCGCTGGACTGTTGATCGGGCTGATCGCCACCGCTGTGGCCGGATCGGCGGGCGCGCAGCCGCGGCACGGCATGGCGCTGTATGGCGAACCGAAATACGGGCCGGATTTCCGGCATTTCGATTACGTCAACCCGGACGCTCCGAAGGGCGGGAAGGTGACCCTCCAGGCCATCGGCTCCTTCGACACGCTGAACCCCTTCACGCTGCGCGGCGTGCCCGCGGCGGGGGCGGCGCTGATCTACGACACGCTGATGACCGGGTCGGCGGACGAGCCCTTCACCGAATACGGTCTGCTCGCCGAAAGCGTGGAGATGCCGGAGGACCGCTCCTCCATCACCTTCAACCTGCGCTCCGGCGCGCGGTGGCACGATGGAAAGCCGGTCACCGCCGACGACGTGGTGTTCTCCTTCGCCATCCTGACGGAGAGCCATCCCTTCTACCGCAGCTATTACGGCGCCGTGGACAAGGTCGAGGCGGAGGGCGAACGCCGCGTCCGCTTCACCTTCAAGCCGGGCGACAACCGCGAGCTTCCGATGATCGTCGGGCAGCTGCCGGTGCTGCCGAAGCATTATTGGGAGGGCAAGGATTTCCAGGCGACCACGCTGGACCCGCCGCTGGGCAGCGGCCCCTATCGCATCGCGTCCTTCGATCCGGGCCGCGGCATCACCTACGAGCGGGTCGCCGACTATTGGGGCAAGGATCTGCCGGTGAATGTCGGTCGGAACAATTTCGGCAGCATGGCCTACGAGTATTACCGGGACGCCAGCGTCGCCCTTCAGGCCTTCCGCGGCGGGTTGTACGATTTCCGCCAGGAGAACGTCGCCAAGACCTGGGCCACCGGCTACGACTTCGACGCGGTGCGCAACGGCAAGGTGGTGAAGGAGGAGATCGCCAACGAGGTGCCGGCGGGCATGCAGGGCTTCGTGTTCAACACGCGCCGTCCGGTCTTCGCGAATCCGAAGGTGCGCCAAGCCATCGCCTACGCCTTCGACTTCGAATGGACGAACCAGACCCTGTTCTACGGCGCCTACAAGCGGACGGAGAGCTATTTCGAGAACTCGCCGCTCCAGTCCATGGACCTGCCGCAAGGCCGTGAGCTGGCGGTCCTGGAGCCGCTGCGCGGGAAAATCCCCGCCGAGGTCTTCGAGAAGACCTACCACCCGCCCAGCACGGAGGGCCAGAACGGGCTGCGCCGCAACCTGCTGGAAGCCAAGCGGCTGCTCGACGAGGCGGGGACCGACGTGCGCAACGGGGTGCGGGTCGACGTGGCGACCGGCAAGCCGCTGGATTTCGAAATCCTTCTGGACAGCCCGACCTTCGAGCGGGTGACGCTGCCCTTCATCGAGAATCTGAAGCGGCTTGGCATCCGGGCAAGCATCCGCACCGTGGACACGACCCAGTACGAGAACCGCACGCGCGACTTCGATTTCGACATGGTGGTCCATGTCTGGCCGCAGTCCCTGTCGCCGGGGAACGAGCAGACCGGCTATTGGGGATCGGCCTTCGCCGACCGTCCGGGAAGCCAGAATCTGGCCGGGGTACGCAGCGAGGCGGTCGATCATCTGATCGGCGAGATCGTCCGCGCCAACAGCCAGGAGGATCTGAAGGCCGCGGTGTCGGCGTTGGACCGGGTGCTGCTGTGGAGCCATTACGTGGTGCCGCACTGGTACTCCGGCGTCTACCGTGTGGCCTATTGGAGCCGGTTGAAGCGCCCCGACACCGTGCCGCCCTATTCGCTCTCCTTCGACTCCTGGTGGCTGTCGGACGCCTCGTCCGCCGGCACCGGCAAGACGCCGTGACGAGCGGGAGGGAAGCGATGGGGGCTTATTCGTTCGACAAGACGCGGACCATCCTCGTCGTCGATGACAACGCGCTGATGCGCAAACTGCTGGTGCGTTGCTTGGAGGAGGGTGGCCACCGCGTCGTGGAGACGGACGACCCGCGGGGCGTGCTGGACCTGATGCGCGCGCTGAAGCCCGATCTGGTGATCATGGACGTGGTGATGCCCGGCCTCTCCGGCGTCGAACTGGTGCGGATGATCCGCACTGACCGGGCGTTGGCGCGCACGCTGGTCGTCGCGGTCACCAACCTGTCAACGCCTACGGACATGCTGCGCTTTTCCGGCGCCGGATTCGACGGGCATGTGCCCAAACCGATCCAGCCGAAGGACTTCCTGGCGACGATCACCCGCTATCTGGATGGCAAAGGGGAACGAATATGAAAATCTCTTTTAAATCAATGTTTTGATGGATTTTTCTAAATCATGTCCTGAAGAGGCAAGGCGTTCGAAATTCTTCGTATCGACGCTAAGGAAATTCTCTTAGTCATTTGAAAACGAATGATTTCATCATCTGCCGTTGGCTTATCGGTCGGCAGCCGCTCCTCACCGATGGGCAATCCGTGCTATGGTCCTGCCGTCCTTGGCCTTTTCACCACGCAACCCATGAAGTTCATCGCCGCCGTTCCGCTGCTGCTAGGGCTGCTGGCTGTGCCCGCGGTGGCGGACACGATACGGGTGGAGCGCACCGATCCCAGCCACTTGCGCGCCTTGAGCCGCTCCTCGATTCCCCAAGAGGTCATTCCGCCCCGCACCCGCCATGTGCGCAGCCAAGCGGTCTACAATTTGCCGATGGGGCTGAACGGGCTGACCCGCTACGACGCCGCCCTGTCGCGCCTGTGCCAGCGCGGCGCCTTTGGGCAGGAGATGGACGGGATCTACTGGGCACGGACCCCGGACAAACGTTATGGCGTCGCCTTCTCCGGCGGGGCGAACCTGTCGGACCCGCAGAATAAGCGCCAGGCCGGTCAGGTGTATTTCTTCGACGGTCAGGACAGCCGCTGCAACGTCTTTGTCGGCGAACAGGCCAAGCTGATGCCGCATTACGTCGGCCACTGACGGAATGCCCCGCCGGGCGGCCCTCGCCAGACGGGGCGGTGGCGTTCGTTACTTCGCCATGAACGCCGCTATCGTGTCCCCGGCCTTGGCGATGTTGGCGATGCCGTCAAGATGGCCGAGGCTGGTGGTGATCGCGTCGGTGTAGGTGACCGCGACGCCCTGCTTCTCCAGCCGCTCCTTCAGCGGGTGCATGGCGCGCTCCGGCGGGAAGACGAGATCGTCGGCGGAGGGGATCAGCAGCACCGGCGCCTTGATCTTCGCCAGACCTTCGTCCAGCGCCCCACCGCCGCCCACCAGGAAGGTCTGGTTGGCCTTCACCAGATACAGGAAGTGGTTGGCGTCGCTGACCGCGGCGCGTGCCGCCGCCGCCTTGTCCAGCCACGCTTCGATGGCGTACTGGTTGTTCATGCTGGCGGCGGGGTCCTTTCCTTCCTCCGCCCAGCCGCGGCCGAAGGTGGCATCGGCCCATTTCCAATGACGGGCGTGCAGGGTCACCAGCTTCAAGGCCTCGGTCAGCCCGGCCTTCGGCTCCGCCTTGCCGTAGTAATCGCCGCCCTGCCAGTTCGGGTCGACGCGGATGGGGGCCGCCCACAGGTTCAGCCAGCCGATCAGGAAGGGATCGGCCTCGGCCCCGCCGATCACCGCGACCACGCGCTTGACCATCTCCGGATGCGACGCGCCCCATTCCAGCGCCTGGAGCGATCCCATCGAGCCGCCCATCACCGCGTGCAGGGATTTCACATTAAGACTGTCCAGCAATGCCTTCTGAACATTGACGAAATCGCGGATGGTGACGACCGGGAAACTCATGCCGTAAGGCTTGCCGGTGTCGGGATTGACGCTGGCCGGGCCGGTGGTGACGACGGTCGGGTCCTTCGGCGACAGGTTCACCAGCGTGTCGGAACTGATGATGAAGTATTTGTCGGTGTCCAGCGGCTTGCCCGGCCCGATGATGGAATCCCAATAGCCGGGGGCCGGGTCCTCCATCTTGTACTTCCCGGCGGCGTGGCTGTTGCCGCTGAAGAAATGGGTGACGAGAATGACGTTGTCCTTGGCGTCGTTCAGCTTGCCGTAGCTTTCCCAGCCGATCCGGACGTTCTTGATCGTGCCGCCGCCCACCGTGGTGTAGGACGGCATCTCGAACACCTTCTTCTCCACGAGGCCTTCGAAGGCCAGAGCTGGCGCCGTGCAGAAGAGCCCGGCGGCCAGGGCCAGGCCGCCGAGCCGTTTCGCCAGAGAACGCATGTCGTCCCTCCCGTTTCTCAGGTCCCTATCGATGCGGGGAGGGAGTGTAAGGGGGTGCGCCCGCCCGTCCAGGCGGGCAATCGGCCTAAACGGTTGGGGGAACTCAGCCCAGCCGGACGGCGGTTCCGTTGATCGAGACCATCAGCATGCCGTTCTCCTTGCCCAGCACCTCATAATCGATGTCCACGCCGACAATGGCGTCGGCGCCCAGCGCCCGAGCGGCGTCCTGCAAATCGGCGAAGGCGGCCTCGCGGGCGTCGCGCAGCGCGTTCTGGTAGCCGCCGGCACGGCCGCCGACGATGTCGCGGATGCCGGAGAACAGGTCGCGGAACATGTTCACGCCCAAAATCGCCTCGCCCGCGACCATGCCGAGATATTGGGTGACGGGACGGCCTTCGACGGTGTCGGTGCTGGTAACGATCATTGGTTCCTCCGGATGTGGTTTCGCGCCCTCCAGATGGCGGCGCGCACGGCGAGTCGCAATGGGCGGGGGAAGAGCGCAGCCGGAGGGAAGGGTGAGTCCGATGCGATACTGCGAAATCGCAGCGCATCCTCGGCGAAATTGCGACATAAGCGAAGAAACCTTGCGCGTTCATCCAACGTTCTCTCTTATAAGAGCGCTCTTTCGGCGGGGAGGACGGCGGTATGGACGACACGCGACGGGCGATCCTGCGCTGGATGACCGGCGTGATGGAGGCCCAGGGGTGGAGCGCCGGGGCCTGGGCACGGCTGGCCGAGGTCACGCCGACCAACATCACGCGCTTCCTGCGGGACCCGGCGCGGGGCAGCGTTCCCAGCGCGGAGACCCTGGGCCGCTTGGCCCGCGTCGCCGGCTCCGAGCCGCGCTTCCTCGATGAGACCGCCTACATAGCCGTTGCACGGGTGCCGCTGCTGTCGGTCGAGCAGGTGCAGAACTTTCTGGAATTGGGGCGGAGAGCCGGGGAGACCTTCATCGCCGCGGCTTTGACGGGCGGGGCGCGGGGCATCGCCATGGACCGCCCGGCCTCGCGCCGCGCCTTCGCGCTGACCATCGCCTCTTCCAGCCTGAACGCCGCCGGCGTCCTCCCGGACGACTGCGTGGTGTTGGAACCGCTGGACGTGCTGGCCCCGCAGGCCGGCGACGTGGTGGTCACGGTGGGCGACGGAACGGTGTGCGGCTATCGCTTCTTCCCGCCGCATCTGCTGCCGGTCAGCACCGATCCCGGTTGCCGCCCGACGCCCATCGACCGCGCCAACGTCGCGGGTGTCGCGGTTCACATCACGCGCTGCCTGCGCGCTTGATCACTCGTATTTGGCGGGAATCTGAAAGAAAAACCGCCAATTTGGCCGGTGAAATTCTTTTCCGCGCCCCCCTTTGACCTCACGAATCCATACCCATTTGTCCCGAGTCGCCCGATTCGGTCACAGCGGGACCGCGGCTACGCTGCATTCTACTTAGTTTTTTGAAAAGGTTTGAAGATTCGATCCTACGGCCGAGCCGCAGGTTCTCTTTTTGTTCTTGAATCCTGCATGTTCGCAGCCCATATTCACGCTACGGGTTATGGTTAACGGCGAGAGCGCTGCGAAGACGCATCGACTCGAAGCCAGAAGACGCAGAGAAATGGCTGGGGGCCGGCAGGGGAATGGCGATTACGGACGCGCAGCGCGCCGCGCGGGCAGGGCGTATCGGGTCTTCCGACACCACCCGCGTCATGGCGGGCGACTGGCTGAGCCTGTGGCGCGAGAAGACGGGGCGTTCGGCGCCGGCCGACCTGGACCTCTTCGCCGCGGTGCAGATCGGCATCGCGACCGAGCATCTTCACCCGCGGTTCGTGGAGAAGGTCACCGGCCTTCCCTGCGTGCCGGCGGAGCGGACCTGGGTCCATCCGGAGCATGACTGGATGGTCGCGCACCCGGATTTCCTGACCTGGGAGGGCGACACGGACAGCGGCGCGCCGGACACGCTGGTGGAGGCGAAATTCACCGGCGGCTTCCAAACGGACGCGGAACTGGCCCAGCGCTATCACTGGCAGGTCCAGCACCAGCTGGTGGTTACCGGGCTGGAGCGGGCAATTCTGTCGATCCTGCGCCCCACCGGCCACACGCTCGTCCGCGTGCCGCGGCGGGAGGCGGATTGCGGGCGGCTGATGGAGACGCTGGATGCCTTCTGGTGGCACGTCGCCAACGACGTGGAGCCCGGCGACCCGCTGCCGGCGGAGGGGCCGGTCTATGAAACCCGCCGGGTGGTCGACATGGCCCGGCACAACCGCTTCGCCGCCCTGGCCGCGGAGCTGGTGGACCGCCGCGCCGCTGCCCTCGCCGTCCGGGAGGCGGAGGCCGCCCTGAAGGCGCTGATGCCCGCCGACGCGCGCATCGCCTTCGTCACGATGGCCGACGGGGCGGGAGAGGAGGCGGGCCGTGGCCTGTACCTCGCCCGCGACCGCGAGGGGCGGCTGTCGCTGCGCTACGGCGCGCCGCCCCGGCGGGCGCTTGACACCGCCGAACCGTGGCAGCCCGCCACGGCCGATCCGTCCCCTGACCCGAGCCTGGACGCTGTGCTCAGCGGCGGCTGGGGTGAGGGGAGAGACGAACGCTACTGACCAAAAGGGGAACCCGACGACCATGGGACGCATGAGCAAGACCGACACCGTTGCCGAAACCGAGAAGACCGTCAGCACGGCCGCCCCGAAGATCGCGGGTTCCCCGACCGCCACCGTGGACCCCGCCGCCCCGGACCCCATGCATCTGTGGAACCGGCTGAAGCGGACGGACCCGAAGGCGACCAAGCCCTTCACCCGCTCCGGCGGCTTCCGCGGCACGCAGATCGACCCGACCTGGCGCCTGATGATGATGACCGAGGTGTTCGGTCCGGTCGGCAAGGGTTGGGGCTATGAACAGATGGACTGGACCATCGCCGAACGCATGGTCTTCATCTGTGCCCGCGTCTGGTACCTCGACCCGGAGACGGGCGAGAAGTGCTGGACCGGTCCGCAGTGGGGCGGCACGGAGATGGTCCGCCGCCGCAACGGCATCGAGGCGCCCGACGACGAGTGCTTCAAGATGTCGATGACCGACGCGGTGGGCAAATGCCTCGTCCAGCTCGGCCTCGCCGCCGACGTGCATATGGGCCAGTTCGACGACAGCAAGTACCGGGAGGAGGCGGAGGCCTTCTACGCCGCGAAGTCCAACCCGGACCTGCAGCCGTCCGCCATCGCCGCCTTCGAGGAGGAAATCCGCAAGCGGCTCGGCGCCTGCCTGGACCTGGACGACCTGGAGGAGCTGTGGCGCACCGGCGCCGGCACGCGCCTGCGCGAGATCGGCACGGTCGATCGCACGGCCCAGCACCGCATCACCAGCCTCTTCGCCCAGAAGAAGGCGGAGATCCTGAAGCAAGACGAAGAGGGCGGCGATCTGGAGGCCGCCTGATCCACGCCCGTCCTGCGGCGTGGAAGGGAGACGCTCTGCCGATGACACCCGCAAGCACCACCACCAAACACACCCACGCCGAACGCTCCCCCAGCGGTCTGTTCCGCATGAGCGCCTGGGAAGGCGAGATGGAGCGCAGCTACCCCCAGCTTCCGCGCTGGTATTGGAACGAGGCGGAACGCCGGAAGCAGTATGCCCGCTGGGTCGAGGCGGAAGCGGAATCGCTGGCCATGCGGCTGGCGGGGCTGCTCCGTCCCGACACCCCGGCGGACACCGCCGGCCCGGCCCGTCTGCTGGTCGAATCGCTGGCCCGCGACGCCGAATGGGCGCGCAGCCTGGAAGACGGGCTGCTCCGCAACGCCGCGTGATCGAAAGGCCGCCTGATGATTAAGAAGGAAGCACGCGCCATGACCATCGAAGAGGTCCAGTCCCGGCTGCGCGCGGCCCACGCCCGGATCGGGCATGAGGGACGCTTTGCCCTGACGCTCACCCTGAACGGAACCGAGGACGGCTACATCACCCACTGGTTCCGCCCCGACCCGCACGCCTTCGAGGACTGCCGGGCGGTCGGTTCCGGTTCGATCGCCGAATGCCTCGCCGCCCTCGACCGCTATGTGGAGACCTACCGGCGCCGGCCGACGACCGAGGAGGTCGGGCGGACGATCGGCCTCCCTGACATGCCCCCGCGCACCCATCATGGCACGAGCTTTCTGATGGCCGCGGAATGAGCGGGCAGGGCGCCGCGACCATTTTGCCGGCTGACGATCCCGTTCGCCATCCATAAACTGCGGCTTTCCCGATCGGCGGAGCCGCAGCCATGGATGGGTCCGTTCTTTCCCTGTTGAGCGTTCTCGGCGCCCTGGCCATCGGCGCCATCAGCCCCGGCCCCAGCTTCGTCCTGGTGGCCCGCACTTCCATCGCCGTGTCGCGTCGCGCCGGGCTTGCCGCCGCCTTTGGCATGGGCATCGGCGGCGTGGTCTTCGCCACCTTGGCCCTCCTCGGTCTGCACGCCCTGCTGATCCAGGTCGGGTGGCTCCATCTGATCCTGAAAGTCGCGGGCGGCCTTTATCTCGTTCATCTGGCGGTGCGGATCTGGCAGGGCGCGGCGGAGCCGATACGCGTTCCGGATGGGACCGCCAATTCTCGCGGCACCTTGCGCTCCTTTGGCATCGGTCTGACGACGCAGATCAGCAACCCGAAGACCGCCATCGTCTACGCCAGCATCTTCGCCGCCCTTCTGCCGGCATCCCCGCCGACTTGGATTCTGCTGGCCCTGCCGCCCGCCGTGTTTCTGGTCGAGACCGGCTGGTACGCCATCGTCGCCGTGGCTTTTTCCGCCGGCCGGCCGCGTGCCGTCTATCTGCGGTCCAAGGCGTGGATCGACCGGTTGGCCGCCACGGTCATCGGGGCGCTGGGCATTCGGCTGGTGATGGATGTCGCCAAACCAGGCTGAAGCTCTCCGTTCCCACCCGTCCGGGTCAGGCGGTGCCCAGCTCCAGCCGATTTTTTCCCAGGCGCTTGGCGCGGTACATGGCCTGATCGGCGCAGCGCAACAGAACGCCGGCATCGGCGCCGTCCGACGGAAAGAAGGCCATGCCCACGCTGGCCGACACCGACAGGTCCAGGCCGGCAATGGGCCGGTCGATGGAGTCAATGACCTTTTCCGCCACGGCCCGGGCGTTTTCGACGGAAATGTCCCCTTCCAGCAGAACGGCGAATTCGTCGCCGCCGATGCGGGCGGTGGTGTCGCTGTTGCGCAGGGCGCCGGACAGGCGTTGCGCGGTGATCACCAGCACCTCATCGCCCTTCTGGTGCCCGTGGGTATCGTTGACCTCCTTGAACCCGTCGAGGTCGAGGAAAAGCAGGGCGAAGCTCTTGTCCTCGCGCCTGGCGCGGGCGATGGCGTGTTCCAGCCGGTCTTCGAAACGGATGCGGTTGCACAGTCCGGTCAGCGCGTCGTGCCCGGCGAGGTAGCGCAACCGCTCCTCCAGATGGTGCTGAGCTGTGGTGTTGCGGGCGATCCCCTCGACCCCGATAGGCCGTCCGGCGGGATCGCGGCGGATGTAGGCGTTCGCTGAAATCCAGAAGGTGGTGCCGTCCTGCCGCCGCATCGGCATGCGGTGGTCGCGGACCTCGCCGCCTGATTCCTCCAGAGCCGTAAGGAACTTGGCGCGCCCGTCCTCCTCCACGTAATGGTCGGCGATGCGGGTACCGATCACCGTCTCGGGAGTCAGCCCGAACTCCCGCGCGAACTGGGGCGAGGCCATGCTGACCCGACCGTCCAGGTCCGTGCGGAAGAAAGCGTCCGGCAGCTTCTCGATGACCGAGCGGAGATCGGCTTCCGATTGGGCCAACCGCTCCAATGTGGAGCGCAGCGCATCCTCCGACCGGGTGCGGCGCTGGAATTCCTGGCGCAGGAAGCCCCACAGGGCCAGGGCGGTGAACAGGACGAAGGCCGTGCCCTTGACGTTCTGGATCAGGACCACTTCGCCCAGCCCGGCGGCGTCCAGAACGCGGTCGGACCCCACCACCCACGCGGTGGCGAGGCCCGTGTACAGGCCGACGATTCGGGTTGCCGAGGTGAGCATGGGTGCATGTGCGGTTGGCGTCGGTGCACACTAGCCTTTGGCGCACGAACCGTCCATGGGGAGAGTACCGGAGTGTGTCCGATACCCGCCCCACGTGTGCGGAGCCGTTACCGCTTCTTTCCGGCCTGCGCCCGTGCGAAGGCTTCGGCGAAGGCGTTGTTGATCGGCTCCGGGGCCTTGGCGGGTTTGGGGGCCGGCTTCGGAGCGGGGCCGCCCTTGCCGGGCGGCGGGCCGCGGCGGTCGTCCCGGCGCCTGTCATCGCCACGCTGGTTGTCTCCCCGCTGGCCCTCTCCCCGGCCTTGACCCTTCTCCAGGCGCGGGGCGTCGTCGGTCAGGCGCATGGTCAGGCCGATGCGCTTGCGCGGGATGTCGACCTCCATCACCTTGACCTTCACGATGTCGCCGGCCTTCACGACGGTGTGCGGGTCCTTCACGAAGCTGGTGGAAAGCTGCGAGATGTGGACCAGACCATCCTGGTGCACGCCGATGTCCACGAAGGCGCCGAAGGCGGTGACGTTGGTCACCACCCCTTCCAGAACCATGCCGGTCTGGAGGTCCTTCAGCTCCTCGACCCCCTCCTGGAAGGTGGCGGTCTTGAATTCCGGACGCGGGTCGCGGCCCGGCTTCTCAAGTTCCTTCAGGATGTCCTCGATGGTCGGAACGCCGAACCGCTCGTCGGTGAAGTCCTCGGCGTTCAGCGCGCGCAGGAAGCGGGCGTCGCCGATGACGCTGCCCAGATCCTTGCCGGTCTTCTTCAGGATGCGCTCGACCAGCGGGTAGGCTTCGGGGTGGACGGCTGAGCTGTCCAGCGGGTTGTCGCCCTCGCGGATGCGCAAGAAGCCGGCGGCCTGCTCGAAGGTCTTCGGGCCGAGGCGCGCCACGTCCAGCAACTGCTTGCGCGAGCGGAAGGCGCCGTTGCGGTCGCGGTGCTCCACGATGTTGCGGGCAATCGTCTCGTTCAGGCCGGACACGCGGGTGAGCAGCGGGACGGACGCCATGTTCAGGTCCACGCCCACCGCGTTCACGCAATCCTCCACAACCGCGTCCAGCGAACGGGCGAGCTTGCCGCCGGACACGTCGTGCTGGTACTGGCCGACACCGATGGACTTCGGCTCGATCTTCACCAGCTCGGCCAGCGGGTCCTGAAGACGACGGGCGATGGAGACGGCGCCGCGCAGGCTGACATCCAGCTTCGGGAACTCCGCCGCCGCGGTTTCGGAAGCGGAGTAGACCGACGCGCCGGCCTCGCTGACCACCAGCTTGG
This sequence comes from Azospirillum aestuarii, assembly GCF_016632405.1. Taxonomy (NCBI): domain Bacteria; kingdom Pseudomonadati; phylum Pseudomonadota; class Alphaproteobacteria; order Rhodospirillales; family Azospirillaceae; genus Azospirillum; species Azospirillum aestuarii. Next base: position 795,183 of record NZ_JAEPIV010000001.1, read on the forward strand.
TCAGTTTCAGCTCCGGATGGCGCTTGAACAGGTCGGCGACCAGCTTGTCCGTCTCACGGCTCGCCGTGCCGTTGCCGATGGAGATCAGCTCCGCCTTGTGGCGCACCGCCAGGGCGGCGATGGCGGCGATCGAGCCGTCCCAGTCGTTCCTCGGCTGGTGCGGGTAGACGGTGGCGGTGTCGACCAGCTTGCCCGTGGCGTCGACCACGGCGACCTTCACGCCGGTGCGGATGCCGGGGTCGAGGCCGATGGTCGTACGCGGGCCGGCGGGGGCGGCCAGCAGCAGGTCGTGCAGGTTGCGGGCGAAGACGCGGATCGCCTCGTCCTCCGCGCGCTCCCGCAGGTCGCCCATCAGGTCGGTCTCGACATGCGGGCCGATCTTCAGCTTCCAGGTCCAGCGCACCACGTCGGACAGCCACTTGTCGGCCGGGCGGCCTTGGTCGCGGATGCCGGTGTGGGCGGCGATGGTGCGCTCTGCCGGGTGGGGTTGGCCTTCCTCGACGGGCAGGTCCAGGCGGATGTCCAGCACGCCCTGCGTCCGGCCGCGGAACAGCGCCAGCGCCCGGTGCGAGGGCACCTTCGCCCAGGGTTCGTCGAACTCGAAATAGTCGGAGAACTTGGCGCCCTCGGCCCGCTTCTCCTCGATCACCTTTGAGGTCACCACGCCCTTGTCGGCCATGGCGGCGCGCAGCCGGCCGACCAGTTCAGCGTCCTCGCCAAAGCGCTCGACCAGGATGTGGCGGGCGCCGTCCAGCGCCGCCTTGACGTCGGCCACCCCCTTGTCGGCGCTGACGAAGCCGGCGGCCTCGGCGTCAGGCTGGCGGGACGGATCGGCGAGCAGCCGGTCGGCCAGCGGCTCCAGCCCCGCCTCGCGGGCGATCTGCGCCTTGGTGCGGCGCTTCGGCTTGTAGGGCAGGTAGAGGTCTTCCAGGCGCGTCTTGGTGTCGGCCTGACGGATCTGCCGTTCCAGCTCCGGCGTCAGCTTGTCCTGCTCGCGGACGGAGGACAGGATCGCCTCGCGCCGGTCCTCAAGCTCGCGCAGGTAGGACAGCCGTTCCTCCAGCGTGCGCAGCTGCGTGTCGTCGAGCCCCCCCGTGGCCTCCTTGCGGTAACGGGCGATGAAGGGGACGGTCGATCCTTCGTCGAGCAGCTTGACGGCCGAGGCGACCTGGGATTCGCGGACCGAAAGCTCGTCGGCGATGCGTTGGCTGATGGACGTGGACGGCATGGAGGACCGGTTACTGGTGAAAGGGAAGGGGGCCTCCTATAGCGCGAAGCGGCCCTGCCCGGCCAGTGCCGATCTGGGAGAGGGTGGGGAGACCGGTCCGGATCGGACGCGCGAATCCGCAGCCCGGCCCTTGCGAAAAAGTATAGTCAAAGAAAAACCCCGCGCCCTTTACGCGCCGTTAACCTTAACGGGCGCATATCTTCCCCTGCAACTTGGTTGCGTTTCCTCCCGAACAGACTTCGGCGGCTCCCCATTTGGTGAGCCGCCTTTTTTCTGTGCGCGTGGCGCCCAAAGCACGCGCATCCGCGAGATGAATGCGACAGAGTTTTTCCCCTTGCGTTCGTTGGGAGAAACATCCTTACTGATTGTGGGCCTAATCCAAACGGATTCGCAACCTTGGGACTGGTCGTTTCGGCAATCGCCTTTCTGTTCGCTGTGGCCGTCGCCGGGGCCGCGGCGAAGCGGCTGCCGCAGGCGTCCACCGTGGTCTATGGCGGAACGGCGGGGGCCTGCGCGCTGATCGCGCTGTGGGCGGCGGTCGGGCTGGCCGGGGGCGGTCCGGACGCGGCGCTGGTCCTGCCGGTTGGATTGCCCTGGATTCAAGCCCATCTGCGCGCCGACGCGCTGTCCGCCGTCTTCCTGATCGTCGTCAATCTGGGCGGCATCACCGCCAGCCTGTTCGGCTGGGGGTACGAGCGGGCGCATCACGATTCCCACGGCGCCTCTCAGGACGGCCCGGTCCTGCCGCTCTACCCGCTGTTCCTGGCGGGCATGAACATGGTGCTGATCGCCGCCGACGCCTTCACCTTCCTGCTGTCCTGGGAGTTCATGTCGCTGGCCTCCTGGCTGCTGGTTCTGTCCACCCACCGGGAGCCGGAAACGCCGAAGGCGGCGCGCCTCTACATCATCATGGCAAGCTTCGGGACGGCCTGCCTGCTGCTGGCCTTCGGGGTGCTGGCGACGGCGCACGGCGATTACAGCTTCGCCGCCATGCGCGCCCACGCGCCGGAGGCGGGGGCCGCGGCGCTGGTCGTGGTGCTGATCCTGCTGGGGGCGGGATCGAAGGCCGGGCTGGTGCCGCTGCATGTCTGGCTGCCGCTGGCCCATCCGGCCGCACCCAGCCACGTGTCGGCCCTGATGTCCGGCGTGATGACCAAGGTCGCCGTCTACGCGATGATCCGCGTGCTGTTCGACCTGCTGGGCGAGCCGGACTGGTGGTGGGGCGGCGTGACCATGGGATTCGGCGCGCTGACCGCCGTGATGGGCGTGCTCTACGCGCTGATGCAGGACGACGTGAAGCGGCTGCTTGCCTATTCGACGGTGGAGAACATCGGGGCCATCGTCATCGCGCTGGGGCTGGCGCTGGTCTTCAAGGCCGCCCACACGCCGGTGATCGCGGCACTCGCCCTGGCGGCGGCGCTGCTGCATGTGGTCAACCATTCCCTGTTCAAGAGCCTGCTGTTCTTCGCGGCGGGCGCCATGCTGACCGCCACGGGATCGCGCGACCTGAACCGGCTGGGCGGGCTGATCCACCGGATGCCGACCACCGCCGTCCTCGCCCTGATCGGCGCCGCGGCGATTTCGGCCCTGCCGCCGCTGAACGGCTTCGTCGGGGAGTGGCTGCTGTTCCAGGCCATCCTGAACGCCCCGGCTTTGTCGGAATGGTCGCTAAAGATCGAGATCGCCGTGGTCGGCGCCGCCCTGGCGCTCGCCACCGCGCTCGCCGCCGCCTGCTTCGTCCGGCTCTACGGCATCGCCTTCCTGGGCCGCCCACGGTCGCGCGCCGCCGCGGAAGCGGTGGAGGTTGGGCGGGCGATGCGGCTGGGCATGGCGGTTCCGGCGGTGCTCTGCGTCGTTCTCGGCGTTCTGCCGACCCCGCTGATCCGCCTATTCGAGCCGGCGCTGCGCCTGCTGGTGGAGGCCGGGCCGTTCGACGGCCGCGCCTACCAGCCCTGGTTCTGGCTGGCCCCGACCTCGGCAATCGGCAACTCCTACAACGGCCTGATCATGCTGGTGGTGATCGCGCTGCTGTCGGTCGTGCTGGTGCTGGGCATCCACCGCAAGGCGAGCGACCGCGTGCGCTGGTCGATTCCCTGGGGCTGCGGCTTCGACGGGCCGGACCCGGCGGCGGTCACGCAATACACGGCCTCCAGCTTCGGCCAACCGATCCGCCGCGCCTTCGGCAGCACGGTGTTCCGCGCCCGCGACCATGTGGAGATGCCGGCACCGGGCGACACGCGCCCCGCGCGCCTGTCGGTGACCTGGACCGACCCGGCCTGGCTCGTGGTGGTGGAGCCGTTGTCCCGCGCGGTGACTTGGCTGGCCGACCGGGCCAACCGGTTGCAGTTCATGACCATCCGCCGTTACCTGACCCTGATGTTCCTGGCGCTGGTCGTGCTGCTGGTGATGGTGGCGGTGACGCAACGATGACGCTGCTGCTCGCCACCCTCTATCAGATCCTGCAGATGGTGCTGGTGCTGGCCCTGGCGCCACTGCTGACCGGCTGGGTGCGGCTGGTGAAGGCTCGGCTGGTCGGGCGGCGGGGGCCGTCCGTGCTCCAGCCCTACCGCGATCTGCTGCGGCTGCTGCGCAAGGAGGTGGTGCTGGCCCGCAACGCCTCCTGGCTGTTCCGCTCCGTGCCCTATATGATGTTCACGGCGATCTGGCTGGCCGCCGGGCTGGTCCCGGTCTTCACCACGCAACTGGCGCTCGCCCCCACGGCGGACCTGATCGCGCTGATCGCTCTGCTCGGCTCCGCGCGATTCTTCCTGGCGCTCGCCGGGATGGACACGGGGACGAGTTTCGGCGGCATCGGCTCGTCGCGCGAGATGATGATCGCGGCGCTCGCCGAACCGGCCATGCTGATGATCGTCTTCTCGGTGGCGATCCTGGTCCGCAGTACCTCGCTCGCCGAGATCGCCGATTTCATGATGTCCGGCGCGGTGGGGCTGCGCATTTCCCTCGCGCTCGCGCTGATCGCGCTGGTCATGGTGGCGATCGCCGAGAACGCGCGCATTCCGATCGACAACCCGGCCACGCACCTGGAGCTGACCATGGTGCACGAAGCCATGGTGCTGGAATATTCCGGCCGTCACCTCGCCCTGGTCGAGGCGGCGAGCATGCTCAAGCTGCTGCTCTACATGGCGCTGATCGCCTGCGTCTTCGCGCCCTGGGGCATGGCGACCGCCGGATCAGGCGTTATGGCGGCGTTGGGGGGCGTGTTGGTCTTCGTGACGAAGCTCGCCTTCGGCGGGGTTTTGCTGGCGCTGTTCGAGACCTCCATCGCCAAGATGCGCGTCTTCCGGGTCGGCGAGTTCCTCGGCGGCGCCCTGCTGCTGAGCCTGCTCGGCGCGATCTTCCTCTACGTGTCGCGGGGGGTGTGAGGTGAGCGACCTAGGTTATGACGCTGCGCACATGCTGGGGGCCGTCGTCCTGCTGATGAGCTTCGCCCTGCTCTATCAGCGGCGTCTGTTCTCCCTGCTCAACGTCTTCACGATGCAGGCGCTCGCCCTGACCGCGACGGCGGCGTGGCAGGCCTATTCCCACGGGGAGCCGCACCTCTACATCACTGCGCTGCTGACCCTGGTCCTCAAGGCCATCCTGATCCCGGTGGCGCTGCACCGCATCATCGTGAAGATGAAGATCCACCGCAGCATCGAACCGGCGCTGGGCATCGGGCTGACCATGGTGGCGGGCGTGTCGCTGGTCACCCTGTCGATCCTGCTGGTTCTGCCGGTGACCGCCGACGCCACCGCCCTGACCCGCGAGAATCTGGCGCTGTCGCTGTCGGTCGTCCTGCTCGGCCTGCTGATGATGATCTCCCGGCGCAACGCGGTCAGCCAGGTGGTCGGCTTCATGTCCATCGAGAACGGGCTGATCCTGGCGGCGGTCGGGGTCGCCGGCATGCCGCTGGTCGTCGAGATGTCGGTGGCCTTCTCCGTCATGGTCGCCTTCATCATCTTCGGCATCTTCCTGTTCCACATCCGCGAGCGGTTCGACACGCTCGACATGCAGAAGATCGAGAGCTTCCGGGGGGAAAGCGATTGAGCGCCGCCGCCGTCATCGTCACCACCCCGCTGATCGGCGCCGCCGTCCTCGCCCTGATTCCCGGCCACCGGCTGGGCGCGCGGCTGAACATCGGCTTCTCCGCCGCCACGCTGCTCGCGTCCCTGGTCCTGTTCGGGCAGGAGCCGTTGAGCACCGCGTTGTTCGTGGTGGATGCCTTCAACATCTACCTGATCGCCCTCACCGCCTTCGTCGGGCTGACCACCAGCGTGTTCTCCGCCGGCTACATCGCGCACGAGATCGCGGTGGGGAAGTTGGACGAGCGCAAGCTGCGCTTCTACCATGCCATGTACCAAGCCTTCATGTTCACCATGCTGCTGGCCCTGTCGGCCAACAATCTGGGCGTCATGTGGGTGGCGGTGGAGGGGGCGACGCTGACCACCGTCCTGATGGTCAGCCTGTACCGCACCGCGGCCAGCATCGAAGCCGCCTGGAAGTATTTCATCCTGTGCGGCGTCGGCATTGCGCTCGCCCTGTTCGGCACCATCCTGATGTACATGGCCGCCCAGCCGGTGATGGGGCCGGGCATGGCGGCGATGACCTGGACGGAGCTGATGGGCCACGTCGCCAAGATCAGCCCGGCGATCCTCAATCTCGCCTTCGTTTTCCTGCTGATCGGCTACGGCACCAAGGTCGGGCTGGCGCCGCTGCACGCTTGGTTGCCCGATGCCCACGCGGAGGGGCCGACGCCGATTTCCGCCGTGCTGTCCGGTCTGCTGCTCAACGTGGCGCTCTACGCCGTGCTGCGCTTCAAGATGCTGCTGGCGGCGAACGGGCAGGCCATCGCGCCGGGGCCGCTGATGATCGCCATGGGGCTGGCCTCGCTGCTGCTGGCCGGGCTGATGCTCTACCGGCGGCGCGACGTGAAGCGCTTCTTCGCCTACAGCTCCATAGAGCATATGGGCATCATCACCTTCGCCTTCGGCATGGGCGGACCGCTCGCCAACTTCGCGGGGCTGCTGCACATGGCGATGCACAGCCTGACCAAGTCGGCGATCTTCTATGCGGTCGGCCACGCCGTGCAGGTGACGGGCACGCAGCGGATCGAGCGGATTTCCGGTCTGACGGTCAGCCATCCGGCGCTCGGCTGGGGCCTGCTGGCCGGGGTGGTGGCCATCGCCGGTCTGCCACCCTTCGGCGTCTTCATGAGCGAGTTCCTGCTGGTCACCAGCACCTTCGCGCGGGAGCCGCTGCTGGCTCTGCCGCTGGTGCTCGGCATCCTGGTCGCCTTCGGGGCGCTGGTGCTGCGGGTCCAGCAATTGTGCTTCGGAGCCCCCGGCACGGTGGAGGGCAGCGGCGTCCCGGTGGCGTCGGTGCCAGTGCAGGGGACGTTGATTCCGCTCTACGCGCATCTGGCGCTGGTTCTGGTGGCGGGGGTCTGGCTGCCGGGGCCACTGGTCGCGTGGTTCCAGACCGTCGCGGCTCTGCTGGGGTAGGGGAGGCGGCATGTACGGGGAAGAACCGCTGTTCGGTCTGTTGAACCGCATCGGCTCACCGGTCGAGGGGCACCGGCCCTGGCCGCGCTACCGGCTGGGCCGCGACGGCTGGCTGCGCCTGATCGAGGGATTGGCCGGCAACGCCTGGAGCCTGCTCGGCCTCTGGGGGGAGCCGAAGGCGGTCCACGCCGCCTTCCGCGAGGATTTCTCCGGCGACGTCGCGGTGGTCAGCCTCGACTGCCCGCAGAGCCGCTTCCCCAGCCTGAGCGCCGTGCGTCCCGCCGCCAACCGGCTGGAGCGCACCGCCCACGACCTCTACGGCCTGACGGCGGAGCGCACGACCGACCCGCGCCCCTGGCTGGACCACGACGCCTGGGACGTGCGCCGTCCCCTGTCCGAACAGCCGGCGGCACCGGCGCCCAACCCCGGCCCCTACACCTTCCTGCCGGTGGAGGGCGAAGGGCTGCACCAGATTCCGGTCGGTCCCGTCCATGCCGGTATCATCGAGCCCGGCCATTTCCGCTTCACTGCCAACGGCGAGACCGTCGTCCGGCTGGAGGAGCGGCTCGGCTACGTCCACCGGGGCGTCGAGGGGCTGATGCAGGGCAAGCCGGTGGCGGAAGCGGCGAGGCTGGCCGCCCGCGTCTCCGGCGACTCGACGGTGGCGCACAGCCTCGCCTTCGCCCGCGCGGTCGAGGCTGCGCTCGGCATCGAGGTGCCGGCGCGAGCGGTGTGGCTGCGCGCCCTGATGGCGGAGTTGGAGCGGATCGCCAACCATCTTGGCGACATCGGGGCCATCTGCAACGACGCCGCCTTCGCCTTCATGCTGGCTCAGACCAGCCAGCTGCGGGAGCGCGTGCTGCGCACGGCGGACTCCTGTTTCGGGCACCGCCTGATGATGGACCGGGTGATCCCCGGCGGCGTCGCCACCGATTTGCCGGAGCGCGGCGCGGGCCTGCTGCTGGAGTTGGTGGCGGAGCTGCGCAAACGCTTTCCGCCGCTGGTCGCCATCTATGACGGTAAGGCGTCCTTGCAGGACCGCACGGTCACCACCGGGTTCGTGTCCACGGAGCTGGTCACCCGCTTCGGCGCCGGCGGCCATGTCGGGCGGGCCTCCGGCCGCGACCAGGACGCCCGCCGGAGCCCCGGCTACGCGCCCTATGACGAACTCACCTTCGAGGTGCCGGTGCTGACCGAGGGCGACGTGAACGCCCGCGTCTGGCTCCGCATCCGCGAGGTGGAGCAATCCTTGTCCCTGATCGAGCAGATCGTGGCCCGCCTGCCGGCGATCTCGCGCGGCCTCGACCATCCGTCGGTCGCGCTGGAGGCCGGCCGGGGCGGGGAGGGCATGGCCCTGGTCGAATCCTTCCGCGGCGAGATCATGACCTGGGTGCGGCTGGACGGGGAGGGCGTCGTCGCCCGCTGCCACCCGCGCGATCCGTCCTGGTTCCAGTGGCCGCTGCTGGAGGCGGCCATCGGGGGCAACATCGTCGCCGACTTCCCGCTGTGCAACAAGTCGTTCAACTGTTCCTATGCGGGACACGACCTGTAAGGAGGCCGCCGATGCTGAAGCACATCCTGACCTCCCTGACCGGCGGCCCGGTCACCGAAGCCGCTCCGGCCCCCGCCGATCCGGCTTTGGCGGAGCTGGCCGGAAAGCTGGACAAGGCCGCCAAGGCGCGGCTTGGCCGCAGCCTGTCGATCCGTGAGGTCGATGCGGGGTCCTGCAACGGCTGTGAGCTGGAAATCCACGCGCTGAACAACCCGATCTACGATCTGGAGCGCTTCGGCATCCGCTTCGTCGCCTCGCCGCGGCATGCCGACGTCCTGCTGGTCACCGGCCCGGTCGCCCGCAACATGCGCGAGGCGCTGGTTCGCACGTGGGACGCCACACCCGGCCCGAAATGGCTGGTGGCCTGCGGCGACTGCGCGGTCAGCGGTGGGCTGTTCGCCGGCGGCTACGCCTGCGTCGGCCCGGTGGAGGAGGTGCTTCCGGTCGACCTGCGCATTCCCGGCTGTCCGCCGCGGCCGACCGATCTGCTGGCCGGCCTGCTGGCGCTGTTGGAGACCAGCGCGGCGCGGTGAGGGCGGGTTAGGACTCGCCGCGTTCCTCGCGCTTGGCCTGCTGCCAGAAGGCCTCCATCTCCTCCAGCGTCGCCTCCTTGGGCGTGCGGCCTTGTTCGGACAGCAGGGCCTCGATGCGGTGGAAGCGGCGTTCGAACTTGGCGTTGGTGCCGCGCAGCGCCGATTCCGGTTCGACTTTCAGGCGGCGGGCGAGGTTGACCAGCGCGAAGAGAAGATCGCCCAACTCGTCGGCCACCCGGTCCGGGGCGGAGCCGCTGTCCATCTCATGCCGCAATTCGCGGACCTCCTCCTCGATCTTGTCGAGGATGTCCCGCGCGTCGGTCCAATCGAAGCCGACGCGGGCGGCGCGGTTCTGCAGCTTCAGGGCACGGGTGAGGGCGGGCAGGCCGGCAATGACGCCCTCCAGGGCGGACGGGGCGCGGCCTTCCTCGGCGGCCTTGGCGGCGCGCTCGGCGGCTTTGTGGTCCTCCCAGCGTGAAGTCTGCATGTCCGCGCCCTTGACCTCCTCGGCGCCGAAGACGTGGGGGTGGCGGCGGATCATCTTGTCGGCGATGACGCCGGCGACCTCGTCGAAGTCGAACAGGGTCTCCTCGCGGGCCATCTGGCTGTAATACACCACCTGGAAGAGCAGATCGCCCAACTCCTCGCGCAGCGCCGGCATGTCGCCTTTCTCGATGGCGTCGGCCACCTCGTAGGCTTCCTCGATCGTGTGCGGCGCGATGGTGGCGTATGTCTGCTCCAGGTCCCACGGGCATCCGCCGTTGGGGTCGCGCAGGCGGGCCATGACGTCGATCAGGCGGTCGATGTTGCGGGCCATGGGAGAATCTTCTTCGGCAGCGGAACGGGTCAGGATGGGGACCTTAGCCGACCCAATGCCATGAGAAAAGGAATCACGCCCCACCGGGGCGCCTTTATCTCATAAGCAAGATTATGGAAAATACAGCCATGGAGTGGTGGGGAGGGCGAGCAAACCGCCGCCCTCCGTGTCGCGGCTTCAGCCGCCACGAAATCCCTTCAAACTCTCGGCCGGCGGCGGCGGTGGGAAATCCGCGTCACGGGCAGCCTGGATCAGTGATTCGACGAAGGACCGGTAAGGATCGCCGGAGGTTCTGGGGGCCTCTGCCGGTTCGATCGGCCCGTCATAGCCGATGTCGCTCGGAATGAGCGCTCCATACTCGGAGCTTTCCAGCGTCGGCGACAGAAAAATCGAATGGGTCGCCGCGTCCGGCTCGCCGACATGGCGTTGGAAAGGTTTCAGCGAGAAATTTCCTTCGGCGTCCGGCATCGACAGGATCATCACCCCATGCTCCACCGCCTCCTTGTCCCGCGCGTTCTGCCGCGCGTCGTTGTCGAAGGCGCTTCGTGGATAGACGTTCTCGATGCTCAAGGGATCATGGATGTTGGCCGTTTGCATGGATCACCCGCCGTTGTTGTGTTGATCCAACACACATTGGCGATGGCGGGTTCCGAAGGACCGAGGTACCGGTCACTCCGTGGATTGCGCGTGTATGCCCGGCCGTGCCTTTCGACGCTGCGGCGGCGCCACGCTGAGCACTGGATCGGCGTCGATCGCGCGAACCTCCTCATGCTCCAATGCGACATCCGCGGTGTCGGCGTCTGTGGAGCATCGCACCACCCCGGCGGCGAATAACGCCGTCCCGCCTGTGGGCTGACAGTCGGCGATCCGCTCCGCGCAGGCTGTGGGCGCCAGCAATGACGCCACCAACAGCATGCGCTTCAGGGCAATGGCCTTCATGATCGGGCGCTCCGCAAGGCTCACGGCGGCCGTTTCCGGCATCCTGGCACTATAAGGCCGCCTTGCTCGCGGAGTTCCCGCCGAATCCGGTCCCCGCCGGAGGACGTCTGCGGTAGTCCGGTGCGTCCCTGCCTTAACCGAACAGATGCCGGTGCATCGCTTCCCAACTCGCACGGTCGGGGGTCAGCATCACCCCACCGTTGAGGACGGTCGGACGATAGGGCGAGCCATCGAACAGCGCGCTGTAGCCGCCGGCCTCCGCGTGGAGCAGAACGCCCGCCGCGTGATCCCATGGCATCAGGCGGTGGTACATCGAGAAATGCGCCCGGCCGTCGAGCAGGCGCAGATATTCCTGCGCGGCGCTGGACAGGCAGACGCGCGGACCGAGCGAGCGGCCGCGCTCGTCCAGCTGGCGCCCCAGTTCCTCGGCGCAGAAGCGAGTCGACAGGGCTCCGGTCATTTCAGGAAGGGGGACCGCCGGGGCGACCGTGACGCGCTGGCCGTTCAGGTAAGCGCCCTGCCCTTTCACCGCCGTGGCGATGCGCCCGTCGCAGGGGTCGTAGATCCAGCCGGCCAGCGTCTCGCCGCGGCAGGCCAGGGCGATGATCACCGCGAACAGCGGACGGCCGTTCGCGAAGTTCAGGGTGCCGTCGATCGGGTCGATGATCCAGACCGGCGCGTCGCCGTGGATGCGGTCGAGCAGGGACTTGTCCTCGGAGACAGCCTCCTCGCCCACCACCGTGCTGCCGGGAAGCAGGTCCAGCAGGCGCGGCGTCAAGGCGCGTTCGCCCGCTTCGTCGGCCAGGGTCACGAGATCCGCGGGTCCGGTCTTCTCGCGAATGCCGGCGTTCGCCAGATCGCGGAAATAGGGAAGGATCTCGCTCTCCGCGACCTCGCGGATGATCGCGGAGACGCGGTCGACGTCGGGAATCGGAAAATTCGTCACGGTTTCGGTGCCGTTTTGTTGGATCGGGGGTCGAGTCTCAAGACGGTTCCGCCATCCTTCGGCGGTTCCGGCAGCATGACTTTGCCGTCCAAACCACTGTCTTTCAACGCTTTGACCAGCGCGTCATAGGTGGCTTGATCGGCCTCCGGGTTCGGAGCGGGCGGCGTGCCGGTCAGCGGACCGGGCTCCGGCGGCTTGCGCGGGGCGTTCGGGTCGGGCGGGGACTGCGGCACGTCGCGCGCTTCCCGCGTCTCGTCCTTGGGCGGCGGCGGGGGCGGACGCCACAGGCGGAAACAGTCGGTGAAGGTGGCTTCCTTGCAGGCCTTCAGCAATTCCTTCGGGTCCGGTGCCACGACCAGCGGGCTGAACGGGGCGGGGGGAAACTCCGCGGGCTCAGGAGGCAGAGGATCTTCCGGCGCGACCGGCGGCTCTTCGACGAATCCCGGCGGCAGCACCCGTTCGGCGGCGGCGGTGCCCGCAAAGGCCAAAAGCGCCAAGGGCAGAAGAACGAGCGGGACGCGCAAGGGAATCCGGACGAAAGAGAAAGCGGGCCGAGCACACATTATGGCGCCCTGCCCGCTGCATAGCCACGGACAAATCTTCGTCCCGGCACCCTCCCCGCCCAGTCAGGAGCGCGGCAGGCTGTCGCTGGGGGTAGCGTGCAGCGCCCAGGCGGCCAGTTCGGACCGCAGGGCGGCGATCTTTCCGCTTTCGGTCGGGTTGGTTTCCTTGCGCCAGGCGTCACTGATGATTTCCAGAAGACGGGCGCGGCCAGCGTTGTCGCGCGACAGTTCCTGGATGCGCAGCACCGCGGCACCGGGCGACAACTGCTCCTGCCGGGCGACCAGGGTCACCTGATCGGCCAGGAAGGCGGTGATCGAAAAGTGTGTTGGATCGGTCTGCAAACGCATAGGCGGGCCTCCTCCCGGGGATAACCCATCGGCTCCCCGTCTCGAATATCGGGGGCGCGTTGGGAAAAGGCTACACCTCGGACGTCGTAGGCCGGGTCTGAAATCGGGCGCGTCATGTCGTCGCACGTGCACGAACGAATTATGACGCGCCCGATGCCTCTATGGCGAAAGATCAGCCGTGCACGAACCGTTTCTCGAAACGGGCCAGATCCGCCGGGTCGATGGCCACCTGGATGTGGGCTTGGGCCTCGTCGTCGCGCCGATCCAGCACCTCACCTTTTTCATAGAGCCACGCGAGCGCCGCCCCATCCCCCAGTTCGACGGAGAGGTCCACCACATGGCGGTGGGCGTTCATCCGCTGGTCGAGCAGCCGATCAAGATCGGCGATCCCCGCCCCCGACAGGGCGGACACCGCGACCGCGCGCGGGTTGCGGGCCGTCTGGGCCAGGATCGCCTCGCGGGACTCCTCGTCCAGCGCGTCGATCTTGTTCAGCACCTCGATCACCCGGTCGTCGGCCTCCGGGTCGATGCCCATGTCGCTCATGACCTCGTGCACGTCGGCCTTCTGGGCCTCGCTGTCCTGATGGGACACGTCGCGGACGTGCAGGATGATGTCGGCGGCGTCGACCTCCTCCAGCGTGGCGCGGAAGGCGGCGACGAGGCCGTGCGGCAGGTCGGAGATGAAGCCCACCGTGTCCGACAGGATCACCTTGCGCCCGGACGGCAGGGTCACCTGACGCATCGTCGGGTCCAGCGTGGCGAACAGCAGGTCCTTGGCGAAGACGTCGGCGTTGGCCAGCCGGTTGAACAGCGTCGACTTGCCGGCGTTGGTGTAGCCGACCAGCGCCACCACGGGGTACGGCACCTTGGCGCGGGCCTTGCGGTGCAGACCACGGGTCCGGCGGACCTCCTCCAGCTCCTTCTTGATCTTGACGATGCGGTCGCCGATCAACCGGCGGTCCATCTCAAGCTGGGATTCGCCGGGACCGCCGAGGAAGCCGAAGCCGCCGCGCTGGCGTTCCAGGTGGGTCCAGGAGCGGACGAGGCGCGATTTCTGGTAGGTCAGGGCGGCCAGTTCGACCTGGAGCATGCCTTCGCGCGTGCGGGCGCGGGCGCCGAAGATTTCCAGGATCAGACCGGTGCGGTCGATAACCTTGACCTTCAGGGCCTTTTCCAGATTGCGCTGCTGCACCGGCGACAGCGCGTGGTCGAGGATGACGAGGGATGCCTCCGTCTCCTCCACGATCTGGGCGAAATGCTCCACCGTCCCCGACCCCAGAAGGATCGAAGGCTGCGGGCGGTTCACCCGCGCGCATTCGGCGTGCACGACCTCCAGATCGATGGCGCGGGCAAGGCCCACCGCCTCGTCCAGGCAGGATTCGGGATGGCGCAGGACCCCGTCCGCCTCATTGCGGAGGACGGGGTGGACCACGATGGCGCGGCCGGAGGCATCAGGCGTCCGGCCATTGCCATTGGTCGAAAAATCAGACGTTTTCACCTTCCTTGGGCGGCTCGAAGAGTTGGATTGGATGCGCGGGCATCACGGTGGAGATGGCGTGCTTGTAGACGAGCTGCGAATGCGCATCGCGCCGCAGCAGTACCGAGAAGTTGTCGAACCAGGTGATGATTCCCTGAAGTTTAACACCGTTCACGAGGAACACGGTTACGGGAGTCTTGTTCTTGCGGACGTGGTTGAGGAACACGTCCTGCACATTTTGGCTTTTTTCAGACATTTTATGTCGCCCCCTTCTTCAGTGTTTTTTGGGGCCTCTTGTTAGAAGCCCGCCCCCTGCAGCGATAAGGTATGGTTGGTCGCAACCGTCTCGACTACTGGTCATCCGATATGGTGTCACCACCGCTGCCCACCAAGCCGCACAATGCATGGCACGTGTCGTACCGGTGGGCCGGAGGGAAGCGGGTGAAGCCGCTGCCCTCGCCCGCCCCTATTAGCACCGGTACCATTCCCGCGCCATGGGCACATTCCATGTCGATGTCGGCGTCCCCCACGAACCAGACGTCCGGGCCGGGCGGAATGTCCGCCGGCTCCAGAGCCATCAGCACCGGCGCGCCGTGCGGCTTGTCGAATTCGGCATCCTGGGCGCCGACCAGACGGCCGAAATAGCCGGTCCAACCCAACGCGTCGGCTTCCGCCCGCAGGAAGCGGCCGGTCTTGTTCGACACCACCGCCTGATAGATTCCACGCTCCGCAAAGCCGCGCAGCAGGGATTCGGCACCCGGCAGGGGCCGGAGATGCTCCAGGTGATGGGCCTCGAAATAGGCGTAGAAGAGGTCGCGCGCGTCGGTCCAGCGCTCCCCGAAGATGCGGGGGAAGCTGTCGCGCATCGACTGCTTGATGCGCGCCCGCGCCTCCTCCTCCGTCCAGGCCGGATGGCCGAAGGTGACCAGCGCGTGGTTCAGCGCGGCGCGCACGGTTCCCCAGTTGTCCACCAGCGTGTTGTCCCAGTCGTAGAGGACGGCGCGCGGCAGAACGGGCAGGCGGTCGATGACGGCGGCAGCGTCGCTCATGACGGCTTCCGTCCGGCCACATAATCGAGATAGGCCTGCCGCAGCGTCCGGGTGATCGGCCCCGGCTTGCCGTCGCCCACCGGCTTCCCGTCGATGCGGGTCACCGGCAGCGCGAAGGTGCCGGCGGAGGACACGAAAGCTTCGCGCGCGGCGAGCGCCTCTTCCACCGTAAAGCTGCGCTCCTCCATTGGGATTCCCCGTTCGCCGGCCAACCGCAGGAGCGACTGGCGGGTGATGCCGTTCAGGATCTTCTGCGACGGGGCGCGGGTCACCAGAACGCCGTCCTGCGTGACGATCCAGGCGTTGGAGGAGGACCCCTCCGTCACCGTGCCGTCCGGGTCGGTCAGCCACGCCTCGTAAGCGCCCAATTCGGCGGCCTGCTGCTTGGCCAGCACCGGGGCGAGGAGACCGACCGTCTTGATGTCGCACCGACCCCAGCGGATGTCGGGCACCGTGACGACGGCCACACCCTTCTCGAGCTGCTCCGGCTTTGCAAAGGCGGTGACCCGCTTGACCGTCATCACCAGGGTCGCCGGGACGTCCGCCGGAAACTTGAAGTCGCGCGGAGCGACGCCGCGGGTGACCTGGATGTAGAGCGAACCGTTGCGGACGCCGTTCCGCCGCACCAGTTCGCGGGCGACCATCGTCACGACGCGCGGCGCCGCCGGCCAGTCCATGCGCAGCTCCGACAGGCTGCGGCCCAGACGCTCCATATGGCCGTCCAGGTCCGCGAAGCGTCCGTCGAGGAGGGTCACCACCTCATAGACGCCGTCGGCGAACTGGAATCCGCGGTCTTCCACATGGACCGCCGCCTGCCGGTGCGGCAGGTAACGGCCGTTGACGTATGCCCATCGAGCCATGGATGTTCTTTTTGTTGGTGCCGAAAACGATACGGGAGGCGATCAGAAGAATTCAAGCCGGACGGCGAACATCTTCTCCACCTTTTTCACCTGGCCGGTGGTGGCGAGGATGATGACGCGGTCCTTCGGGCGGATCACCGTGGCGGGGCGCGGGATGATGACCTCGTCGCCGCGCACGATGGCGCCGACGATGACCCCGGACGGCAGCTTCACCTCCCGCAGCGGCGTGTTCACCACCGCGGAGGTTTCCAGCGCCTCCGCCTCGATGACTTCGGCGAAGCCGTCGCGCAGGCTGTGCACCGCGCGGATGCGGCCGCGCCGGACGTGCTGGAGGATGTTCGACACGGTGATGGCCCGCGGGCTGACCACCGCGTCGATTCCCAGCGGCGACACCAGCGAGCTGTAGGACGCCTTGTTGATCAGCGTGATGGCGCGCTTCGCCCCATGCCGTTTGGCGAGCAGCGAGGACAGGATGTTGCCCTCGTCGTCGTTGGTCACGGCGACCACCGTCTCGGTGGCGCGGACGTTGGCTTCCTCGAGGATTTCCGGGTCGAGCCCGTCGCCGTGCAGCACCATGGTGCGCGACAGGCGCTGCGCCACGAACTGGGCGCGGCTGCGGTTCATCTCGATGATGCGCGCGGTGACCTGAGGGTATTTCGCTTCAAGCTCCTCCGCCAGACACAGCCCGATGTTGCCGCCGCCCAGGATGATGATGCGGCGGGCTTCCACCTCCTCATGGCCGAAGGCGGCCATGGCGCGGTTCAGATGGCGGTTGTCGCAGGCGAAGTAGACCTCGTCGCCGGGCAGCATCTGGTCGTCGCCGCCGGGGATGAAAGACCGGTCGTTGCGGATGATCGCCACCACCTCCAGCCCGAGATCGGGAAACAGGCCGGTCAGTTGGCGCAGCGGCGTGTGCAGCACCGGACAGCTTTCCGTGCACAGCACGCCGACGACGCGGACCTTGCCGTCCGCCAGCGGGATCATGTCGAAGGCGCCCGGCACCTGGAGCCGGCGTGCGATGGCCCGCGCCACCGCGATTTCCGGCGAGATGATGACATCGATCGGCATGTGGTCGCGGCTGAACAGGTCCGCCCAGATCGGCTTCAGATAGCTCTGGTTGCGCACGCGGGCGATCTTGGTCGGCACCTTGAACAGGGCGTGCGCGACCTCGCAGGCAACCATGTTGATCTCGTCGATCTGGGTGACCGCGATGATCATGTCGGTCTCGCCCGCGCCGGCCGACTCCAGAACGTCGGGGTGCGAGGCGTGGCCGACCATGGCCTGCACGTCGAGCGTGTCGCTGATCCGCTGGATGAGTTCCGGCGAATGGTCGATCACCGTGACGTTGTTGCCTTCGGACGCCAGATAACGCGCGATGTTCGAGCCGACCTGCCCGGCTCCGCAAACGATGACCTTCACGGCCTTCTTACCCTTCCCCGCCCATTGTCCAGGCACTCAAGCCAAGGACCTTATCATTTTGCGGTAGGGCGCACCAACTCTATGTTCGTGAAGGGAAATGCGGGTCAACATGCAAGCATGGGCAGGGAGAAGGGTGACGGATGCGGGCTGCCCCATCACCCTCCCCAAGTAGTCATCGCGAAATGGAAACGTGTTTGCTGGCCTTGGCGTCAGCTGTTGTCGATCGTGTAATAGAATTGCGTGACGACTCCCTCCGGAGCACCGTCCTTGCGGGTGTCGAAGTTGAAGTCCTGCGACCGGCCGTCGATGTTGACCGATCCCTGGAGATGGGCTGGCCCGTTGAAATTCACCCCGATCAGCAGAAGCTGATTCACGCCGGCCTGAAGATTGCCGGTCAGCACGACCTGTTCGTTGATCGCTTCGCCGCCGCCAATGCGGTTGTAAACTTGAGCGCCATTCAAATAAGCAACAAGCTGGTTATCGGTGTAATTGACAGTCAGAACGGCTGTTGTCGCCATTTTGTAACTCCTCGATGTAAAGGAAAATTCTGCACATTTGTTGTTAAGCGCGCCCACAAAACAATAAATATTTAGGAAATTTCCTTCTATCAACACCAAAAATACTATTTTTTATTTCATAAAATATATAAACACGATTGTATTTATACAATTCATAAATAAAATAATGTTAATAAATACACTTGGAAAGAAAGGACTACGCAGCGCAATCCAAAAAAAAGTACATACTAAAGGCGCAAGGCAGCAGGCGCCGATCTCAGACAAAGAAAAAAGCAGGCCCTCAAGCTGTCCGGATTCGGGACATGCTTGGGAAACCTGCTTCAGGAGAAAAGACGGTGCCTTTTGCTTGACGATGCTGGGAAAGCCTACTCGACGAACAGCTTGCCCTTCTCGCTGCCGTGCACACCAAGCGATTTCAGCTTCCGGTGCAGGGCGGAGCGCTCCATCCCCACGAAGGAGGCGGTGCGGGAGATGTTGCCGCCGAAGCGGGTCACCTGGGCCAGCAGATACTCGCGCTCGAACACTTCGCGGGCCTCGCGGAGCGGCAGCCCCATGATCTCGCCGCCCTTGTCCCATTTCAGGACTGTGGGTGTGATGGCGCCGATCTCCGGCGGAAGCTGGTCGGCGCGGATCGGCTCCTTGGGGTCGCCCTGCGCCATGATGAGCAGCCAATCCACCACGTTGCGCAGCTGGCGCACGTTGCCCGGCCAGTCGTAGGCCTGGAGCGCGGCCATGGCGTCCTCGCCGAACTCACGGGCCGGCAGGCCGGCGGCTTCGGCCGAGCGCTGCATGAAGTGACGGGCCAGCAGTGGAATGTCCTCGCGCCGCTCGGCCAGCGAGGGCACGCGGATCGGCACGACGGCGAGGCGATAGAACAGGTCCTGGCGGAAGCGGCCCTGGTCGATCTCCGCCTGGAGGTCGCGGTTGGAGGTCGCGACGACGCGCACGTCCACCTCGACCCGCTGGCCGCCGCCAACCCGCTCGAACACCTGCTCCTGCAGGGCGCGGACGATCTTGCCCTGGGTTTCCAACGGCATGTCGGCCACCTCGTCGAGCAGCAGCGTGCCGCCGTGGGCCTGTTCGAAGGTGCCGATCTTGCGGCCGCCGCCGTCCACCCCGGCCTCCGTCCCGAACAGCTCCATCTCAAGCCGGTCGGGACGCATGGTGGCGCAGTTCAGCCCGACGAAGGGACCGCCGGCCCGGCGCGACCGCGTGTGGATCAGCCGGGCCACCACCTCCTTGCCGGAGCCGGCGGGGCCGGTGACGAGGACGCGGCTACCGGTGGGCGCCACCTTCTCGATGCTCTGACGGACGTGATTGACCGCGGTGGACCGGCCGATCAGCTCGACCTCGCCGCCGGCCCGCAGCTTCAACTCCTCGTTTTCGCGCTTCAGCCGGGCCGCCTCGATGGCGCGGTCCACCATCAGCAGCAGCCGGTCGGCCTTGAAGGGCTTCTCGATGAAGTCGTAGGCGCCGATCTTGATGGCTGAGACGGCGGTTTCGATGTTGCCGTGGCCGGAGATCATGATGACCGGCAGGTTCCGGTGATCCCGCATCAGCTGTTCGAGAATCTGGAGCCCGTCCAGCCGGCTGCCCTGGAGCCAGATGTCCAGAACCACGAGACTGGGCCTGCGCGTGGAGACCTGCGCGAACGCCTGATCGGCGTCGGCGGCCTCGCGCGTCTTCATGCCTTCGTCGTTCAGGATGCCGGCGATCAGCATCCGGATGTCCGCTTCGTCGTCGACGATCAGAATGTCATGCGCCATGGGCTGCGTGCCTCTTCTCTTCACCGGTCTCCGCCGGCGTGCCAACGCCGCCGTGGGCGTCGCCCGCGGTCGTGCCGGAGCTGGTGGACGTGTTGGGGATGACCAGACCGACGCGCGCCCCGCCGCCTTCGCGGTCCTCCAGGGTCAGCACGCCACCGTGGTCCTCCATGATCTTCTTGACGATTGCCAGCCCCAGTCCCGTGCCCTTGGCGCGCGTCGTCACGTAGGGTTCGGTCAGCCGGTCGCGTTCCTCGGTCGGCAGGCCCTTGCCGTTGTCCTCGACGATCACGGCGATGCGCTCGGCATCGGTCTCGACCCGGATGGAAACGTGGCCGGGCGTCAGCTCCGCGCCTTCGGCGGGCGCCGGGCGCCCTTCGATGGCGTCCGCGGCGTTCTGCAGCAGGTTGGTCAGCGCCTGGCTGATCTGGCGGCTATCACACGGCACGGTCAGCGGCCCCTGGGGAAGTTCCATGTCGAACCTGATCTTCCCGGCGTGCGCGCTGGATTGCAGGAACACCGCCTGCCGGACGAGGTCGTTGAGGTTGCAGGGCTTCATCACCGGCTGCGGCATGCGCGCGAAGGCCGAGAATTCGTCCACCATGCGCCGGATGTCGTCCACCTGACGGACGATGGTGTCCGTGCACATGGTGAAGACCTCGGTGTCGCTGGTGATTTCCTTCAGGTACTTGCGGCGCAGACGTTCGGCGGAGAGCTGGATCGGCGTCAGCGGATTCTTGATCTCGTGGGCGATGCGACGGGCGACGTCGGCCCAGGCCGCCTTGCGCTGGGCGGACACCAGTTCGGTGATGTCGTCGAAGGTCACGACATAGCCGCGGATCTCCCCGCTGCCCCGCCCTTCGGTGGAAATGCGGACGAGCAGGGTCAGCGGCGTCGTGCCGGGACGGCGGATCTGAATCTGGTCCTGCACCACCCGGCCGGGACGGCCCGGTGCGTGGTCCAGAAGCTCCCCCATCTCCGGCGACAGGTCGGCGAGCTTCATCCCGATCATGCTTTCCGCGTCCTCGACGCCGAGAAGGCGCGCGGCGGAAAAGTTGGGCAGTGTGATGCGCCCGTCCGCGTTCAAGCCGATCACGCCCGCCGACACGCCGCCCAACACGGTTTCGGTGAAGCGGCGGCGCTCGTCGATCAGGCGGTTGGCCGACAGAAGCTCGTGCCGCTGGCTTTCGATTTCCGTCGTCATGCGGTTGAAGGCGCGCGACAGCAGGCCAAGCTCGTCCTCGCCCGGCGGTTCGGTCACCCGCACGGTCAGGTCGCCGGCGCGCACCCGCTCCGCGGCGCCGATCAGGGCGCTGATCGGCCGCGCCAGCCGCGTCGCGAAGATCAGCCCCGCCCAGACCGCCGCCAGCAGAAGGAGCAGAGCGACGACGAGGAAGATCAGGGTGAAGGTGATCTGCAGGCTGCCGCGCTGGCTTTCCAACGCACCGAACTCCCGCACCGCCCCTTCCGCCGAGGCCATGTGCGAGAGCACGCGCGGCTCCACCATGCGCCCGACATAGAGATAAGTGTCGGCGAAGCGATCGAGCCGGACCAGCGCGCGAACCCGGTCGTCGTTCTCGCTGACGATCATCGCCACTTCGCCGTGGCGGGCGGTTGCGAGCTTGTCGTCGGGGATCGGGTCGAATTCCAGGGCGAAGGTGTAGCCGGAGCGCGCGACGATGGCGCCGGTCGTCCCGTTGAAGACAATGGCCTCCGACAGGGCGCGCAGCATGGCCTGGGTGGCGACCACCTGCTCGAACCGCTCGGGATCGCTGGCGAGACGCGCCGCCTCCTGGTTCAGGTCGTTCGCCATGGCGAGCGCGTCGGCGCGGATGTTCTGCTGGTGCTCGTGGAGATAGGCGCTGGCCACAGCCAGCGATTCGTTCACCGCCGTGCGCACCCGCTCGCTGAACCAGGACTGCACGCCGACGTAGAAGAAGACCGTGGAGAAGATGGCCATGATGATGGCCGGCGCGACGGCGAGCAAGCTGAACACCGCGACCAGCCGCACATGCATCTGCGACCCGGCCAGACCACGCCGCCGCCCGATCCACAGATAGACGATTCGCCGCGCGATCAGCACGCCGAGCAGGAGCAGGAGCGCCAGATCGAGGGTCAGCAGCCACGTGACAGTGCGCGGGTTGGTTTCCCCGAAGGGCGCGCTCTCCGTCAGCGCCGTGTAGGTCGCGAAGCCCGCCACCAGAGCGGCCAACGACAGCGCGAAGGCAAGGCGCTTCGCCAACCCGACCCGGGTTGCCCAGCGAAGGAACTGCTGCCAAAGCGGCGTGGCGGTTTCAGGGGGTGTGGACGACATGACTTCCGGCAACCAGTCTGTTGCCAGAATGATACACGAGCTGTTGCCGTCCTGCCAAGCGGCAACCCCTCTGCCTTTCGCACAGTCCCTAAGGAGCATTGCAAACGGCAGAGGCACCGGGAGCCTGTCGCAAAAACAACACGCTGTGGGATGGGAGCGACGCCCGGCCGACCCGCCGGGCGTCGGATCACTTCAGCCCGCGCACCACCTGGATGTCGAGGTCGCGGATCTTCTTGCGAAGCGTGTTGCGATTGAGGCCGAGCAGCTGCGCCGCCTTGATCTGATTCCCCCGCGTGGCCGAGAGGCTGAGCGCGATCAAGGGCCGCTCCACCTCGCGCAGCACCCGGTCATACAGGCCGTTCGACGGCATGCCGTCCTTGTGCGCGGCGAAATAGTCCTTCAGGTGGCGCTCCACGGCGGCGGACAGGCCCTCGCCCTGCGGCTCCTCCACCGGCTGGGCGGCGGGTGTGGTGTCGGCAAGCTCCGCCTCCACCACGTCCAGCCCGATGACCTCCTGGGAATAGAGGGCGGCGAGGCGGCGGACGAGGTTCTCCAACTCGCGGACGTTGCCCGGCCAGCGGTAGCGCTTCAACCGGTCCATGGCGGGCTGGTCGATGCTCTTCACCGGCAGCCCTTGGGCCGAGCACTGATTCAGGAAGTGGCGGACGAGAAGGGGCACGTCCTCCGTACGCTCGCGCAGCGGCGGCAGACGAATGGGAACGACGCACAGGCGGTAGAACAGATCCTCGCGGAACAGGCCCTGGCGGATCAGGGTGCGCAGGTCGCGGTGGGTCGCGGCGACGATGCGTACGTCCGTCTTGATCGGTGTACGTCCGCCGACCGTGGTGTACTCGCCCTCCTGAAGCACGCGCAGCAGGCGGGTCTGCGCCTCCAGCGGCATGTCGCCGATCTCGTCGAGGAACAGGGTGCCCCCCTGCGCCTGTTCGAACCGGCCGGTCGAGCGGTTGGTGGCACCGGTGAAGGCGCCCTTCTCGTGACCGAACAGCTCGGACTCGATCAGCTCGCGCGGGATGGCCGCCATGTTGATGGCGACGAAGGGACCGTTGCGGCGCTTGCCGTAGTCGTGCAGCGCGCGCGCCACCAACTCCTTGCCGGTGCCCGACTCGCCGGTGATCGTCACTGTCAGGTCGGTGCCCATCAAACGGGCAAGGACGCGGTAGATCTCCTGCATGGCCGGCGAGCGGCCGATCAGGGGAAGCTGCTCGTCCGCCTCGCCGGCGTCGGCGGGCAGGGCCGCCGGCGGCGTGTTGGAATTCAGCGCCCGCTCGACGACCGAGACCAACTCCTTCAGGTCGAAGGGCTTGGGCAGATACTCGAAAGCGCCGCGCTCCGCCGCCTTCACGGCGGTGATCAGCGTGTTCTGCGCGCTCATCACGATGATGCGCAGGTCGGGCCGGATCTTCTTGATCCGCGGGATCAGGTCCAGCCCGTTCTCGTCGGGCATCACCACGTCGGTGATGATGAGGTCGCCCTGCCCGTCCGCCACCCAGCGCCAAAGCGTGGAGGCGTTGCCGGTGGTGCGCACCTCGTGGCCGAGGCGGGCGAGCGCCTGGGTCAGAACGGTGCGGATGGCGCGGTCGTCGTCCGCAACCAGGATTGTGGCTGCACTCATCCGATGGCCCCTCGGATGCCTCTGGCCGGTGCAGGATCGCCGCTCATCTGCGCTTCATCGAACATGGGTAGCGAGACCTTGAAGACGGTGCGGCGCGGCTGGCTGTCAAATTCGATGACACCGCCGTGATCGCCGACGATTTTGGCTACCAATGCAAGCCCCAGGCCAGTCCCATTGACCTTGGTCGTAATGAACGCATCGAACAGGTTGGAGCGCAGGTCGTCGGGTATGCCATCCCCATTATCCTGAACGGACACCAGCAACGGCAGATGCAGGCGGGTGTCGCCGCCGGGCAGAGCCATGCGAACGCCGTGCTGATAAGATGTGCTGAGAATGATCTCGCCGCCCGATTCTGGTGCAGCCTCTGCCGCATTTTTAATCAGATTGAGGAAAATCTGAATGAGCTGGTCGCGGTTGCCGTAAACCGGCGGCAGTGACGGGTCGTAACGCTCGATGAAGCGGATGTTCCGGGCGAAGCCGCTCTGGGCCACCTTGCGGACATGCTCCAGAACGGTGTGGATGTTCACGGCGTCGCGCTCCAGCGGGCGCTGGTCGGAAAAGACCTCCATCCGGTTGACCAGGGCGACGATGCGGTCGGCCTCGTCGCAGATCAGCCGGGTCAGCACCCGGTCGGACTCGCTGCAATTCTCTTCCAGGAGCTGCGCGGCCCCGCGGATGCCCGACAGGGGGTTCTTCACCTCGTGCCCGAGCATCGACGCCATGGCGGTGACCGAGCGGGCGGAGTTGCGGTGGGTCAGCGAATTGTCGATCTTGCGGGCCAGCGTGCGTTCGTTGACCGTCAGCAGCACATGGTCGGCGGGCTCGCCCAGCGCGGTGACCCGCACGGTGACGTGGTGCGGGCCGATGCGTGGCGTGTCGATGACGACGCCCTCCTGGGAGGCGCGGTGGCGGCCTTGCTGAACCTGTTCGATCAGCTGGCTGACCGGGCTGTTGGGCGGCAGCAGCTCCGCGAGGGGCATGCCTTCCATCATGGCGGCCGACAGGCCGAAGAACTCCTGCGCCTCCAGATTCACGTAGCGGATATCGCCGGAGCCGTCGACGACCAGAACCGGGTCGGGGAGCGCGTTCAGCATGACGGACGGATCGATGCAGGAGCGGACGGGGCGGTAGGAACCGGAGGGCGCACGGGGCCGCGCCGGGCGGCGGGGCAATGGAGCAGCGGCAGATGCACGGGCCATCAGGCAGCCATCCTTTCGATCGCCGGGGCGTAGAAGTCGCGGATGAAGCCGCGCACTCGTTCGGGATCGGACATGCGGTTGACCTCCGACCGGAATTCGGCGGAGTCGCGCAGGCCCGTGGAGTACCAGGAGATATGCTTGCGGGCGACGCGCAGCCCGCCTTCGACGCCGTAATGGGTCAGCATGGCGTCGTAATGCTCCAGCAGCGTGTCGAGCTGCCGGTCGAGCGGCGGGTCGGGCAGCTTTTCGCCGGTGCGCAGGTAATGCATCACCTGGGCGGGGAACCAGGGGCGCCCGTAGCTGCCGCGCCCGATCATCACCCCATCGGCGCCGGACTCGGCAAGCGCGCGGTCCACAGCGTCGAAGGACGCGATGTCACCGTTGACCACCACCGGGATCGACACCGCCTCCTTCACGGAGCGAATGAAGGACCAGTCGGCGGTGCCGTTGTAGAACTGCTCGCGGGTGCGGCCGTGGACGGTGACCAGCTTGATGCCGCACTCCTCCGCGATGCGGGCCAGCCGCGGTGCGTTCAGGCTCGTCTCGTCCCAACCCTTGCGCATCTTCAGCGTCACGGGGATGGAAACCGCCTTCACCGTGGCCTCCAGGATGCGGGCGGCGAGCGCCTCGTCCCGCATCAGGGAGGAACCGGCGTGGCCGTTGACCACCTTCTTCACCGGGCAGCCGAAATTGATGTCGACGATGGCCGCCCCACGGTCCTCGTTCAGCTTCGCCGCCTCGGCCATCACGTCGGGCTCGCAGCCGGCGAGCTGGACCGCCATGGGGAACTGCTCCGGCTCGCATTCGACCATGCGCAGGGTCTGGCGGTTCTCGCGGATCATCGCCTGACTCGCGACCATCTCGGACACGACCAGCCCGCAGCCGGACTGCTTCACCAGCCTCCGGAACGGCAGGTCGGTGACGCCGGACATAGGGGCGAGGATCACCGGACCCTCAAGCGAGATGGTGCCGATTTGAATGGCCATGTTCACCTGCCCACTTGATGGGCACATTAGCGATATGATGAGAATTTGTGCACGGTAGCACAGCGTTTCGGCATGTTGCAAGTGCACATCCCGCGAGCGCCACGGTGGCTGTCATGCGCAACGGCTAGCCGAGCAGGACGTCGGTGACGAACTTGACGCCCGGATAGGCGAGGGTCAGCAGCAGATAGGCGATCAGCACGAGACGCGCCGCCATCCGCCCGCGCACGCCGGTGCGGGCATGGGCCAGCAGCAACCCGCCGATGACGACGAAGCTGGCGACCGACAAAAGCGTCTTGTGATCGGCGCGCAGCAGCGCGCCGGTTTCGTAATAGAGCACCGCCATTCCCGTGGCGAGACCGGCGCCCAGGACCGCCTCCGACGCGGCGAGCAGATGGAGCTGCATCCGTTCGCTTTCCGCCACCGGGGGCAGGAAGCGAGTCAGCGGGGTCGGGCGTTTCGACTTCAGCGCCCGCTCCTGCAGGAAGGCGGCGAGCGATGCCACGGCGGACATGGTCAGCAGCGCGTAGGTGATGACCGACACGGCGATGTGCAGGTCGATCCAGATGCCCGGCGCCCCGCCGCGCAGGACCGGCGCCGGGGCCTGCTGGGCCAGCGTCGCGAAGGCGCCGACGGTCAGCAGGTAGGGCAGCAGCAGCGGCGACAGCCGCCACGCCGACCGGGTCAGCGCACTCATTGCTATGAACAGCAGCATGCAGGCGGCAATGGTGATCCACAGCGCGGTGGACAGGCCGGTGTGCCAGCGTCCCGCCACCTGGGTCAGCGCCCAGGCCGCCGGCCCGGCGAAGCCCAACGCCAGGGCGCCCCAGAAATAGGCGGACCGCCCGTCCGCCCCCTGCCCCGCGATCCGGTGGTAGGGGTAGAGGGACGCCGGCAGCAGCGCCATCAGCGCGGTCAGGCTGTAGACGATGTTCTGCGACATGCGGCGGACCCGTGCCCTTCCCTCTGCGGAAACCCAAAGTCGCTGTTGGACAAGTCTTCGCTGCTCCGGCCTCGGCGGCTCTTGGCGGAACGCCGGTGAGCGGCTAGGCTCCGCTGCGTGCGACCGCCATGACGTAAGCGTCACGCGGACGGTCCGTCAAGCGCGGATACCATAGCCCAAACGGCAGGGAAACGCCCCATGTCTTCCATGAACGCGTCTTCCATGAACGCGTCTTCCTGCATCGCGCTGATCGTCGCCGCCGGCACCGGCCAGCGGTTCGGCGCCGAGCGGCCCAAACAGTACCTCGACCTCGCGGGCCAGCCCGTTCTGCGCCGCACGATCGACGCCTTCCGGCGCCATCCCAAGGTGAGCGCGGTGCGCGTCGTGATCAATCCCGCGTTCCGGGATCTCTATGATGCGGCGGTCGCGGGGCTGGACTTGCCCGAGCCGGTGGCCGGCGGAGCGTCCCGCCAGGACTCGGTGCGCAACGGGCTGGCGGCGTTGGCCGAATCGGCGCCCGACCTCGTGCTGATCCACGACGCGGCCCGCCCGCTGATCGACGCCGACACCATCGACGCGGTGATCGCGGCGCTGGGCACCCACCCCGCGGCGCTGGCCGCCGTTCCGGTCGCCGACACGCTGAAGCGCGGCAATGGCGGTCCGGACGGCGGGCTGGTGGCCGGCACGGTGGACCGCAGCGGCCTGTGGCGCGCCCAGACCCCGCAGGGTTTCCGCTTTCCCGAGATTCTGGCCGCGCACCGCGACGCCGCCGGGCTGGAGCTGACCGACGATGCGGCGGTCGCCGAACGCGCCGGGCTGCCGGTCGCGCTGGTGCCCGCCAGGGAGGAGAATTTCAAGGTGACCACCCCCGACGACCTGACCCGCGCCGCCCGTGCGCTCGACTCCGCCCTCTCCGACATCCGCACCGGATCGGGCTTCGACGTGCACCGCTTCGCCGAGGGCGATCACGTCACGCTCTGCGGCGTGCGGGTGCCGCACACGCAGCGGCTGGACGGCCATTCGGACGCCGACGTCGGGCTGCACGCGCTCACCGACGCCATCCTGGGGGCGCTCTGCGCCGGTGACATCGGCAGTCACTTCCCGCCCAGCGACCCGCAATGGCGCGGCGCCGACAGCGCGCTGTTCCTGAAACACGCGGCGGAACTGGTGACGGCGCGCGGCGGGCGGATCGCCCATGTCGACGTGACGATCATCTGCGAGCGCCCGAAGGTCGGCCCGCACCGCGAGGCGATGACCGCGCGCGTTGCCGAGATTCTGGGCATGCCGGTGGACCGGGTCAGCGTGAAGGCGACGACGACGGAGCGGCTGGGCTTCACCGGACGCGGCGAGGGCATCGCGGCGCAGGCGGTGGCAACGGTCCGCCTTCCGGGATAGTGTCCTTCAAGCCCTCTCCCCTCAGGGGAGAGGGGACTTCGCACGACGACGAAAGGGACCCGCATGTTTCCCGATCACATCCGCGAACTCGCCGCCAAGCTCCTCGCCGAATACGAACTGGCCGGCTACACCCTGGCGACCGCCGAATCCTGCACCGGCGGTCTGATCGCGGGCGCGCTGACCGACATCGCGGGGTCGTCCAAGGTGGTGGACCGCGGCTTCGTCACCTACTCCAACGTCGCAAAGTCCGAGATGCTCGGCGTGCCGCCCAGCCTGATCTACGCCCACGGCGCGGTCAGTCCGGAGGTGGCGGTGGCCATGGCGGTGGGGGCGCTGGCGAAGTCGAAGGCCGACGTGACGGTGGCGGTGACCGGAGTCGCCGGCCCCGGCGGCGGGACGCCGGATAAGCCGGTGGGCCGCGTCCACATCGCTACGGCGGTCCGCCGCGGCGCGGCCAAGCACAAGGAATACACCTTCCCCGGCGACCGCGAGGCGGTGCGCCTCGCGACCGTGCAGACTGCGCTGGAACGGCTGCGCACCGCCCGCCCGGAAACCGCGATTCGCTGACGGAGAACCGGCTTCAGGCGGTCCGTGCGGCGGCGGGCCGGGCAGAGCCGGCACCATAGAGCTGGTTGGCGCGGGTCTCGAAGGCCTGCACCATCCGGCGCACCGCCTCGTTGAACAGAACGCCCATGATCTTCTGCAGCATCTTCGAGCGGAATTCGAAATCCACGTAGAAATCGACGCAGACTCCGCCCTCGTGGGGGGTGAAGAGCCAGTGATTGTTCAGGTACTGGAACGGCCCCTCGGTGTACTGGACGTTGATGCGACGGCTCTCTTCGTCCAGTTCCACGCGCGAGGTGAAGCGTTCCCGCACCATCTTGAAGCCGATCACGAGGTCCGCGAACATCACGTTGCCTTCGCGGCGGCGGATGCGGGCGGCGAGGCACCAGGGCAGGAACTCCGGATACTTCTCCACATCGGCGACCAGCCGGTACATCTGTTCCGGCGTGTAGGGAAGAACCTTCTTTTCCGCGTGCGTCGGCATACCCGCTCCGTTTCTCTTTCGGCCGCCTCTCAGCCCGCCGCTGCCGCGAGCTTGCGGAGGCGAGCCTCCCGCAGCATCGCGAAGTCCGCCCCCGCGTGGTAGCTGGAGCGGGTCAGCGGCGTCGAGGCCACCATCAGGAAACCCTTGCCGCGGCCAAGTGTTGCGTAGCTCTGGAATTCTTCCGGAGTCACGAACCGGTCCACCGCCGCGTGCTTGGGCGTCGGCTGGAGGTACTGGCCGATCGTCATGAAGTCAACATCGGCGGCGCGCAGATCGTCCATTACCTGCCCAACCTCCTCGCGCGTCTCGCCCAGCCCGACCATCACGCCGGACTTGGTGAACATCGACGGGTCCAGCTCCTTCACCCGCGCCAACAGTTGCAGCGAGGTGAAATAGCGCGCACCCGGACGGATCGTCGGGTAGAGGCGCGGGGCGGTTTCCAGATTGTGGTTGAAGACGTCGGGCTTCGCCTCCACCACCACCTCCACCGCACCCTTCTTCTTCTGGAAGTCGGGGGTGAGGATCTCGATGGTGGTGTCCGGTGACGCCGCGCGGATGGCGCGGATGGTGCGGGCGAAATGCTCCGCCCCGCCGTCCTCCAGATCGTCGCGGTCCACCGAGGTGACGACGACGTGGCTCAGCTTCAACTGGGCCACCGCCTCCGCCACATTGTCCGGCTCGTGCGGGTCGAGCTGGTCCGGGCGGCCGGTGCCGACGTTGCAGAAGGCGCAGCCGCGGGTGCAGACGGCGCCGAGGATCATGAAGGTCGCGTGCTTGTGCTTCCAGCACTCCCCGATGTTGGGGCAGGCCGCCTCTTCGCACACGGTGTTGAGCTTGAGCCCGCGCATCAGGTTGCGCGTCTCGTTGTATTCCTGGCTGGTCGGCGCCTTGACGCGAATCCAGCCCGGTTTGCGCTGGATCGGGTTGTCGGGCTTGTGGGCCTTTTCGGGATGGCGAAGCTTCTCGGGGTGATCGGCCACGGTCATGGTCTGAAGTGCTCCCACGGGCTGCCCGGTGGCAGCGCCGATGCTGAACGGTAACGCGCCGCCGACGGCGCAAGGGACGGCGCAAGGCCGGCGGACGCGGTCCCGCCGGATAGGCCGGAATGACCAACCGGTCAAGTCTGATTATCGGCCGCAACGAAACAACACCGCCAAAATGATGACGGCGCCCGAATCGTTGCTCCCCCACCCCGGAGGGCGAGGGAGAAAACGACCAGCGATCAGGCTCTCCACTTAGAAGTGGATGGCCCGGCCGTAGGCATCAAGAACCGACTCGTGCATCATCTCCGACAGGGTCGGATGCGGGAACACCGTCTGCATCAGCTCCTGTTCGGTGGTCTCCATGGTCTTGGCGACCGTGTAGCCCTGGATCAGCTCCGTCACCTCGGCTCCAACCATGTGGGCGCCCAGCAGCTCGCCGGTCTTGGCGTCGAACACGGTCTTCACCATGCCGTCCGCCTCGCCCAGCGCGATGGCCTTGCCGTTGCCGATGAAGGGGAAGCGGCCGACGCGGACCTCGTAGCCCGCCTCCTTCGCCTTCTTCTCGGTCAGACCGACCGACGCGATCTGCGGGTGCGAGTAGGTGCAGCCCGGGATGTTGCGGATGTCCAGCGCGTGCGGGTGCTTGCCGGCGATGTGCTCGACGGCGATGACGCCCTCGTGGCTGGCCTTGTGGGCGAGCCAGGGAGCCCCCGTCACGTCGCCGATGGCGTAGACGCCCGGCTCGTCGGTCTGGCAGTTGGCGTTGGTCTTGATGTGGCCGCGGTCGGTCTGGACCTTGGTGTTCTCCAGGCCCAGATTCTCCGTGTTCGGCGCGATGCCGACGGCGAGGATCACGCGGTCGACCGTGATGTCCTCGGTCTTGCCGTTGGCTTCCACCGCCACCGTCACGCTGTCGGCACCCTTGCGCAGGTTGCCGGCCTTGCCGTTGGTGATGATGCGCATGCCCTGCTTTTCGAACTGCTTGCGGGCGAAGGCCGAGATTTCCTCGTCCTCGACCGGCAGGATGCGGTCCATCACCTCGACCACCGTCACCTTGGCGCCCAGCTCGTTGTAGAAGCTGGCGAACTCGATGCCGATGGCGCCGGAGCCGATGACCAGCAGCGACTTCGGCGTCGTGTTTGGGGTCATCGCCTTGCGGTAGGTCCAGACGAGGTTGCCGTCGTCCTCCAGCCCCGGAAGGGTGCGGGCGCGGGCGCCCGTGGCGATGATGATGTTCTTCGCCCCGAAGGTGCCGACCGCCGCACCGCCCTTGGTCACGGCCACCTGCCCCTTGCCGAGCAGCTTGGCCTCGCCCTCGATGACGGCGACCTTGTTCTTCTTCAGCAGGTGCTTGACGCCGCCGTTGAGCTGCCCCGCCACCTTGCGGGACCGCTGAACGACCTTGTCCAGGTCGAAGGACGGGTTCTGGATGACCAGCCCGTAATCCGCGGCGTGCTTGGCGTTGCGCAGCACCTCGGCGGAGCGCAGGAGCGCCTTGGTCGGGATGCAGCCCCAATTGAGGCAGATGCCGCCGAGGTTCTCACGCTCCACCACCGCGGTGCTGAGACCGAGCTGGGCGGCGCGGATCGCCGCCACATAGCCGCCCGGACCGCCGCCGATGACGATGAGATCGTAGTTCATGTCAGCCATGGTCGGCGCCCCCTTACAGCAGCATGCTCAGCGGGTCCTCGATCAGCTTCTTGAAAGCCGCGAGGAATTCCGCACCCTGCGCGCCGTCGGCGACGCGGTGGTCCACGGTGACCGAGACGGTCATCACGGTGGCGATGGCGAGCGCGCCGTTCTTCACGACCGGACGCTGCTCACCGGCGCCGACCGCCATGATGCAGGCTTGCGGCGGGTTGATGATCGCCGCGAACTCCCGGATGCCGTACATGCCGAGGTTCGAAATCGAGAAGGTGCCGCCCTGGAACTCTTCCGGCTTCAGCTTGCCGTCACGGGCGCGCTCCGCCAGACCCTTCATCTCGTTGGAGATCTCGGCCAGCCCCTTGGTCTCCGCCTTCTTGACGATGGGCGTGATCAGGCCGGTCGGGGTGGCCACGGCGACCGAGATGTCGACGTGGTCGTAACGCAGAATGGCCTCGTCGGACCAAGCGGCGTTGATGTTCGGGAACTTCTTCAGCGTCAGCGCGGCGGCGCGGATGATGAAGTCGTTGACCGACAGCTTGTAGTCCTTGGAGCGGGCGTTCAGGTCGGCGCGGACCTTCAGCAGCGCGTCCAGCTCGCAGTCGATGGCCAGGAAGTAGTCCGGCACCGTCTGCTGCACCTCGGTCAGACGACGCGAGATCGTCTTGCGCATCGAGCTGTTCGGCTGCGCCTTGTAGCGCATGCCCAGCTTGTCCGACAGGTCCTTGGCGTCGATGCCCGCGGCCTTCGGGGCCGGAGCGGCGGCGGCCGGAGCAGCCGCCGGGGCGGCGGCGGGAGCCTGGGCGGCGGCCTGCGGAGCGGCGGCCTTGGCGGTGCCGCCGGCCTTGGCGGCCTCGACGTCGGCCTTGACGATGCGGCCGTTCGGGCCGGTGCCCTTGACGGCCTTCAGGTCGAGACCGGCCTGCTCGGCCAGACGGCGGGCCAGCGGGCTGGCGAACACGCGGCCACCGCCATGGGCGGGGGCGGGGGCGGCCTGAGGCGCCGGGGCAGCGGCGGGAGCGGACGCCGCCGGGGCCGGAGCCGCAGCGGGCGCTGCCGCCGGAGCGGGAGCCGGGGCAGCGGCCTTGTTCAGCGCGCTGTCGTCCTCGCCCTCTTCCAGCAGCACGGCGATCGGGGTGTTCACCGCGACGCCCTGCGTGCCGGCCTGCACGAGGATCTTGCCGAGACGGCCTTCGTCCGCCGCCTCGACTTCCATGGTGGCCTTGTCGGTTTCGATCTCGGCGATCACGTCGCCGGACTTCACCGCGTCGCCTTCCTTCTTCAGCCACTTGGCGAGGTTGCCCTCGGTCATCGTGGGAGAGAGGGCGGGCATGAGAATCTGGATGGTCATTCGCTCGCCCTCCTTACTTGCGGTAGCAGGCCTTCTTCGCCGCTTCCGCGATGCGGTCCGGCGAAGGAAGAACGAGCTTTTCCAGGTTCGCCGCATACGGCATCGGCACGTCGAGGCCGGTCACGCGGATCACCGGGGCGTCCAGATAGTCGAAGGCCTGCTCCATCATCAGGGCCGACAGCTCGGCGCCGATGCCGCAGGTCGGCCAGGCCTCCTCGACGGTGACGAGGCGGTTGGTCTTCTTGACGGAGTTGACGATGGTCTCGGTGTCGAGCGGACGGATCGTGCGCAGGTCGATGACCTCGGCGCTGATTCCGTCCTTCTCCAGCAGCTCCGCGGCGGCGAGCGCGTAGCTGACCATCAGCGAATGGGCGGTGATGGTCACGTCCGTGCCGGCGCGGCGGATCTTGGCGCGGCCGATCGGAACGATGAAGTCCTCGCTCTCCGGCACCTCGAAGGACTGGCCGTAGAGGATCTCGTTCTCGAGGAAGATGACCGGGTTCGGATCGCGGATGGCCGACTTCATCAGGCCCTTGAAGTCCGACGCACTGTAGGGTGCGACGACCTTCAGGCCGGGCACGCTGGCGTACCAGGGCGTGAAATCCTGGCTGTGCTGCGCGGCCACGCGGGCGGCGGCGCCGTTCGGGCCGCGGAACACGATCGGGCAGCCCATCTGGCCGCCGGACATGTACAGCGTCTTGGCCGCCGAGTTCACGATGTGGTCGATCGCCTGCATCGCGAAGTTGAACGTCATGAACTCGACGATCGGGCGCAGGCCGCGGAAGGCCGCACCGACGCCCAGGCCGGCGAAGCCGATCTCGGTGATCGGCGTGTCGATGACGCGGTCGGCGCCGAACTCCTGGAGCAGGCCCTGCGACACCTTGTAGGCGCCCTGGTACTGCGCGACCTCTTCGCCCATCAGGAAGACGGTCGGGTCGCGGCGCATCTCTTCCGCCATGGCGTCGCGCAGCGCTTCGCGGACGGTCTTCTTCACCGTCTTGTCGAAGAACTTGTCCTCGTCCGACGCCGGCGGCGCGGCAGCGGGACCCTTGGTCGGGCCGGTCGGCAGGGTGGAGTCCGGACGGGCGCCGCTGTCCTGGACCACCGGCTGGGCGGCGACCTTCGGGGTCGACTCTTCGACCGCCGGCTTGCTCTCCACCGAATCCTCGCCGTCTTCCAGGATCACGGCGATGGGGGTGTTCACGGCGACGTTCTCGGTGCCCTCGGCGACCAGGATCTTGCCGATGCGGCCTTCATCGACCGCCTCGACCTCCATGGTCGCCTTGTCGGTCTCGATCTCGGCAAGCACGTCGCCGGACTTGACCTCGTCACCTTCTTTTTTGACCCATTTCGCCAGCTTGCCCTCGGTCATTGTGGGCGACAGCGCCGGCATCAGCACTTCGATCGGCATTCCTCAACCTCCGGCGGCGCGGGTTCACCGGAAGGCGAAGCCTCCGGCCCTCGGCGCCGCTCCTGCTTATCGTTGTCGTCAGGCTTCGACCAGGACGTCCGTCCACAGCTCCGCCGGATCGGGCTCGGGGCTCTGCTGCGCGAACTCGGCAGCCTCGGTCACCACGGCCTTGACCTCGCGGTCGATCTCTTTGAGCTGGTCCTCGGTCACGTAAGCGCCTTCCAGAAGGACGCGCTTCAGGTTGTCGATCGGATCGGACTCGCTCCGCATCTTCTCGACCTCCTCCTTGGTCCGGTACTTGGCCGGGTCGGACATCGAGTGGCCGCGGTAGCGGTAGGTCTTCATCTCGAGGATGACCGGGCCGTTGCCGGCGCGGATGTACTCGACCCACTTGTCGGCGGCCTCGCGGACCTCGAGGACGTCCATGCCGTTGACCTGATGGCCGGGAATGCCGTAAGCCGCGCCGCGCTGGTGCAGCTCGCCCGCCGAGGCGCGCTCCTGCGAGGTGCCCATGGCGTACTTGTTGTTCTCGATCACGTAGAGCACCGGCAGCTTCCACAGCGCCGCCATGTTGAAGCTCTCGTAAACCTGACCCTGGTTGATGGCGCCGTCGCCGCAATAGACCGCGGACAGGCCGTCATCCTTGTTGTACTTGTGCGAGAAGGCGAGACCGGTGCCCAGCGGAACCTGCGCGCCGACGATGCCGTGGCCGCCGTAGAAGTTCTTCTCGCGGCTGAACATGTGCATCGAGCCGCCCTTGCCCTTGGAGTAGCCTCCACGGCGACCGGTCAGCTCGGCCATCACGCCCTTCGGGTCCATGCCGCAGGCCAGCATATGGCCATGGTCACGGTAGCTGGTGATGACGTCGTCGTTGTCCTTCAGCGCGGCCTGGATGCCGACCACGACGGCTTCCTGGCCGATGTAGAGGTGGCAGAAACCGCCGATGAGGCCCATGCCGTACAGCTGGCCCGCCTTCTCCTCGAAGCGGCGGATCAGCAGCATCTCACGGTAGTACTTGATCAGATCCTCGGCCGAAGCGGCCTGCTTCGACGCGGAGTCAGTCTGCGCCTTCGGACGGCGTCGTGACGCGGCCATGTTTCCTCCCCAGGGTTTATGCAGCGACGGCAAGCGAACAGCCAGGGCTGCAGCACGTTGCGAGGGTACATCCCAATTATGAGGGTGCATCCCCCTCGCACCGGAAGCGGATGCGGGGCGCACAGTACACGACAAGCGCGAGAGACGCAAATATCTGTTTTTAAACGCGAAATTCGGCGTTAACCGGCTTTCGGTTAATTCACTGATATGACCTACTTCTCAGCGCTAGCATCCCCTGCGTCCTGCGCCGGAGGGAGTGCGATTATGACGTCCCGGGGGCCGGAAAGGTTCAACATCGTGCGCGCACGCTCGTCCAGCATGTCGCGGTCCAGGTGGTCGCTGCGCATCAGTTGCGCGCGGCGGTCCATTCGCTCGCGCTCGGCCTTCACCTGATCCAGGACGGATTCCGCCGTGGCGATCTCCGCCTTCAGGTGGTTCATGGCGAGCAGCCCGCGGTCCCCCTGGACGGCGTAATAGACGAAGTAGGCGACGACGCAGGAGCCGATGGCCGGCCCGATGGCCTGGCGAAGGGCGCTTTTCGCGGCGCGTTTCAGCGAGTCGGTGAGGTTCTGGAGCATGGTCATGGCGGTATGATGGAATCATACGCGATTCCTTCGGTCAAACGGAAAAGAAGCAATCCGAAAGAATTCACCGCAGCATGCTCTTCGCGCCGCCGAGTAATAGGCGGCATATACCCTCAAAGGAAGGTGACACGGTGCGCAACCTTCGAAAGAAGGCGGGCGCCGATTCACTCTGGCGGGACCTCGCGCGGGCGGCGGTCCTCGCCAATGGCGACGTAAGTGAACACACCCTCTGTCACCTTAATCGCCTCCCCCGCGCTGCGTTGGCGGCGCACCCAGGTCTCGACGCGCACGCGGATGGAGGTGCGGCCCACCCTGGTGACATGGGCGAAGCAGCTCACCTCGTCGCCGACATAGACCGGCTTGTGGAAGGTCATCGCCTCGATCCCCACCGTCGCCACCCGCCCGCCCGCGCGGCGCAGGGCGGCGACGCCGCCGGCCAGATCCATCTGGGCCAGCAGCCAGCCGCCGAAGATGTCGCCGTTGGGGTTGGTGTCCGCCGGCATGGCGATGGTGCGCAGCGCCGGGCCGCCCTCCATGTCCGGATGGGTGACGTCCGGCTTGACCGGGGATTGATCGGTGGGGGTGCCGTCGCTCATCGTGCCTCCGCCCTCGTTCATTCTGGGGTCGAAAAAGCGCATCACAAAATATGGTGCGGAGAGTATATAGAAGCCACCGCATGCGCTTGCGCAGCCCTGACGAAATTCCTATAACTGGGCCATGAGCGATCTTTTCGAGAACACGGCGCGCAAGGCCGAGACCTATTCCGCCCAGGATATCGAGGTTCTGGAGGGGCTTGAGCCCGTCCGCCGGCGCCCCGGCATGTACATCGGCGGCACCGACGACCGGGCGCTGCACCATCTGGTGGCCGAGGTTCTGGACAACGCCATGGACGAGGCGGTGGCCGGCCACGCCAGCCGCATCGACCTGGAACTGACCATCGACGGCACGGTGGTGGTGCGCGACAACGGGCGCGGCATCCCGATCGACGACCACCCAAAGTACCCGGGCAAGTCGGCGCTGGAGGTCATCCTCACCACCCTGCATTCGGGCGGCAAATTCTCCAACAAGGTCTACCAGACTTCCGGCGGCCTGCACGGCGTCGGCCTGTCGGTGGTGAACGCCCTGTCCGACCGGCTGGCGGTCGAGGTGGCGCGCGACCGCCAGCTCTACGTGCAGCACTACAGCCGCGGCCTGCCCCAGGGACCGCTGACCCGCCAGGGCGCGGCCAATCGCCGCGGCACGACCATCCGCTTCCACGCCGACCCCGAGATCTTCGGCGAGGCCGCCCATTTCGAACCGCACCGGCTGTACCGGCTGGCGCGCTCCAAGGCCTACCTGTACCGGGGCGTCGAGATCCGCTGGAGCTGCGACCCGGTGCTGCTGGCGCCCGACAGCACCACCCCGGCGCAGGAGACGCTGCACTTCCCCGGCGGCCTGCTGGACTATCTGAACGCCGCCCTGAAGGAACGCCGGACGCTGACCCGCCTGCCCTTCTCCGGCGCGCTGGACTTCCCGAACCAGCAGGGCCGCGTGGAATGGGCCATCGCCTGGCCGGAGGATGACGAGGGCTTCTCCCACACCTACTGCAACACGGTCCCCACCCCGCAGGGCGGTACCCACGAGGCCGGCCTGCGCGCCGCGCTGACCCGCGGCCTGAAGGGCTATGGCGAGCTGACCAGCAACAAGCGCGCCGCCCAGGTCACTGCGGACGACGTGATGGGCGACGCCTGCATCCTGCTGTCGGTGTTCATCCGCGAGCCGCATTTCCAGGGCCAGACCAAGGAGAAGCTGGTGACGGCGGAAGCCCACCGGCTGGTCGAGGCAGCGATCAAGGACCATTTCGACCACTGGCTGTCCGGCGACCCCTCCTCGTCCAAGGCCCTGCTGGAACGGCTGATCGAGAAGGCGGAGGAGCGCGCCAAACGCAAGCAGTCCAAGGAGTTGGGACGCAAGTCCGCGACCCGCCGCCTGCGCCTGCCCGGCAAGCTGGCCGACTGCTCCCGCAATTCGCCGGAGGGGACCGAAATCTTTCTGGTCGAGGGCGATTCGGCGGGCGGCTCGGCCAAGCAGGCGCGCAACCGCGAGACCCAGGCCATCCTGCCGCTGCGCGGCAAGATCCTCAACGTCGCCTCGGCCTCCGCCGACAAGATGAAGGCCAACCAGGAGCTGAACGACCTCACCCAGGCGCTGGGCTGCGGGGTGGGCAAGGACTTCTCCAGCGACAAGCTGCGCTACGAGCGGGTCATCATCATGACCGACGCCGACGTGGACGGCGCGCACATCGCCTCACTCCTGATGACCTTCTTCTACCGGGAAATGGGCGGGCTGATCCAGAACGGGCATCTGTACCTAGCCCTACCGCCGCTCTACCGCATCAGCCACGGCGCCAAGTCGGTTTATGCCCGCGACGACGCCCACAAGGACCAGCTCATGAACAAGACGTTCAAGGGCAAGAAAGTGGAAATCAGCCGGTTCAAAGGCTTGGGCGAGATGATGCCGGCCCAGCTCCGCGAGACGACCATGGACCCGGCCAAGCGCACGCTGCTTCGCGTCGTCGTGCCGAACGCCGCCGACCCCGAACAGGCGGAGGACGTGAAGGCCACGAAGACGCGGGTGGAGGAGCTGATGGGCCGCCGTCCGGAACTGCGGTTCCAGTTCATCCAGGAGAACGCAAAATTCGTCCGGGTTGACGACATCGACGTGTAACCCGCGGCGCTGTACGCTCACAGGCGTGCACATCAACGCCACGGGACCCTGGACGAATGACCTCGACGCTCGCCCTGTACCAGACGGACCTGTTCCGCCCGACCTACCGCCCGTGGAAAGGGGAGCGGTGGGAACTCCTGCTCGCTCCGATGCTGATCTGCAAGGGCTACTGGAGCGAGGCGATGCTGGTCACCGACATGGCCGGGCTGATCCGCCACGACGGGCCGGCGTCGCGCACCTGGATGTCAATGACCCCGATGGAGATCGAGAGCCAGGAGATCGGCTGCCGCTTCGCAAAGGGGCACACGCTGGTCATGGGGCTCGGCATGGGCTGGGCTGCCGCCAACGCCGCCCTGCGGCCCGAGGTCACACGCGTCACCGTTGTGGAACTCGACCCCGAGGTGATCGCGGTGAACGCCACCATGGACGTGTTCGGCCAGCTTCCGCCCGAAGCCGCCGCCAAAGTGACGGTGGTCCAGGGCGACGCCGTCGCCTATGAGCCCGACGAGCCGGCGGACACCCTCATGGCCGACATCTGGCAGCCGCTCTATGGTGACGACCGGCTGGAGCAGGTCCGCCGCATGAGGGATAACACCGGTGCCACTCGGGTCTACTACTGGGGCCAGGAGATGGACATCGCCCACCGCGCCCGCCAGTTTGGCCTGCCTCTGGACAGCGCCTCGGTCGCCCGCATCGTCGAGGATATGGGCCTGCCACTGATCGGCCCGGCGGAGGTCACCAACTATCCGGACCTGATCGAGCGCTCCGCCCGAAACTGGCTGCGCACCGACTGGACACCGCCGGGATACGCCGTCGGCTGAGCCCTGGCTCTTCCGGGGGCGCGGGCTTGCCGGTACCGAAGCGGCGCCCCATGATCGTTCACTGCATGTCCACTCAGCAGCCCAGGCGAGCCATGACCTTCCTGTCCCGTGCCAGCGTTCTCGCCCTCTGCGCGATGGCGGCGGCCTGCACCAACGAACGTGTCGTGGCCGACCTGCCCGTCCCGGCCTACACGCTGAGCGAGGTGTCCTACGCGGCCTCCGACCGCGACCTGCGGGTGGTGATCCTCGGCAATCCCTTCGGCATGGACCCGCAGACCTTCGGGCCGCTGGTGACCGCCAACATGCAGAACCGCATTTCCGGCGTGCGCACCAACTTCACCACCACGCCGAACCAGACGGCGCGGCCGGACTACCGCGTCGTCCTGGCTTTCAACCCCGCCGAGACGACCCTGAACTCGTATCTGTGCAGTGGCCAGCCCCTGCGCACCAGCCCGCCCGGCGGCCCCATCGTGGTCCAGGGAGCCTTCTGCCGGGGCGGCGGCCCCCTGTCCTCGGCCACCGGCTGGCTCGACCGTCCGCAGGGGCCGAACGATCCGGATTTCCGGTCGCTCATCAGCGACATGACCTTCTCCCTTTTTCCGGCCCGCCGCGCCGACCTGGACGGCTGCGGCGGGGGTCCTGACTGCTGAGGCGGGAGAGACCGCGTTCAGGCGTAGAGAAGCCACTGCCGCAGCAGGGCGGTGACCGCCTGCGGCCGCTCCATGGCCGACAGATGGCCGCAATCCTCGATCAGGGCGAGGCGGGCGCCGGGGATGCTCCCGGCCATCTCCTCGTGCAGCGCCGGGGGCGTGACGGCGTCCTGCCGCCCGCACAGCACCAGCGTCGGGCAGGCGATGGCTCCCAGTCCGGGCCGGCTGTCCGGACGGTTCATGATGGCGGTCTGCTGGCGCGCATAGCCGTCCGGCCCGACCCGCTGGGCCTGGGCCTGAACCGATTCGACGAGGGCGGCGTCCGCGGTGCGGTCGGGATGGACGAGGCGCGGCATGCCGGCAGCCACCACCTGACGCAACCGCCCCTGCCCCACCAGACGAACGGCGTCCTGGCGTGTGGCGGTCTGCTCCGGCGTGTCCGGACGGGCGCTGGTGTCGAGCAGGGCGAGCTTCGCCACCCGCTCCGGCGCCTGACGCAGAATCTCGAAGGCGACGTAGCCCCCCATCGACAAGCCGGCGAGCGCGAATCGCTCGGGCGCCTGCGCAAGCAGCGCGGCGGCAAGGGCGGTCACCGAGTCGTGGCCGGTCAGGTCGCCGACGGTCGGCTCCGCCACATCGGCGAGATGGTCGGTCTGGTGTTCCCACAGCGCGGCGTCCAGCGGCATGCCGGGAAGCAGGATCAGAGGCATCCGGTCGCTCATCCCTCGTCCTTCCTCGTTCTGACGTTCTTTATCCGGTCAGCGGATCAGTTCCAGCACCGCCTTGAAGGCCGGAATGTCCGACCGCTCCATCCATTCGAACAGGACCATTTCCGTGCTGACGATGGTCGCCCCGGCGGCGCGCATGCGGGCGATGCCAAGTTCCGCGTTGGCGGGAACGCGCGACGATACGGCGTCCGCCACCAACACCACCTCGAACCCCAGCCCGACCAGCGACAGCGCCGTCTGCATCACGCACACATGAGCCTCCGACCCGGCCAGCACCACCTGTCGGCGGCCGAGCCGCTCCAGCCGTTCCAGGAATGCCGGCTCCCGCGCGGCGGAGAAGGTGATCTTCTCCACCACCCCGTCCGGCGGCAGCAGGGCGCGCAGGGAGGCGGCCGTCGGACCGAGGCCTCTGGGATACTGTTCAGTGGCGAAGGCCGGCACGCCGAGCAGGGCGGCGGCCTTCAGCAGGGTGGCGGCGTTGCGCTCCACCCGCGCGGACTCGGCGATGGCCGGCATCAGCTTTTCCTGGATATCGACCACCACCAGGACGGAACGTTCGGAGGACAGAAGCATCGGAGGGGTGCCTTTTTTCCTTGTCCGGTCCGGGGGGTGGAAAAGGCCAAAACCTGCCCTTTCACCCTCCCAGGCCCAGGATTTCCGCGGTTTTCGCGGCCTTTTCATAGCCTAGCCGAGCGGACGCGGAACGCCAAGCGGCCCATCCGGGCCCGCACAATGCGCGATTTCATCACAAGGTCTATTGACAGCGCCCTTTGACTTCATATTCTGCCGCACCATCTACTCGTCGGGCCGTACCGGCACGATTTTCGCACTCCAGACAGAAACAGGTTGGATGCTCTTTTCGGAACTTGGGCTTGGACCTGACGTCCTGCGGGCAATCGAGGACAAGGGTTACACCCAGCCGACGCCAATTCAGGAACAGGCCATTCCCTGGGTCCTGCAAGGCCGCGACGTGCTCGGCTGCGCGCAAACCGGCACCGGGAAGACGGCCAGCTTCACCTTGCCGATGATCAGCATCCTGGCGTCGGGCCGGGCGCGGGCGCGCATGCCCCGTTCGCTCATCCTGGAGCCGACTCGGGAGCTGGCTGCCCAGGTCGCTGAAAGCTTCGAGACCTACGGCAAGCACCATAAGCTCAGCATGGCGCTCCTGATCGGCGGCGAAACCTTCACCGAGCAGGTGAAGCGGCTGGACCGCGGGGTGGACGTGCTTATCGCGACGCCGGGCCGTCTGATCGACCTGTTCGAGCGCGGCAACATCATGCTCAACGACATCAAGGTCTTCGTCATTGACGAAGCGGACCGGATGCTCGACATGGGCTTCATCCCGGACATCGAACGGATCGTCAGCAAGCTGCCCAAGCTGCGCCAGACGCTGTTCTTCTCCGCCACCATGCCGCCGGAAATCCGCCGTCTGGCCGACGCCTTCCTATCGAACCCGAAGGAAGTGACCGTCGCCCCGCCGGCCTCCCCGTCGGAGACGGTGACCCAGGCCATGGTCCTGGTGCACGAGGAGG
Source organism: Azospirillum aestuarii (assembly GCF_016632405.1). NCBI lineage: Bacteria > Pseudomonadati > Pseudomonadota > Alphaproteobacteria > Rhodospirillales > Azospirillaceae > Azospirillum > Azospirillum aestuarii. The sequence goes on from NZ_JAEPIV010000001.1 coordinate 837,716, forward strand.
ACAAGCGCAAGGCGCTGCGCCACCTGCTGCGTACCGAGGACGTCAAGAACGCCTTCATCTTCTGCAACCGCAAGCGCGACGTCGCCATCCTGCAGAAGTCGCTGGAGAGCCACGGCTTCAACGCCGGCGCGCTGCACGGCGACATGGTTCAGTCGAAGCGGACGGAGACGCTGGAGGCCTTCAAGAAGGGCGAGATCACGCTGCTCGTCTGTTCCGACGTGGCGGCGCGCGGCCTGGACGTGCAGGGGCTCAGCCACGTCTTCAACTTCGACGTGCCGATCAGCGCGGAAGATTATGTCCACCGCATCGGACGCACCGGCCGGGCGGGCCGTTCGGGCCGCGCCTTCACGCTGGCCAGTCCGCTGGACGGCAAGCAGGTTTCGGCTATCGGCCGTCTCATCAAGCGGGAGATTCCGTTGATCGCCATTGACGGCCTCGAGTCGGCCGAGTTCCTCAGCGAGGACGAGGCGCGTCGTGGCCGCAGCCGGGGTCGCGGCAAGGACAAGGAGCGCGGCGACCGCGCGCCGCGCGCCGAGCGCGCCGAACGTCCGGACCGCGAGGAACGGGCGCCCCGCGAGGAGCGTCAGGCCCGCGACGATCGTCAGCCGCGTGAGGACCGTCAACCGCGCGAAGAGCGGCCGAGCCGCGAGGAGCGTCCGGTGCGCGAGGAGCGCCAGCCTCGGGAGGAGCGCCAGCCGCGCGAATCGCTGGCCGCCGCCGAGAGCCGCCGCCAGGAACCGCGCCGGGATCGTGACCGCGATCGTGACCGCCGCCGCCGCCGCGACGAGGACGAGGACGACACAGCCGTGATCGGCTTCGGCGACCATATGCCGGCGTTCATGCTCCGCTCCGTGCGGCGCCCGACCCCGGTCGAGTCCACCGAGCAATCCTCGCAGGAGGGCTGAGCGCCATGCAGACCATCTTCGTCATGGTCAAGTGTGAGCTTGGCAAAGCCTATCAGGTGGCCGATCAGGCCGTTCAGGACATCGAGCAGGTGTCGGAGGTGCACTCCACCTCCGGCCAGTACGATCTGCTGATGAAGTGCTATCTGCCCCAGGATCTGGACATCGGCCGATTCGTGACCGAAAACATCCAGACCCTGACGGGGGTGCGCGACACCTTCACCCTCATCGCCTTCAAGGCCTTCGCCTAGAGGGTTGACGGTTGCGGAAACCGCCCTGAAAAGGGGCGGGCCGGGCACGAAAAAGGGGACGTCCGCCTGTCGCGGCCGGTCCCCTTTTTCATGCCTCCGCCTTACGGCAACAGGCGTTGGACAATTCGCGAGACGCCCCGCGAAACCGTTGACTTGGCCGGTTCGTTACCTCAAACGTTCGGCATGTCCCAGCTCCCGTCCCGACATGCCCGGCGCGTCCGCGCCACCAGCCCGAAGATGCACCGCCCGTTGGACCGCCGGTCGCTGGTCCTGCGATCAGGCATCGTCGCCCTGATGGCCGCCTGCGGCATTGTCCTGGCCGATCTGGCCGACGCGCAGCAGCCTCCGGCTCCGGTGCCACAGGCGAACGCCGCCCCGCCGGGCGGGCAGAATCAGGGCGAACGGCTCGAAGTCGTCGTTCCATCGCCGGGACCGTCCAACGGAAAGCCGCAGGACCCCCCAGTTCTTCTGGGAGCGGACTCGGTCACCTTCGACGAGGCCAACAGCCTTGTGACGGCGTCGGGCAACGTCGAACTGTCGCAGGGACCGCGGACGGTCCATGCCGACACGATCACCTACAACCAAAAGACCAAGGTGGTCATCGCCTCCGGCAATGTCCGTCTGGTCGAGCCGTCGGGCGACATTCTGTTCTCCAATTACGCGGAACTGACCGACGACATGCGCGACGCGTTCGTCGAGAACGTCCGTGTGCTGATGACCGACAACAGCCGCATGGCCGGCAACGAGGGCGAGCGCCGCGGCGGACGCCTGATCCGCCTGAACCGGGCCGTCTACAGCCCCTGCGACCTCTGCAAGTCCGATCCGACCCGCGCGCCGGTCTGGCAGATCCGGGCCGCCCGCGTGGTCCAGGACAACGAGGATCACGAGGTCCGCTACCGCGACGCCTTCATGGAAATGTTCGGCGTTCCGTTCTTCTACACCCCCTACCTGTCCCACCCCGATCCCACGGTGGACCGGCGCTCCGGCTTCCTGACGCCCAGCTTCCGCAACAACTCGAATCTCGGCTTCGGCGTCATCTCCCACTATTATTGGGACATCGCGCCGGATCAGGACGCGACCTTCGACGTCGGCGGCTATTCGGAACAGGGCCTGTTCCTCGGCGGCCAGTACCGCAAGCGCTTCGAGAACGGACGGCTGCAGCTCGACGCGTCGGGGACGCAGGGCGAGATTCCCAACGGCACGCTGAAGGGCGCCGACGATCGCCGCTGGCGCGGCCACGCCTTTGCCAGCGGCCTGTTCGACATCGACGAGACATGGCGCTGGGGCTTCGATCTGAAGCGGGCGAGCGACGAGCTGTATCTGCGCCGCTACTTCAACATCCGCGACGAGGTGCTGACCAGCCGGGCCTTCGTCGAAGGCTTCAACGGGCGCAACTACGCCGCGGTCAATGCCTACAGCTTCCAGGATCTGCGCTGGGGCAATCCGGTGCAGGAGCCGTACGTGCTTCCCGAGGCGCGCTACAACGCGCTGGGTGAGCCGGGCAGCCTGCTGGGCGGGCGCTGGTCCCTGGACAGCAGCCTGCTGGCGATCGCCCGGCCGGGCAGCGGCGGCCCCGACACCCAGCGGATGGCCGTGCAGCCCGGCTGGCAGCGGGACATTTACTCCAACCTGGGTTTCGTCACCACCGTCGAAGGCAGCGTCCTTCTGGCCGGCTACACCGCCCAGCGGTTCGATCCGAACGACCCGGCCGGCGGGACCGGCAACGACAGCGTTCAGCGTCTGCGCTTCTTCCCGCAGGCCACGACCACGGTCCGTTACCCCTTCGTCCGCTATGGCGAGAACAACTTCCAGACCATCGAGCCCATCGGACAGATCAGCGTGTCGCCGAAGGTGGACAATGATCCGGCCTTCCCGAACGAGGACAGCCTCGACGTCGAGTTCGACGAGGTCAACCTGCTGATGCCCAACCGCTTCACCGGCATCGACCGGCTGGACGGCGGCCTTCGCGCCACCTACGGCCTGCGCACGACGTTTCAGGGCTACAAGACCGGTTCGGCAAGCCTGTTCGTCGGCCAGAGCTTCCGCGCCGACGATACGGAGAACTTCCGTGGCGGGTCGGGCCTCGACAAGAAGTCGTCGGATTACGTCGGTCGCCTTGACCTGCGCCCGGCGGACTGGCTGGACGTGAATTACAGCTTCCGCATCGACCACGACACGCTGAAGCCGCGCCGGCATTCGGTCAACGCATCGGCCGGCGTGCCGCTGCTGCGCGTTGCCGGCACCTACACCTATGTCGACCAGACCGAGAACCCCTACGTCGTCGAGCGGAACGAGGTGGAGCAGGCGGGCGTCTCGGTGTCGTCGCAGCTTTCAGAACGTTGGTCGATCGGCCTGTCCCATTCCCAGGCCTTCCGCCCCGATGCCGGGCCGCGCTCCAGCGCGGGCGTGCTCCGCTACCAGGACGAATGCCTGATCTTCGAAACCATCGCCCAGCGCGACTACACCGTGATCCAGAACGGCGAGCAGGAAGGAAACACCATCTTCTTCCGCTTCGTGTTCAAGAATGTGGGCGAGTTCCGCACGCCGGGCATCAGCGCCGGGTTCCTTGGCCCGTCCGGAGCCAGCAACTGACCTGGAGTTGCGTCTCTCGCCAAGGTCAAGGGGTTGCATCGGGCGGCCGATCTGGGTAGCCATAGCCCCCTCGTCTTCCGCTCGGGTTTGCTGCACATGGCCTTGGGACGCTACGACTACGAACGCCGTTACCGCCGCCGCTTCTGGGCGGGGTTCGCGAAGTTCGGTCTGTTCGCCGCCGTTCTCCTCGGTGTCGGTCTGTTCGCCTACCAGATGGGCATCGAGCAGCTGAAGGGCCGCGACGTCACGTTGCGGGAAGAGATCTCCACCCTGTCGCGCCAGAAGGCGGAGCTTGAGCTGCTCGCCAGCCAGATGCAGCACGCCGCCCGCACTGCGGAGGCCCGCGCGGCGGAGCTGGAAGCCCGGCTCCAGCGCGAAGTGCCCTCGGGCGATCTCGCGCGGCTGACCGGCCTGGTGTCGGAGCGGCTGAAGGGCGGCATGGACCCCAACCGCCTCGCCTTCGTGATCGCCCAGGTCCAGGCGGTGCGCAATTGCCAGCCGGCGGAAACCAAGCGCTTCGCCCTGGCCACCCCCCTCCTCAAATCGGGCAATCGCAGCACCAGCTTCAACAACGGCGCGGTGACGGTCAGCGGCGAGGGCCAATCGTCGCGCAACGCGCAGGGCAACGCCGAAAGCTGGTTCGACCCGTCGCAGCCGGTGACCATCAAGATCGCCGGCATGGGTGGCAAGGAAACGGTCGCCAAGGGCGTTCTGCCCCTGCACCAGACGGTGGTGCTCGACAACAGCGAGTACCGTTTCACCTTCGCGCCCGGCGCCCGTTCCTTCGTGGAGGTGACCGCCGACCGCTGCCCCTTCCCTTAATCCTCGTCCCGGACGGCGAACGGGCGCGGCGGCTTGCCGGCCATGTGGATGTCCCACATCGTCGCGTAGGCGCGCTCCAGGGCACGGGCGAAGCGCTCGGTGTCGAACAGCGGCGCGCGTTCACGCTCCGCGGTGAGGCGCGCCTTCAACCGGGTGAGGCCGTCCGGATCGCCGGCCAATCGCAAGGCGGTGACTTCATAATCGGCGAGCGAACGGACGGCCAGTTCGGGCAGACCGACGGCGCGCAGCAGGCTCGTCCCGACGCGGGACGCGAACCCTTCCCCCGTCACCGTCAGCACCGGAAGGCCAGCCCACAGCGCGTCGCTGGCCGTGGTGTGGGCTCCGATCGGCGTGGTGTCCAGGAACAGGTCGGCCAAACGGCAGCGCGCCAGATGCTCGGCCGGAGGGCGCCTGGGCGCGAAGACCAGCCGGCTCGCCGCCACGCCGCGGCGTGCCGCCTCCCGCCGCAGATTCGCGCTCGCCTCCGGGTGGCTGTCGAGCAGCCACAGCACGCAGTCCGGCACCGCGCGCAGCAGGCGGCACCACCGGTCGAACAGGTCCGGCGTGATCTTGTAGGCGGCGTTGAAGCAGCAGAAGACCGTGCCCCGATCCGGCAGGCCGCAAGCGGCGCGCGATGGAGTCGGACCGATCGGCCGGCTGCGGTCGTTGGGCTGGTAACAGTCGGGAAGCTGGACGATCCGCTCCGCATAGAAGGGCTGGTGATCGAACGGCGTGACCAGCGGGTCGCCGATCACGTAGTCGATGAAACCGGCACCCATCGTCCCCGGATAGCCCAGCCACTGCGCCTGCACGGGGGCGGGCCGATGGGCGGCGATCTCCGGTCTGGCGTGCTGGGTGTATCCCTTCAAATCCACCAGGATGTCCATGCCGTCCGCCCGGATGCGCGCCGCGGCGTCGGCGTGTGAGCGGTCGGAGATGTCCACGAAGCGGTCGAATCCGGCGGTGAGCCGGCGCCGCATCGGGCCGCCGTCATCGGGGCCATAGCTGTAACCGACAACCTCCAGTTGGCTCCGGTCGTGGCGTTCGATCAGCTCCGCGATGAGGGCGGCGGTGGCGTGCTCGTGATAGTCCGCGGACAGGTAGCCGACGCGCAGGCGGCCGCGCGGTCCGGAATCGGGCTGGGCCGGCATGGCTGCGGTGCCCCGTGTCCGCCACTCCGCGTAGCGGCGGGCGCAGGCCAGTTCCGCCGCCGGTCCGGCGCCTTCGCCAAGGAAGATCCAGGGATGGACCTGCCGTGTCGCGCCGCCACCCATCAGGGCGGCCAGCTGCGCGGAGCGCTCCGCCAGCCCATTCCAGCGGCAGAGATGCCGCATCTGCTGAACGAGCTGGGCAAGCACGCCGCCCGCGTCGGTCAGGCCGAGCGCCAGGGCGCGCTCGAAGGCCGGCAGGCTGTCCGCGAGGCGTCCGGCCTCCTTCACCGCCAGCCCGAGATTGGCGTGGGCTTCGGCCAGATCGGGACGCAGGGCCAGGGCGTTGCGGTAACAGCCGGCGGCCTCCTCCGTCCGCCCCAACTCCTGGACCACCGCGCCGAGATTGAGCCAGCCGGGAACCAGAGTGGGGTCGAGCGATAAGGCCCGGCGCAGCGCCGTCTCCGCCGCCTCGCGGCGGGCCAACGCGCGAAGCAGGACGCCCTGATTGCAGGGGGCCGGGGCGAAGCGCGGCATCAGCCTTGCGGCCTCGCCATAGGCATCGGCCGCCTCCGCGGTGCGGCCCAGCGCCTGGAGCGTCAGGCCCAGATTGAAATGGTTGCCGCCGAAATCCGGCAGCCAGGACAGGGCGGCGCGGTGGTGCGCCTCGGCCTCGGCCGCCCGTCCCTGTCGCCGCAGTCCCTCGCCGAAGGCGGAGCGGGCCACCGCCTCCTCCGGCGTCCCGGCCTCGCCCAGCGCGTCGAGCGCGTCGAACAGCCCGGCCAGCGCCACGGAATTGCCGGGCATGGCGGCCAAGGCCGCACGGCACTCCCCGATCCGGGCGCAGAGGGCGGCGGTCATCGCCGCTGGCGGCCTACTTGCGGACCCAGCGCCCGCCCGACAGCACATATTGGCCGGCGGGGGTGCGCTCGATCAGTTGCTTTCCGGCCAGGGCCTGGACCTGATCCACCGAGGTGCCGTTGCTTCCGGCGATCTCGCGGTAACGGGCGATGCGCTGGGCGTTGACCTGCTCGGCAAGCTGGGCGGCGGAGGCCGGCGCGCCGGGGACCGCTCCGACGAGCCCGTCCGGCCGCTCGCCGATCTGCCCGGCGGCCTTGGCGGCGCCCAGGGCGTCCTGGGCCGGGGCCAACGCAGGAACCGACAGGGCGAGCGCCAGGACCAGCCCGGCGGCGGCAAACATGCGCTTCATGGCTTTTTCCCTCCCTTCGCACCGCCCAAGCTGTCCTGGGCCGGCGGCAGGCCGAACAGGGCCGGATCGTCCGCGATGGCCTTTTCCAGGTCGCGTTCGACCTTCACCCGGACTTCCTGTTCGATCCGGATGTTCAGGTTGATCTCGATGGGCTTGTCGGGAGCCTCGACCTTGACGGTCGGGGTGCAGGCGCCCAATCCGGCTCCCAACCCGGCGATGAGTGCGGCGGTCAGGACGCGCCGGCTTCGAACCGTGTGTCTCATGGATTCCTTCGTTGGAACTCCGTCATGCGGTCGCGGACCGTCTCGGGGATGCGGTAGGTGTCGAGGCTCTGCCGCAGAATCCGGTCGAGCGCGCCGCTCACCTTAAGATTAAGCGCGACCGGATAGCCATCGTAGAATGCCGGGTTGGAGCCGCGGATGGCAATGCCGACCGCCAGCTCTCCGCCGGCCTGCCCCTCGACGGTGGCGCTCAGCGTGTCGTAGCGGAAGTCGGTCAGCGCCCCCATCAGCAGGGCCGTCGGGCTGCCCTCCTCCCCCTTCAGGAAGCCGGGCGGGTTCTCGGGGTCGTAGCGCAGCGTGCCGGGACCGTCGGCCTCCAGCAAACCGCCGTTCAGATGGACCGAATCGGCCCCGATGCGCACCGGCAGGCGCCCGCTGACCGTTCCGCTCGCCTCCAGCCCGTCCACCGCGACCATCGCCAGCATGGGGCCGAGATGGACGCCCTCCGCCCGCAGCGTCACCGTCCCCCGCGGCGCCACCGGATCGATGGTGAAGGGGTCCGCCCGCAGAATGCCGCCGGCCCAATGCCATTCGGCGCGCTCCACGCTCAGCCGACCCTTCGCCCCATAGCCGAAGCGGAGGGTGCCGTCGGTCAGCGGCAACCCGACGTCGAGCAGCTTCACCGCAAGCGTCTGACCCGCCGCGATCACCGGGGGGAGCAGGCTGGGAAAGGACAGCACCCCGTTGATTCCGCTGGCCGACACCGGTCCGAATTGCCCAGCAAGGTCCGCGAGCAGCAGGTCGCCCTGGGCCTTCAACGCCACGCCATCCCAGGTCAGGCGGGCCTTGGCCGTCAGGGTGCCCATCGTCTCGGCGATGGTGCCGGCACCCGTCCAATGGGTGAGGACCGGCAGCCCCTTGGCCGGAGCCGTCAGCGTCGCCTGCCCGCGGTGAATCGCTCCATCGCGGGTCATGGTCAGGCGCAGGGTCCCGATGGCCGTCCCCCGCGGCGTCGCCAGCGTGACCGCGGCATCGCCGAGTTGAATGGTGTCTATGGGGATCGCGATGGAGCCACCGCCCGCCGCGCCACCGCTTCCCGCCGTCCCGGCGGAACCGGTCAACGGGTAGCCGGCGATGCGCAGGCTGCCGTCCTTGACCGCGTCCAGCCGCAGGCGGGCGTCCCCAAGGTCAAGGCGCTCGATTCGCCCTTCCATGAGGGCGTCCAGCGGGTGACGGACGGTGAGGGTGCCGCCAACCGAACCCTGCCGGTCCAGACGGACCAGGGCGCGGGTCCGCTCCACGGACAGGTCGGTCACCGTTACGGCGGCGTCCGGAAAGCCGGCGCGGCGCAGCGCCTGTGTGGCGGCGAAGCCGGCCAGATCGGTCCGGTTCTGAACGAGCAGGGCGACCGCGCCGCCGATCAGCGCCAGTTTCACCAACACCAGCCATCGCCTCAACCGCCGCACGCTTTGCTGCCGCACGCCCTGCCCCTCGCCGTCGAAATCGCCATCGGTCTCTTTCGGGTATGAACACCCGAACGGCAGTGTATCGTCCATCGCGGGCGCGGCGCGACCATGCAGAGTTGCGACAACGGTTGGCCGCCGGTCGGAACCCCGCCGATGAAGGCAGCCCCGCAGGGCGTCTTTGCATCGGCGCCGGTTTCCCCTATGGTCGCGTCCGCGGAATCGGCACATCGGAGTGTTTCGCATGTTGCGGTGGACGCGCATTCTCATGGCGGCACTGTTCGCCACATTCATCTTCGCTCAGGGGGAGGCCAAGGCCTTGGATCCGGAAAACACCCTCTATCTCGACCTCAAGGACGGCCGCGTGGTCATCGAACTGCGCCCCGACCTGGCACCGAACCACGTCGCCCGCATCAAGGAGCTGACCCGTCAGGGCTTCTACAACGGCGTCGTCTTCCACCGCGTGATCGACGGCTTCATGGCCCAGACCGGCGATCCGACCGGCACCGGCACCGGCGGCTCCGGCAAGAAGTTGAAGGCTGAGTTCAGCAACGAGCCGCACGTCCGCGGCACGCTGTCGATGGCCCGCACGCCGGACCCGGACAGCGCCGACAGCCAGTTCTTCATCTGCTTCGCCACGTCCTCGTTCCTGGACAAGCAGTACACCGTCTGGGGCAAGGTCGTCGAAGGCATGGAGTTCGTCGACAAGATCAAGAAGGGCAGCCAGTCCCGCAACGGTCAGGTCAGCGACCCGGACAAGATCGTCAAGATGCAGGTTGCCGCCGACGCCAAGTAACGGCGCCGGAGATGAGGATCGCCGATCACGGCGGTCCTCATTCGGGTGATTGGGGCGGTGAAACCGCGCACCGCCCCGTTTCCCGCCCCGTTCCTCCGGGTCGTCACGGCCCGTTCATCGCCCCGGTCAGCGCCACCAGGAGATCCCGCATGCTGCGGGGACGGTCCTGCCAGCGCATCGAGAGGCCGCTCAACAGAACCTTCTCGAACCCCGGAGGCACCGTGGCACCGCCTTCGGCCAGACGAGGCACCCGGTCGCTCATGAAACGGCTGGTGGCGTCGGGGGGTGTCTTGCCGGTCAGCGCGAAGTAAGCGGTGGCGCACAGCGCGTAGACGTCCGTCCAAGGCCCCTGCTTTCCATCCGGCGCATATTGTTCGGGCGGCGCATAGCCCGGCTTCAGGATCACCGTCAGGTCGGCGCTCTTTCCCGCGGCGTGGCGCGCGGCACCGAAATCCAGCAGCTTGCGGTCGCCGGAGCTGGTCAGGAAAATATTGTCGGGACTGATGTCGCGGTGGATCAGGCCCTGCTCGTGCACGGCGTGCAGCGCCTTGATGATCGGTGACAGCAGGGCCAGCGTCGGGCGCGCGGCGATCCGCCCGCCGTTTTCGGAGACATGCCGCTTCAGAGTCCGTCCGTCGAGAAGCTCCATGACGATGTAGGCGGTTTCGTTCTCCTCGAAGAAGTCCTGAACGCTGACGATCTCCTTGACCTCCCGCAGGCGGGCGAGCATCCGCGCCTCCTCCAGGAATTTCGCCAGCCCCGCGGAGAAACTGTCCGCATGCTCGTCGGAGAAGGGAGCGACGCCCGGCGATCCGGCGACGCGCGACACCAGATTGGTGGGGTAGAACTCCTTCACCGCGACCTTGATCTGAAGCCGTTCGTCCCAGCCGAGATAGGTGGCACCAAAGCCCCCCTGCCCCAGGACACGGCCCACCAGATAGCGGCCCAGCAGCCGCGTTCCCGGAAGCAGATGGACCCCGTTGCGGTTCTGGACGCGGACCGGGTAGCCGCAATCCCGGCACACCTCGCGCGGGGCCTTCGGCGCGAAGCAGGCCGGGCACAGGCCCGACGCGGCGTTGCCGGCCGGCGGCGCATCCATCGTCACCGCGACGGCGCTCACCGGAAGGGCGATGCCGCGGACCGGCGGAGCCACGACGGTGGGCAGCGCCGTCGCACCGCAAGGCTCGAAGGCGGACCGTGCTGTCGCCAAGTCGCGCTGGGACGATGGCTTGGCCGAAGGCAACTGCATCTGGCTCAGACGGTCGAGCAGCTCGTACAGACGGCGAACCTCGGCCTGGGCGATGTCGTCGCCCTGGGCGCCGGCCAGTTCGGCCTGGAACTGCGGCTGGCGGGCCGTCTCCAGAATGTGCTGGCGCAGGACCGAAAGCGCCCCGTGGTCGCCGATCAGGCCGGAACAGGCGAGTTCCGCAAGGCGAATGATCCGGCGGCGCGGCATCGGTTCGATCAGGCGGAGCCGCTGGACGAGCCGGCCCCGCCGGGTGAAGTCATCGACCACCGAATCCGCGCGGGCGGCGATCCGTTCCCGATCATGCTCCGCCAGCGCCGAACCGCGGATGGCCTCCACCGCGCCGGTCAGGGCCTGCCGCACCAGCGCCGTGTCGGGCGTCTGGAGCACCATGTTCTCCACCAGCAGCTCGTTCTTCAGCGCGGCGTCCAACGCGTCCACGATCTCGCCCATGTGCCGCTCCGCGGCGGGCACCGTGGCGACGGCAACCAAGTAGTGGATTCGACAGATCAGGTCCGGCTGCGTTTCGCTGAGCCCCACGATGGAACGCCGGTAGGCGCTCGCCCCGCCTTGTTCCAGCCGGCGGGAGTAGCGGACGGTCAGCGCGTCGGCCATGGCGGACCCGCCGGTCAGCCCTGTCGGGGTCAGCAGATGCCCCATCAGTGCGCGCAGCAGGTCGGCCTCCTGTTCCGCCGTGCCGCGCCCGAGCGTCTGCGGCGCGCGAAGCTGGCGCCGGATGCGCTCCAGCACCATGTCGCGGGCGGCTGGCAAGCGCCCCTGGCGGAACAGGCCGTTAAGAACGCCCAACCGGTTCGGCCCGAACGCCTCCATCGGCACGCGCCCGAACAGAAGGTCGCACAGCCTCACCAGCGGCGAGCCGCCGGCCGGCGTGTTTCCGAACAGCTCCTGCGTCGCGGCGGGCGAGGCCAGCACATCGCCAATCACCTCGTCCAGCACCGCGGACAGGCCGTCCTGCCGCTCCGCCGGAAAAAGCTGGATCAGCGCGTCGAGCTTCGACGCCCAGGTCCGGCAGTCCTCAAGTTCCAGGCAAACCGCCGCGCGCAAATCGAATCCCGCGTCGCCGGTCGGCGATTTTCCCGGCGCGCTGCGCAGGATGAGGTCGATGAGGGCGCGCCCCCGCGCCAATCCGGTGAAGGCGAGTTGGGCGGCACGGGCTTTCGCCACGGTTTCGGAAAGCGCGTTGTCCAGCGCACGGCGGCGGGCCTTCGCCTCCTGGCCGGGAAGGCGGGCCTGCACCGTGGCGATCCGGCCCAGGGCGGATTCCATCAGCGTGGCCTTGGCCTGGAGCGCCTTGATGTGCCGGCTGTTGTGGATCAGCTCCATCGGAGTCAGCACGAGGCTGTCGAGATGCGGACGCAGGACGATGCCGATGACCATCCGCGCCGGCCCGCCATGGTGATCGGCGAGCGTCTGGCACAGCGCCGCCTCGTCGAGCATGCCGGCGGGGCCGGCTGCCCCGGCGGAGACGGGCGTCCTGGAGGCGGGCATTGACACGGGCGGCCTTTGGGCGGGATCGGCGCGGCGGCGGATGGCGTGAACGGTCGGTCATCATCCGCGCGATCCGGTAAACAGCCCGTATACGCGAGCCGAAATGGCCGATCGTTACGGTTGCACGACGACCGGGGATGTTTGCGCAAAGGTGTCGCAAGGGGGCATTGGGCTTGGCCCACGGCACACCTTTGCGCGCAGCCCCGCCCTTCCCTTCCCCTGCGGGCTGTGCGATACCCGAACCGATACCGGCGCCCAACCACCGCCGGCACGAGGTCCGGATGGAGCAGGTCGAGTTGGACCAGGGAATCGGCGACCACAGCCTTACGCTGCATCGCAGCGCTGCGAACGGCTCTCTGGAATGCACGCTGTGCCCACAGCGCGGTGGCGTCGTGGCCCGCCTCGCCTGGCACGGCGCGGACCGAACGATTGACCTCTTGCGGCCGGCTTCCGATTGGGCGTTGCGCCACGGTTCGGCCAACGACATGGGCTGCTTCCCGCTTGTGCCCTTCTCCAATCGCATCGGCGGCGGGCAGTTCAGCTTCGACGGGCGGCGGGTGCGGCTTCCGCTCGACGGCGACGGCAACCCGCACGTCATCCACGGCCATGGCTGGCGCGCCGCCTGGACGGTCGAGGACGCCAGCGCCTCGGCCATGCGCATGGTTTTCCGGCACCCGGCCGACGCCTGGCCCTGGCGCTACCGCGCGACGCAGACCGTGGTGCTGGAGGAGGATGGGGCCAGCCTGACTCTCTCTCTCGTCAACGAGGACGATACGCCGATGCCCGCCGGGATCGGGCTGCACCCCTATTTCCCGAAGCCGCCGGGCACCCGTTTGACCGCCTGGGTCGCCGGCGTCTGGCTGAACGGTCCGACCATCCTTCCGGTGGAGCGCGTGGCGGTGCCGCCCCGCTGGGCCTTTGCGGACGGAATCGTCATGGACCGGACCGTCCTCGACAACGGTTTCACGGGCTGGGACGGAGCGGCCGCGCTGGATTGGCCGACGCTCGGCCGACGGCTGTCGATCGAGACGGAAGGGCCATTCGGCCATCTCATCGTCTATGCCCCACCGGACGAGGATTATCTCTGCGTCGAGCCGGTGTCCCACATGACCGACGCGGTCAACCATCCGGAGGAGCGCGACACCGGCCTGCGCCGTCTCGAACCGGGTGAGGAACTGAGCGGCACCCTGCGTCTTCGCCTGGAACCGCTTGCCTGTTGAGGGCCTGCCGCGAGCGTTACCGGCAGCGGACGAAGGTGGCGCCGAAGGCCGGTTGGTCAAGGCTCAGGAACAGGCGGTCCAGCCGCGGCGCCTCGGCGGCGTCCAGGCGCAGCGTGCCCGCCGGCAACCCTTCCTCCCCGCCGAAGGACAGCCCCTCCGCCACGTCGCCCTCGCCGGGCGCCAGCGGGCCTTCCAGCGGGAAGACGGCAATGCGCGGATCGTGCAGGCTGAAGGCGCCGTCGCCGGTGATCTCCAAGAAGGAGGTCCGGCAATCGTCGATCGGCGTCCGGGTGGCCGGATCGGCCTTGGCCCAGCGGCCGGTCAGGGCCGGCACATCCACCGTGCGCTTCGCCGAGACCGGCTTGGCCTGGCCTTGGCCGATGGGCTGAACCGGGCGTTGCGGGGCGGAGGCGGTGACGGTCAGCGGCTCGTCGGCCAGCGGGGCGCGGCGGGCGGCCAGTTCCAATTCCAGCGCCTTGCTGCGCTCGGCCATCTGGCGTGCCAGACAGGCGGCGCGGTCCTTGCTCTTCTTCGGGTCGGCGAGATCGGTTTCCGCGACCGGACAGGCGGCGTCCCGCCGCTGGACCCAGGCGCGCTGGCCGGCGGCGACCGCCTCCTCACCCGCTTTCCCGGCCTCATCGGTCAGCGCCCGTACCGCCGAATCGAGCATCTCGGCGGTGGCCGCCAGAGACGCGTCGCGGCACAGCAGCAGCGCCACCGGCGTTTCCCCGGCACAGTCCGCAGGCTTGGCGGCCTCCCCGCTGGTGTCCGCCGCCATGGCCGTCCCGGCCATCAGCATGCCCGCCAGAAGAATCGCTGCCCGCATCGCACAAAATCCCTTACGCCGGAAACGCTTCCAGGACGGCCTTCACCTGCCGTTGGAAATCCTGATCGCTGCGATAGCGCGTCAGGACCGTCTTGTCACGCTGAACGAGGAAAAAGATGTCTTCCCGGCTGGGCAGCGAGCGCGGGTTGGGCTTGTCCAGCAGCTCTCCGTTCCAGCCGATCCGCGCCATGAAGTAGACGGCGCGGGAATTCAGCATGAACAGCTTGTTGTCTGGCGCCATCTTCTCCCGGCGCAGCAGCGCGTAAAGGTAGTAGTTCCGTCCATGGAAATAATTCACGTAGATCGATTGCAGTGCGGCAAACCGTTCTTCAGGGCTTGTGTATTTCTTGATCTGCCGCTCCAGCTTGAACCCCGCAAAGAAATACTCACGCGCTTCGTTTTCAAAGGAAAAGGCGGAGCCGCGGTTTTGCGCGAGTTGCTCCCCGTACTTGCGCAGAACGCGCCCCATCAGCAGTTCGAGGAACCGGCGCTCCGCCGCGAGGTCGTCCGGCGTCTGCAGGATCAGTTCGAAGACATGGCGGAGATGATAGGGGTGCCGCACCACGATGACCGGAGCGCCTGACGTCTTGCGCTTTTCCGCTCCCCCCCGCTCCCCCAGCATGGTCGCCGCCGGCGACACCGAGGCGATCACCGAGGAGATGGTGTCCTGGATCTTCCAGCGCCGCTTCACCTGCGCCGATTGCTTGCCGATATGGAAACGCGCCAGACGGCGTTGCCACCGGCTGCGCCAGGTTTCCTTCGGCGCCTTGTGGGTCGGCAGATTGCCGACGACCAGCGGGTTGCCGAGCACGTCCGGCGGCGGCGGCAGCGGGTTGAAATTGAAGTATTTTCCGGTGACGACGCCGCGCGTGGCACCGCCGGGCGCCCCATCGCCCGCCGGAGCACCGCCACCCATGGACAGGCCCGCCAGCGTCGCCATTCCCGATGCACACTCTGCCTGCGTCGTTCCCGTCCGACGGACAAGGCCGGCGGACAGAGATGGGTCTTTATAAAGCGGTCCGGGCGGCGATGAAAGACGCAACCGGTCCAATATGCATCTGCTTGTTTTTTGTGCAACCAGTTCGTGCCGCGTTTGCGAAGGCGCTCTGGTCTGCGCGAACTCTTCGATGGTACTATGCCCACTCCGTGCGGCGGAGAGCCGCAGGGGACCGGCCAGCGCAGACAACGGGTGGAACTTCATGGCGATCCACGTCGCTCTCAACCACAAGACCGTCTACCGTTACGACCGATTGGTCAATCTGGGGCCACAGATCGTCCGGCTCCGCCCGGCCCCCCACTGCCGCACCCCGATCCTCAGCTATTCGCTGCGCGTCACCCCGAAGCACCATTTCCTGAACTGGCAGCAGGACCCGCAGTCCAACTATCAGGCCCGCTTCGTCTTCCCGGAAAAGACCCGCGAATTCGTGATCGAGGTCGATCTCGTCGCGGAGATCGCGGCGATCAACCCCTTCGACTTCTTCCTTGAGGAAAAGGCCCAGACCATCCCCTTCGCCTACGAACCCTGGCTGGAGCGCGAGTTGCGCCCCTATCTGGAGGTGGAGGAGCCGGGGCCGCTGCTGGCCGACTACATGACCGGCATTTCGCGGGAACCGGCGGCGTCCATCAACTTCCTGGTCGACATCAACCAGCGGCTCCAGACGGACATCGGCTACGTCATCCGCCTGGAACCCGGCATCCAGACCTGCGAGGAGACGCTGGGCAAGCGCACCGGCTCCTGCCGCGATTCGGCGTGGTTGCTGGTGCAGATCCTGCGCAACCTCGGTCTGGCCGCGCGCTTCGTCTCCGGCTACCTGATCCAGCTCACCGCCGACCAGAAGGCGCTCGACGGCCCGTCCGGTCCCGAAGAGGACTTCACCGACCTGCACGCCTGGACCGAGGTCTTCCTGCCCGGCGCCGGCTGGGTCGGCCTCGACCCCACCTCCGGCCTGCTGGCCGGCGAAGGGCACATCCCGCTGGCCTGCACCCCGGATGCCTCCTCCGCCGCCCCCATCTCCGGCCTCATCGACGAGTGCGAGGTGGAGTTCGGGCACGAGATGTCGGTCACCCGCATCTATGAGGCGCCGCGCGTCACCAAGCCCTACACCCCCCGGCAATGGGCGGAAATCGAGGCGCTGGGCCACCGCATCGACGAGGAGCTGACCGCCGGCGACGTCCGCCTGACCATGGGCGGCGAGCCGACCTTCGTGTCCATCGACGACATGGACGGGGCGGAGTGGAACACCACGGCGCTCGGTCCCAACAAGCGCAAGATGGCCGCCGACCTCGTGCACCGGCTGGCCAACCGCTTCGCGCCGGGCGGGCTGCTGCATTTCGGGCAGGGCAAATGGTATCCCGGCGAGTCGCTGCCGCGCTGGGCGATGACCGTCTACTGGCGCCGCGACGGCGAGGCGCTATGGGCGAACAGCGACCTGCTGGCCCGCGAGGACACCGACTACGGCCACACCGCGGAGGACGCCGGCGCCTTCCTGGTCAGCCTGGCGAAGAAGCTGGGTCTGGACCCGGCGCTGGTGCTGGCGGCCTACGAGGACCCCTGGCACTATCTGCGCCGCGAATCGCTGCTGCCGGTCAACGTCGATCCGCTGGACAGCAAGCTGGAGGACAAGGAGGAGCGCGCGCGCCTCGCCCACGTCTTCACCCGCGGCCTGAACGAGCCGGTCGGCTTCGCCCTGCCGATCAACCGCAAGGTGACCCAGCAGGGGCCGGTCTGGCTGTCCAGCGCGTGGCCGTTGCGCCAGGAGCGGCTGCTGCTGATGCCGGGCGACAGCCCGGTCGGCTTCCGCCTGCCGCTCGGCTCCCTGCCCTGGGTGTCGCCGCAGGACTATCCTTATTCCTGGGAGACCGACCCGTTCGAGGAGCGGGCGCCGCTGCCGCCGAACCGGGTGCCGCTGCGCCAGCACGCCCTGCGCGAGGAGGCCGGACGCCAGGACGCCTCCCGACGGAACGAGCGCGTCCAGCGCGCCATGGCCGAAGTGCGCAGCGAGATGCCGGAGCACGGCAAGTCCGCCTGGTGGGTGGTCCGCACCGCCTTGACCTGCGAGGCGCGCAACGGGCGCATCCACCTGTTCCTGCCGCCGATGAACACGCTGGAGGACTATCTGGCGATGCTGGCGGAGATCGAGGCGACGGCGCTCGAACTGGACATGCCGGTGGTGATCGAGGGCTACCAGCCGCCGAAGGACCCGCGCCTGAACTCGCTGGCCGTCACCCCCGACCCCGGCGTGATCGAGGTCAACATCCACCCTTCCCACAATTGGGACGAGCTGGTCCGCAACACGCTGGACCTTTACGAGGATGCCCGCCAGTCGCGCCTGGGCGCCGAGAAGTTCATGATCGACGGGCGCCACTGCGGCACCGGCGGCGGCAATCATGTGGTGATGGGCGGCGCCACCGCGGCGGACAGTCCCTTCCTGCGGCGGCCCGACATGCTGCGCAGCCTGATCGCCTTCTGGCAGAACCACCCGTCCCTGTCCTACGCCTTCTCCGGCATGTTCATCGGCCCGACCAGCCAGGCGCCGCGCGTGGACGAGGCCCGCGACGACGCGCTCTACGAGCTGGAGATCGCTTTCAACCAGATCGACAAGGCCGCCGCGACGGGCGATTGCCCGCCCTGGATGGTCGACCGCGTGCTGCGCAACCTGCTGACCGACGTGCAGGGCAACACCCACCGGGCGGAGTTCTGCATCGACAAGCTCTACTCCCCGGACAGCTCGACCGGGCGGCTCGGGCTGGTTGAGTTCCGCGCCTTCGAGATGCCGCCGCATGCCGAAATGAGCCTGACCCAGCAGCTTCTGCTGCGAGCCCTGGTCGCGCGTTTCTGGAAGACGCCCTACAAGGGCAAGCTGGTGCGCTGGGGGACGGAACTGCACGACCGCTTCATGCTGCCCTACTTCGTGCAGCAGGATCTGGCCGACGTCGTCGCCGACCTGCGCGACCATGGCTATCCCATCGAGGAGCGCTGGTTCGACCCGCACATGAACTTCCGCTTCCCGGTCTACGGCCACGTCAACCAGCGCGGCATCTCGCTGGAACTGCGCATGGCTCTGGAGCCCTGGAACGTCCTGGGCGAGGAGCCGGGCGGCGGCGGCACCGTGCGCTATGTCGACAGCTCGGTCGAACGGGTGCAGGTGCGGGTCGCCGGCCTGACCGACGCGCGCTACGCCATCACCTGCAACGGCCGCCGAGTGCCGCTGATCCCCACCGGGACGGAGGGGGAGTTCGTCGCCGGGGTGCGGTACCGGGCGTGGCAGCCGCCCTCCTGCCTTCACCCGACGATTCCGGTGCACACGCCTCTGGTCTTCGACATCCTGGACCAGTGGGCGGGCCGCTCCATCGGCGGTTGCACCTACCACGTCATGCATCCGGGCGGACGCAGCTACGACACCTTCCCGGTCAACGCCAACGAGGCGGAGGGGCGGCGCCTCGCCCGCTTCTTCCCCTTCGGCCACACCCCCGGCCCGATGGAGACTCCGGCGGAGGAGCGCAACCCGCAGTTTCCGATGACGCTGGACCTGCG
This sequence comes from Azospirillum aestuarii, assembly GCF_016632405.1. Classification (NCBI taxonomy): domain Bacteria; kingdom Pseudomonadati; phylum Pseudomonadota; class Alphaproteobacteria; order Rhodospirillales; family Azospirillaceae; genus Azospirillum; species Azospirillum aestuarii. The sequence continues at coordinate 856,456 of NZ_JAEPIV010000001.1, forward strand.
GCGGGGTTGATCGGGCGTCCCCGCCCCCGGCCGGAATACGCCTTTCGGCCGGGCGGCGCCGATGCGCCGCTTGCATCGGCGGGACCGGGCGTTCACACTCGCTGTGCATTGCACCGCCGTGAACCTACGATCCGACCTTGGCCGACCGCGAATCCCCTTTTCTTGACCCCAGCGCATCCCCTCCGCCGGGGCTGCGGCAGGTGCCGTTCCTTCAGGGGTCGCTGTTCGGCGAGGCCGACGCCATGGGCTATGGCCGCGGCGAGGTCTATGACGAGATGGTCACCGGGCAGGGCCGCCTGCGCCCGCACTGGCAGACCTTCATGGGGACGCTGGGTCCCCTCGACCCGGAGTTGATGGCCGAGCGGTGGGAGGAGGCGCGGCGCCTGCTGCACCAAAACGGCGTCACCTACAACATCTACGGTGATCCCAAGGGGATGGAGCGGCCCTGGCCGCTCGACATGGTGCCGCTGCTGATTCCCTCCCACGAGTGGAAGGCGGTCGAATCGGGCCTGATCCAGCGCGCCACGCTGCTGAACGCGGTGCTGGCGGACATCTATGGGCCGCAGACCCTGACGCGCAGCGGGCGGCTGTCCCCGGCGGTCATCCACGCCGATCCCGGATTCCGCCGCGCCGTGCACGGCATTCCGGTGCCGAACGGCATCCATCTGCATTTCTACGCGGCGGACCTCGCCCGCGCGCCGGACGGGCGCTGGTGGGTGCTGTCCGACCGCACCCAGGCGCCGAGCGGCAGCGGCTACGCGCTGGAGAACCGGGCGGTGCTGGCGAAGGTCCTGCCGGACAGCTTCCGCCATTGCCAGGTGGAGCATCTGTCCCCCTTCTTCGAGGCGTACAAGGAAACGCTGCTGTCGCTGAGCCCGCACCGCGACCAGCCGCGGATCGTTCTGCTGACGCCCGGCCCCTACAACGAAACCTATTTCGAACACGTCTATCTGGCCCGCTATCTCGGCATCACGCTGGTGGAGGGCGGCGACCTGACCGTCCGCGACCGTCAGGTCTATCTGAAGACCCTGTCGGGGCTGGAGCCGGTGGACGTCATCCTGCGCCGCCTGGACGCCGATTTCGCCGACCCGCTGGAGCTGCGCGCCGACAGTTCGCTGGGCGTCGCGGGGCTGATCGAGGCGGTGCGCGCCGGGAACGTCGTCGTGGCGAATTCGCTCGGCTCCGGCTTCCTGGAATCCATGGCGGTCAAGCCGTCGCTGCCCATGCTCTGCCGGCATCTGCTGGGCGAGGAGCTGAAGATGCCCGGCGTGGCCGTGTGGTGGTGCGGCAACGACGACGAGCGCGCCTACGTCATCGAGCATCTCGACGGGCTGGTGGTGAAGCCGGCCTTCCCGTCCCTGTCCTTCGAGCCGATCTTCGGCGCCGACCTGTCGGCGACCGAGCGCGCCGCCCTGGTCGAGCGCATCAAGGCCCGCCCCTGGTGCTACGTCGCGCAGGAGCGGCTGGCGCTGTCCACGGCACCGGTCTGGCAGGGCGGACGGCTGCAGCCACGCCCGCTGGTTCTGCGCGTCTTCCTCTGCGCCCGCCCGGACGGCAGCTACACCGTCATGCCCGGCGGCCTGACCCGCGTGTCCACCGAATCCGGGAAGCTGGTCGTCTCCATGCAGCGGGGCGGCGGCAGCAAGGACACCTGGATCTTGTCCGGGCGCCGGGCCGAGTCGACGCCGGCGACGCCGCGCCCGCAGCCGGCCCAGGACCCTCAGCCGGCACCCAGGGCGGCCTCCGCCGACCTGCCCAGCCGGGTGGCCGACAGCCTCTATTGGCTGGGCCGCTACGCCGAGCGGTCGGAGGGCACGGTCCGCCTGATGCGCTCCACCCACTCCCGCCTGACCGACGGCAGCGTGCCGGGCGCGTCGCTGCAGCTCCGCCCGCTGCTCCATCTGATGGCCTGGGAGGACATGATCCCCTGGGACCTGACGCGCGTCACCGCGCTCGGCGGCGGTCGGGCGTTGCGGGCCGCCCTCTACAGCTCCGTCGTGGACCCGGACCATCCCAACAGCCTGCGCGCCCAGGTGCAGCGGGTGCATCGCACCGCCTATTCGGTGCGCGACCGCCTGTCGCTCGACATGTGGCGGGTCGTCACGATGCTGGAACGGCAAAGCCAGCCGCCGGCGCACAAGCTCGACGCCGCCGCCATGCTGCTGCGGCTGGACGACCTGATGACCAGCCTCGCCGCCATCGCCGGTCTGGAGCAGGAAAGCATGACGCGCGGCCAGGGCTGGCGCTTCCTCGACATCGGTCGGCGCATGGAGCGGGCGCTCCACATCATTTCGGTGATGCGCGGCATCCAGGTCCACGCGCTCGAACGGCAGGAGGAGCCCGTCCAGGTCGCGACGCTGAGCGTTCTGCTGGAATTGGGGGAAAGCGTGATGACCTACCGGTCCCGCTACCTGACCAGCGTGCGGCGGCGCCCGGTGCTGGAACTGCTGCTGGCCGACGACTCCAACCCGCGCGCCCTGGATTTCCAGCTGGCGGCGCTGGAGCGGCATGTCGCGGCCCTGCCCAGCGGGTCGCAGGCCGTGCCGGGCGACACGGCGGCCTCGGCCCGCTCCATCCTTGGCGCCGCCCGTGCCTCCTTGCGCGCGCCGGACGCGCTGGAGTCCGGCACCGCCCTGCACACGCTGCTCGACTCGCTCGCCCTGTCGCTGCCCGAGATATCCAACCTCCTGACCCACGCCTATTTCAGCCATGCCTTTGCCCGACCGGCCTGACCTTTCCCCGACCATGGCCGGCGCGGCCTCCGCTGACGAGCACTCCGGTGACCGTTTCGGCGTGCGCTTCCGCGTGCGCCACACGACCGGCTACGACTATGCCGAGGACGTGTCGGTGTCGCACCATCTGCTGCACCTGACGGCCCGCCCGCACCCGCGCCAGCGCGTCCACCGCAGCGCGCTGACCATCCTGCCGGCCCCGGCGGTGCAGTCGTCCCACACCGACTATTTCGGCAACACCGTCACCTACGTCGCGATGCAGGAGCCGCACCGGCGCTTGGTCGTCACGGCGGAAAGCGAGGTCGAGGTCGGCCCGCCCCCGCCGCTGAACGCCGCGTCCACCCCGTCTTGGGAACATGTGCAGGAGTCGTTGGGCGGTCTGACCGGCCCAGAGGACGGTGCGGACGTGGTCCAGTACCGCTTCGACAGCGCGCTGGTGGCGGCCAGCCCGGCGCTGCAGGAGTACGCCGCGCAGTCCTTCACGCCCGGCCGCCCTGCGGCGGAGGCCGCTCTGGACCTGATGCAGCGCATCCACGATGACTTCACCTTCGACCCCACCGCGACGACGATCGCCACCCCGATGGCCGAGGTGATGCGGCACCGCCGCGGCGTCTGCCAGGACTTCGCCCACATCGTGGTCGGCTGCGTCCGGGCGATGGGGCTGCCGGCCCGCTACGTTTCCGGATATCTGCGCACCCTACCCCCGCCGGGCCGGCCGCGCCTGGTCGGCGCCGACGTCAGCCACGCCTGGGCCTCCGTCTGGTGCGGCGCCGAAACCGGCTGGATCGACGTCTGTCCGACCAACGCGCGCCGCGCCGACCAGGATTTCATCACCATCGCCTGGGGTCGCGATTACGACGACGTCAGCCCCGCCCGCGGCGTCCTCATGGGCGCCGCCGGCCACACTCTGTCCGTCAGCGTCGATGTCGAGCCGCTGGAGGAGAACGGGGCGCCCTGATCCGGGCGCCCCGCTTTCTTTTTCACCGTCCGTCTCAAATCCACGACCGACGATCACTCCGCCGGCTGCGGGTGCGCGCCCGTGGGGTGGCCGGCGGAGCCGTCCACCGCGGGAAGGGGCTTCTTCCTGGCGATGTAGCTGTAGACCGTCGGCACCACGAACAGCGTCAGGAAGGTGCCCAGCAGCATGCCGCCGACGATCACCGCGCCGATGGCCTGACGGCTTTCGGCACCGGCCCCGTGGGCGTTGGCGAGCGGGACGGCGCCCAGCACCATGGCGCCCGTGGTCATCAGGATCGGGCGCAGGCGCAGCACGGCGGCCTCCTCCACGGCCTTGCGGATGTCCACCCCCTCGCGCTGGAGTTGGTTGGCGAACTCCACGATCAGGATGCCGTGCTTGGTGATGAGGCCGACGAGCGTCACCAAGCCGATCTGGCTGTAGACGTTCATCGTCCCGCCTGTGAAATGCAGGGCGGCCAGCGCACCGGTCATCGACAGCGGCACCGTCAGCATGATCACGAAGGGGTCGATGAAGCTCTCGAACTGCGCCGCCAGCACCAGATAGATGAAGGCCAGCGCCAGGATGAAGACGAAATACAGGCCGGTCGCCGACTCCCGGAACTCGCGGCTCTGCCCGGCATAGTCGGTCTGCGCGGTGGCCGGCAGCACGCGGTTCGCCGCCTCCTGGAGATAGCCCAGCGCCTCGCCCAGCGAGGTGCCCGGCGCCAGCGTCGCGGTGATGGTGACGGAGCGCAGCTTGTTGAAGTGGTTCAACTCCTTGGGCGCCACCCGCTCCTCGATGTGGACGAGGTTGGCGAGCGAGATCATCGCCCCGGTGCTGGTGGCGACCCCGGCCTCCGCCGCAGCGGTCGGCGTGCCGCGGACATAGATGGAGGCGATGTCGTCCGGGTTGCGGCGATCGACGTCACCGACCTGGACCACCACGTCGTACTGCTTGCCCTCCTTCTTGAAGCGGGTGACCTGCCGCCCGCCGAGCAGGGTTTCCAGCGTGCGGCCCACCGTCTCCACATCGACGCCGAGGTCGGCGGCCTTGTCGCGGTCGATGGTGATGCGCAGTTCCGGCTTGTTCAGCTTCAGGTCGGTGTCGAGGTTGGTCAGGCCGGGGAATTTCCGCGCCTCGGCCATCAGCCCGTCCACCATCTTCTGAAGCTCGTCGTAGGGCAGCGAGCTTTGGATGACGAAATTGATCGGCTTGTCCACCGGGCTCTGGCCCAGCGACGGCGGGTTGGTGACGAAGGCCAGGATGCCGGGGATGCCGAACATCTTGGGGAAGAGCTGGGCGGTGATCGCCTGCTGCTTCACGTCACGCTCGTCCCAGTCGTTCAGGCGGACGAAGGAGATGCCCTGGTTCACCACCGGGAAGCCGACCACGACGAAGAACTTCTCCACCACCGGAATCTGGCGGAACAGCTCCTCCATCCGTTTGGCGTAGCTTTCCGTGTAGTCGAGCGTGGAGCCCTCCGGCGCGATCGCGATGCCTACGATGGTGCCGCGGTCCTCGACCGGCGCCAGCTCCGACTTCAGCCCGGTGAACAGCGTGTAGCTGAGCCCCGCCACCACCGCGCCGACCAGCAGCACCAGCGGACGCGCCTTCAGCGACACGCGAAGCAGCGCGCGGTAGCCGTTGGTCAGCCCGTTCAGCAGCCGCTCGATGGCGTTGTAAAGCACGTTGTGCTTGGTCTGGTGCTTCAGCAGCTTGGAGCACATCATCGGCGACAGGGTCAGGGCGACGAAGCCCGACACGATCACCGCCCCCGCCAGCGTCAGCGCGAATTCGGAGAAGAGGCGGCCGGTGCGGCCGGTCATGAAGCCGATGGGCGCGTAGACCGCGGCCAGCGTGATGGTCATCGCGATGACCGCGAAACCGATCTCCTTCGATCCCTGCAAGGCGGCCTGGAAGGGCGGCACGCCCTCCTCGATGTGGCGGTAGATGTTCTCCAGCATCACGATGGCGTCGTCCACGACGAGGCCGATGGCCAGCACCATGGACAGCAGCGTCAGCGTGTTGACCGAGAAGCCGAAGGCGTACATCAGCGCGAAGCCGCCGATCAGCGACACCGGAATGGTCACCAGCGGCACCAGCGTGGCGCGGAAGCTGCGCAGGAACACGAAGATGACCAGCACGACCAGGACGATGGCCTCGAAGATCGTGCTGAACACCGCGTCGATGGACTTGGCGATGAAGACGGAGCTGTCGTAGCCGACATCCACCCCCATGCCCTCCGGCAGGGCGGCGCGGATCTTCGGCAGCGCCTCGTTCACCGCCTTGGAGACGTCCAGCGGGTTGGCGGTGGACTGCTTGACCACGCCGATGGCGACGGCGCCGCGCCCGTTGAAGCGGGCGCTGACCCGCTCGTCCCGCGCGCCCAGCTCGGCCCGGCCGACGTCCTTCAACCGGACCAGATAGCCGCCGTCGTCGCGCAGGATGATGCGGTCGAACTCCTCCGGTGTGCGCAGGTCGGTCTCGGAAACGACGGTGAACTCCCGCGCCTTGCTCTCGACGCGGCCCGCCGGGATCTCGACGTTCTGCTTGCGCAGCGCGTTCTCCACGTCCTGCGGGGTGACGCGGTAGGCGGCCATGCGCTGCGGGTCGAGCCACAGGCGCATCGCGAAGCGCCGCTCGCCGAAGATGCGCACCTGGGCCACGCCAGGCAGGTTCTGCAAGCGGTCCTTGACGTAGCGGTCGGCGAAGTCCGTCACGTCCAGCGGCGAATGGCGGTCGGAGGAGAAGGCCAGATAGATGATCGGCTGCGCGTCGGCCTCCACCTTCGCGATGACCGGCTCGTCGATCTCGTTGGGAAGCTGGGCGCGCACGCGGCCGACGCGGTCGCGCACGTCGCTGGCCGCCGTGTCCACGTTGCGGTCCAGGCGGAAGCGCAGGGTGATCTGGCTCTTCTCCGCGCGGCTGATCGAGGACATCACGTCGATGCCCTCGATGCCCGACAGCGAGTCCTCCAGAATCTGGGTGACCTGGCTTTCGATGATCTCGGCCGAAGCGCCCTTGTAGGTGGTTTCCACCGTGACGACGGGCTCGTCGATCTTCGGATACTCGCGCACCGACAGGCGCTGGTACGACACGATGCCGATCAGCATGAGCGCGAGGCTCATGACCGTCGCCAGGACGGGCCGGCGGATGGAGATGTCGGAGAGGACCATGGATTAGCTCCCCGCCGGCTTGTTGTTCACAACCACCACCGGCGCGCCATCGCGGATCTTCAGCTGGCCGGCGGTCACCACCACGTCGCCGGGCTGCAGGCCGGCGGTGATCTCCACCTCGGCGTTGCGGCGCTCGCCCAGCGTGACCGTGATCTGCACCGCCTTGCCATCCACCACCTTGAAGACGAATTGCTTGTTGCCGAAGGCGCTGACCGCCTGCTCGGGCACCAGCACGGCGTTCGGATTCTGGTCCAGCGTCAGGGCCACCCGCGCGAACAGGCCGGGGCGCAGCGAGCCGTCGGAGTTGGGGACGCGGGCGCGGATCACCACCGCGCGGCCGTTCACGTCCACCAGCGGGTCGATGGCGTAGACCGTGCCGTCGAAGGTCCGCCCGCCGAAGGAGTCCACGGCGACCTTCAGGGTCTGGCCGGTGCGGACGGTCGGCAGATACAGCTCCGGCACCCGGAAATCGAGCTTCAGGGTGTCGATGGCCTCCAGGTTCACGATGTCCTTGCCCGCCGCCACCACGTCGCCCACCGAAACCTTGCGCAGGCCCAACACGCCGTCGAAAGGGGCGGTCAGGGTCAGCTTCTCCAGCTGCGCCCTGGCCAGTTGCACCGCCGCCTCGTCGGACTGGAGCTTGGCGAGCGCCTGCTCGCGGTTGCGGGCGGGGCCGGTGCGCTGGCGGTACAGTTCCTCGGCGCGGCTCAGCTCCGCGCGGGAGAAGGCGATGCTCGCCTGCGCCTGAGCGAGCGTGGCGCGGGCGATGGAATCGTCCAGCCGGATCAGCACCGCCCCCTTCTTCACCGCCTGCCCTTCCTGGAAGGCGATCTCGGAGACCTTGCCCGCAACCTCGGGCCGGATGACCACCGATTCGCTGGACAGCAGCGAACCGACCGCGGTGACCTGACGCGACACGGTGCCGATCTTGACCGGCAAGGCTTCGACCGGCGTCGGCGGCGGGCCGCCCGCCGGCGGAGTACCGGACGACGCGCCGCCGGGAGACGGAACCTTGCCGGCGAGCAGCGTGTTGAGGGTTCCGCCCTGCTTGACGAAGTACCAGTAGGCGCCGCCGCCGAGAGCGACCAGGACCAGAAGGGCGACGATGCGAAGCGTGTGGCGCATGGATACGGAACCCGCACAGGCCCGCCGGCCCGCCGGACGGGCGCGCGGGGCGTTTCGTGTCAACCGGGCCGCTGTGAAGGGCGGGCGGTAAACTGAACTATATCGTTCAGTTCAGTTCCGGAGTCGAGACGGTTGCAATGGTTCAGGCGCTGGGGGGCGGCGGTTCGGGTTGCACAACCCGGCCCTTCTCCATCTCCAGCCGCGCCCCATCGGGAAGAATAACCGTCAGATCAGCGGGTTGACCGGGGCCGACCGCATTGCAGCCGCCCCGTGGACGAACCGGCCCGCCATCGAGGCACAGGCCGGGCGCGCAACAGGGCGCCTCGCCCGCCGGTAGAACTGCACGAATCCGATCGCCTTCAATGCGAAGATCGGCCAGCAAGGCGCCGTCCGCGCCGGGTGGAGGGGTGCCCTCGCCAAGGTCCGGGGATTCGATGCGCGCGCGCTTCAGCCAGAACTTCCCGGACGCCAGCAATCGCGCGAGCAGGCAGGAGGAGGTGGACGCGCTCATTCCCCGATCCGATGCTGTGGCGGCAAGACTGTCGTTCGGCCGATGGCTCAGCCTGTCACGGAAGCGTAAAGGAAGTTTTGCACCGGTTGGACTCTTGAAGACATCCGAAAAATCGGCGATGTGACAATCCTTGGTCCTCAGACTGCCGTGTCCCAAGGGGTGCCCGATGCTGATCGCCCAGATGTCCGACCTGCATGTGACGGCCCCCGGCACCGCCCCGACGACCGCGTACGACACGAACGCCCGGCTCGCCGCCGCGGTGGCCCATCTGAACGCGCTGGTGCCGCGCCCCGACCTCGTCCTGATCACCGGGGATCTCGTCAACGGGCCGAAGCCCGGCGAGTACGAGGCGCTGTCCGACCTGCTGGCACCGCTCGCCATTCCTTTCCGCGTGCTGGCGGGCAACCACGACGACCGCGACCGGTTGCGTCGGACCTTCGCCGGCACCGGTTGGATGCCCATGGAGGGTCCCTTCATCCACTACGTGGTGGAGGAATTTCCGGTCCGCATCCTGATGCTCGATTCGGTGATCCCCGGCATGGCGGTGGGCGGCCTGTGCGTCGACCGGCTGTCCTGGCTGGCGGAGCGTCTGGCCGAGCAGCCGGAGCGTCCGACCCTGCTGGCGCTGCACCACCCGCCCTTCGACACCGGGCTGGCCTTCCTGGACACGCTGCGCTGCCTGGAGGGCGCGGAGGAGTTGGGACGGCTGGTGCGGAGCCGTCCGAACGTCCGCGCCGTGCTCAGCGGCCACACCCACCGCCAGACCGCGGTCGCCTGGAACGGGGCGCATGGCTATGTCGCCCCATCGGTGGCCTACCAGATCGCCTTGGATCTGGCGCCGGAACCGCCCTACCGCTGGACGGACGAGCCGTCCGCGCTCGCCCTCCACCGGTTCGGTCCGGATGGCACGGTGGTCACGCATCTGAGCGTGATCGGCGACTACCCCGGCAGGGAGTTTTCCCGCAAGGCCAGGAACTCCTGAAAATTGGCACAGCGTCCGGCGGCCCGCGCGGTCATGTAGGCGGCGTTCAGGGCGCGCTTGGCGTCCAGGGCGGCGGCGAAGCGGTGGCGCAGCGCGGCGTCGGCGATTCGCAACCCGTCGCCGTCCAAGCGGTCGAGAACATGGCGGTAGCAGAGGTCCGCCCGCGAACCGCTGTCGGCGGAGCAGGTGATCGATCCCTCCCGCTGCCGGTATTCGTACAGCGGCTCCAGCACCAGCGGCAGACGACCCACCCGATCAAGGACCTGGACGTTGAAGACCACGTCGTCGCAGAAGTCGACACCCTCCTCCCAGCCGGGGACGAGGTCCCGCCGGACCACGAAGAACATCGGCACGGAAGTTTCCAAGAAGGCCGCGGCGTCCAGCGTCGTGGTCCCGGCACCCGGCGGGAACAGGGTGGAGAGCGGCGAGCCGTCGCCGTCGCGCACAACCGCCACATTGTCCGCCGCCGCCCCCTGCGCCACCGCCAGCGGGACCAAGCGCGCCAACCGGTCAGGCTCGAACCGGTCGTCGGCGTCCAGCGGAGCGATCAGCGGCATGCCGGCGCACCACAGCCCGGCGTTGCGCGCCGCCGGAGCGCCGGACCCGACGCGGCCGGTTCCGGTGAAGGTCAGGCGCGAATCGACGATGCCGGCGGCCTCCAGAAGGGCGCGGTAATCGACGCCATCGTCGCTGACCACCACCGCTTCCCAATCGCGAAAGCTCTGCGCCAGAAGGCTTGCCACGGCGCGGGCGATGGTGCCTTGCGCCCGGAAGGCCGGTATGATGACCGAGACGCCGATCCCGCTGCCGCCATCCATGCACCGCCCTCCGATTGTGCAAGGGGCAGTGTGCGTCCCTTGGCACGGGTCCGCAAGAGCCGGCCCACGCCCCGGCAGCCAACCTGAGCGTGACTATGACGGCGCCGGGGTGGGATTTGGCGTCGCGGCCCGTTGAACAAGGAACCGATACGGGCTATGTGGAGAAACGAGTGGCGTGGTTCGGTCCCCATCCGACATCCCAGGCCCCCGCAAGCCAAAGCCCCCCGGTAGACACGCCGACCTCAGGGAGTTCAAAAACGATGGCGCAAGACGGATACACCCGCTTCGACGACGAGCCCGAGCAGGAGCCGGACGAGAAGTCGAAGGAAAGCGCCCCGCCGCCGTTCGCTGCCGTGCAGTCGAACCTGTTCAAGGCGCGCACGGTGCTGATCTTCGGGCAGATCGACATGAAGCTGGCACAGGCCGTTTCGGCCCAGTTGCTGGCGCTGGCCCACGAGAGCAACGACGACATCACGGTCGTGGTGAACTCCCCCGGCGGCCACGTCGAGGCGGGCGACACCATTCACGACATGATCCGCTTCGTGAAGCCGCGCGTGAAGATGCTGGGCACCGGCTGGGTCGCCAGCGCCGGCTGCCACATCTTCCTGGCCGCGAAGAAGGAAGACCGCTACTGCCTGCCGAACACGCGCTTCCTGATCCACCAGCCGCTGGGCGGCACCGGTGGCCGGGCGACGGACATCGCCATCGAGGCGAAGGAAATCATCCGCATGCGTGAGCGCCTGAACCGCATCATCGCGCGCGAAACCGGCCAGTCGGTGGAGAAGGTTTCCAAGGACACCGACCGGAACTATTGGATGCTGGCCGACGAGGCCCGCGAATACGGCATCGTCAGCCACATCATCGAGACCTTCGACGAGCTGAAATAAGCCAACGAGTTGAAGCAGGCGGACCGCCGGAACGCGCAAAGCCCCTCTCCAGCGAGAGGGGCTTTTTTTATGGCCGTGGCTTGACGTGCGCGATCAAGCCGAACGGATCAACCGCTTACACAACGATGTTCAGATTCTGCCCACGTGTGGCCGTGACGTTGCCACCGGCCGAGGAGCTGTCCGAACCGCCCTGAAGCAGTGTGGCGATCGCTTGGTCCTGTTGCTGCGCGGTCTGGTTCAGCGTCTTCACGCCGAAATCCATCTGCCCCTGCGCTTGCCGCAAACCGATCGCAGCGCCCAGGGTGGAGGATGAAACATCGAGAGCCATCGGAGGATGCCTTCACAAGGAACAGCCGGCAGGTGGGTCTGCTTTCCGCCGGTCAGATGACCACGTTGACGGAGCCGGGTCCCGACGATGGGGTGGCAACCGCTTGAGTCGTCATCGGAGTCGATGCTACCACCGGCGGCGTGGGGGCGGAAGTCCCCTGTGACACGCTGGATCGGCCCGCACCGGTCCCGACGTGGCCCGACGCCCACCGGTGCACGGGCGCCCCGGTTTGGGAGCTTGCGCTCTGCCCGGAGCCATTCTGCTGGCCCTGTCCGTCCGAACCGCCGACCAGCAATTCCAGCGACGCCTTGCCGCCCTTCCGGTCCTTCTGCGCTTCGCGGTATTGCCGCAACGCCGCCTCGGTCGGAATCTGATCGAGGGTCGCCCCGTCCTCCGGGCTGCGGAACAGCAGCACCAGCCGCGACGCGTCGGCGTCGTAGCGGTACGCGGTCTTCGTGTAGCGTCCGGAAAGGGGTTCGGACTGGTCGGTGACGGGGTCCTTCGCGGGCGGAGTCCCGGTGTCGGCCCCGGTTTCAACAGCGTCGCTGTTGCGGGCCGTCATGAAGGCCAACGGCCTTGCAGCCGTTGCGGTGGCGATGGCCACGTTCATGACATTACACCGATGATTGGACAATCCAGATCATATATTGCAGCTGCACTCGTGCATTGTAAAGGGTTCGTTCACCTTTTTTCCGGCTATGCCAAAGGACGAAACCCCATAGGCTGTTTCCGGCACCAAAGCTTCGCATTCCAGGACCATTGGAGCCGTCGCCCACCCTTCTCACAGCCGTGACGCTTGCGGAGGGGCGTCGGGGCGCTTAAGCCTGTATGCATGGCTACGATCGCTGAAGCGCTGACGCTCGCCCTGGACCACCATCTGGCCGGCCGGCTGGCCGAGGCCCAACAGCTCTACCACCGCATCCTGGATGTGGACCCGGATCAGCCGGACGCGCTGCATTTCCTTGGGGTCCTGGCCGGGCAGGTGGGGGAGCAGGCCCTTGGCCTGCAACTCATCGCCCGCGCCATCGCCCAGCGGCCCGAGGCGGCGGACATCCACGCCAACAGCGGCAACATCCGCCGCTCCTCCGGACAACCGGAGGCGGCGGTGGAGGATTACCGGCGCGCCGTCGCCCTCCAGCCCGATTTCGCGGAAGCCTGGACCGACATGGCAAACGCCCTGCGTGCCCTGGGCCGCTCCGCCGGGGCCGTCACCGCGCTGGAGCGCGCCGTCGCCTCCGCCCCCACCCTCACCGTCGCGGTGGAACGCTTGGGCGCGCTGCGGCACGAGGAAGGCCGCCTGCTGGTGGAGCAGGGGCGCGGCACCGAATCCCTTCGCCCGCTCGCCCGTGCCGCCGAACTGCTGCCGCTGGACGCCGACGTCGCCTTTCTCTACGGCAACGCGCTGTTCGCGATGGGACTGCGGGAAGACTCCACCCTCGCCTACCGCAACGCCCTGGCCATCACGCCGGATTTTCCGTCCGCCGCCTTCAATCTGGGGGTCGCGTTCGGGGTCGTGGATCGGTTGGAGGACTCCGCCCGCGCGCTGGAACGGGCCGCCCGTCTGGACCCTCGCCATCTCGACGCCATCGACCGGTTGGTCGTCGCCCTCGCCCTTCTCGGTCGGGAGGACGAGGCCGCCACTTGGGGCGAACGCGCGCTGGACTTGAAGGACCGGACGGCCATGGCCACGGCGCCCGCCCTTCCCCCGCTGTCCGCCCGGCCACGCGGCGCGGAGCGGCGGCGGTGCAACGTCATCGCCTTCAGCCTGTGGAGCGGCCAACCCGCCGGCACCCACGACCCGGCGGAGATTCTGCGGCAAACCGTGGCTCTGTATACCGGATGGACCTGCCGGGTTTATCACGACGGCAGTCCTACCGCCGACCGGTTGGCCGAACTGGCCGCGGCGGGGGCGGACCTCGTGGCGGCGGCCTCCGACGCGCCGACCGGCGGCCCCTATTGGCGTCTGGCCGCCGCCGACGACCCTACGGTGGCACGGTTCCTCTGCCGGGATTGGGACGCCCTGCCCTCCGCCGAGGGGAAGGCCGCCGTCGATGCCTGGGTCGCCTCGGGCCTGCCCTTCCACGTCCTGCGCGACGGGGTGCTGCACACCGAGGTGATGTCGGGCGGTCACTGGGGCGGTGTCGCCGGGCTGCTGCCCGATCTGCTGCCGCTGGCCGAGCGCCACGCCGCCGCCGAGGCGGACCGGGCGCAGGATCACCGGTTCCTGCGCCGCATCGTCTGGCCGATGATTCGCGACCGCGCCCTGATTCATGACCGCACCCACCCCCGGCACGGCCTGCCCTTCCCCATCGTGTAAGCGGCTACAGCACCTGCTTCGGCAGGGACAGCAGCTCCTTGCGGATCTGACCCATGCTGGGGCGGTTGTCGGGGCCGAAGGCGATGGGGCGGCACAGATGCATGGCGGTCAGCCCGACCCGCGCGGTCAGCAGCCCGTTGATCACCCCCTGCCCCATGCGGGTGGAAATGGCCGCGGCGATGGAGCCGCCCAGCGCCTCGACGGCGACGTGGTGGGCGCTTTCCGCCACCCCGGCGACGGCGAGGTTGGCGAGCATCCGCCGCAACAGCCGCAGCGACCCGACATAGCCGGGCCGCGCGCCATAGAGCGCCGCAATCTCCCGCACCAGCTTCAGGTTCCGCCACAGCACCACGGCAAGGTCGACGATCGCCGCCGGGCTGAGCGCCGTCGCCACCGCCGTGTCGCGCGACGCGCGCAGGACGGTCTGGTAGGCGCGGCGGTCCAGCGGCACCATCACCTCGCGGTCGAGCAGGCGCAGAATCTCCGCGTCGTCGTGGGCATCGGTCACATGGTCGCGCACCCGCTCCAGCGAGGGCGCCAGATCGGCGCGGCCCTCATAGAGGCGAGTCAGCGAACCGGCGAAACGCTCGGCGTGGCCCGGTTCCCCGGCTTGCGTCACGATCTCCGTGGACAGGCGACCGGCCTCGCCCCGCAACTCCTCGATCTTGCGCAGGCGGCGCAGCGCGCGCAGCTCGCGCAGCAGCATCGCCAGCGCCGCCCCACCGGCCACTGTCACGGCAGCGGCCACCAGCACGCCCAGCGCGGCGCTGGTGGCGAAGGCGCGGTTGAACAGGTCCCAGGTGTCGAAGCTCAGCGCGATCAGCACCAGCGCGGCGACCGAGCCGGCCAGCCAGCGGCCGAGCCGGCTTCTCGGGCAGTCCTCCGCCAGCAGCGCGGGCAGGCGCTCCGCCGCCGAACCCGCCAGGGGGCCGGCGATGATCGCCTCCTCCTCCGCCGCGGGGACGGCGGCGGCGCGGGTGGGGTCCAGCTCCATCGGCGGGACCCAGTGGCGGTCGCGGGTGCGCTCGCTCATTCCAGATAATCCCCCAGCAGGAACTGCATGGCCTGATCCAGCCGGATGTGCGGCAGGCCGCGCGCCTCGCGGGCGAGGTCGGCGGGCGGCAGGAAGGACATGAAGTTGTAGGGCCGCTCCTGCCCCGGCGGAAAGTCGGCGTCCTCCGGAATCTCGCCAGGGAACAGCACGGTCGGGCGGTCGCGCCCGATGGGCACGCCGCGCACGCAGCGCAACTGCCGCCCCTCATGCTCGGTCACCACCGTTTCGGTCGATTTCAGGGCGGCGATGGCCATCGTCTCCACCTGCGCCCCTTCGAAGCGGATGCCGGCGCGGGCGTCGGACACCAGACGGTCCAGCAGATGGCGCAGGCTGTTGTGCTGGTGCGAGGCGACATGATCGGCCTTGGTCGCGGCGAACAGCACGCGGTCGATCCTCCGCCCCAGCAGCCAGTCCAGCCAACTGCTGGGGCCGTGGCGGAACGGCTCCAGGCTCAGTTCCAGCGCCCGCTTCATGTCCGCCATGCCCGCCGGGCCGGAGTTCAGCGCCCCCAGCACGTCGATCAGGACGATCTGCCGGTCGAGCCGGGCGAAATGGTCGGCGAAGAAGCGGCGGACGACGTTGGTCTTGTACGCCTCGTAGCGGTCCTCCATCAGCGCCCACAGGCTGCCGCGCGCGCGCGGTCTTTCGCCCGGCAGCGGGCAGAAGGTCAGCAGCGGTGCGTTCGCCATGTCGCCCGGCTCGACGAAGCGCCCCGGCTGGATCAGGCTCAGCAGATTGTCGGAGCGGCGGCAGGCGTGCAGGTAATCGGTGAACAGCGCCGCGCCGCGCCGCGCCTGCTCCTCCTCCGCCGGAGCCGCCGTGTCGAGGGTGGCGAGCCAGCCGCGCCAGGACACCGACAGCTCGTCGCGCGGCGCCCGCCCGGCCAGTTCCAGGGTGAGCGCGCTCCATTCCGCAAAAGACTGGTGCAGAAGCGGCAGGTCGAGCAGCCACTCGCCGGGATAGTCGACGATGTCCAGATTCAGCGTGGCGACCGGCTGCACCGTGCGCTTCAGCACGGCGTTCGGGCGGTAGCGCATGGACAGGCGGAGTTGGCTGATGCCCCGCGTCTCGGTCGGCCAATGGGGCGCCGGGCCGGTCAGTTCGGCCAGCCTCTGCTCCACCTCGAAACGGGGGACCTGGGCGTCGGGCTGGGGCCGCAGGCGCGACGCCTGGAAGCGCCCGGACGACACGACGTCCAGGAAAGGAAGCCGCCCGGCCTTCAGCAGATTGTCGACCAGCGAGGTGACGAAGACGGTCTTGCCGGCCCTCCGCAACCCGGTGACGCCGAGACGGACGTCCTGCTCCAGGATGCCGCCGGAAACGAGATCGCCGGCCCGCCCCAACAGGCGCGAGCCGGCGTCGTACAGGTCGTTGAAAATGGGCACACGCACGGTCAGCCGGTCCGTGTAGGGGACGATCGCCCCTCTATATGGGGGACCGTCCGCCCACGCCTATACCCTGACCGGTGCTTTAGGACGCGCCGAAGTCGAGGTTCCAGGCCTCGTAGCGCTCCGGGTCGTTCTCCCAGTCCTCGCGCACCTTGACGAACAGCATCAAGTGGACGCGCTGCTCCAGCATCTCCTCCAGCTCGGTGCGGGCGGCCTGTCCCAGCGCCTTGATGCGGGTGCCCTGCTTGCCGAGCACGATGGCCTTCTGACTGTCGCGCTGGACATACACGACCTGGGAGATCTTGACCGACCCGTTCTCGAACTCCTCCCACTGCTCGGTCTCGACCGTCGCCGCGTAGGGGAGTTCCTGGTGAAGCTGCTGGAACAGCTTCTCACGCGTGATCTCCGCCGCCAGGAGGCGCATCGGCATGTCGGAGATCTGGTCCTCCGGGTAGTGCCACGGGCCTTCCGGCATGCGGGCGGCCAGGAAGCCGCGCAGATGCTCGACCCCGTCGCCGGTCGAGGCGGACAGCATGAAGATGTCGGTGAAGATGCCTTCCTGGTTGAAGCTGTCGGCGAGGCCCAGCAGCTTCTCGCGCGGCACGAGGTCGATCTTGTTCAGGATCAGGATGGCCTTGCGGCCCTGCTCCTTCAAGCGGGTGATGATGCCCTGGGTGTCCTGGTCGATGCCACGGCGCGACACGTCGAACAGCAGGCCGACCAGATCGGCGTCCTCCGCCCCCTGCCAGGCCGCCGCCACCATGGCGCGGTCCAGACGGCGCTTCGGCTTGAAGATGCCCGGCGTGTCCACGAAGATGATCTGGCTGTCGCCGGCGATGGTGATGCCCAGGACGCGCGTGCGGGTGGTCTGCACCTTGGAGCTGACGATCGACACCTTGGAGCCGACCATCGCGTTCAGCAAGGTGGACTTGCCGGCGTTCGGCGCACCGACCAGGGCGACGAAGCCGCAGCGCGGATTTTCCGGCACATAGGCGGCCTCTTCAGCGCCCTCTTCGGCACCATTGTCGGCACCCTCGTCCACGCTCTCGCTCACGCCCTCGTCCTTATCGTCGAAATCGTCGTCTTCAAACTTGTCGCGGCCGTCAGTCATCGACCTGCACTCCCAATTGGCGCAGCAAGGCGCTGGCCGCTTTCCGTTCGGCGACCCGCTTGGACGGGCCGGTGGCCGTCACCGGCTCCATGCCCTTCAACCGGACCGCGATGCGGAACACCGGCTGGTGCGCCGGGCCGCTCTGCTCGATCATTTCATAGGTGGGAAGGGGACGCCCGTTGCCCTGCGCCCATTCCTGCAACGCCGTCTTGGAATCCAGCGGCGGCGGCTCCGCACGGTCGATCTGCCCGGCCCAGGCGGAGCGGATGAAGTCCCGCGCCTTGGCCATGCCGCCGTCCAGATAGAGCGCCCCGATCACCGCCTCGCAGGCGTCGGCCAGGATGGTGCGGTTGCTCCGCCCGCCGCCTTGCGCCTCCGAAGGGGACAGGCGCAGGTAGCGGCCCAGTTGGAGCGCGTCGGCGACGCGGCTCAGCGCCTCCCGTCGGACCAGCGAGACGTGCCGCTTGGCGAGCGCGCCCTCGCGTTCGTCGGGGAAGCGTTCCAGCAGCCATTCCGCGATGACGAGGCCGAGCACCCGGTCGCCCAGGAACTCCAGCCGTTCATAGGCCAGGCCAGGGCCCTGCTCGGGCCGTCCGCCGTGAACGCTGCGCTCCAGCCCCATCAGGCTGGGGTGGGTGACTGCGTCGGCCAACCGCTGCGGATCGGCGAAGCGGTGGCCGACGGCCGCGGCCAGTTCCGCGAGGTCTGCGGAATCGGCACTCACGTCCAGATCGGACGCCATGGGGGTCCCCCGTTCTTCAGGGCTCACAATACGGTCTCCGCGCCCCGGTGCTGTGCGGGGCTCACTTCACGGCGTTGAACAGGCGGCTGAACCGCAGGTCCGCCGGCCAGCGCCACACCTCGAAGAAGCGCGTCCCGTCCTCCAGAGAGAAGAACAGGAATTCGGCGCGCCCGACCAGATTCTCCATCGGGACATACCCCACCTGCGACGGGACGCGGCTGTCCAGCGAGTTGTCGCGGTTGTCGCCCATCATGAACAGGTGGTTCGCCGGCACCTTAAAAGCCGGGGTGTTGTCGAGCGGACCGTTGTCCGATTCCTCGATGATGCGGTGGCTGCGCCCGCCCGGCAGGGTCTCGACAAACTGCGCGATGCGGACCTCGCGGCCCAGCGCGTCGCGGGACACATAGTCCTCAATCCGCTCGCGCTTCACCGGCTGGCCGTTGATGTGCAGCACGCCGCCGGTCACCTGGACGGTGTCGCCCGGCAGGCCGATGACGCGCTTGATGTAGTCGGTCTTGTTGTCGCGCGGCAGCTTGAAGACGGCGACGTCGCCGCGCTCCGGCGCGTGGCCCATGATGCGGCCCTCGAACAGCGGCAGACCGAAGCCGACCGTGTACTTGCTGTATCCGTAGGAGAATTTGGACACGAACAGGTAGTCGCCGATCAGCAGCGTCGGGATCATCGACCCGGATGGGATGTTGAAGGGCTCGAAGGCGAAGGTCCGCACGCCGAAGGCGATGATGACCGCGTAGAAGACCGTCTTCACCGTCTCGGCAAAGCCGCCTGTCTCTTTGGATTTGCCGGTCAAGGCGGTCTCTCTGTTCATGGTCATGCGGAGGGTGCCGTGGGGGTGGTGATGGAGGTGTTGGCGGACGTGTCGGCCGGTTCGGCGCTGATGATGACGAAGGCCTCGGCCATCGGATACTCGTCGGTCAGCGTCACGTGGATGCGCGCCTGCATGCCCGGCGGGGTGATCGCCTGCAGCCGCTCCAGCGCCCCGCCGGTCAGGCGCATGGTCGGCTGGCCGGAGGGCAGGTTCACCACCCCCATGTCGCGCCAGAACACACCGTCGCGAAATCCGGTGCCCAGCGCCTTGGAGCAGGCCTCCTTGGCGGCGAAGCGCTTGGCGTAGGTCGCGGCCCGCGCGCTGTGCTTGCCGGCGGCGCCGGCGCGGCGCTCCGACTTGGCGCGCTCCACGTCGGTGAAGATGCGGGCGATGAAGCGGTCCCCGAAACGGTCCAGCGACTGCTCGACCCGGCGGATGTCGATCAGGTCGTTCCCGATGCCGAGGATCATGAGACGCCTCCACTCGCCAAGCGGGCGTCCTTCATGACGGCGCGCATGCGCTGGAGCGTGTTGCCCAGCCCGACGAAGATCGCCTCGCCGATCAGGAAATGGCCGATGTTCAGCTCCACGATGGTCGGGATGGCGGCGACCGCCCCGACCGTCTCGTAACTCAGCCCATGGCCGGCGTGGCACTCCAGGCCGATGGCCTCGGCGTGGGCCGCCGCCCGGACGATGCGCTCCAGCTCCGCCGCGCGTTCCGCCCCGGCGGGCGCCTCGCAGTAAGCGCCGGTGTGCAGTTCCACCACCGGGGCGCCCAGAGCCTTGGCGGCGTCGAGCTGCGCCGGTTCCGGATCGATGAACAGGGAAACGCGGATGCCCGCGGCGCCGAGGTCGCCGACGTAGCGCTTCAGATTGTTCATCTGCCCGGCGACGTCCAGCCCGCCTTCGGTGGTGACCTCGGTGCGCTTCTCCGGGACGAGGCAGCAGGCGTGCGGCGTGTGGCGCAACGCGATGGCGAGCATCTCGTCCGTCGCCGCCATCTCCAGGTTCAGCGGCAGCCGGATCTCCGCCATCAGCCGCTCGATGTCGGAATCGATGATGTGGCGGCGGTCTTCGCGCAGATGGGCGGTGATGCCGTCGGCCCCGGCCTCGGCGGCGAGCTTCGCCGCGCGCACGGGATCGGGATGACGCCCGCCCCGCGCGTTGCGGACGGTCGCCACATGGTCGATGTTCACGCCGAGGCGCAGAGGGCGGGGCATAGGCTCGAAACTCCGGTGTCGCGCCGGTCCCGCATCCTGCATCCGGCGGGCACCGGTTCTCCTGCTATATAGCGGCGGCTTGGCGTCGCGTCACGCCGTCATTCGACGACGTGATGTGCGGCGATCCGCGCGGCGAGCGCCTTCAATTCTTCAACTGGCGGGTCGTGGCGCGGCCAGACCAGATCGGCACCATCGTTCTCGTAGCGCGGCACCACATGCACGTGGATGTGCGGAACGGTCTGCCAGCCCGCCGGCTTGTTCGTCTGGAGAAGCGTGATCCCCTCCGGCGAAAAGGCCGCCTGGACGGCGCGGGCGACCTTGTGAACGGTGCGGAACAGGGCCGCCGCCTCGTCCTCCGTCACATCCAGGATGGTCGGGGCCGGGCGCTTCAGCGCGACCAGCACATGGCCGGGGTTTACCTGCCCGGCGTCCATGAAGGCGAAGGTCGTCGCATCCTCGTACACCATGGCGCAAGGCAGTTCGCCGGCGATCAGGCGGCTGAAGATGGTCGGGCTGGACATGCTTCCCTCGCTCCTGACGGACAGGCTCACCGCCCCCGCGCCCGCTCCACCGCGTTGATGGCGGGGGTGGCGCGCAGGGCCGCCATGATGTTGGTCAGATGCTTGGCGTCCTTCACGTCGATGTCGATCAGCAGCTCGAAGAAGTCGGTGTTGCGGCTGGTGATCTTCAGGTTCGTGATGTTGCCGCCGTTCTTGCCGATGACCGTGGACAGCGTGCCGAGCGAGCCCGGCTCGTTGTTGACCACCAGCGAGATGCGCCCGACATGCTCCTCCGGGCTGTCCGGCCCGATGTCCCAGGCGACGTCGATCCAGCGCTCCGGCGACTCGTGGAAGCTCTCCAGCGTCTCGCAGTCGATGGTGTGGATGGTCACGCCCTTCCCGGTGGTCACGATGCCGACGATGCGGTCGCCCGGCAGCGGGTGGCAGCAACGGGCGTAATGGACCGCCATGCCGGGGATCAGGCCGCGGATCGGCAGCGGCGCGTTGTTGCCCTTCGCCTTCGGCTTGGGCTTCGGCACCGTGATGGCGTTCTTGTCGTCGCCTTCCTTGGTCGTCGCCACATGCGGCTTGTGGCCGGGGAAGACGGCGTGGAAGACCTCGCGGCCCGAATGCAGGCCCGACCCGACGCTGGCCAGCAGGTCGTCGGCGCTCGGCTGCTGGAAGATCTTGACGACGCCTTCCAGCGCCTTTTCCGAGAACTCGTAGCCTTCGGACTTGAACTGGCGCTGCAGGATGGCGCGGCCCAGCTCGATGTACTGGGTGCGCTGCTGGGTGCGCAGGAATTTGCGGATGCGCGCCCGCGCCTTGCCGGTGACGACGAAGCGTTCCCAGCCCGGAACCGGGGTCTGGGCCTTGGACGTGATGATGTCGACCTGATCGCCGTTCTGCAGCTGCGTGCGCAGCGGCAGCATCCGCGCGTTGATCTTGGCGCCGACGCAATGGTCGCCGACCTCCGAATGGACGGCGTAGGCGAAGTCAACCGGGGTCGCCCCGCGCGGCAGCGCGATCAGGTCGCCCTTGGGCGTGAAGCAGAAGACCTGGTCCTGAAACAGCTCCAGCTTGGTGTGCTCCAGGAACTCCTCGGGCTTCTGGGCGTGCTCCAGAATGTCCAGAAGCTCGCGAAGCCAGCGGTACTCGCGCCCCTGCTGGGTGCGCGGCTCGCCCTGCTTGTAGGCCCAGTGGGCGGCGACGCCGAGTTCGCAGATCTCGTGCATGTCGCTGGTGCGGATCTGCACCTCGATCCGGTTGCGCTCCGGACCGATCACCCCGGTGTGGAGCGAGCGGTAGCCGTTGGGCTTGGGCGTCGAGATGTAGTCCTTGAAGCGCCCCGGAACGACCGGGTAGTGGGCGTGGATGACGCCCAGCGCCTGATAGCATTCCGGCACCGTGTCCACCATGATCCGGAAGGCCATGATGTCCGACAGCTGCTCGAAGCTGACATTCTTGCGCTGCAGCTTGCGCCAGATCGAATAGGCGGTCTTCTCGCGCCCAGTGACCCCGGCGTTGGGCAGCCCCTCCTCCGCCAGCGTGCCGCGGAGTTCCTGGATGATCCGCTGGACCCGGTTCTCGCCCTCTGTCCGCAGGCGGGAGAGCTGGGCGAGGATGCTGTCGCGGGCGTCCGGATTCAGCTCCGCGAAGGAAAGATCCTCCAGCTCGTCCTTGACCTGATGCATGCCGATGCGCTCGGCCAGGGGGGCGTAGATCTCGATGGTTTCGCGGGCGATGCGCTTGCGCTTGTCCGGGTTCTTCAGATGGAACAGCGTGCGCATGTTGTGCAGCCGGTCGGCCAGCTTGACCAGGAGGACGCGGATGTCCTCCGACATCGCCAGCACCAGCTTGCGGAAATTCTCGGCCTGCTTGGCCTGCTCGCTGTGCAGTTCCAGGCGCGACAGCTTGGTCACGCCGTCGACCAGACGGGCGATCTCCTTGCCGAAATGCTTCTCGATGTCCTCCAGCGTGGCGACCGTGTCTTCGACCGTGTCGTGCAGCAGCGCCGTCGCGATGGTCCCGGCGTCCAGCTTGAGCTGGGTCAGGATGCCGGCGACTTCCAGCGGGTGGAGGAAATAGGGATCGCCCGAGGCGCGGGTCTGCGAGCCGTGCGCCTTCATGGAAAAGACGTAGGCGCGGTTGAGCAACTCCTCGTCCGCCGAGGGGTCGTACGCCTTGACGCGTTCGACAAGCTCATATTGCCGGATCATGGCACCCGACCCGGCGCAGCGTGCGCCATGAAGTTTCGCAAACGATTGGTTGGTCGACGGAAAGGGGGGCCGTCGGCCCCCACAGCCGGTCGCTGTCGGTCAGCGTCAGAGATCCCCGTCGGCATCGCGGCCGACGACGTCGTCCTCGGTGTCGCCGAAGGCCGCCGCCGGGTCGCTCTCCATATCGGACAGCAGGTCGTCGCCTTCGCCGACCTCTTCCGCCTCGCTCATCCCGTCCTCGTCCTCCAGCGACGTGTCGCCACGGGCGGCCCAGTCGTGTTCGCCGGCCATCAGCTCGACGATCTCCTCCTCGGGCTCGTCGGGCTCGACGTGCTTCTGGTGGCCCTTGATCAGGGCGTTCTTCAGATGATCCAGCATCACCGTCTCATCGGCGATCTCGCGCAGGGCAACGACCGGATTCTTGTCGTTGTCGCGATCGATCGACAGCGGGGCACCGGACGCGATCTCTCGCGCGCGCTGGGCCGCCATCATAACCAGTTCAAACCGGTTCGGAACCTTGAGGACGCAATCTTCGACGGTAACGCGAGCCATACCAAACCAACTCCGGGATCTGCGAAGGCATCCGAATATATTGATGCGTTCGCGCCTGCGCAAGCGCTTCGAGCCTTGTCGGCTCCGCCCGCCGTACCCCGCCCGCGGCGCGCCCATGCCCGCGCTCCCCCTTGCTCGCGCGAAGACGACCCCCTACTTTACTTATCTGGTGAATCGCAATTTCGCGTATGCCTGACATATAATTCAATCCATCGTGGAAGGATTACGGAATTGGATCGGAATACGACTTTGCCGAAAGATGTTACGAAGCTCTTTTATAAGGAAGAGCGTCTGGCGATGTTTATCGACGGCGCCAATTTGTACGCAGCCGCCCGGTCCCTAGGCTTCGATATCGACTATAAGCGTCTTCGCGACGGCTTCGCCTCCGAGGGACGGCTGGTGCGCGCCTTCTATTACACCGCGTTGGTGGAGGATCAGGAATATTCGCCGATCCGTCCGCTGGTCGATTGGCTGGATTACAACGGCTACACCATGGTGACCAAGCCGACCAAGGAGTTCACGGACGCCTCGGGTCGGCGCAAGATCAAGGGCAACATGGACATAGAGCTGGCCATCGACGTGATGGAGATGGCCGAGCGCGTCGACCACATCCTGCTCTTCTCCGGCGACGGCGATTTCCGCCGGCTGGTCGAGGCGGTGCAACGCAAGGGCGTGCGGGTCAGCGTCATCAGCACCGTGCGCTCCCAGCCGCCGATGGTCGCCGACGAGTTGCGCCGTCAGGCCGACAACTTCATCGAGCTTCAGGATCTCGCCCCCAGCATCGCCCGCGTCCATCACCACCGCGAATCGATGGGGAATCCGGGCGCTCCAGGTGCTCCGGGCGTGCCGGACATGCCCGGCCAGGGCGGTCCCTACGCCAACTTCTGAGCGGTACCGCTTACAGCAACTTTTGAGCGATATCGCTCACCGCGGGGCGCGCTTTCCGGTCAGCGCCCCGCAATGGTGGGTTTCAGGGCGCCGGCCGGAAGCCGGAACATCATCAGATAGGTCCGCTGCAGCGGACTGCGGTTGTCGTCGGAAACGATGTAGAGCAGCGTGTCGCCGTCCGGGCCGGACCGCACCGCCATTCCTTCGAAATTATCGGTCAGCAAAGGCGGCTCCAGCCGCGCCAGTTCGACGCCATCCATCGTTGCGCCGCCGCGCAGCGAATCCGCCGGCACATGGACGATGCGCGCCGCCCATCCGCCCAGCAGCGACACCCGCCGCTCCAGCACCAGCACCCCGCCGTCGGACAGAGCCGCCGCCGCCGTGGGGCGGAACCGCGGCGCCGCGCGGTAGGTCAGCGGTTGCCAGTCTCCCCGTGTTTTCAGCTCGGCGGAAGCGATCCAGGCGCTGCGCTCCCGGACCCCGTCGTCATCCCCCTCCTCGATGGCCAGGATGCGGCCATCCGGCAGCGCGGCCAGCGCCTCGATTCCACCGTTCGATGGAGCCTCCTCCAGGCCGGGCGGCGTCGGAAGCTTCCGCGGCGTTCCCTCGGGCCGGTCGGAGCCGCCGTAGCGCAGGATGCGGTGGTTGCGCTCGAACGGCGCCAGCCAACCTCCGTCCGGCAGGCGGACGAGGTCCTCCGAGTCATTGAGCCGGCCACGGTAATCCGGGGCCTTGTCGATGACCAGGGGGTGGACATCGTAGCGTCCGGCACCGGTCAGATGCCCCTGGGCGTCATAGGACAGCCGTCCCGTGACGCTCCTCCCGTTGTCGGAGACCGCGACGAAACGATCACCCGAGTCGCTGACCCAAAGGCCGGACAAGCCTCCCACACCCGCTCCACCGGGCAGACGGAGGGCGCCACGAAATCGCAGAGCCCCCACCTCCGCAAGAGCGGGACGGTCCGGGTCCAGCGCAATCGGAAGGGAAGATCTGACCGGCCCGCCGTTTCCGGCCACCGCGGCGCAGCCGCCGGCCACGGCCAGCAGGGCACAGAAGGGAATCACCAGGGTTCTCAAACGCATGGCGGCACTCATGCCACGACGGGGCGGCCAGGGGAACGCATTTTCCGGCTTGCCCCGCCTGCCCGCGATTCCAACCCTTCGTCCGCCCGGCTCATAAGCCCTCCCCCTCCGTCCGAACGTGAACGAACGAATTGGATATGCGCAGAGGGTTACTTCCTCAGAACCAATTCGGGAGAGGGTTCAAGCGCATAAATTGTTCTGTACCTAAGGAAAACATTGCCCAGCTTCAGCCGAGAATCGCGTGATGCCCAATCCCCTCCGGTCCCAGCCGGTCGCCCTGCCTGCTGATCGCCCCGCCACCGGTTCGGGAGCGCCGGAGGACCCAATCGCGGAACGCATCCGCGAGTTGGAGGCCGAACTGCGCGAGCTTCAGCACCGGGCCAAGAACAGCCTTCAGCTGGTCATCAGCCTGCTGAAACTGCAAACGGGCCGCATCCGCGACCCGGACGCCCGCGCCGCCTACGAACAGACGCTGGTCCGCATCGAAGCGCTGGCGATCCTCTATCGCCACCTCCACGAATCGGGCACCGGCACCCACGTGAATTTGGGCCGCTACATCGAATCCCTTGCCGACGCGGTGAAGCACGGGACCCCCGGCGGCCTCGCCAACGTGCCCATCGAGGTGAAGAGCGATCCCATCCAGATCGGCCTGTACGAGGCCATGCCGCTGGGCCTGATCACCGCAGAGCTGATCACCAACAGCCTGCACCACGCCTATCCGGAGCAGGGCTGGATTCGCGTGTCGGTAACGCAGGAGCACAATGGGCGTGCCCGCCTGATCGTCGAGGACAACGGGCGCGCCCTGCCCGCCGGCTTCGACACGACGGCGGAGGACGGGCTGATGCTGGCCGAAGCGCTGGCCGCCCAGCTCGGCGACACGCTGAACACGGAAAGCGACGCCGCCGGAACGACCGCCAGCGTGTCTTTTCCCGTCTGACGACTCAGGCGGACGCCCCGTGACACTCCTGCGGGGCGTCCTCGGGGCCGTGATCGTGATGGTCGTGCGGATGCTCGGGCGGAGGAGCCGTCTTGACGGTGCCCGCGAAGTAATCGCGGATCGCCTGCACCGGGTCGGTTTCCAGCGTGGTCACCGGCTCGATGCCGCGGCGCTTCATGTGATCGATGAATCCCTGGCCGGAGGAGCCGGTGATGACCACCCGCACCGAGTCGATGGGATGCGGGCGCCCATCGCCGGCGAGGTGGAGCACCTCGTCCTCCGCCAGATCGATCCGCCCGAGCTCCACGGGGTCGCCGCCCGCCTCGGCCTCGAAGACCAGGAAGCGGCGGGTGCGGCCGCCATGTGTGGCGATGCTGCGGTAATCCTGGGTGCCGATGGCGAACTTCATCCCACATCCCCCTAAAGGCTCAGCGGCCTTACCGTGGCACGGCCAACCGCCGCGCACACTGAGGGAGGTCAATGCGCGTTACAGGATTTCCGTTTCGTCAGAGCGGATGACGTCTGTCCATTTGCGCTCCAGACGGCGCAGCGTACGGTAGGTGACCTCGAAGTCCTGGCTGTCGCCGTCGCTGCGGATCAGGCCGTCGGAATGGACCGAGGCCATGTGGCGCAACCGCTCGCACAACTCCAGCCCCCTTGCCGACAGCTTCAGCCGGGCGGCGCGCTTGTCGCGCGGCGAGGCGGAGCGGTCCACATAGCCGCTGTCCACCAGCTGCTTCAGGTTGTAGGAGGCGTTGGAGCCGAGGTAGTAGCCGCGCTCGATCAGGTCGCGCACGCTGATCTCGCCGTTGGAGATGTTCAACAGCATCATGACCTGCACCGGGCTGATGTCGTCGATGCCGATCCGGGACAGCTCGATTCGCAGAACGTCGAGGAACCGGCGGTGCATCCGTTCGATGATCCGCGCCACCTCATGGTACATCTGGGTCGCGGAGGCCTTGCGCTCAGCGTCGCTGCGCTCGGCGTCTTCGGTCGGCTGGGGCTGAACGAGCGTCGTCATGGGCCTCGGGTCTGCGTGGGGATCGGGGAGTACGGCCTGCCTTGCCCAACGCACCGTAGGGACCTAACTGTTTAATTTATATTAACTGTGATGGCGGCGTGAAGGCGCACCGGACCTTTCCAAAAGGTTGGCGCGCCTTCCGCAAAGGACTGGATAAGGTCAGATCCAGCTGTCGTCTCCGCCAGAATCGCCGCCGCCGTCATCGAACGAGGAATCATCGGTCTTATAATCGACGTTCTGGAGGTTGTTGTCCTCCGGCGGGAAGCCCTGGTCCGCGGCTTGGTCGGCGGAGTTGCCGTAGTAATTGTTGATGGTCGTCTCGCCATGGCTGGCCGTCTGCCCCGCCGCCCCGGCGGCCTCGCCGAACGGTCCCGGCGAGTGGCTGAGCATCGAGGAGATGGCGCTGGCCGCCAGCATGCCACCGGCGACACCCGCCGCGGTCTGGGCCGCTCCGCTCAGGAACCCGCCGCCGCGCGGCGCGTAGCCCTGCGGGGCGAAGCCGGGCTGCGGTGCGTAACCGGGCTGAGGCGGATAGGGGGGCTGACCATAGCCAGGTTGCCCACCGCCTTGCGGAGCGGCGCCCCACGGGTTGCGCGACGGCGCCGCGGGGGCCTGCATTGGAGACGGCATCGGCGGCTGCATGGGGTTGTAGGCCGGCCCCTGGGGAGACTGGGGAAGCGGAGCGGGCTGTTGTTCCGCCGGGCGGTTGCCCCCGCCGGCCCACGGGCTGCGCCCCAGCCCGAGCGCGTTGGACAGGAAGCTGCCTCCGGACGGCTGCGGCTGGGCCTGCTGGGCCTGCTGGGCGCGGGCCTGCGCCTCCCTCACCTGCCGCTCCAGATCCTCGATGCGCTGCTGGGCGGCGGTCAGCGCCTGCTGCTGCACCAGGACCGACTGCGCCATGTAGTAGGCGGCGGCGGGCTGGCCCTGGATCATCTGCTGGATGAAGCGTTCCGCCTCCGGATCGCGGGGCTGGTTCTCCACCTCGCGCAGGTGCGTGAACAGATCGGAAAGGAGGGTGCGTTCCTCGGGCGTCATGGTCGTCTCCTGTGCGCGCTCCAAGCGGGCGCGCCTTTCATGTGGCGCACCGCACCCCCGGTCCGCAAGGGTCCCGGCCCCGGCGGAGACGCTACCCGGCCTTGCGCTCCGCCGCCTCCGCGGAGGGCTCCGACACCAGGGCCGCGCGGACGGCGTCGTCGACCCGTTCCAGCCAGACGAAGCTCAGCCGCTCGCGAACCGCCGCGGGAATGTCGTCGAAATCCTTGCGGTTGCGGGCGGGCAGCATCACCGTCTTCAGCCCGGCGCGCTGGGCGGCCACCACCTTCTCGCGGATGCCGCCGACCGGCAGGACCAGCCCGCGCAGGCTGATCTCCCCGGTCATGGCCGTGTCGGAACGGATGCAGCGCCCGGACAGCAGCGACACCAGGGCCGTGAAGATCGCCACCCCGGCGGACGGCCCGTCCTTCGGAATGGCCCCCGCCGGGACGTGGATGTGGATGTCGAAGCGATCCAGCCCCTCCGGGTCGAGGCCGAGGTCCTTCACCCGCGACTTGACGAGGCTGAGGGCGGCCTGCGCGCTCTCCTTCATCACCTCGCCCAGCTGGCCGGTCAGGATCAGCCGTCCCGAGCCGGAAAAGCGGCTGGCCTCGATGAACAGGATGTCGCCGCCGACCGGGGTCCAGGCAAGGCCGGTCGCCACGCCGGGCACGCTGGTGCGCATCGCCACGTCGTTCTCGAATCGCGGCGGCCCCAGGATCGCCGTCAGGTCCGCCGGCTCGACCCGCATCCGCTCCACCTCGCCCTCGGCGATGCGGACGGCGGCGTAGCGTCCGACCGCGCCGATCAGCCGTTCCAGTTGGCGGTTTCCGGCCTCCCGCGTGTGGTCGCGGATGATCGCTCGCAGCGTGTCGTCGGGGATCACCAGTTGGCCCGCCGTCAGACCGTTGGCGGCCAGTTGGCGGGCCAGCAGGTAGCGCTTGGCGATCTCCAGCTTCTCGTCCTCGGTATAGCCGGACAGCTCGATCACCTCCATGCGGTCGCGCAGCGGGCCGGGGATGGTGTCGAGCATGTTGCCGGTGGCGATGAACATCACCTTCGACAGGTCGAAGGGCACGCCCAGGTAATGGTCGCGGAAGGTCGCGTTCTGCTCCGGGTCCAGCACCTCCAGCAGGGCGGCCGACGGATCGCCGTGGAAGCCCTGCCCCAGCTTGTCCATCTCGTCCAGCATCAGCACGCAGTCGCGCGTCCCGGCCCTGCGGATGGCCTGGACGATGGTACCGGGAAGCGCGCCGACATAGGTGCGGCGGTGGCCGCGGATCTCGCTCTCGTCATGGACGCCGCCCAGCGAGACGCGGGCGAAGGCCCGTCCGGTCGCCCGCGCGATACTCTGGCCGAGCGAGGTCTTGCCCACCCCCGGCGGACCGACGAAGCAGAGTATGGGGCTGCGCCCCTCCGGGTTCAGCTTGAGCACCGCCAGGAACTCCAGGATGCGGCGCTTGACCTTCTCCAGCCCGTAATGGTCCTCGTCGAGGATGCGGCGGGCCTCGGCGATGTCGATACGGGATTCCGACCGGCGGTCCCACGGCATCTCGATCAGCCAGTCCAGGTAGCTGCGCACCATCGAATATTCCGCCGCCGCCTCCGGCATGCGCTCCAGCCGGCGCAGCTCCTTCTCGGCGTGCTCGCGGACGTCGGGCGGCATGCCGGCCTTGGCGATGGCGTCCTGAAGCTCGCCGATCTCGGCCTGACGGCCCTCGTCGGCCTCGCCCAGCTCCTTCTGGATGGCGCGCAGCTGCTCGCGCAGCAGATACTCGCGCTGCCGCTCGTCCATAGCCTCGCGGGTGCGCTCGCGGAGGTCGCGCGACAGCCGCAGCACCTCGATCCGCCGGGCGAGCAGGCCGCCAACCTTGTCGAGCCGCTCCGGCAGATCCACGGTTTCCAGCACCTCCTGCTTCTCGGCAGGCTTCAGGTCCATGTAGCTGGCCGTCATGTCGGCCAGTTCGCCGGGGCTTTCGATCGCCTGCACGGCGGCCAGCAGTTCCTGTGGGGCCTGGGGCAGCAGTTGCAGCGCCTCCACCGCCTCGTTGCGCAGGTTCAGGAAGCGGGCCATGACTTCCGGCGTGGCGGTGTCGCTTTCCTCCACCATCTCGACGCGGGCGGCCATGAAGGGATGGCCCGGCACCCACTCGACGATGCGGAAGCGCTGCTGCCCCTGGCACACCAGATGGTGCGAGCCGTCGGGCGTGGTGACGTAGCGCAGGATCGTGGCGGTCGTGCCGACGCGGTGCATGTCGGCGCCGGTCGGGTCCTCCACCGCCTCGTCGCGCTGAAGCAGGATGCCGACCGGCCGTTCGGTGCGGGCCGCCTCCTGCGCCGCGGCGACCGAGCGCGCCCGCCCGACGGTGACCGGCAGCACCACCCCCGGAAACTGCACGAGGTTCCGCACCGGGATGACCGGGATCACATCCTCCGGCAACCCGGAGGCGGGCGGCGAGGCGGATGGCGTCTGGGGAGTCGGCGTCTCTTCGGCAGCGTGCTCATCAGTCATTCGAACGTCCTTCATCCCATCTTGTCGAGCGTCAGCACGAGGCAGCCCGCCGACAGCTCGCGCCGTCCCATGCGGAAGGCCCCGGCGGGCAGCTCGATCCGCCGCTCGAAGCGGCCGTGGGGAATCTCCAGCCGGTGGATGATCCCGTCGCAGCCCAACGGCAGGGTCCGCTCGCCGGCAACCACCAGAACGCCGTCCTCGACGGCGACGTGAAGCTGGTCCGCGCCGACGCCGGGAAGGGCGACCACGATGGTCACCGCGTCCTCCGTCTCATAGACATCGATGGGCGGAATCCAGCAGGCGCGGCGCGGACCGGGCGGGGCCGGGCGGAAGAACTGGCGGTGCAGCCGCTCGGCACGGTCCAGCAGCTCGACGGCCTCCGACCACATGAAGGACGCGGGATCACGGCGGGGCGGCATGGCGTCTCCTTGGAGGAAAGGGTGTGATGGACGTCAGATGCCCGCGCCGGTATCCGCTGAAGCGCGGGCGGGGTCGCGCGGTTCGGGGACGTCCTCCTTCGCCCGCTCGTCCTCCTCCCGGAGTTCGCGGCAGGCCCGCTCCCAATGCTCGGCGCGACGGCCTTCGGGGCGCCCCTCCTGCTCCCAGATCTCATAGGCACGGTGGCGGATGCGGTGTTCGTCCATCGCGGCGTTCCCCTCCTTCCCGTCCCGGCCGCAGGCACGGCCGATCCGGCCGCAAGAGCCGGGGCTCCTTCGTCCTTTCACCAACGGCGGGGAGTTGCAGGCGTTCCGCCGACCTTGCGGACATCAGACGGAAGAACGGGCAAATGGCCCCTTTCGATGTCGGGGCTTTAGAGCCGGTCCGGCCCGTCCGTGGGATCGGGGCGGCCCGCCGCCTCGTCGTGGCCGCTGCGGTTGCTGAGGAAGACCAGGGCCATCAGCCCGATGGCGACGGCGCTGGTCAGCACGGCGCCGCCGACCAGGGCGAGCAGGCCCGGCAGACTGAGGCCGAACAGGTCGAAGCCCGTCGCCGCCCAGGCGGCGAACAGCGCCGCCAGAACGATGACGGGACAGGCGATCAGGAAAACGCGGAGCCAGGACATGCACGCTCTCCAGCCGGTGCCGGGACAGCCTCTACATGGCCGCCCGGCACGGCGGAGGAAAGCCCGCCGCCTGTTTCCGTCAACCGGACGGCGTCAGTGGGACAGCAGCAGCGGCACCGGGCAGGTGCGCAGGACATGGCGCGTTCCGCCGCCGCGGTGCAGGAAGGGGAAGCCGTAATGGCCGTGCGCGCCCATCACCAGCAGATCGGCCCCGGAATCGATGCTGCGGGCCAGGAGCGCGTCCATGGCGCCGATGTCGGTCACCGTGAAATGCGTCTGGTCGGCCGTCACGCCGTGAAGCGCCAGATGGTCGAGCAGGCCGATGCGCTGCGGCTCCGTCCCAGCGGGCGGGGCGGCCTGGGTGAGCACGGTGATGACCGTGACCTCGTCGGCAGCCTGGAGGAAGGGCATGGCATCGGACAGGGCGCGGGCGGCCTCGCGCTCGGCGTTCCAGGCGACGGCGACGCGCTTGCCGATCACCGGGAAGGTCCCCGCGAAGGGCAGCACCAGCACCGGCCGGCCCGAATTCAGCACCACCTGCTCGTTCAGCTCCTCCGGCGCCACGCCATCGGCGGCGGCGCTGCGGTCGAACTGGCCGAGCACCGTCAGGTCGGCGAAGCGCGACCAGATGATCACCTCGCGGATGACGTGGTTGTGCTCGCCATGGGTCAGGCCGTGCCACTGGCCTTGCAGGCCCGACGCCTGCAGCTTGTCGCGGAACATCGCCTCGCTGCGGGCGGCGGCCTGCTCCAGATGGTCGCTGGAGCGGCGGGCGATGACGCTGGTGGCGCTGCGGTCGGGCTGGGCGAACAGGCCGCGCAGGAAGGCGCCGCTGGTCTTCGCCAGCGCGATGGCCGCGTCGAGGCGGGTTTCCACCTGCGGGCCGGAATCGAGATGCACGAGGATGTGCTTGTAGGCCATGAAACTCCTCCCGTTGTTCTTGTTCGGGCGGGCGTGCCCGGGGGCGACGCGCCGGCACCGATTGTTCCTCTTGCGGCGCCGCAACGCCAGCAGGAAAAAGCCTTCCGGAAGGATGGAATAGGCGTTTCCTCAGAAGCTCATCCGCAAGCGGGCGGTGAAGGCGTGGTTATGTCCGTCCGCCCCCGACAGTTCGCCGCGGTAGCCGACCGTGGCGCCGACCGCCTGCCAGAGCTGGGCCGACAGGCCGGCGCCGATCACCAGGGAATCGCGACCGTCGCCGCTGGGGCTCACGCTGTTGGCGGCCCCGCCGGGCAGACGGACGGTGACGGTGCGCGCGTCCTCAGCGAACTGGTGCTCCCAGGCGATGCCCAGGCTGGGCTGGAGGATCGCCCGCCCGATCTCCACGACCGTGGAGGCCTCGGCGCCCACGCTGCTCTCCAGCGATTCGGCGCTCTGCCGCTCGACGCCGAGCGACAGCAGGCCGGCGCCGCTCTCCTGATAGCCGTCGATGCGCGTGTGGATGTAGCGCAGGCCCAGCCGCGGCCCCAGCGCCACCGGCCCGAGCTGCGCCGTGTAGCCCCCGGCGACCGACAGGGCGTAGGTGCGCCCGTCCGTCTCCGCCGAGGCGTTGGGGAACGGCGCGAAGCCGGTGATCCGGTCGATGTCGCCGTAGCGGTCGAAGGAGACGCTGCCCGCCATGGCCAGCTGGAAGCCCTGCGCCTCGGTCACCGCGTGCAGGCCGATGATGGTGCTGGTCATGTCCAGCGTGCCCGCCCCCTCGTCCAGCTTGGCGTGGCCGCGCGACCCGCCGACCGACAGCCCGACTCGCGAGGCCGGGCCGACCGGCAGTTCGGCGCCGACGCCGCCTGACTGGGTGTTGAAGCGGAAACCCTGGCGCTCCGCCGTGCCGCCGAGACGGCCCCAGGCGGCGTCGCCGATCAGGAAGGCCCTCAGTTCGCCGGAGCCGAGCGGCGCCTCCACCCGCGTGGCGGCAGGACCGGCGATGGAGCCGAGCAGCGCGCGGTGCCAGCTCCGCGTCGCCTCGAAGGCCAGTTCCGGCTGCATCGCCACCGTCTCCGCCGCGTCGTTCAGGGCGAGCAGGGCGCCCTGCATGTATTGCGCGATCAACAGATGGGCGGCGCGGGTCGGGTGGATCTCGTCCCAGTATACGGTCTGGTCGGCCTGCGCCTCGGTCCCGCAGGCGCCGGTCGGCGCATTGTCCGACACGCAGGGCGTCACGGTGTTGGTGAAGCCGTAGGCCGTCGGATTGGCCGCCACCGCGCGGTACAGCGCGTTGACGTCCGCCACCACCACGGTGACTCCCAGCCGCTTCTCCACGTCGGCCATCGCCTGCGACAGCAGTGTGTTGTGGGAGGCGGTGACGGCGTTCAGCAGGGCGGCGCGGTCGGAATTGCGGGTGTCGGGGATGGTGCCGAGGTCCGGCAGGTTCGGCACCAGGAAGGTCCTTCCGCCGAGCGCCGCCAGACGCTCCACCGTGGTGACGATGTTGCCGACCGTCTGGGTGACGAGGCCCGCGGGGTCCGACCCGGCGGAGACGCGGTTGAAATAGTCGTTGCCGCCCGCCCAGACGGCGAACAGCCCGCCGCCGGTGCCGCTGGGGCGGCTGACCAGGAACTGCCCGACCTGCCCCTGGATGCCGGGAACGCCGGTCTGCGACAGGGTGCCGGTTTCCGCGCCGCCATAGGCGAAGTTGGTCTTCTGGTCGGGCTGGCTGCCGATCAGCGGCGCCAGCCGCTCGACCCAGACGGGGCCGTTGGAGAAGCGCCCGTCGTAGTAGGGCGGGCTCTGCGGAATGCCGCCGCGCGTCAGCTCATAGACACGGCCGGTGTCGGACAGGCTGTCGCCGAAGACGAACACCCGGTCGAACGGCACCGCCCCGGCGGGCGCCGACGCCATCAGCGCGGCTCCCGCCGCCAAACGCATTCCCGCCAAACGAATCGCTTTGCCCGTCACCGCGTCACCTCCCCCGCTGGACAGCCGGAAAACAGGGGTGGTGCGTCAAAGCGGGGGGCGGTACCGCCATTGCGCCGGGAAGAGATGCCGCTTGGGCGGGTTCATCAAACCATGGGAGACCCGAGCAGGGTCTGTCCCATGGAGGAGGCAGGACCTCGCCACTCGGCGGGCGGCGCCCATCGGTATTCCGGTGCCGACGCCGCCCGCCCTTTTCCGCTCAGCGGTTTCCCCAGGGAAGCATGCGGCTCAGCGTCCCGTCCTTCAGGACATACTGGTGGACCAGCGCCGCCACCGCGTGCAGGCCGGCGAGCACGATGATGGCGGTGCCGAGCAGCTCGTGGGCCTCCTCCAGCGTGTGGCCGAAGGCCTTGTCCTCACCAACCAGCGCGGGCAGCGTGAACAGGCCGAAGACGGAGACGGGATGGCCGTTGGCCTGGGTCATCAGCACGCCGGCCAGCGGCACCGCGATCATCAGGGCGTAGAGCGCCAGATGCCCGGCCTTCGCGGCCAGCAGGAGCAGCGGAGCGGTGTCGGCGGGCATCGGCGGCGGCGGGCTGATGGCGCGCCAGACCATGCGCAGCGCCACCAGGGCCAGCACGAGGACGCCGAGCGAGCGGTGGAGGTCCATCAGGGCGGTCCGCTCCGGCCCACGGGGCACCAGCCCGCGCCCCTGGGCGATGGCGAAGGCCACCAGGATCAGCAGGGCGACGCTCCAGTGCAGGAACAGCGTCACCCCGTCGTAGCGGGTCTTGACGGGCGGCCGGGTGGCGGCCTCGGAGTAAGCGTTGGACATCGGAAGTCCCCTCATCGGCAGAAACAGGCAAGTCCTGCCGATCCTGTCCGGGGGCGACTGAACCGAAGCTGAACGGCGGAACCCAAGCCTGAGATGGGGGGTACAGGACGGGTCCGCGCCGTGGTCGCACGGGTGACCCGGCGCGCCAGCCGGGTCACCCCGATCAGAGGAAACGATTGCGATCCCTGACCTTGCCGAAGTGCGTCACACCGCCGCTTCGGATTCCGGCGCCAGTTCGGACGCGGGCAGCAGGCGGCGGACGGTCAGGCAGACGATGTCGCCGGTCTGTCCGCCCGGACCGACATGGGCCTCCACCGCGCGCAGCAGCAGTTCGGAGCGGTCGCGCGCCGACAGGCCGCGGCCCTGGTGCAGGACGGCGGCGAGACGCTCCTCCCCGAAGGGCTCGCGCTGGGCGTTCACCGCCCGCAGCACGCCCTCGGTGCACAGGAACAGCGTGTCCTCCTGCTCCAGCCGGGTCACCGCCTCGCCGTAGGGGATGCCCTTGCGCACGCCCAGCGCCGGGCCGCCGGCGTCGGCCAGGGTCAGGACGCTGCCGTCCGCCTGGATGCGGCAGGGGGCGCGGTTCCCGGCGCTGGAATGGCTGAGCGTTCCGGTCTCCCGGTCGTAGAGGGCGACGAAGGCGGTGGCGAACCCGTCGAAGGGGCTCTGCCCGCACAGCCGGTCGTTGGCCGCCGCCAGGATGGCCGCGGGGGTCATGCCGGGCCGGGCCGCCGCCTCGCGGATCGCGCCGCGCACCAGAAGCATCAGGAAGGCCGCCGGCACGCCCCAGCCGGACACGCCGGCCACCACCAGCAGGCAATGGCGCTCGTCCAGCTCGATCACGTCGTAGAAGTCGCCGCTGACCGCCGGGCCGGGGACCAACAGGCCGAAAAACTGGCTGTCGCGCCCGGCGGGAAGCTGCTGCGGCAGCAGGTTCGCCTGCACGTCGCGGGCGGCGCGCTGCTCCTCCTCGATCAGGTGTTCGGCGGCGGCCAGCTTCTCCGTGCGGGTCTCCAGCTCAGCCGTGCGCATCAGAAGCTGGGCGTCCAGCGTCTCCTCGCGGTAGGACGCCTCCAGCGCCATGCTGCGGAAGACGCGGGCGAGGCGGCCCATCTCGTCGTTGCGCTCCATCGCCTCGTTCAGGGTGAAGGGGTTGAAGCGCCCGGCCTCCACCGCGGCGACGGCCTCGCCCAGCCGCTCGATCGGGGCCATCTGGCTGCGCGCGAAGCGGACGGCGCCGTAGACGCCCGCCGCCAGGACGAGCAGCCCGACCAGCACGCCGATCTTGACATGGCGGCCGACGACCGAGGACAGGTCCTCCGCCGGCAGGCGGACCACCGCGATCCCCGCCCCCTGCCCGGCCGCCCCCTGCCCGGCCGCCCCCTGCCCGGCCATCGCCGGCACCGGGGCGAAGGCGGTCAGGCGGTCGCCCTCGCGCAGCAGGCCGGTCTCGCCGGCCGCCGCCGCGGCCTTCGCCGCCTCCACCGCCCGCTCCGACAGCGGCCCGGCGCTGGGGCCGGTGGCGTGCACGGCGAGGCGCCCGTCGCGTTCCAGCAGCCACGCGCCCTCCACCGTGCCGCCGGCCAGCAGGGAGGCCATCACGCCGTCCACCCCGGCCTTGCGGGCGATGTCGCCCAGCCGGCGCACGTCGGCCCCGACCTGGACGATGCGCGGCTTGTCCACACCGGCCACGCCGGCGAATTTCATCAGCTTGCCGCCTTCGGTGGCCGCGTCGGTCACCACCTTCTCCGGCGCGCGGTTCAGCAGGCCGTAATAGGGCGCCTGGCGCGGCTGCGCCCGACCATCTGGGCCGAAGGTGATGTCGGGGCCGGGAATGTTGTGCAGATAGGCGCGGCCCCGGTTGTCGGTGACCCAGATCTCATCCGGCCCGCCGCCGTCCGCGACGGCCTTCAGCCGGTCGGTCACCGCCTTGATCGGCGCCTTGCCGGCCTCCATCACCGCGACGAGGTGGGCGGCGAGCGTCGCCTCCGACAGCAGCCGGTCGCCGAGCAGCGCCTCCACGTCGCGCGGAACCTCGCGCGCCAGGGTGGCGGTGCGGGCCAGCAGGGTCGCCGCCATGCGGCCGTCCGCTTCGACCCGCGACTCGATCGCCGAATGGGTCGTCCAGGCCAGCAGGACCGTGACCACGGCCACCGCCAGCGTCACCAGCCCGGAGATCAGGAGGACCAAACGCCCTTGAAAGGTCATGGAGGGGACCCGCCTTCTGTAGCCAACCGACCGCTGCGGGCGCTCCGCTTTCCCCGGACAAGCCTGGGATTTGGGAAAATTGCCCGACCGCGCCCGTCGGTTCTACCCAGCCGGGCACCCCGAGTCCAGGAGAGGCGGACACCAGCCCCCTGTAACCTTCAATACCAGTAACCGCCGATCCGGTAGCGCGGGCGCCGCAGCGCCGCCGGCATGGCGAGGTGCGGCCGGGCATGAAGGGGGTAGGCTTCGAGCCCCGGCAGGACCGGCGGCGGGGTGCGCAGCGCCATCAGGCGGCGCACGCGCTCCTCGGTGTCCGGGTGGGTGCGCAGCAGGGACGGGATGCTCTGCGCCCGGCGACGGCCGGGAAAGCGCAGCCCCTCCCACGGGCTGTGCTGAAGCCGCTCGATCCGGGCGAGCGCGGAGGCCACGCCCTCCGGATCGCCGGTCAGATGGGCGGCGTCCAGGTCGGCGTCGAATTCCCGCGTGCGCGACAGGGCAAGCTGCAGGAGCACGCCGATCCAGGGTGCGGCGATAAGCAGCAGCACCAGCAGCCAGGGAACCGCCTCCTGCCGCATCATCAGCAGGGGCAGGTTGAGAATCAGCAGGGCCATGCCGAAGACCGACATCAGCCGGGTCAAATTGGTCACCGTGTCGGCCAGCCCCATCACGGACAGGTCGTTGTTGCGCACATGGCTGACCTCGTGGGCCAGCACGCCGGCCAGTTCACGCAGGCTGAGCGCGCGCAGAAGCCCGTCGGTGACCGCGATGGCCGACCGGCGGCGGCTGCCCACGGCGAAGGCGTTCAACGCCGGGCTGGCGACGTACCACAGTTCCGGCACCGCGGGCAGCTCCGCCCGGCGGGCGATGGCGGCCAGCGCGTCGAACAGGACCGGGGCCTCCGCGTGGGTCAGGCGGCGGGCGCCGAACATGCCCAGGACCATGCGCGGCGACAGGCGCGGGCTGAACAGCAGGCTGATGGCGCCGCCAAGCAGCGCCCACAGCACCCCCTCCACCCCCGCCAGGATCATCCCGCACAGCGCCAGCAGAAGCACCATCCCGCCGAGCAGGAGGAGGGATTGCAGCACGTTGGAAAACTTGTGGCGCCGCCGCAGATCGGCGGCCGTCTGATCCGTGGGCATGAAGGATCGGTGCGTGTGCGGCATGACGGGGGCTCCCTCCCTAACCATCTCCCTTTGAAACCGTTCAACCGGAACCAACTCCGGCCCGCCTCATATTGGCGCTCCCCTCCGCCTCGTCATCCCGGCCGCAAGCACAGGCGACGTGCGCCGGATGGAAGGGCGGCCCTCTTGATTTGCGGGGGATCGTCGAACACATACACGTCGAACGTGCTCACCCTTCAGCCGCTGACCCCCGCTTTCCAATGACGGTCACCGCCATGAGCAATCCTTACGAGATTCTGGGCGTATCCCCCACCGCTTCGGACGACGAGATCCGCAAGGCCTACCGGAAGCTGGCCAAAAAGCACCATCCCGACCTCAACCCCGGCAAGGCGGACGCCGAGCAGCGCTTCAAGGACATCAGCGCCGCCCACAGCCTGCTGTCCGATCCCGACAAGCGCGCCCGCTTCGACCGCGGGGAGATCGACGCCTCGGGCCAGGAACGGCCGCAGCGTCAGTATTACCGCGACTTCGCGGAAGGCCCTGCGGGCGCCCGCTACGCCCACGCCGAGGGCTTCGCGTCGGACGATCTGGAACACATCTTCTCCGACCTGTTCGGCGGGCGCGGCTTCGCCCGCGGCGGCGCCATGCCGATGAAGGGCGGCAACCTCAGCATGGCGCTGACGGTCGATTTCCTGGCGGCGGCCAAGGGCGGCAAGCGCCGCGTCACCATGCCGGACGGACGCACGCTGGACATCGACCTTCCCGCCGGGCTGGAGGACGGCGGCACCATCCGCCTCAAGGGCCAGGGCCTGCCCGGCAGCAGCGGCGGTCCGCCCGGCGACGCGCTGGTGACCGTCAAGGTCACTCCCCATCCCTGGTTCCGGCGCGACGGCGACGACGTCCAGCTCGCCCTGCCGGTGACCCTGGCCGAGGCGGTGCTGGGCGGCAAGGTGCGCGTCCCGACCATCGACGGACCGGTGATGCTGACCGTCCCAAAGGGGGCGAACAACGGCACGCGGCTGCGGTTGAAGGGCAAGGGCCTTCCCGGAGCGAACGGCGCGCGCGGCGACCAGTATGTGACCCTGCGCATCGCCCTGCCCGACGCACCCGACCCGGCGCTGGAGGCGTTCGTCCGGGATTGGAAGACCGACCACAACCCGAGACGGGACATGGAGGCCGCGTGAGATGGGCCACGACGACATGGATCGGGACGGAGCGGGATGGCGGACCGAGGAGGTGCTGGCCACCTGCCGGCGCGTCTCCCCCACCCAGCTGACGGTGTGGGTGGAGCGGCACTGGCTGAGGCCGCGGCACGAGGGGACAAGTTTCGTCTTCAGCGCGGCCGACATGGCCCGGTTGGAGCTGATCTGCGATCTGCGGGAGGATCTGGCGCTCGACGACGAGGCGATGCCGGTCGTGCTGTCGCTGCTGGACACCGTCTACGGGCTGCGGCGGCGCCTGCGCGTGTTGGCCGAAGCCATTGGCGATCTGCCGCCGGAGGCCCGCTATCTTCTGCAGGACGAGCTGCGGAAGCGGGAGGAGAAGGAGGAGTAGGTCAGCTCCGGACGCCGAAGGCCCGTCCGCTCAGCGCGATGTCCTGGTTGAAGCCTTCCGCGACCCGGTCGTTGCCGCCGGACTGCATGCACAGCGTCACATTGATGGCGCTGAGAATGGCGTGGTCGATCTGCTCCGGCTTGGCGTTGTGGCGTTTGATGGCTTGAAGCGCGCGGGTCACGGATTGGGCCATGGAGCGGGTTCCGTTCGTTCTGGCAGGCTGCCCGGGTTGATCGGCGGGTTGATCGATGGCGTCATCATGCCGCCCTCTCGCTCGTCCCGCTGTGCGCCGGGCCACACCCGCCGCACGGACCGCCTTTCGCAATGGCGAGAGTCCTAAGGCGCAAATTCTTAATCAGGTGTAAACGTCCGGCCGAGCCCAAAAGACATAACCCTTTATGCCTTTCCTGGAATGCCCATCAATCCAAGAGCATAGCCTCACCCTTTGGATTGGTATTACCGCTCATTAATGTCAAATGCGACATTTTGCCCGCCGGTGCGGATGGCCGGACAGGGATGCAACAGCCATCAGAGATCCCCGTCCTCCGCCAGGAGTCGGCGATGGATCGCGGTGGCGGCGATCGCGGCCTGCCCCATGGCGACCGAGATCTGGTTCAAGCCCTCCACGATGTCCCCCGCGGCGTAAAGCCCTTCGATCCCCGTCTGCTGATGCCCGTCGGTGACCAGCCGTCCGTCCGGGCCGATGCGCACGCCCAACCCCTTCACCGGCTCGACGCGCGGGTGACAGCCCAGGGCGGAATACAGCGTGTCGAAGGTCAGTCGCTCGCCGGACGCCGTGGTCAGGGCGGCGATCCTCCCGGCCTCGGTGTGAATTTCCACCACCGGGTCCTCGACGGCGCGGAGACCGGCTTCGGCCATGCGGCGCTCCTCCCGCTCCTCCAAATTCATCGGCTCGCCCAGCGTCAGGACGGTGATGTCGCGGGAATAGGTGCGCAGGAACAGCGCCTCTCCCAAGGCTCCGGTGCCGTGGCCGATCACGCCGATGCGGTGGCCGGTCACCTCGAAGCCGTCGCAGATCGGGCAATGGCGGACCAGCCCCCGCTGCACCGCCTGATAAAGGTTGGGCAATTGCGGCTCGCGGTCGATCACGCCGGTCGCGGCCAGCACGGTGCGGGCACGAAAGACCCGCCCGTCCTCCGTCCGCACGCGGTAGCCATCGCCGCCCCGCTCCACCGACGTCACCGTTCCCGGAACGATCCGGGCGCCGTAGCGCTCCGCCTGGGCGCGCATGCGGGCCAGCAGTTCGTCGCCGGTCACCCCGTCCGGAAAGCCCGCATGGTTGTGGGACAGCGGAATCCAGGAAGCCCGGCTGGCCCCGGAATCGACCACCAGGAAGCGGCGGCGGTAGCGCGCCAGATAGATCGCCGCGGTCAGCCCGGCAGGGCCACCGCCGACGATCAGGGTGTCCAAAGGCAGTTCTTCCGTTGCGGCGGTCATCGCGCGGGCATTCCGGTGATGATTGACGACGTTGGGGAACAGGCGGCGCGCCACCCGGTTCCGTGCCCGCATGCTGCGGCGCCGAAGCGTCCATTCGCCGCGCCCGCTCAGCTTGACTGGGTTGAATTGCCGCGCGCACTGTACCGCCATACCGTGTCCTGCCGGGAGCCGCAGCCGTGCCCCAGCCGCCGTCCAGCCGATTCGATACGCCTTTCGCCATCGCCACTCCGTGCGAACGGGACATCCTCGATATGGAACCGATGCTGCGCAACTTCGGCGGCCCCGGCCCCACCGTTACGATGCTCTACGCCCTGTTCCTGGAAAACGCCGATGAGCTGTCGCGTGCTCTGAAGGAGCGATTGGCGCTCGGCGACCTGGATGGCGTCCGGCTGGCCGCCCATTCGGCGGCGGGGGCCGCCCGCACCGCGGGGGCCGGACGGCTCGCCGACCTCTTCGGCTCGGTGGAAGAGGCGGCCCTGCGCGGCGACGCGGCGATGGCGCGGCGGGATTCGGCGGCCCTCGACCGCGCCATCGCCGACGTGAAAATTTTGATCGCACGCATTTGAGTTTCTTTCGCGCTGATATATCATCCCGGTGTAACCCATCAGGGTGACCCACAGGACGAAGCGCGAGGGTGGCCGTG
Source organism: Azospirillum aestuarii (assembly GCF_016632405.1). NCBI lineage: Bacteria > Pseudomonadati > Pseudomonadota > Alphaproteobacteria > Rhodospirillales > Azospirillaceae > Azospirillum > Azospirillum aestuarii. The sequence continues at coordinate 899,108 of NZ_JAEPIV010000001.1, forward strand.
TCGTTCAATTCGTGCGCGGTGCTGGTCGTCGAGGACGAGGTGGTGACCCGCAGCGTCTCGGTGCGGCTGCTGAAACAGCTTGGCGTCGGCACGGTGATCGAGGCCGCCGATGGGGCGGAGGCTCTGGCCCGCTGCAACCGGGTCGATTTCGACGCGATCTTCTGCGACGTGGATATGGCGCCGATGGGCGGTCTGGCCTTTCTGGAGGCCCTGGACAAGCGGGCACCGGTGATCATGCTGACCAAGCACGATGGGTCCGACGTCGTCCTTTCGGCCCTGCGCTCCGGGGCCACCGGCTATCTGGTGAAGCCGCTGACCCCGCTCGGCCTGCGCGAAAAGCTGGAAAAAGCGCTGGCCGCGAAAGGGTAGAACCTTGACCCCGACATTATACTTTTTGTAACCACGGCGGAATTATTCTGTACACGGTGCATTGCTGCACCCTTGTGCGGATTGCCGGGAGATTCCGCATGCCCATGAATGTTCTGGAAGTGGCGATCTACGCCATGGTGCTCACCGCGTCGCAGCCGCGCCCCTATGAGTGCGTCGCGGTGCAGCCGGAGGGGGTCAACTGCACGAACGGCCTCGCCGTGGCGTCCGAGACGCCGAATGGCGTCATGGCCTTCAACACTGGCGTGCAGGTCATCAAGGACAACCAGGGCCGCGTGCGGCTGAGCAATGGGATCACCACCCATTTCGATTCCTCGGCCTGGGTGGCCTTCAAGAATCCCACCGGACAGACCCTGGTCAGCGTACGCAAGACCGGGCCGTTCCGCTTCAAGTTCTCCAACAGCTTCCAGTGCGAGATGATCGGTCAGAACCAGGACATGGCCCGCTGCTACAAGCCCTGAGGCCCGGTCACCCCACCCCGTCATCCTACCCCGTCATCCCACCGAGTCACGGCCGTGCGGCGAGTCGAGATCCAGCGCCGGCCCCTTCGGCACGACGCCGGTCGGGTTGATCATGGTGTGGCTGGCGTAATAGTGCCGCTTGATGTGGTGGAAATCGACCGTCTCCGCCACGCCGGGCACCTGATAGAGGTCACGCAGATAGCCGGACAGGTTCGGATAGTCGGCGATGCGGCGCAGGTTGCACTTGAAGTGGCCGACATAGACGGCGTCGAACCGCACCAGCGTGGTGAACAGGCGCCAATCGGCCTCGGTCTGCCGGTTCCCCAGCAGATAGCGCCGCCCGGCCAGCCGCTCGTCCAGTTCGTCGAGCGCCGCGAAGAGGGCGTCGAACGCCTGCTCGTACTTCTCCTGGCTGGTCGCGAAGCCGGCCTTGTAGACGCCGTTATTGACGCGGTCGTAAACGAAGGCGTTGAGCCGGTCGATCTCCTCCGCCAGTTCCGCCGGGTAATAATCCAGCGAGGCGTCGCCGAAGGCATCGAACTCCCGGTTCAGCATGCGGACGATCTCAGCGGATTCGTTGCTGACGATGGTCCCGGTCGTCTTGTCCCACAGCACGGGAACGGTGACGCGCCCCGAGTAGGTGGGATCGGCCTTGGTGTATACCTCGTGCAGGCGGGTGGAGCCGGTGATCGGATCGGGCTCGGGGAAGGTCCAGCCCTCTTCCCGCATCAGCGGATCGACCACGGTGACGCCGATGGCGTCCTCAAGCCCCTTCAGCTTGCGCAAAATCAGTGTGCGGTGCGCCCAGGGGCAGGCCAGCGACACGAACAGGTGATAGCGCCCGGCCTCCGGCTGGAACGGGGTCGAGCCGTCCGCCCGCACCCAATTGCGGAACTGGGTTTCCGGACGGACGAAAGCGCCGCCGCTGTTCTTGGTGTCGTACCACTGGTCGTGCCAGCGGCCGTCGATCAACAGGCCCATGCCCTGAACTCCCCTTTGTGCGGCATCCCTCCCCCGCCCGGACGGCGGGAGAGGGTGCTCCGCCTCAACCGTGCAGCTTCTTGGTGATCTCCGCGACATGCCGCCCCTGATAGCGGGCGCCGTCCAGCTCGACCGCGCTCGGCTGGCGGGAGCCGTCGCCGCCGGCGATGGTGCTGGCGCCGTAGGGGCTGTTGCCCATCACCTCGTCCACGCCCATCTGGCCCTGGAAGCTGTAAGGCAGACCGACGATCACCATACCGAGGTGCAGGAGCACGGTGTGCGTGGTGAGGATCGTGCTTTCCTGCCCGCCATGCTGGGTGGCGGAGGAGGAGAAGGCGGCACCCACCTTGCCGACCAGCGCGCCCTTCGCCCACAGGCCGCCCGTCTGGTCGAGGAAATTCTTCATCTGGCCCGGCATGTTGCCGTAGCGCGTCGGCACGCCCAGGATGATGGCGTCGTAGTTGGCAAGCTCGTTCGGGTCGGCGATGGGAATGTTCGGCTCTTCCTTGAAGTGCGCCTTCTGCCGCACCTCTTCGGGGACCAACTCCGGCACGCGCTTCACCGTCACCTCGGTTCCCGGAACCGAACGCGCGCCCTCGGCCATTGCCTGCGCCATGGTGGAGATGTGGCCGTAGCTGCTGTAGTAGAGAACCAGAACCTTCGCCATGTCTCGTCTCCCCTCTGTTGTTGCGGCCGCGCTGGAGGCTGCGGCGTCCCAAAGAGATAGCGCGTTGCCGCGCTCCAGCAAATCCAGGGCGCTGGAACTTCATTGTTCCCCGGTGTACAACAATGACATGGATCGCCTCGACGACATGATGGCCTTTATCAAGGTCGTGGACACCAAGAGCTTCACCACCGCGGCGGAGCGCCTGAACCTGTCCAAGTCCGTGGTTTCCCGCCGCATCGCGGAGTTGGAGAACCGGTTGGGAGCGCGGCTGCTGAACCGCACCACGCGCAAGCTCAGCCTGACCGAGGTCGGGCAGGCCTATTACGAGCGCTGCACCCGCATCATCGCCGACCTGGAGGAGGCGGAACAGGCCGTCGCAGACCTGCACGCCGCGCCGCGCGGGCGGTTGAAGGTCAACGCGCCGGTGTCCTTCGGGCTGCTGCATCTGGCGAAGGCGGTGGCCGAGTTCCTGGAACGCTACCCGTCCATCGAGATCGAGATGGACCTGAACGACCGCTACGTCGACCTGATCGACGAGGGCTACGATCTGGCGGTGCGCATCGGGCGGCTGCGCGACAGCTCGCTGATCGCCAAGCGCCTGGCCCCCAACCGGCAGGTGGTCTGCGCCAGCCCGGCCTATCTGGAGAAGCACGGGACACCTCAGACGCCGGATGAGCTGACCAACCACAACTGCCTGATCTACACCAACATCCCGACCGCCGAGCAGTGGCAGTTCCGCGTCAACGACGCCATGCGGTCGGTCCGTGTGTCGGGGTCGCTGCGCACCAACAACGGCGACCTGCTGCGCGAGTCCGCCATCGCCGGGGTCGGCATCATCGTGCTGCCCACCTTCCTGTGCGGGGAGGCTTTGTCAAAAGGGCAGCTCCAATGCCTGCTGCTGGACTATTACATGGCGGAATCGAACGTCTTCGCGGTCTACCCGCAGAACCGGCACCTGTCGCCGAAGGTCCGCGTCTTCGTCGATTTCCTGGCCGAACGCTTCGGCCCACGGCCCTATTGGGACTGTGCCCTGCTCAGCCTGCAGCCCTTCCGGACGGAGGCGTGACGGACGCCCCCGTCCCGGACAGCCTTTCCGTCAGCCCGCCGGCTTCTCCATTATAAAGAGCAGACCCGGCACGCCCACGCCCTTCTCCCGGCGGGGGGAGCAGGGCTCCATCAGCAGCACCGTCAGGCCCGCCGCCGCCGCCGTCTCTCGGAGATAGGCTTCGGTGTGGGCATAACGGCGCGACGGGCCGAGCGCGTAGCCGGTGCCCGCCGCCTCGCCCTCCAGACGCTCCACCGTCGCGGCGAAGCGGCCCGCCGGGCGCAGGGCTTTGGCGGCGCCCTCGAACAGGGCGGTCAAGTTGCCGAGATAGACCAGCACGTCGGCGGCGACCAGCAGGTCCCACGCCTCGGGCGCCGCCGCCACCGTCGCGACCACGTCGCCAACCGACAACTCATCATAGAGGGCGCGGACGCGGGCCTTCTCGATCATGCGCGGGGCGAGATCGACCCCGGCGAGATGCGCGGCCAAGGGGCGGAAGGCCACGCCCGCCAGCCCGGTGCCGCAGCCGAGGTCCAGCACCCGCAACCCAGGAGCCCCAAGTTCGGATGCCGGCGCCAGCCGGTCCACCGCCTCGCGCAGCAGGGCCGGCGCGGCGTAGCCCAGCTTGCCCACCAGATCCTGGTCGAAGCGGTCGGCGTAGCGGTCGAACAGGGCGCGCACATAGGCCGCCGACAGGTCCTCCCCCGCGCCGCTTTCCAGCGCGATGATCAGCGCCGCGCAGCCGAGTCGCCCGTGCGGGTCGAGCCCTTGAGCCCGGCGCAGCGCCGTCAGGGCCTTCGCCGGCTCCTGCAAGGCGATCCAGGCCCGCCCGATGGCAACATGCAGCTCCGCGTCCTCCGGGTCCCGGCGGGACAAGGGCTGCAGCAGTTCGACCGCGCCCAGCGCGTCGCCGGCTTCGACCAGCAGGACGGCCAGTTCCAGAGCCGCCTCGCGGTCGCCGGGGCGCAGGGCCACGGCCTCGCGGTACTCCTCCAGCGCCGCGTCCCGCCGGCCCGCCGCCGCCAGGGCGCGGGCGAGAACGAGCCGGGCCGTCGCGGAGTCCGGCCGTTCCGCCGTCAACACCTGCCCGGTGGTCACCGCCTCCTCGAACCGGCCAGCGGTGCGCAGAGACTCGGCCAAAGCGACCCGCCAGGGCCACACGCCGGGGTCGAGCGCCACCGCCCGCCCGCAGGCGGCCAGCGCCCCGGCGGCCTCCCCGGCATCCCGCGTGCTGTCGGCCAGGGCGCCCCAGGCTTCGCCCGATGCCGGGTCGGCGGCGCAGGCGAGCCGGAAGGCACGCGCGGCCCCCGCCGCGTCGGCGGCGTAGAGTCGGTCATAGCCAGTCTGAAACAAAATGCCCGGAACGTCTCCGGGTTGGACGAGGGGGCCTGCCCCCTCCCGGTCGGCTTGAGCCGTCGAATCGCGATCCACGATCACTTCGCTATGGGAGATGCGCTGTCGCCGCCCCTGCTCCGGGAGACTCCGGAAGGCGAGGGAGGACACGAACTCCTGCACCAGCTTGTGTGCGCGCGCAAGAGGCATCCGAAGGAGGTCGTTCGGCAGCGAATCGAGCTTCAGATCGTCGCATTAGGCCGATTGGACGGATTTGTACGCCTTTCGCACAATCCACCCCTTTCGGTTTTTCAAAGCGCTTCGGAATCAGTGCCTTGATGGCTAAGACCGAGGTCCTGAGCGGGTTTCTCCCGCCGCCTTGTGACATCGTTCGATCGAAAGGCGTGGTATTACCGGGCAGCAAATAGATTGACGCTGTATAAAATTTTTGGAAGTGTGGCTTCGGCGCCCGATGGTGGGCGCTGAACTTTCGGGTAGGAGGCGGTCACCGTAAGCGACTCGGTGACCGGTAAAGGCGGCCCCGCGCGGGGGGCCAAAACGAAGCCGGATGACCCCGGCAACGAAGAGGGGACCGAGGACATGCAGGATCGAACTCAGCGCGTGCGACGCACGTATGGCGGCTGGATCGCTCTTGCGCTGGGCTTAGCCGCCGCTCCGGTTCTCCTCGCCAAGCCCGCCGCCGCCCAGGACAGCAGCTGCGTCTCCCACGCCGTGGAGGCCGAGCGCAAGTTCAACATTCCCTCCGGTCTTCTCGTCGCCATCGCCCTGGTGGAAAGCGGCCAGGACGGCGCTCCGACCCCCTTCGCGATGAGCGTGGAGGGCCGTCCGGTCTACGCCCGCAACGCCAACGACGCCGCCCGGCACCTCCGCGACAAGCGCGGCCAGCTTCGCCAGAACGTCTATGTCGGCTGCATGCAGATCTCGCTGGGCACCCATCGCGGCGAGTTCCAGCCGGTGGAGCGGATCGTCGACCCCCGCGAGAACGTCAACTACGCCGGCCGCCTGCTCCTTCGTCTTCACGGCGAGCAGGGAAGCTGGAAGACCGCCGTCGCCCGCTACAACGGCGGCTCCACCCGTCAGGCCCAGAACTACGTCTGCAAGATCTGGCAGCACCTGAACGAGCTGGACCCGAAGAGTGCCAAGCTGCTGGAATCCGCCCGCTGCGGCGACTCCGAGCCGGCCAGCATCGCGCCGAGCACCCGCCGCACCTTCCGCAACGCCCAGCAGGTCGCCTCTCTCGATTGACCGGGTCGGCTGACCGGAGCGACTGATCGGGGGCGCGTGCAGGGGATGGCGCGGAACGCCCCGATGGGCTAAATCCCTGCACCATGAACTACCGTCACATTTTCCACGCCGGCAACCCCGCCGATGTGATGAAGCACGCTGTTCTGGCGCTGATCATCGATCATTTGCGCGCCAAGCCGGCGCCCTTCTGCGTGCTCGACGCCCACGCCGGCATCGGGCGCTACGACCTGGACTCCGAACCGGCGCGCAAGACGCTGGAGTTCCAGGACGGAATCGGACGGCTGTTCGGCCGGCCGGCGCCACACCCGGCGCTGCAGCCCTATCTCGACGCGGTGGCCGCGCTGAACCCGGACGGGCGTCTGCGCTGGTACCCCGGATCGCCGCGGCTGGCCCGTGCGCTGCTGCGCGAGCAGGACCGGTTGCTCCTCAACGAGCTCCATCCCGACGACTGGCAGACCCTGAAGGCGGAGTTCGCCGGGGACCGTCAGGTCTCGACCTTCAGGACGGACGCCTATCAGGCGCTGAAGTCCCATCTGCCGCCGCGGGAGAAGCGCGGCCTCGTCCTGATCGACCCGCCCTTCGAGAAGCCGGACGAGTTCGCCCGCATGGCCGAGGGGCTGAAGGCGGCGCACAAGCGCTGGTCCACCGGCGTCTACGCCTTGTGGTACCCGATCAAGGAACGTGCCGCCGTCTGGCGCTTCCAGGAGGCGGTGGAAAACACCGGCATCCGTAAGATCCTGACCGTCGAGCTGACCTGGCACCCGGAGGACACGCATCTGCGGTTGAACGGCTCCGGGCTGCTGATCGTCAATCCTCCCTGGACGCTGGACGACACGCTGCGCTCCATGCTGCCGGCGCTGCACGCCGCCCTGCCCTCCACCGGCGGCGGCTGCACGGTCGACTGGCTGGTTCCCGAGGGGTAAAACCGCAAATTTCAACGGAGAAGCGGCAACCGGTCACAGAGGTTGCCGTTGCAACGGCCCCGCCACTCGCCCTAGGCTGAACGGGATTACTCCGTTCCGGCAAGGCCACGATGTCCCGTTCCAACGATTTCGCCAGCAACTTCGCCAAGGCCCACGCCGATGCCGGGCTGGAGCGCGTGTCGGTCGCCCACATCCTCCAGACCATCCAGAAGGACCCCGCCTTCCTGTTCAGCGAGGAGTTGCGCCGCGGCGGCGGCCAGTGCCCCATGCACGCCGCCCCCAACACCGACGACGCGGACAAGGTGACGGTCAACACGCTGCTGGCCTACCTGTTCGAGCGGCTGCGCGACCATGTGGCCTCCAAGCTGCCGCTGGACGAGCGCGGGCAGGTGATGCTGCCGATACCGCCGCGCTCCCCGCACGGCATCGACCCGGCCGACCGCGCGGCGGTGGCGGCGGCCCCGCTCGACGTGATGGCCTCGGTCCTGCGCGACGCCACCTGCCATCTGCTGGACGGCCTCATCACCGGCTGGGCCGCGGACCTGCTGTCGGAGGAGGAGCATTACCGCGCCCAGGGCACGGGGGAGATCTCCGCCGCCGCCGCCGCCACCTTCATCCTGCGCACGACGCTGGAGGACTCGCCCCTCTACCAGCGGGCCGGTTACGACATGCTGTCGATCACCAAGACCGGCAGCCACACCGCCATCCACATCTGCTGGGCCATGGTGGAGGCCGCCCCCCTGTTGGTGCCGAAGCAGGAGGCGGCGGCCTACGACGACCTCGTCCGGCGCAGCCTGAAGCAGGTGGTGCCGCTGTCGATGGCCAGCCTGGGCATGCTGGTCCATTACATGGAGGCGTCGGGGATCGAACCCCATGACGGCCTCGCCATCCATCTGCTGCCCAAGGACCAGACGGCCTTCGTCCTCGACGAGGCCGGGCTGATCTGTCTGAACCCGGAGCCGATCACCCGCTTCGCCAAGCCCGAGGAGCGGCATTACACCGGCTGCCCGGCCTTCTACACGCCCGGCTTCATCAAACTGTATCTCGACATCGTGGCCAGCATCGCCATGGACTACGGCGTCTACGACCGGCTTCGCGACCGCTGACCGTCCTCATTCACGAGATTGACGCCCATCATGGCCCGCTCCAACGACTTCGCCCTGACCTATCTCGCCGCGCATGAGGAGGCCGGGATGACCCGGCTCAACCTTGCGCCGATCCTGCACCGCATCACCGAGGACCCGAACTACCTCTTCACCGAGGAGCTTCAGCGCCTCGCCGGCCATTGCCCGGCCCATGCGGACACCCGCAAGGAGGATTACGAGAAGGTCGCCATCAACGCGCTGCTGGCCTTCCTCTACAACGACCTGCGCGACCACATCACCAACCGCATGCCGTTGGACGCCGAGGGCCATCTGCTGCTGTGCAACCCGCCGGACTCGCCGCACGGGCTGGATGTGGCCGACGCCGCCGGGCTGGAGGCCGCCCCGGCGGAGACGCTGATCGGGTTCCTGCGCGACAGCGTGTGCCACCTGCTGGACGCCATCATCAAGGATTGGGCGATCAAGGTGACGCTGGAGGAGGAGCGCTGCCGGGCGGAGGGCACCATTACCCCGCTCGCCGGGGCCAGCTTCGTCCTCGCCAACACGCTGGAGGCGTCGGTGCTGCACGCCCCGTCCGGCTACGACATGCTGTCGATCACCAAGACGGGCAGCCACACGGCGCTCCACGTCTGTTGGAACCTGTGCGAGTCGGCGCCGATGCTGAAGCCCGGCCTGACCCCGGCCGAATACGACGACCTGTCGCGCCGCAGCCTGAAGCAGGTGCTGCCGCTCGCCATGGGCAGCCTGGGCATGCTGTGCCAGTTCATGGGGGCCGGCCACATCGAGGCCGACGACCATCAGGCCATCCACCCCCTGCCCCGCCACCAGACCGCCTTCGTCTATGACGCGGAGGCTCCGGGCGGCATGATCGTCCTCAACGCCGACCTGATCGAGCCGACCGCCCAGCCGGGCGAGCGCCATTACACCGGCTGCCCGGCCTTCTACGCCAACGGCCTGATCAATCTCTACATGGAGATCGTGCTGTCGCTGGCCGCGCGGTACGATATCTACGGGCGGGTCCTGCGGGCCGGATGACCAAACCGCCGCACAGCCCAGCGGCGCGGCGGCCTTGACGCCACGCGAAGTGTGCCTATGTTGGCGGCCTTGTCGATTTGGAGACTGCTGCGTGGCCACCACCAGGAAGATGTTGCGCCGTTACACGACCACCGCGCTGGCCGACGGGATCAAGCGGGCGCGCGGGCGCATGATCTCCCCGCTGCAACGGGCGCTCGGGCATGTCGAAAGCGTGTTCATCGACCACGCCTGCTTCCGGCTGGTCTATTCCAACACCCACCGCATCTCCCCCAACATGTACCGGGCGAGCCAGCCCTCGCCCTCGCACATCCGCGAGGCGGCGCGGCACGGCGTGAAGACCATCCTGAACCTGCGCGGCAGCCGCGACTGCGCCTCCTACATCCTGGAGGCCGAGGCCTGCCGGGCGGCCGGGCTGACGCTGGTGGACTTTCCCGTCAACTCCCGCGACATGCCGAAGAAGGAGACGCTGCTGAAGGCCCGCGACCTGTTCGCGACCATGCAGTATCCGGCGCTTCTGCACTGCAAGTCGGGGGCGGACCGCGCCGGCTTCATGTCGGCGCTCTACCTCTTCATCCACGAGGGCGCGCCGCTGGAGCGGGCGACCAAGCAACTCCATTGGAAGTACGGCCACTTCAAGCAGGCGAAGACCGGCATCCTCGACTATTTCTTCGAGCTTTACGCCGCCTACAACGAGAAGCGCCCGATCGCCTTCTGGGACTGGGTGGAGCGCGTCTACGACCCGGTGGAGGCCAAGGCCAGCTTCCGCTCCCGCGAGTGGGCCGACACGGTGGTCGACCGGGTTCTCGGACGGGAGTGATCCGGACGGCGCGTCACTTCGCCCCAACGAAGTGGCAATAGGGGAAGGTCAGGAAGTCGAAGCGGCGCACGCGGACCGGCTCGTGCCGGTTCAGCCAGTCGAGCACCGCGTAGTGGGCCATCTGGTCCAGCATCCAATAGACTTCCGCCCCCGCCAGGAAATGCCCGATGTAGGAGCCGAGCAGCGACAGGAAGCGGTCGCCGCCCGGCGTGTTGCCGTAGACGTTGAAGCAGACGGTGATTTCCCGCGATGGCCCGCGGCGGCGCCCGTCGACGAGGAACCCGACGTCGTGGCCCGTCATCTCCGCCTGCAGGGCCCGCAGGTCCTGGGCGACGCGCGCGTCGGTGTCGATCACCATCAATGGGCGGTCCAGCCGGCGCAGCCACTGCAAGGCGCGGAGAAAGCGGGCGGAGGCGTAATAGGTGACGCGCTTGATGTCGGTCCATCCCGCCATGTCCGGCCGGTCCAGCGAGAATCCCACGCTCAGCCGTCCGTCCGTCCGCCAACGGGCCATGGCCTGCTCCGTCTCCGGCGACGGGGCCACCACATGGACGGCGACCGTGGCACCCGGCATCCGCTCCGCCAATGACTCCAGCAGTGCCGGGGCGAACCGGCGGAAATACACGTCGTCGCAGCAGAAGAAGACCGCCGGTTCCCCGACCAGTCCCGGCGCCGGCTCGATGCGCCACTGCAGGGGGGCCATGCGCTCCAGCACCGCTTCGACCGGCGGCAGGGCGCGGAAGAAGGCGTCGTCGGCGCGCAGCATGGTCCACAGGCCCAGTTCATGCTCCCGCGCGACCTCCGCCGCGGTGAAGCGTCGCCGAAAACGTCGGCTCAGCCAGGAGGCGAGGACGAGCCGGTCCCGGCGGTAGACGTGGAAGCCGATGACGGACGCCGCGACCGTGTCCTTGGGATGGCGCCGCAGGCGGACCCAGGCGGCCCGCGCCCCGTCACGGAGCATCGCGTCGGACGCCATGCCCACCTGCACCAGTGTCGCCACCGCGGCGACATGCAGCCAGTCGGCCTCGTCGTCGTCCGGGCGGACGGCGACGGCCCGGCGCAAGGCGCCGATGGCCTCCTCGACCAGCGCACGGTCGACCGCGAAGGGCTTTCCGTCCTGAACACCCATCGCCCCGCTGCGTCCCAGCAGCAGACGCCCCAGCAGGCGGTTGGCTTGGTGGTGGCGGCCATCGCGGTCCAGGGCGGCGCGCGCCATCGCTTCCGCCGCCGCCTCATCGCCGACCGCCACCAGGGCCTCGGCCGCCGCCGTTCGGGTGTCGGCGTCCGCCATCGGGTGGCGCGCCGCGGCGGTCCGCCGCTCCGCCTCGTCCAGCCGCGGCCCCCACTGATCCCGCAACGCCTTCCGGTTACCCGCCGCCCCTGCGTGGCCGGGGGCCAGCGCCAGGGTCCGCCGGTAACCGCGGTCAGCGCCCGCCGCCTTCTCCTGCTGCTTCAACCCATTGCCGAGGTTGAACCAGGAGGCCGCGTGGGCCGGGTCGAGGGCCAGCGCCCGATGCAGGCAGGCGATGGCCTCCGCCCCCTGCCCGGCCAGACGCAGGGCGGCGGCGAGGTTGCTGTAGCCGGCAACGCCGCCGGGCTCCAGCCGCAGGATCGTCCGGAAATGGTCGACGGACTCCGCCGGGCGCCCGGTCTGCACCAGAAGCATCGCCAGCATTTGCAGCGCGCCGCGATTCGCCGGCTCGCGCTCCAGCACGGCGCGGTAGAGCGGCTCCGCCCCCGCATGGTTGCCGGATTTGTGCAGGCGGATCGCGTCGTCGAGGGCTGGTTCCATGGGGCGGAACCATAGACCGGATCGCCCCCGGCGCCAACCGCCGCCGGGGAACGCGCGCCGAAGCGGGCCCGGAAAGCGCTTCGTGCGTTCCAGCGCCCCCTGGAACGCTCTTCCATGACCGGATGCATGGATTATCAACCAATTATTGTGCGTTATGATACAGTTCGGTTCAGGGATGCCCGCAACCGGTTACCTCAGGAATGGTCTGCGAAATGCCTCGGTATGTTCGGACCGGACACGCCTCATCGATCGGCCGCTGTCCTCAAGCGATCCGGTGCAAGGTTGCGTTTGAACTCCGGCCGATCCGATGACCCCCAATCCGGAGACGTCGCTGCGTCCGATTCGGCGTCTGACTTGGCACATGCGACCGCAACGGGTGCGGGGTTGGCTGATCCTTCTGGTCATGGCGGTTGCCGTGCCGCTGGTCCTCTTCTCAGTGTTCCTCCTCATCCGCAACGTCGATGCGCAGGCCCAGCAAACGGAACAGCTCGTGCTCGACCGGACGCGCCTGCTGGCCGAGGATGTGGAACGCGAGGTGAGCCGCCAGATCGCCGCCGCCGAGGTGCTGTCCACGTCGGAAAGCCTGACGACGGATGATCTGTCCGCCTTCTACCGGCAGGCTGCCGGCGTGCGCGACCGCCTGGGCACCAACGTTGTTCTCCGTGATCCGCAAGGCCGGCAACGGGTCAACAGCCGGGTGCCCTGGGGTACGGAGCTGCCGGACAGCACCGTGCTCGAAGCCGACCAACGGGTGATCGACACGGGACGGCCGCAGGTCACCGGGCTCTTCATCGGCGACGTGAGCCAGTCGCCGCTTCTGGCGGTGATCGCCCCGGTGATCCGCGACGGCCAGATCCGCTACCTGCTGAGCCTCACCATCCCTCAGGAACGGCTTCAGGCCATCGTGTCGCCGGAGCGCATCCCGGCGGGCTGGCGGGCCGGGGTGATCGACCAGGACGGCGTCGTCCTCGCCCGGTCGCATCTGAGCGGGCAGCTCGTCGGCAAACGGCTTCCCCCCGCGCTGTGGACCGGCATGCAGGATATGCCGGACGGAATCCACCACGCCGTCAATCTGGAGGGTGTGGAGGCGATCCAGGCCTATAGCCGGTCGCGGAACTTCGGCTGGGTGGTCGCGACCAGCGTCCCCACAAGCCTGGTGGCCACTCCGGCGCGCCACGCCCTCCTGCTCTTCACCGGCGGCGGCCTCGTTCTTCTGCTGATCGGGATCGGGGCGGCGATTTCACTCGGACGGCGCCTCACGCGCTCCGTCTCCCAACTGGCCAGAGCGGCGGAAGCCCTGGGCGCCGGACACCCCGTTCCACCGCCCGACGGTGGCGTGTCCGAGATCGAGGCGGTGGGACGCGCCATCCGCAACGCCGCGGATCTCATCCGGCGGCGCGAGGCGGCGCTGGCGGAAAGCGAGGCCCGCCACCGGGCCATCGTGCAGACCGCGGTGGACGCCATGCTTGTCATCGACGCGACCGGAACGATCGAGAGCTTCAACCCGGCGGCGGAGCGCATCTTCGGCTATGAGGCCCGCGAAGCGGTCGGCCGGAACATCCGCATGCTGATGCCGGAGCCATACCACTCCGCCCATGACGGCTATCTGCAGGCCTACCAGCGCACGGGCGAGAAGAGGATCATCGGCATCGGGCGCGAGGTGGAAGGGCGGCACAAGGACGGATCGATCTTCCCGATCGAATTGGCGGTCACCGAATGGACCGCCGGGGAGCGGCGCTACTTCACCGGGATCGTCCGCAACATCACCGAACGCCGCCGCACCGAGGACGCCCTGCGCGCCTCGAAGTCCGAGGCAGACCGCGCCAACGTCGCGAAATCCAAGTTCCTCGCCGCCGCGAGCCACGACCTGCGGCAGCCGGTCCAGGCGATGATGCTGTTCCAATCCGCCCTGGAGGAACGTCTGGACGGACACCCCGCGTCCCAGCTGCTCGACTCCATGGGGCAGGCCATGGACGGACTGCGCATGCTGCTCGACAGCCTGCTCGACGTGTCCAAGCTGGATGCCGGTCTGATCGTTCCCCAACTGCAGGACCTGCCGATCGGCCCGATCATCGAGCGGTTGGGCGCCGAGTACCATCCCCAGGCGGAGGCCAAGGGGTTGCGGCTGCGCGTGGTCCCCTGCACCCTGACGATCCGCAGCGATCCGGCCCTGCTGATGCGCATCCTGCGCAACTTGGTGGAGAACGCGCTGCGCTACACCGAACGGGGCGGTTTGCTGATCGGCTGCCGGCGGAAGGGAGAGCGCCTGCGCATCGAGGTGATGGACTCCGGCATCGGCATCTCTCCCGACAAGCACGAGGAGATTTTCGAGGAGTTCTTCCAAGTCAGCAACCAGGAGCGTGACCGCAGCAAGGGGCTTGGGCTCGGCCTTGCGGTGGTGCGCCGCCTCGCCCGCCTGCTCGGCCATAAGGTTCAGCTGCGCTCAAGGTTGGGAACCGGCTCCGCCTTCTGCATCGACGTTCCGTTGATCGCCCGCCACGCCATCCGCTCCGATCCGGCGGGCGCCCGGCTGGTGACGGCCGTCGGGCGGGGCATGATCCTGGTGATCGACGACGAACCGTTGATCCGCCACGGCTTGCAGGCGATGCTGGAGGGCTGGGGGTACCGGGTGCTGACGGCGGGCTCCATCGAGGACGCGGTTCAGCACGTCGAAAGCGGGGAATGGCCGAGCGCCATCCTGGCCGACTACCGCCTGCGCGATGGGAAGACCGGGCTGGACGCCATCCGGGCGGTGTGCGATCGGCTGAGGACGCCGGTGCCGGCGACGATCATCACCGGGGACACCGCCCCGGAGCGTCTGGCGGAAGCCCGCGCGGGCGGCCACACCCTGCTGCACAAGCCCATCGCCGCCCACGAGTTGCGCAACGCCGTGGTGGAGATGATGCCCGCGGCGGATTGACCGCCGGTCGGGGTCGCCCGTCCTCTGTATTGCCGGATCAGGGCGCCAGCAGGGCGGCTTCCCCGTCCTCGCCGAACTGGAGCTTGCACAGGCGGGCGTAGGTGCCATTCTGCGCGATCAGGGCGTCGTGGGTGCCCTGCTCCAGGATGCGTCCGCCTTCCATCACGACGATCCGGTCGGCGTTGCGCACGGTGGCCAGCCGGTGGGCGATGACCAGTGTCGTGCGCCCCTGGGTCAGCCGCTCCAGCGCGCCCTGCACCAGCCGCTCGGACTCGCTGTCCAGCGCGCTCGTCGCCTCGTCCAGAAGCAGGATCGGCGCGTCCTTCAGGAAGGCGCGGGCGAGCGCGAGGCGCTGCCGCTCGCCGCCCGACAGCTTCACGCCGCGGTCACCGATCACCGTGTCGTAGCCCTCCGGCAGCCGGGCGACGAAGTCGTGCGCGGCGGCGGCCTTCGCGGCGGCCACGATGTCGTCGAAGGGAGCGTCCAGCCGTCCGAAGGCGATGTTGGCGCGCACGGTGTCGTTGAACAGGACCGTGTCCTGGCTGACCAGCGAGATGACGCCGCGCAGGCTCTTCAGCGTCACCGCCCGCACGTCCTGCCCGTCGATCAGCACCTGCCCGCCGGTCGCGTCGTAGAGGCGCGGGATCAGGTTGAACACGGTGGACTTGCCGGCGCCGCTGCGCCCGACCAGGGCCACCGTCGCCCCCGCCGGAACCTCCAGGTCGATGCCCTTCAGCGTCTCCGTCCCCTCCTCGTAGGCGAAGCGGACGCCGCGCAAGGACACGGCGGCGCGCTCCACCACGAGGGGCTTGGCGCCGGGCTGCTCGGTGATGGTCGGCTTCTCGTCCACCAGCTCGAAGATGCGCTGGGCGGCGGCCAGACCCTCCTGGAGCACGGCGTTCAGCGTGCCGATGGCCCGCACCGGCTGCGCCGCCATCAGAAGCGCGCCGACGAAGCCGGAGAAGGCGCCGACCGAGCCCTCGCCCATCGCCATGCGGTAGCCGGCGAAGGCGATCACCCCGGCCACGGCGGCGCCGCCCAGAACCTCCATCATCGGATCGATGCGCGAGCGGGCGCGGGTCGCCTTCATGGTCAGGGCGAAGTTGTCCTCGAAGGCACGGGCGGCGCGGGCGCGCTCGTAATCCTCCAGGGAGTAGGTCTTGACCATGCGGGCCCCGGCCAGGCTTTCCGTCAGCAGGGCGGTCATGTCACCCATCTGGGCCTGGGTGTCGCGCGACACGCGGCGCAGCCGCTTGCCGATGTTCACGATGGGAATGGCGGCGATCGGGTAGATCAGGAAGACGATCAGCGACAGCACCCAGTCGAGATAGAACATCGACCCGACCAGCGCGATCACCGTCAGGATGTCGCGCACCAGCCCGGTCAGGGTCCGCGACAGGGCGTTGCGGATCAGGTCGACGTCGCTGATGAAGCGGGAGGTCAGCGTGCCGGTGGGAGCCGCGTGAAGCTGGGCGGTGTCGGACCTCAGGAGATGGTCGAACATCGACAGGCGCACGTCGGTGATGATCCGCTGCACGATGTCGGTGGTCACCACCGTCTGGGAGTACATGGACAGCGCCTTGACCGCCGTGACCACGATGATCAGCAGCGGGATGACCAGCAGCATGCCCCGGTCCTGCTCGGAGAACATCGAATAAGCCTGATCGATCAGCAGCGGATAGGCGCCGGTCGCCGCCGCCACCACGGCCATCAGCAGGAAGGACAGCATCAGCTTGCCGGTGTAGGGGCGCACCCATTCCCGCAGCATGCGGCCCATCAGCCGCTCCGTCGCCGCGTCGAGGCGCAGCCGTTCTCCGCTCTTCTTGCTCACGTGCACGTCTTCCTGTAGCGCAATCGCGTTGGCTTAGCCGATGGCGCCGGTGCTTGTCCATCAAGCCTTGTCCATCAGCCTCGTCCTCCGGGACCTTGGTCCGCCGGGCCTTGTCCGCCGGGCCGGAACCGGTCAAGCTTCCTTAACCGGCCGGATGGCACCATACCGACCGGCACGCGCTCCACCCTGTGCAAAGGAGGCGCCATGGCGGCGGACGGCGGAAACGGACAGGGGCCCGGCAATCGCTACGGCCAGCACCATCACCGGCCACGCATCGGTCTGGCCCTGGGCGCCGGTGTGGCGCGCGGCTGGGCGCACATCGGCGTCCTGCGGGCGCTGACGCGCTACGGGATCGAGGCGGACATCGTCTGCGGCAGCTCGGTGGGGGCGCTGGTCGGTGGCCTCCATCTCGCCGGCAAGCTCGACGCGCTGGAGGAGTGGACGCGCGGCCTGACCCGGATGAAGATCGTCGGCTACCTGGACCTGCGGCTGCGCCAGGGGGGCGGCCTGATCGGCGGGGACCGGCTGGTCGCCGAGATGCGCCACCATCTGGGCGACATCCAGATCGAGGAGCTTCCCAGCCCCTTCGCCGCCATCGCCACCGATCTGGTCACCGGGCACGAGGTATGGATGCGCAACGGCCCGCTGGTGGACGCCCTGCGCGCCTCCTTCTCGCTGCCGGGAGTCTTCCCCCCGGTGCGGTTCGAGGGGCGCTGGATGGTCGACGGCGCCCTGGTCAACCCGGTGCCGGTGTCGGCCTGCCGAGCCCTGGGCGCCCAGATGGTCATCGCCGTGAATCTGGCCGCCGACATCATCGGCAAATCGCGGCGCCCCGGCGCCGCCGTACCGACCGCGGCGGGGTTCGATCTCCTGAAGCTGATCGACGAGGAGCCCGAGCCGGATGGGGAGTCCAAGGGCCGCGCCGGCTTCCGCGTGCCCATCGGCGCCCTGAGCCGCCGCATCTTCCGGCGCGATTACGAAGGGCCGAGCCTGTTCGGCGTCATGGTCTCCTCGCTCGGCATCGTCACCGACCGCATCGCGCGGTCCCGTCTGGCGGGCGAGCCGCCGGACGTGCACATCACGCCCCGGCTGGGCCACATCGGCCTGTCGGAATTCGACCGGGCGGACGACTGCATCCGCGAAGGGGAGGCCGCCGTCGAGCGCGTCCTCCCCGACCTGCAGGACGCGCTCCGGGTTTTCGGTTTCTCGTCCCCGGTCTGAGCGGAGTCAGGCGGTCAGGTCGACCGCCGCGCCGCGCCGGTCCTTCTCGCCGGACAGCTGGCGCTTCAGTTCCTCGGCGATCTGCTTTTCGATCGCGGCCCGCTTTTCCGACGGCATGGCCGCAAGGGACTCCTCGTCCAGCTTCATGCGGGCGAGAAGCTGGTCCCGGATGCGTTGGGCCGGCGTCTTCCGCGCCTCCTTGAGGAAGGCGTCGGCGGCGCTGACCCCGCTCGCTTCCTTCTCCGGCTCGGTCTTCTCGTTCCGCGCCGTGAACTTGGCGACGACGCGGGAGACGTCGCTGAAATAGTTGGAGATTTGCATGACGGTTTCTCGTGACCGATGAGCCGGAGATCCGACAAGCAAGTTTTGTGCAACCTTGAATATGGTTGGCAATCAACCGCATAAGTGGGATTTCTGGTGGTGTGGATGTGCCGGGCGGCAAAAATGACCGGCTCATGATCTGCCGGCTTCCGGTTCCGGCCCCTTCCGCTGAGACGACGCATGGACCCCATCACCACCGACCGCCTGATCCTGAGGCCCTTCCGGGAGGGGGACGCGCCCGACCTGCTCGCCTATCTGCGTCACCCCCGGGCAAGCTGCTTCCTCTCGCTCGAACTGGACAACCTCGACGCGGCCGCCGCCGAGGTGGAAACGCGCAGCCGAAGCGACGAGCACATCGCCGTATGCCTGCGAAGCACCGGGCGGGTGATCGGCGACGTGTTCCAGGTGCCCGAGCCGCCGGACACCTATACCGTCGGCTGGAACTTCAACGCGGATTTTGCAGGGGCGGGATACGCCACGGAGGCCGCGCGGGCTCTCTTCGACCATTTGTTCATGGTGAAGCAGGCCCGCCGCCTCTACGCCTATGTCGAGGAGACCAACGTCGCGTCGCAGCGCCTGTGCGAAAGGCTCGGCATGAGGAAGGAAGGGCTGTTCGTCGAGTTCATATCCTTCACAACGGATGGCGAGGGGAAACCCATCTTCGAGAACACGATGCAGTATGCCATCCTGCGGAAGGAATGGCGGGGCTGAAAAAGAGAAAGCGCGCCGCGCCCGGTCGGCGCGACGCGCTTGTCGTCCTTGGCAACGGATCGTGTCCGTCGCGTCCGGTCAGCGATCCAGCGCCGTGCCCAGCGCCGCGCCGCCCAGGCCACCGATGATGGCGCCACGCTTGCCGTCCACCGCGTAGCCGCCAGCGGCGCCAGCGGTGCCGCCCACCACGCCGCCGGTCGAACAGGCCGCGAGCGTCAACAGCGCAATGGCGGTTCCGATCAGGCGCAAACGAGACATGTCCAAACCCTCCTTGTGGTGCTTCTCGCCCCTATAAACAGGCGGGAAGGCAATTTGCTTCCACGACAGCGCAATTCCGTCGGGAAACCACCCTTGGATGAGGACGAAAGAGGGATATCAGGCCCATTTGGGCCACCGTTCAGAACAGAACGCGGGTGCCGACACGCAGCATCGTGCTGTCGGACGGGTCTCCGCCATAGGTCATGGTGCCCAGATCGGCGGTGACGCTGACCTTCGGGGACATGCGGAACCGCAGGCCCGTGGACCAGGCCTCCTGCGGGTCCTCGGCGCCGACCTGCGTGTGGGCCAGCCGCCCCATCACCGTCCAGCCCCGCAGCGGCGTGCCCTGCTCCAGATAGAGGCCGGCGTTGAGCGTCCGCCGCGCGGCGCCGTCGTCGGGCAACTGCTCGCGATAGCCGGCGCCGACCGTCACGCCGGGCAACGTCACCTGTCCGCCGACCACCCAGGACCGGCGGGGCGTGCCGCGGTCCTTGGCGACGGCGGCCTTGCCCGCCCCCGCGGTGAGGCGCAGCCGGGCCTTGCCCAGCCGACCGTCATGCCGCACCACGCCTTCCACCACATGGCGGGCGAGCGGATCGGCCGCTCCCAGTTCCGTGCGGACGGGGGTGTAGCCGAGGCCGATGTTGAAGCCGTGCAGGCGCGGCGAATAATACGTCGCCCGCGCGTCCGGTCCGCCGAAGGCGCCGTCGTTCATGAAAACCGGGTCGGAGAACCATTGGTCGCGCACCGGCGTGGTCGCCACCATCCGGCGCGACGCGCTTTCCGTCTGGCCAACCTCCAGAGCGCCCCAACCGTTGAGGTCGATGGCCTTCTTGTCGAACCGGATCGGCGTGGCACCGCCGCCGGCCGCCGGCCGGTCCAAGCTTGGCAAGGACCCCGCCATCGCCGCCGAGGAAGACAGAACAAGCGTCAGGGCTGCGAGGGGCAGTGCCGGAATACGCCGTATACGAAACATGAAATGCCCCTCACCTGTTGCATTAACCCGGAAGGATTGTAGTCCGTCGCAATGCTGCGTTGCGGGAGACATTTCTGTATTATTTTAGGAACATTGGGAAATTTTGGTCGCTGCGTTGCACTCGCGCCCAAGAATTGCCAAAATCGGCTGTACCACGAAGGCGGCATCATCCCCATCCCGGCGCGAGGACTATGGAGACGGCGAGCACCATCATCCTGATCGGGTCGTCACTGCTGATCGTCAGCATCCTGACCAGCTATCTGGCGCTGCGGATCGGCACGCCGCTGCTGCTGATCTTCCTCGGCGTCGGCTTGGTGGCTGGGATCGACGGCGTCGGAGGCATCAGCTTCAACGATGCGGACAGCGCGTTCCTGATCGGTTCCATCGCGCTCGCCGTGATCCTCTTCGAAAGTGGCCTGGACACCAAGCTGTCGAGCTATCGCGCCGCCGCGTGGCCGGCGCTCAGCCTCGCTACCTTCGGGGTCGCCATCACCTCCGGAGTCATCGGCGTCGCCGCGCATTTTCTGCTGGGCCTTCCCTGGATCGAATCCTTCCTGGTCGGCGCGGCGGTCAGTTCCACCGACGCGGCGGCGGTGTTCTTCCTGCTGCGGGTCGGCGGCATCACCATCCGCGACCGCGTGCGCTCGACGCTGGAGATCGAGTCCGGCAGCAACGACCCGACGGCCATCCTGCTGACCGCCATGCTGGTGGAGGCGGCTCTGCACGGCTGGGGCACGCCGCTGGAACTGGTCGGCTTCCTGGTCAAGCAGATCGCCGGCGGAGCGGTCCTGGGCGTCCTGGGCGGGGCCGGTCTGGCCGCCTTCATCAACAACGCCCGCCTCGACCCCGGCCTGAACCCGGTGGTTACCCTGGCCTTCGCCCTGTTCCTGTTCGCCGGCACGAACGAGCTGGGGGGCAGCGGCTTCCTCGCCGTCTACGCCGCCGGCCTCGTCGCGGGCAACGTGAAGCTGCGCGGGGCGCTGGGCCTGCGGCAGTTCCACTCGGGCCTGACCTGGCTCAGCCAGATCGTCATGTTCGTCATGCTCGGCCTGTTCGCCACCCCGCATGATTTCGGGGCGATCGCCCTGCCCGCCCTGGCCCTGGCCGTCCTGCTGATTTTGCTGGCGCGCCCGCTGGCGGTGTGGCTGTGCCTGCTGCCCTTCCGCTTCTCGGCCAACGAGAAGACCTTCATGGCCTGGGTCGGGCTGCGCGGCGCGGTGTCGATGCTGCTGGCGCTGGTGCCGATCCTGGGCCAGCTGCCAGGCGGGCAGGTGATCTTCAACACGGCCTTCCTGGTGGTGATCGTGTCGCTGGCGGTGCAGGGCTGGACCATCGGGCCGATGGCGCGCTGGCTGAAGCTGATCGTCCCGCCGCGGCGCGGCCCGGTCGAGCGGTTCGAGCTGGAACTGCCCGGCGAGGCCGACCAGGAGATGGTCGCCTACACCGTCCATCCCAAGAGCCCCGCCGCCCGCGGCCAGCGCACGCCGCGCTTCGCCCGCCCCTCCCTGGTCATCCGCGACGGCCGCGTGGTGCCGCTGCACAAGGCGCGGACGCTCCAGGCCGGGGACATGGTCTATCTGTTCACCCCGCCCAGCCAGTTGCCGCTGATCGACAAGCTGTTCGCCGAGAGCCGCCCGCTGGACCAGGACGACCGCGCCTTCTACGGCGATCTGGCGCTGAATCCCGACGCCACGGTGGAGCAGATCGCCGAGATGTACGGCCTGCCCCTGTCGCTGGCCAACGCCCAGCGGTCCTTGCGCGACCTGCTGCGCAACGAGTTCGGCGGCAGTTGCGAGTTGGGCGACCGGATGCGGATGGGCGGCGTGGAGCTGATCGTCCGCGACATGCAGGACGGGCAGATCACGTCGGTCGGGCTCGCTCTGGAGCCCTCGGCGATCGACAAGCCGCGCGTGCCGCTGTTCCAGGGGCCGGAACGGTTCTGGCAGACCATCGAATCCTGGTGGTCGAAACGCTCCTTCCGCCGCTGGCAGCGCCGGGAAACCCGCCGCGAGCGCCTGCCCGCCCGCGCCATCGAGGCGCCCACCTTGGCCGGGAAGGAACCGGAACGGCTGGAGGGATGAGCCCCTTGCGGCCACTCCCCAGGACGGTCAGGCCATCGCGGGCTGCTGGGCTCGGATCATCGCCGCGAAGGCGTCGGGGCCGACGGGGCGGCCGAACAGGTAGCCCTGGAGCAGATCGCAGCCGACGGACACCAGGAAGTCGCGCTGCTCCTCCGTCTCGACCCCTTCGGCCACCGTGACGAGGCCGAGGCCGTGCGCCATGCCGACCGCGGCGCGGACCAGCGCCCCGTTCTTCAGGTTGTCCGGGATGTCCGCCATGAAGGCGCGGTCGATCTTCAGCTTCGACACCGGAAGCTGCTGCACGTAGCTGAGCGACGAGTAGCCCGACCCGAAATCGTCGATGGCCACCTGAACGTCGATGGCCTCCAGCTCCGTCAAGGTCTGCACGGCGGCCTTCAGATCGCGCACCGCCGCCTGCTCGGTGATCTCCAGCCCCAGCCGCCCGCGCAACTCCGGGTGGCGGCCCAGCAGCTCCTCAAGACGGGCGCTGAGGTTGCCGCGCAGGAACTGCGGACCGGAAATGTTGATGAAGATCTGATTGG
Organism: Azospirillum aestuarii; assembly: GCF_016632405.1. Lineage (NCBI taxonomy): Bacteria > Pseudomonadati > Pseudomonadota > Alphaproteobacteria > Rhodospirillales > Azospirillaceae > Azospirillum > Azospirillum aestuarii. Next base: position 921,778 of record NZ_JAEPIV010000001.1, read on the forward strand.
GCAGGGTGCCCGCCGGCTCCCACGCCGCCATCTGCTCGACGACGGCGTTCAGAACCCAGTCGGTGATGGGGACGATCAGGCCGCTTTCCTCGGCGACCGGGATGAACTCGCAGGGAGAGACCGGCCCCAGCGTGTGCTGGTTCCAGCGCAGCAGCGCCTCCGCCCCGACGATCCGGCCGGACCGGGCCTCGACGATGGGCTGGTAGGCCATGTGCAGCTCGTTCCGCTCAATGGCGTGGGCGAGATGCATGGTCAGGAACATGCGCCGGGTCGCCGCCGCGGCCATCTCCGGGGTGTAGAAGCAGACGGTGTTGCCGCCGTTGTGCTGGGCGGCCTGGAGCGCCAGCTTGGCCTTGGCGTTCAGCTCCTCCAGCGTGTGGATGTCGGCGTCCTGCACCGCGGCGCCGATGGACAGCCGCAGCCGCACCCAATGGCGATCGGCGTAGATGGAGGCGGTCAGCCGGTCATGCAGCAGATCGGCCAGGGTTTCCGCCTGCTCCGCGCTCTCGACGCGGGACAGGGCGGCGAACTCGTCGGCGGCGATGCGGCAGACGTAGGTCTGCTGCGGCAGCACCTCCGTCACGCGGCTGACCATCGCCTTCAGCGCGGCGTCGCCGACATGGAAGCCGAACGCCTCGTTGATGTCGCTGAACTGGTCGACGTCGAGCGCGTAGAGCGCGAACAGGCCCCCTTCCTGGCCAGGAAAGGGCGCGGCGAGCACCGCCTCGCACTCCTCCAGGAAAGCGGTGCGGGTCAGGACGCCGGTCAGCGGGTCGTGCCGGGCCAGATAGGTCGCTTTCTGCTCCGCCGCCAGCCGCTCGGAGATGTCGCGGATGATGCCGACGAACACGACATCGCGCGCCAAGCGGGCTTGGCCGACGCTGAGATGAATCGGGAACACCGCGCCGTCCTTGCGCCGTCCCAGCGCGTCGCGCCCGATGCCGATGATCTTGGCGCGATCCGTCTCCAGATAGCTGCCGATGTACTTGTCATGATCGCGGGAGAAGGGCGGCGGCATCAGGACGGAGACGTTCCGCCCGATCAGTTCCTCCTCGTCATAGCCGAACAGGTCGCGGCAGGACCGGTTGACCGTGCGGATGATGCCATGACGGTCCGCCACCACCACGCCATCCACCGCCGCGTCGAGCAGGGTGGTCACAAAGGGGTCGCGGCGCAGGACGAAATCGGCGATGCGGGCCGGGTCGGTTACATCCTGGAACAGCCCGAGGAAGCCTTGCCCGCCGTCGCCGGTGCGATGGGGCAGGACGCAGCCGGTCAGCACGCCGCGTCCGCCGTCCGCGTGCTCGACCTCGCAATCGACCGGAGCGGCCTCCCCGGTTTGTCCGGAGCGGTCCAGTGCCTGCACGACGGCGCGCGCCAGCGGATGGTCCAGTTCGGCCAGAAGTTGCCCCACCAGGGCTTCGGGCGACGTCCCCAACACGGCGGCGAAGAGCGGGTTCGCCAACAGGCAGCGCCGCCCGGCGTCGGCGTAGACCAGCGCGAAGGACGCTTGGTGCATGAGGCTTTCGGCCAGCGACGCCAAAAACGCCGAGGTCGTCGGCATTGCCGGTGCCGACGGGCTGTCAGGCCCCTGATGCTCTGCCGGAGACACGTTGGACAAAACCGTACCCGCTCGCCAAGGCGCCCCCGAGGCTCGACACGAGGCCCGATACCCAGGGGTGCACAGAAACCGAGTTGTCATTATGACGGCTTGCGGAGCATTTTCCAACAAATTGCGGCGAAATCACAACATCTGTTGCATCCACAGCTCCCCGTACCACAACCCTGGGCAGGAGAACGCCGTCCCGTCTCATCCGGAGGAACGGTGCCGAAATCAGTTACCAACCTCCCAGGAACTACGCCTTTCGATATACACCATGGCGGCGTGGGAGGCAACAAGCCCCCCTTTATGCCGCTGCGGCGAGTTCCCGCACCCGCTGGGACAGCTTCTGGAAGGCGCGTTCCTCGATCTGGCGGATGCGTTCGCGGCTGACGCCGTAAACGGCGGCCAGATCCTCCAGCGTCTTGGGCGACGGGCTGAGGCGGCGGGCGGTCAGGATGTCGCGCTCGCGCTCCTTCAGCACCGCCATAGCATCGCGCAGCATGGCGCTGCGGTGCATCGCCTCGTCGCGCTCCAGCAGGCTATCCTCGGCGTTCGGGCGCTCGTCGGGCAGGAAGTCCTGCATCTCCGCCGTCCCCTCCCCGGCGGAGAGCGGCGCGTTCAGCGAGGCCACAGGTTGGACGAAGCGGCGGTTCACCGCCACCACGTCGCTTTCCGGCACGTCGAGTTCCTGGGCGATGCGGGACACGCTTTCCGGCTTCAGGTCGCCGTTGCCGAACTCGCCCAGCTTGCGCTTCAGGCGGGACAGGCCGAAAAAGAGCTTCTTCTGCGCGCCGGTGGTGCCCAGCTTCACGAGGCTCCAGGAGCGCAGGATGTATTCCTGAATGGATGCCTTGATCCACCACATCGCGTAGGTGGACAGGCGGAAGCCGCGGTCCGGCTCGAACTTTCGGACGGCGGTCATCAGGCCGATGTTGCCCTCGCCGACCAGGTCGGTCATCGGCAGGCCGTAGCCACGGAAGCCGGTGGCGATCTTGATGACCAGACGCAGGTGGCTGGTCACCAGCTTGCGGGCCGCCTCCATGTCGCCATGCTGGCGCCATGCGGTGGCCAACACATACTCCTCCTCCGCGCCCAGAACGGGGAAGCGGTGGACCTGCTCGATGTAGCGGGACAGCGACTCGCCGGCAAACGGCGTGGTCAGTGCCAATGCGGTGCTCATGTCACATCCTCTTGAAAGCGATATGACCCAATCCGCCGGTCCCCGTGATGGGCGGCCGGCACCCTCTCTGTGAAGGCATCAACAGTTTACGCGGACGGCACGCCAAGTCAACGCCGTGCGGCCGCGCGTGGCGGGTGCCTTGACATGGATGCATGGCGGCCCCCGCTCATAAACGGGGCGTAAACCAGCCCACCCCTGTTCAGGATAGTCTGCAAGCCGATCAAGCCCGCTGTCCTGGCGTCCGAAGTGCTCGCGGTGCAGGGCACCGGCTGATGGGCTCCGGCTGGAGGACCTTGGCTGGGCGGCGTATGGCTTCCTTGCGGTTGCATCGGAACGGGGCTTGCCTCACCCTGCCCTCGCAGACCCGCCTCTCTTCCTTGGGAAGCCCGCATGATCCGCGCCGCCATCGCCACCCTCCTGTCCGCAAGCCTCGTCGCGGGCGCGCTGGGCTTCGCCGGCCCCGCGGCGGCGGAGGCACCGGCCTTCGGGTTGCCGATCGCGTGCCGGATCGGGGAAACCTGCTTCATCCAGAACTACGTCGATGAGGACGCCGGCCCCGGCTGGCGCGACCATGCCTGCGGCCGGCTGAGCTACGACGGCCATGACGGAACGGACTTCCGCCTGCCCGACTACACGGCGATGGACAAGGGCGTCGCCGTGCTGGCCGCCGCGGCGGGCACCGTCCTGCGGGTGCGCGACGGCATGGAGGACGTGAACGTCAACGTCATCGGGCGTGACACCGTCATGAAGGTCGGGGGCGGCAACGCCGTCATCATCGAGCATGGCGACGGCTGGCAGACCGCCTACCTGCACATGAAGCGCGGCAGCGTCGCGGTCACTCCCGGCCAGCGGGTGGAGGCCGGGCAACGGCTGGGCGAGGTCGGGCTGTCGGGACTGACCGAGTTCCCCCATCTGCATTTCGGCGTGCGCCACAACGGCGCGGTCGTCGACCCCTTCGTCGGCCAGCAGCCCTTCACCGCCTGCGGCCAGCCCATGACGCCGTTGTGGAACGCCGCCACGGCCAAGGCGCTGGCCTACCGTCCGACCGCCGGCCTCAACGCCGGCTTCGCCACCAGCCGCGTTCCGGAGGCCGAGCCGGCCCGCCACGGCGAGTTCGCCGCGGAGGCGCTGACGCCGGACTCGCCCCTGCTGGTGCTATGGTCCGACATCATGGGCGTCCGCGACGGCGACACCCAGCGAATCCGCATCCTCGACGGCGATGGCCGCACCCTGTTCGACAACAGCAAGGGCATCTCCGGGGACAAGGCCGTCTGGTTCGCCTACCAAGGGCTGAAGCGGCCGGCGGCCGGATGGCCGAAGGGGCCCTACAAGGGCATCGTGACGCTGACCCGCGCCGGCAAAACGGTGGTCACGCTGGAACGCCGGTTGGACGTCCGCTGAGGCCCGGCCGTCCCATCACTGGGCGGAGCCTGCCTTCATGTGGTCGGGGACGCTCTGGGTCAGCAACGTGGTCAGCCAGCGGAAGTTCGGCGCGCTCTCGGCCTGGAGCGCGCTCTGCACCACCTGCATGGCCTCCTGGGCGTTGGGCGCCTGCATGTCGGGCGTGTGGCTTTCGGCGGCCTGGCCGCCCGATGCCTCGTCCGCTCCGCTCTGTGCAAAGACGCTGACGGCGCCGACTCCCAGCCGGTGGGCGATCGCGGAACTTCCCGTGACCGGACCCGCCGCAGAGGACGCCATCAGGCCAGTCGCACCGTCCTCGCCGCCGACGCCGTTCAACTGCTCCAGCATCGCGGCGAACTGGCCGGCGAGCTCCCCGGCCTGCCGGGGCGCACCCGTGCCTTTGCGCTCCAGAAGCTCTTCAGCCCGGATGCGCATCAACTGGGAGGCGTCGGCGTTGGCCGGTATCGACATGGCGCGTGGACCCTGCGGCGTTCGGCTACCGGATCACGGCAAGCAAAGGACGGGCCATCACGAGAAGGGGGCGGAGCGTCGGGCCATGAGCCAAACCTTCAGCCCATGCACCCGGCAAAAATTTCCGCCCCACCCGGCAGGAATGACCGACCACGCGGCAAAAACCGACCCGGCCGAGCCTTGGCCGAACCTCAGTCCCGGAAGTTCAAGTATTGCAGCGGCTGCTCGATCTTCAGCCCGCGCACCAGGGTGATGGCCTCCTGGAGGTCGTCGCGCTTCTTGCCGGTGACGCGCAGCTCGTCGCCCTGGATGGAGACCTGGACCTTCATCTTCGCGTCCTTGATCGCCTTGACAATGGTCTTGCCGAGGTCCTGGGCGATGCCCTGCTTGACGGTGATGACCTGACGCAGCGCATCGCCCGCCGCCCGTTCCGGCGGCTTGGAATAGTCCAGGGCACCGGCGTCGAGCTTGCGTCGGGTGACATAGACCCGCAGCAGCTCCTGCATCTGCTCCAGCTTGGGGGCGTCGTCGGCCAGCAGGGTGATGTCGTTCTCGGTGCGCTCCACGGTGCAGCGCGAGCCCTTGAAGTCGAAGCGGGTTTCGATCTCGCGGCGCATGCCGTTCAGCGCGTTGTCGATTTCGTGGATGTCGGTCTTGGACACGATGTCGAAGGACGGCATGGAACTCTCTTTGCTCGGGCGGACGGAATCGCGGAACCGTAGACGAGCCCGCCCCCCGCCTTCAAGGGGCCTGCACGCAGCACGCGATGGAAATCGGCCCGTCGGGTTTCAGGTCGGTTGGCCGGGGTGCTGGAACTCGATCCCCGGATTGCCGCCCGGCCCCCCGTTGCCGGGAGCGTTCTCATAGGGCTTGTCCGGCATCTTCGGCTGCGGCTGCGCGTAGAATCGCGGTTCCCGGTCGTCCCAGGACCGCTCGAAGGGCAGCCGCATCATCGGGTTGGTGCCGTTGCGCTGGGCCTCGCGCTGGGCTTCCTGCAACTGCTCCGCCATGCGGCGGTCCCAGGGCAGGCGGTAGAGGTTGGGCGCCTGCTCCCAGAGAAGGGTGAGATAGATCGCTTCGTTCTCCACCAGCGTGGCGCTCAGAACCTTCGCCTCGCGGACGTTGGACCCCATCCATTCCAGCGTGACCGGCTTCGCCCGGCCCAGCAGCGCCGCCGGCGCGGCGTAGGCCGCCGGCAGCAGCAGGGCGAACAGCAGCAGGATCACCACGCGCGCCATCCGGTTGCGCGTCCAGCGCAGCGCCGACAGGACGAGCAGCAAGGTGACGACGGCGACGAAGCCGAAAATGACGGTCAGGCTTTCCATGGCGCACTCTCGATCCGACGGGTCAATTTTTCGCCGAGCGCAGCGGCTTGAACACGGCGTTCAAGGACCCCGCCACCAGTTCGCCCCGTTCGCTCAGGTTGAAGCGGAAGGCGGTGATCTCCTGCCCTTCGTGGTCCAGCCGGACGCGCGTGGCGGCGACGGTGGCGGCCCCCGATTCATGCTCCGCCTTGACGCGGGCGACCACCCGGACCCAGATGGGAAACACATTCTCAAGATTGCGGAACATATGCACGTTGACGGTGTATTCCCCCGGAGGAATACCGCGGGAATAGGAGGTTTCGAAATTGATCTCGGTGGGATCGGCGTAGGCGCCCAGATCGTCGCGCAGCAGGTTGAAGATCAGCCCCGACTTGTTCGAATAGCCGACCGGCACGTCGCCCGGTGCCTGCACCCACAGATCGACGTCGCTGCGCAGCTTGTCGTCCCAGCGCGCCTCGATGATGACGTTTCCCGGCGGTTCCATGCCCGCCGCGGCGGACGAGGAGGACTCGTTCTGCTGGTTGGCCTCGGTCTTCTTCGCCTCGTTGATGAAGGGGACCGCCAGCACCGCGCAGGCCACGAAGCCGCACAGCAGCAGCGTCAGCAGATCCCGCGCGACGAGCACACCGGTTTGGTCCTCGCCCAGGAAATCGTTCATGGTGTGGCCTCACCGCGCAGGGCGCCATAGGGAGCCGCTTGCGGCGCGGTGAAGTCCGGCGCCCCGGTCCGCGGAGCAAGTCGCGAACGGGCATGGGCCTCGTCCATGATCAGCGCGCACAGCGAGGCCGTAGCCCCGCGCAGGAGTTGCAGGTTGCAGGTGGTCCACAGGCACAGGGCGCCGCCGAGCATCGTGGCGTAGATCGCCACGCCAAGCCCGCTCGCCAGCGTGGTCACCATGGCGCCGGCCGACGCGGCATTGCCCACCATGTCCGGGGTGATGTTCGCGGCAAACAGGCTGAAGCCCCAGGCCGTTCCGATCAGGCCGAGCATGCCGAGCGCGTTGGCAATGTGCTGAAGATGCGAGATCCGGGAGAACAGGCGGATTTCCAGGGCGCGCTCGCTCTCGACCTTCATCAGCCGCCCGCCGCCGAGCTTGGCCAGGTCCAGTTCCCCACCGATCTTCCACACCCGATAGGCTGACATCACCAGGCCGACCAGGAAGACGATCCCGATGATCGCGGTCGCCACGGCGATGTGCCCGGTCAGAACCCGGTCCAGCCACCCCTGCGCATACAGGACGAAGACGAACGCTGAAATGGTCAGGTTGAAGGCAACGAATTTCGCCTTGAGAAGCCACTGTTCTTCCATGGTTCTGACCCTGTGAGGGTTGCGTGTGTCTCCGGATCGTCATGCTCAGGCGGCGATGGCGCACAACGGCGGCGCCGCGGAGAGCCGGGCGGCGATGGTGGGATCGGGAGAGCGGGGGACGGATTCGCGGCAACACGCGCGGACCCAAACGCTGGCAGCCCAGGCGCTGGTGGCGGGACGGCTCCGTGTCGGCCATCGTTCATCGGCGCACCTTCGCCGGAATTGCGCGACGACGGAGCCATTCAGGAGTCATCCGTCACGTCATGAACCCCGGCCCCGGCCAAGAGTTCCCGACGCCCGGCGACGGACCTGCCGGGTTGACGCGCGACGCGCATGGGGAGAGGCCCGCGGTCGGACAGTGGAAGGGAGCGGTCCGGGACGTCCTGTCCCGGCGATCGTGCTTACGGAAATGGCCCTTTACGCCACGCCCTTTTCCTTCAGGAAGGGACCATACTTCTTGTCGGTACCCTGGATGTGCTTGATCAGCCAGTTCTTCAGGAAGTTCATCACCTCCATGCTCAGCGTGGCGGTGGCGCCCGCGTGGTACTTGCGCTGCACCTCCAGCACCTGATTGGCCAGCGCGTCGTGTTCCGCCTTGTGGGCGTCGCGGTCCGGATAGCCGAGGCGGGCGAAATGCTCCTCCTCATGGGTGAAGTGCGACTTGGTGTAGGCGACGAGGCTGTCGAGGATGCCGCCCAGCGCCTCCTTGCTGCGCCCGGCCTGAACGGCGTCGAACAGCTCGTTGACCAGGGCGACCAGTTGCTTGTGCTCCTCGTCGAACTGCGCGATCCCGACGCTCAGCTTGTCGTTCCACACCATCAGCGGCATTTCGTTCCGTCCCTCGCGCTGGACCCAACCTCACCGGCCGAAGAAAACCCCAGCCCGCGAAAGGGTAACGTCTTCCGCATGGCGCTTCAACGGTCGGCGAACCAACGCCGGGAACCAAAGCCGGGAACCAAAGCCGGGAACCAATCCCGCAGGCACCTGTTCGACAGACGTTTCCGGCAGAAAGGAACATTTCATGAACACGAAACGCGACAACAAGCGTGAGAATCACCCCCAGCCCCATCGCGGAGATGCACCGAATCCTGGGAGCAACCCGAAAACCTCGGACGCCGGAGGTGCCGAGCACTCCAACCGCGAGAAGGACCCGGACGATTGGACCACGGGCGACGAGCCGATGACCGGCGCGCAGGCCTCGTACCTGAAGACGCTCAGCGAGGAGGCCGGCGAATCCTTCGACGGAGAGTTGACGAAGGCCGAAGCCTCCAAACGCATCGACGCCCTTCAGGACAAAACCGGCCGCGGTGCCTGACGATACCACCGAACACCGCGGCCATTTATCCTCAGGTCATGTCCTCGGCGAAGTGGCAGGCGACCAGCCGCTCGTCCACCGGACGCAGGGCGGGCACCTCTGTCGCGCAACGCTCCGTCGCGTAGGGGCAGCGCTTGTGGAAGGGACAGCCCGGCGGCGGGTTCAGCGGCGAGGGCAGTTCGCCTTTCGGGATCACCCGCTCAGCCCGCAACGCCGGGTTCACCCGCGGTGTGGCGGCCATCAGGATGCGGGTGTAGGGGTGGCGCGGCCGGCTGTAGACCACGTCCTTCGGCCCATGCTCCACCGGACGGCCCAGATACATCACCATGACTGCGTCGGCGATGTGCCGGACCACGCTGAGGTCGTGGGAAATGAACAGGTAGGCGAGGTTCAGCTCCTCCTGAAGATCCATCATCAGGTTGAGCACCTGCGCCTGGATCGACACGTCGAGAGCCGACACCGGCTCGTCCGCCACCACCACCCGCGGGTTCAGCATCAGCGCGCGCGCGATGGCGATGCGCTGGCGCTGGCCGCCGGAGAACATGTGCGGGTAGCGGTCCACCTGATCGGGGCGCAGCCCGACCTTCGCCATCATGGCGACGGCCCGCTCCCGCCGCTCCTGCTTGCCCATCGGGGTGTTGATGACCAGCGGCTCCGACAGGATGGACCCCACGGTCTTGCGGGGGTTCAGCGAGCCGTAGGGGTTCTGGAACACCATCTGGACGGTGCGCCGCAGCTCTTTCATCTCCGACGCGGTGCGCCCGACCACGTCGCGCCCGTCATAGAGAAGCTGCCCCGACGACGGCGGCTCGATCATCGTGACGGAGCGCGCCAGCGTGGACTTGCCGCAGCCGGACTCGCCGACCACCGCCAGCGTCTTCCCGGCTTCGAGCTGGAAGGACACGCCGTCCAGCGCCTTGACGGTGGCCGCCGGCTTGAAGGCGCCGCGTTTGACCGCGTAGTGCTTGCGCAGGTGGATGGCTTCCAGGACCACCGGACCGGTCGCCGGCATGACTTCGGTGAGAATGTCGGACATCACAGGACCTCCCCGGCGCCGACCGGAGCATCAGCGAGCGGATAGAAGCAGCGCGCCTTGCCGGCGTCCACGTCGAACAGGGCCGGCCGCTCGATGCGGCAGCGGTCGGTGGCGAAGCGGCAGCGCGGGTTGAACAGGCAGCCCTGCGGCCGGTCGCCGATGCCCGGCACGACGCCGGGAATCGTCGGCAGCCGGCGCTTGCCCAGCGCCCGCTCCGGCAGCGCGTCGAGCAGCGCGCCGGTGTAGGGGTGGCGCGGCGCCTTGAACAGGGCGTCCACCGGGCGCGTCTCGGCGACCTGCCCGGCGTACATGACGACCACCCGCTGCGCCGTCTCCGCCACCACGCCCATGTCGTGGGTGATCAGGATCAGGGCCATGCCCCGCTCCTTCTGGAGGCGGACCAGTAGGTCGAGGATCTGCTTCTGGATGGTCACGTCCAGCGCCGTCGTCGGCTCGTCCGCGACCAGCAGGCGCGGGTTGCAGGCGATGGCAATGGCGATCATCACGCGCTGGTTCATGCCGCCGGACAGCTGGTGCGGGAAGGCCGACAGGCGGCTTTCCGGGGCCGGGATGCCGACCTGCTCCAGCAGTTCGATGGCGCGGTTGCGCAGCGCCTTGCCGGACAGCCCCTCATGCACCTTCAGCGTCTCCATGATCTGGAAACCGACGGTGAAGCAGGGGTTCAGGCTGGTCATCGGCTCCTGGAAGACCATGGCCACGTCCTTGCCGGTGATCTTCCGGCGCTGCGACGGGCTCATCGCCAGCAGGTCCTTGCCGCCGAAGTGCATGCGGTCGGCGACCACCGTGCCGTTGGAGCCGAGCAGGCCCATCACGGCGAGCGAGGTCACGGACTTGCCGGACCCGGACTCGCCGACGATGCCCACAACCTCGCCCTCGTCCACGGTGAGGTCGATCCCGTCCACGGCGCGGAAGGTCCCGGCGCGCGTGGTGAACTCGACGGACAGGTTCTTGATGTCGAGAAGAGGCATGGCAGGCATCAGCGTTTCAGCTTGGGGTCGAGCGCGTCGCGCAGCCCGTCGCCCAGCAGGTTGAAGGCCAGCACCGTCACCAGGATGGCCACACCGGGCCATGTGACGACCCAGGGGGCGCGCTGGAGGAACTGGAGGGAGGAGGCGAGCATGGTGCCCCACTCCGGAGTCGGCGGTTGCGCGCCGAGGCCGAGGAAGCCCAGCGCCGCGGCGTCCAAGATCGCCGTAGAGAAGCCCAGCGTCGCCTGGACGATCAGCGGCGCCACGCAGTTCGGCAGGATCACCACCAGCATCAGCCGCAGCGGCCCGGCCCCCGCCACGCGGGAGGCGATCACGTAGTCCTTGTTCGTCTCCGCCATCACGGCGGCGCGGGTCAGGCGGGCGTAGTGCGGGATGACCACGATGGACACGGCCAGCATGGCGTTGACCAGCCCCGGCCCGAGGATCGCCGCCACCACCACGGCCAGCAGCAGGCTGGGCAGCGACAGCAGGATGTCCATGAAGCGCATGACCAGCGCGTCGGTGACGCCGCCGAAGAAGCCGGCGATCATGCCGAGCGCCAGCCCGACCGCCAGTGACAGCGTGACGACGATCAGGCCGATCATCATCGACAGCCGCGCCCCGAAAATCAGGCGCGACAGCATGTCGCGCCCGATGTCGTCGGTGCCGAGAAGGAAGGCCCAGCGCCCGCCCTCCTGCCAGACCGGCGGCACCAGGATGGCGTCGCGGTACTGGATGTTGGGATCGTGCGGCGCCACCAACTCGGCGAACAGCGCCACAACGGCGATCAGCAGGATCACGGCGAGGCCGGCCATGGCCCCCTTGTTCTGCCGGAAATGGTACCAGAACTCGACCAGCGGGTGCGGCGGCTGGGAAACCGGCGGGGAAGCGGCCGGAAGGGTCTCCGGAACGCCCGTCGTCGTAGGGTTCGTCATGGCTCACCTCACCGCGAATGGCGGATGCGCGGGTTCAGGACGCCGTAGAGAACGTCCACCAGCAGATTCACGGTCATCACCGTCGTCGCTATCAGCAGCACCCCGCCCTGGAGCGCCGGGTAGTCGCGGCGGTTGATGCTCTCGATCAGCCACTTGCCCACGCCGGGCCAGGAGAAGATGGTTTCGGTCAGGATCGCGCCGCCGAGCAGCGTGCCCACCTGGAGGCCGATCACGGTGACCACGGGGATCAGCGCGTTGCGCAGCGCGTGCAGACCGATCACCCGCTTGCCCGCCAGCCCCTTGGCCTTCGCGGTGCGGATATAGTCCTCGCCCAGCACCTCCAGCATGGCGGAGCGCGTCATGCGCGCCACGACGGCCAGCGGAACGGTGCCGAGAACGATCATCGGCAGGATGAGGTGGTGCAGCGCCGACCAGAAAGCCCCGTATTCGCCGGCCATCAGCGTGTCGATCAGCATGAAGCCGGTCACCGGCTCCACGTAATAGAGCAGGTCGAGCCGCCCGGACACCGGCGTCCAGCCCAGCCCCACCGAGAAGAACAGGATGAGCAGCAGGCCCCACCAGAAGATCGGCATGGAATAGCCGGTCAGGCTGATGCCCATCACGCCGTGGTCGAAGATCGAGCCGCGCCGCACCGCCGCGATGATTCCCGCGGGCAGGCCGACCACCGTGGCGAACAGCATGGCCAGCGCCGCCAGTTCCAGCGTCGCCGGGAACAGCGTCACGAATTCGCTGAACACCGAATTGCGCGTCACCAGCGACACGCCGAGGTCGCCCTGGAGGACGCCGCCGATGTAGTCGAGGAACTGGTGCCACAGCGGGCGGTCCAGCCCCAGTTCGTGCCGCAGTTCGAGAAGCCGTTCGGGGGGGATTCCGCGCTCGCCGACGCGCACCTCGATGGGGTCGCCGGGAACAAGGCGGATCAGAAGGAAGGTCAGGAAGGTGACGCCGAGAAAGGTCGGAATCACCAGGCTCACCCGCGTCAGGATGAAGCGTAGCATCGGATCGTCACCGGGGGCTCGAAACGAAAGCAAGGGGGCCGCGGCCCCCTTTTACCTCTGCATCCGCAAAGGGAAGCCGGGGGTTTAATGCCCCGGCCACCGCTTTGTAAAGCCGCTTGCTACGCTGAGATTATTGTTTCAAATCGACGCCGTAGAAGCGATGGATGCCGAACGGGTCCATCTTGTAATCGACCACATTCTTGCTCACCGCCATGTGGACGACCGAGTGCGCGACGGTCAGCCACGGGGCCTCTTCCTTGAAGATGACCTGCGCCTGCTCGTACAGCTTGGTGCGGGCGGCGATGTCGGTGGTGCGCTTGGCCTGCACGACGAGGTCGTCGAACTCCTTGTAGCACCACTTGGCGATGTTCGACCCGCCCGGACGCGCGGCCTCGCAGCCGAGCAGGACGTGCAGGAAGTTGTCCGGGTCGCCGTTGTCGCCGGTCCAGCCCAGCATGCCCATCTGGTGCTCGCCGGCCTGGAGGCGCTTGCGGTACTCGCCCCACTCGTACTGCACGACCTTGGCCTTGATGCCGACCTTGGCGAGGTCCGCCTGCATCATCTCGGCCATGCGCTTGGCGTTGGGATTGTAGGGACGCTGCACCGGCATGGCCCACAGGTCGGTCTCGAAGCCGTCCGGGAACCCGGCCTCGGCCAGCAGCTTCTTCGCGCGCTCCGGATCGTAGGGGTAGTCCTCGATCTCCTTGTTGTACGACCACATGGTCGGCGGGATCGGGTTCTTCGCCGGAACGCCGGCCCCCTGGTACACCGCGTCGACCACGGCCTTCTTGTCGATGGCCATGTTCAGCGCGCGGCGGACGCGCACGTCGTCGAAGGGCTTCTTGGTGACGTTGAAGGCCAGATAGCCGACGTTCAGGCCCTCCTGCTCCATCAGATTGATGGCGGCGTCCTTCTTCATCGCCTCCAGATCGGCCGGGTTCGGGTACGGCACGATGTGGCACTCGCCGGCCTTCAGCTTGGCGTAGCGGACCGCGGCGTCGGGCGTGATGGCGAAGACGAGGTTGTCGAGCGGCGCCTTGCCACCCCAATACTGCTCGAACGCCTTGTAGCGGATGACCGCGTCCTTCTGGTAGGCGACGAACTGGAACGGGCCGGTGCCGATCGGCGCCTGATCGATCTTGTCGATCTGGTTCTTCTTCTGAAGGGCGTCGGCGTACTCGGCGGACTGGATGGCCGCGAAGGGCATCGCCAGGTTGGCGATGAAGGGCGCCTCGACCTTGTTGAGCGTGAACTTGACCGTGTAGTCGTCGATCTTCTCGATCGACTTCAGCAGGTCGGGCATCGCCATGTCGTTGAAGTAGTCATAGGCGCCGCCGGACACCTTGTGGAAGGGGTGATCCTTCTTCCACTGACGATTGAACGACCACAGCACGTCGTCCGCGTTGGCGTCGCGGGTCGGCTTGAAGTCGTTGCTGCTGTGCCACTTCGCGCCCTTGCGCAGGTGGAACGTGTAGGTCAGCCCGTCCTCCGACACCTCCCACGTCTCGGCGAGGCCGGGGACGACCTTGGTGCCGCCGCGCTCGAACTGCACGAGGTTGTTGTACACGGGCAGCGAGACGTCGAAGCTCGTTCCGGTCGTGTTGACCATCGGGTTGAAGTTTTCAGGGCTGCCCTCGGAGCAATAGACGAGGGTCTTGGCGGCCTGGGCCGGCGCAGCAAGCGCCAAGGTGGCGGCAACGCCGAGCCCGGCACCCAGCAGGATGCGCTTCATTCCTAACAACCTCCCGTGTTCGGTCGAATGGCCGCCCGTTCTCTCCGGCGGCCGGTGATGCGGGTTCATTTGGCGCGTGGCCGAATCGTCTGTCAACACGCAACCAAGCGGCATCACGCAAGCTCTACGGTCGGTGTCAGGCCAAGCGGAATTTCAGGCGCGGCCCGATCTCCGTGAAGCCCTCGCGCCGGTAGAATCGCAGGGAATCCGGCCACTCCGCGGCGGACGGCGCCCCCACCTCCACGCGCGTCCAGCGATGGGCGCGGCCATGGTCGAGAACGGCCCGGATCAGCACCCGCCCCACCCCCGCGGAGCGCGACTCCGGTTTCACGTACAATTCCCGGATCGTCCCGAACCGGCCCAGCGCGGAGACGCAGGCCCCCTCCGAAATGGTCGCGACGCCGAGCGGGCGTCCCGCCCGGTCCTCGGCCAGGAAGACCGTGTAGGACTCGCTGCCGCTCAGCAGGGATTCGGCGACGGCCAGCATGACGGCCCGCGGCGTGTCGCTCTGCCCGGCGGTCAGTTCGGACAGCAAAGCGGCCACCAGGCCGGTAACCGCGCCCGCGTCGGCAAGACCGGCCTTTCGCACACGAACGTCGCCCATCACCGGCCCTCCCCTGACCTTTTGTTGTGGTTCAGCAAGCCTCCGCTTCGATGGTCAGGCTGTCCAGGAGAAAGCTGCCGTCCTCCAGGATGTCGAAGTGGCGGCGCACCTCGTCGGAAGCGAGGTCCTGCAGGGCGCGGATGGCCTGGGCGCGCAGATCCGGGGTGGAGGTGCGGGCGGTCCAGACGACAAACTCCATGCGCAGGCGGCGCGGCGTCAGGCTGGTCACCGCGAAGCCGGCGCGCGACAGTGCGGCCATCCATTCCGCGGCGCTGTAGTTGCGGACGTGCGAGGTGTCGCGCAGCAGTTCCACGGCCTGGAGATGGGTGTCCAGCAGCGGATGCCCCGGCGACACGATGTCCACGAAGACCGCCCGCCCGCCGGGGGCCAGCACCCGCCGCGCCTCGCGCAGGCCGGCCTCGGCGTTCAGCCAGTGATGGGCGCTGAAGCGGCTCAGCACCACGTCGAAATGACCGTCCGGGAAGGGCAGACGCTCGGCGGGGGCCTGGGTGGTGGTGATGTTGGTCAGGCCGCGCTCCGCCGCGTTGCGGGCCACCGCCTCCAGCATCGGGGCGGTGACGTCCACCGCCACCACCTCGGCGGCGTGGGGGGCGGCACGGTAGGCGACATGGCCGCCGCCGCAGCCGAGATCCAGCACGCGGCCGGCGTTCCTGCCGCGCAGCGCGTCCTCGATCTGGTCCAGGTCGGCGCCGGAGGCGTGGACGGCGCTGGTCACATAGGCGTCGGCGCGCTGGCCGTACTGTGCGGCGACGACGCCGTGGTGGCTGTTGGTCATGGCGGCGATTCCCGTTCGTGCTTGTTGGGGCGGACTCGTCTCGAAGCCCCAGCATCGGCCGTCCGGCAAACTGGTACAAGGCAAGCGCTTATCCTGGTATAAGCGCTGCCACCATGAGTTCCGACGACGATGCCCGGCACCGGCTGGGCGCCTTCCTGCGCGCCCACCGGGAGCGGCTGACCCCGGCGGAGGCCGGCATCCCTCAGACCGGCTCCGCCCGCCGCCGCACGCCCGGCCTGCGCCGCGAGGAGGCCGCCCAGCTCTGCGGCCTCAGCCCGACCTGGTACACCTGGCTGGAACAGGGGCGCGAGGTCTCCGTCTCCCCGCAGGCGCTGGCGCGCATCGCCGGGGCGCTGCGGCTGACCGCGGCGGAGCGCGCCTATCTGTTCGAGCTGTCGCGCAAGCGCGATCCCGACGCCGACGCGACGGAGGGGCCGGACCAGCCGCCCGCCCCGCTGCTGGCGGCGCTGGAGGTTGTAGCGGCACCGGCCTATCTGCTCGACCGCGTGTGGAACGCCCGCGGCTGGAACGGCCCCGCGGCCCATCTCTTTTCCGGCTGGCTGGGCGGGGCGGAGCGCAATCTGCTGCGCTACGTCTTCCTCGACCCGAGCGCGCGGGAATTCATCGCCGGCTGGGAGGATCGCGCCCGCCGGCTGCTCGCCGAGTTCCGCGCCGACACCGCCCGCCGCGCCGGGGATGCGGAGGTGACCACGCTGGTCGACGGCCTGCGCGCGGCCTCGCCCCGCTTCGCCCGGCTGTGGCAGGACCAGGGCGTGCTGGAGCGGGAGGGCGGCACCCGAGGCTTCACCCATCCCCTGGACGGGACGCTGGTCTACGAACAAGTGACGTTGTGCCCCGCCGGACGATCCGACTACAAGCTGGTGATGCTGCTGGGGCCGCAGGCTCCGTAAGACGCCCACCGATTTCCCCGGACGCCCCATGGACCGCCAGCCGCGCAACGCCGTCTTCACAGCTTATGCCCTGTATCTTCTCTCCTCGGCCTTCTTCGCCTCCAACGTGGTGATCGGGCGGGCCGCGGCCTCCATCGTGCCGCCGGTCGGTCTGGCCTTCTGGCGCTGGGTGCTGGCCTTCCTCATCATCCTGCCGCTGGCCCTGCCCGGCCTGATCCAGCACCGCCACGTTCTGCGCGCCTCGTGGAAGCGCTTCCTTCTGCTGGGCGCGCTGGCTCAGGGCATCTGCGGCGCCGTCGTCTACATGGGGCTGGAGCGCACCAGTGCCACCAACGCCGCGCTGATCTACGCGACCAGCCCGGTCATCATCCTGATGATCGCCGCCCTCTGGCTGCGCGAAAAGGTGACGCCGCGGCAGGCTGTGGGAATCGCCGTCGCGATGGCCGGCGTGCTGGTGATCCTGACCCGCGGCGACGCGCAGGCGCTGCTCCATCTGTCCTTCAACGCCGGCGATCTGCTGATCCTGGTGGGGTCGGCGGCTTGGGCGGTCTACACGGTGCTGCTGCGCCAGACGCGCGGCTCGCTGCCGGTGGTGACGGTGTTCGCGGCGAACGCGCTGGCCGGTGTCGTCGTGCTCGCCCCCTTCTACCTGTGGGAGTCGCTGGCCCTGCGCCCCGTCCCGCTGAGCCTGGACGCCGCCATCCGCATCGCCGGGGTGGCGCTGTTCGCCTCCGTCCTGGCCTTCCTGACCTACCAGAAGACGATCAACCTGATGGGGCCGGCGCGGGCCGGCACCTCGCTCTACGTCATGCCGCTGTGGGCGGCGGTGGCGGCGTGGGCGCTGCTGGGGGAACAGTTGCAGATGTTCCACCTGCTGGGCGTGCTGCTGGTGCTGCCGGGGGTGGCGCTGGCGACCCTGCCGCCGCGCGCCGCCCCCGCCAAGCCCGCCCCCGCCAAGCCGGTCAGCCGATCATCGGAAGCGTGAGCCCCTGCTCCTTCGCGCAGTCCTTGGCGATGTCATAGCCGGCGTCGGCGTGGCGCATCACGCCGGTGCCCGGATCGTTGGTCAACACCCGCTCCAGCCGCTTGGCCGCGGCGTCCGTACCGTCGGCGACGATGACCATGCCGGAATGCTGGCTGAAGCCCATGCCGACGCCGCCGCCATGGTGCAGCGACACCCAGGTCGCCCCCGAGGCGCAATTCAGCAGCGCGTTCAGCAACGGCCAGTCGGAGACCGCGTCAGACCCGTCGATCATCCCCTCCGTCTCGCGGTTCGGGCTGGCGACGGAGCCGCTGTCGAGATGGTCGCGCCCGATGACGATGGGGGCCTTCAGCTCGCCCTTCGCCACCATCTCATTGAAGGCGAGGCCGAGCCGTGCCCGGTCGCCCAGCCCCACCCAGCAGATGCGCGCCGGCAGGCCCTGGAAGCGGATGCGCTCGCGCGCCATGTCCAGCCAGTTGTGCAGGTGAGGGTTGTCGGGCATCAGCTCCTTCACCTTGGCGTCGGTGCGGTAGATGTCCTCCGGATCGCCAGAGAGGGCGGCCCAGCGGAAGGGGCCGATGCCGCGACAGAACAGCGGCCGGATATAGGCCGGGACGAAACCGGGGAAGGCGAAGGCGTCGGCCACACCCTCGTCCTTGGCGACCTGACGGATGTTGTTGCCGTAGTCCAGCGTCGGCACGCCCATGGCGTGGAAGTCCAGCATGGCGCGGACGTGCGTCGCCATCGAGGCCTTGGCTGCCGCGACCACCGCCGCCGGGACGGTGCGGCGCTTCGTCTCGGCCTCCTCCATCGTCCAGCCGGCGGGCAGATAGCCGTTCAGCGGGTCGTGGGCGCTGGTCTGGTCGGTCACCGCGTCGGGGCGGAAGCGCGGGTCAGCCTTGGCACGGCGCACCAGTTCCGGGAACACCTCCGCCGCGTTGCCGAGCAGACCGACCGATACCGCCTTGCCGGCGGCCTGGGCCTCCCACAGGATCGCCATGGCCTCGTCGAGGCTGGTGGCGGAGCGGTCGAGATACTTGGTCTCCAGCCGCCGCTCGATGCTGCGGGCGGAGCATTCAACGGCCAGCATCGACGCCCCGGCCATGGTCGCGGCCAGCGGCTGCGCGCCGCCCATGCCGCCCAGCCCGCCGGTCAGAATCCAGCGGCCCTTCAGGTCGCCGCCGTAATGCCGCCGCCCGACCTCGACGAAGGTCTCGTAGGTGCCCTGCACGATGCCCTGGCTGCCGATGTAGATCCAGGACCCGGCGGTCATCTGGCCGTACATCATCAGGCCCTTGGCATCCAGCTCCCGGAAATGGTCCCAGGTCGCCCAGTGCGGCACGAGGTTGGAGTTGGCGATCAGCACGCGCGGCGCGTCGGCATGGGTGCGGAAGACGCCGACCGGCTTGCCCGACTGGACCAGCAGCGTCTCGTCCTCGTTCAGGGTCTTCAGCGACGCCACGATGGCGTCGAAACAGTCCCAGTTCCGCGCCGCCCGCCCGATGCCGCCATAGACCACCAGCTCGTCCGGGTTCTCCGCGACGTCGGGGTCGAGGTTGTTCATCAACATGCGCAGCGGCGCCTCGGTCAGCCAGGACTTGGCGGACAGTTCCGTGCCGTGCGGCGCCCGGATGACGCGGCGGTTGGCCGACTGTTCCGCCGGCGGCTTGGTGTCGGACATGTGACTCGCCCCTCTCGAATTTTGCTTGATGCGTTTGTTGTTTTCAGACGGGAACAGTGCCGCCGCAATCGAAGTCCCCTCCCCCCTCTGGGGAGAGGGCTATTGGCCGGCTGCCCGCGTTGCCCCGATGATATCTTACCCCTGGAGCGAATTCACCAGCCGGCCGCCCCGCACCACCGCGGCACAAGGGTTGGCGCCCAGCCAGTAGCAAAGCTCCGCCGGGTCGCCGACGTCCCACACCGCCAGATCGGCGGCCTTGCCGGGCTCCAGCGTGCCGTGGGAGGCGGCCATGCCCAGCGCCTGGGCGGCGTTGCGGGTGACTCCGGCCAGCGCCTCCTGCGGGGTCAGGCGGAACAGGGTGCAGGCCATGTTCAGCATCAACAGCAGCGACACGGTGGGCGAGGTGCCGGGGTTGCAGTCGGTTGACACCGCCATCGGCACGCCATGGCGCCGGAACAGGTCGATGGGCGGCAGCCTGGTCTCGCGCAGCGTGTAGAAGGCGCCGGGCAGCAGCACCGCCACCGTCCCCGCCGCGGCCATCGCCCGCGCGCCCTCCTCGCTCGTGTGCTCCACATGGTCGGCGGACAGCGCCGTGTAACGGGCGGCCAGTGCCGCCCCGCCGCCGTCCGAGAGCTGGTCGGCGTGCAGCTTCACCGGCAGGCCGAGCCGCCGCGCGGTGTCGAACACGCGGGCCGTCTGCTCCGGCGAGAAGGCGATCCGCTCGCAGAAGGCATCCACCGCATCGAGCAGCCCTTCCGCGGCCAGGGTGGGCAGAATCTCGTCGCAGACCAGCGCGATGTAGTCGTCCGCCCGTCCGGCGAATTCCGGCGGCAGCGCGTGGGCGGCCAGCCCGGTCGTCCGCACCGTAACGGGGAAACGCTCGCCCAGCGCCCGTGCCGCGCGCAACATCCGCCGCTCCGTGGCGAGGTCAAGGCCGTAGCCGGACTTCACCTCCACCACCGTCACGCCCTCAGCCAGCAGCCGTTGCAGGCGCACGGCGGCGCTGGCGATCAGGCCATCCTCGTCGGCGGCGCGGGTCGCGGCGACGGTCGAGGCGATGCCGCCCCCGGCCCGCGCGATCTCCTCGTAGGTCGCCCCTTCCAGCCGCATCTCGAACTCGCGGGCGCGGTTGCCGCCGAAGACCAGATGGGTGTGGCAGTCGATCAGCCCCGGCGTGACCCAGCGCCCGCCCAAGTCATGCTCCTCGGCGGCGCGACCGGCGGGGCGGTCCTTGGCGGCGCCGATCCAGGCGATCCGCCCGTCCTTCACGGCGATCGCCGCGTCCCGAACAGGACCCGCCGGCCCCATGGTGGCCGCATGACCGTTGAACCACAGGCTGTCCCACTCCATCATCCCCTCCCCGGCTTTGCGCCGCTTTCGGTCCTACCTTACATCGCCATGCCCGATACCGACACCACCCCAGCCCCGCGTTCCACGCATCCGGTCCTGCTCTGCGCCGATGACTACGGCCTGTCTCCGGGCGTCAACGAGGCCATCCGCGACCTCATCGCCGCCGGGCGCCTGACGGCGACCTCGGCCATGACGCTGTGCCCCTATTGGGCGGAAGGGGCCGCGCCGCTGAAAGAGTTGGCCGGCAAGGCCGACGTCGGGCTGCATTTCACCCTGACCGACCAGCCGCCGCTGGGTTCCCTGCCCAAGCTGGCGCCGGACGGAAAGCTGCCGCCGCTGGGACGGCTGATGACACTGGCCTACACCGGCGGCCTCGACCCCAAGGAAATCCGGGAGGAGCTGGCCCGGCAGATCGACGCCTTCACCGCAGCCTGGGGTGGACCGCCCGCCTACATCGACGGTCACCAGCACGTCCACCAGCTCCCCACCGTGCGCGATGCGGTCGCCGATGCCTTGGCCGCCCTGCCCGGCGCCTACGTCCGTCTGTGCGGGGAGCCGGTGGCCGCCATCCTGCGCCGCGGCGTGGCGGTGCCGAAGACCTTGCTGATCGGCGGGCTGGGCGGCGGGCTGGCGCGGCGGGCGCGGGCGCGCGGCATTCCCGCGAACGACCGCTTCGCCGGTGTCTACGACTTCTCCGGACGTCAACCCTTTCCGGAGCTGATGGCGCGGTTCCTGGATCGTCCCACCGGGCGGCTGTTGGTGATGGTCCATCCCGGCATCCCGGACGAGGCCCTGCGCCGCGCCGACCCGCTGGTGGACCAGCGCAAGGTGGAGCACGACTATCTCAAGAGCCCGGCCTTCGCCGCCCTGCTTGCCGAGCGGAACATCCGGCTCGCCCGCTTCGCCGAGTTTCCGGCGCGCTGACACCGCCTCCCGCTTCTCCGCACCCTCCGGCGGCATAGGCCCCGCCGGTCATTCTTGACCGCTCCATTTGTTCGCACCTACCATGATTGCGACGCGGTCGGATCGAGGGGGCTCTTCCTGGCGAAGAGACGAACAACACAATCCTCTCGGCAGGAAACGACCCACAAAAAGGGATGCGGGACATGCAAAACAACGGCCAGAAAAACGGCCAGAAAAACGGGATGTCGTCCGGGCCGCCGGGCGGCCAGGGTTCCAGCGGCTGGGTCGATTTCTGGAACCGTCCCAACGCCATCTACGCTAATCAGCGCAACCTAGAAGCGCATTTCGCCTGCCTGCAGAACGACCTCGACGCCCATCTTCCGGAGGGGGGGACCGTCCTGGATTTCGGCTGCGGCGACGCGCTCGCGGCGGAAGCCATGGCGAAGCGCTGCCGAAACGTCTGGCTGTACGACGCCGCCCCCGCGGTGCGGCAACGCCTGCGCGACCGGCTGTCCGGCCATCCGGGAATCCGGGTGCTCGACGACGATGACCTCGCCGCCCTGCCGACGGGCAGCGTCGATCTGGTTCTGGCGGTCTCCGTGCTGCAATACATCCCGCGCGAGGAGTTGGAAGGCGTCCTTCACCGGTGGCGCCACCTGATCGGCGCGAGGGGGCGCATCCTGATCGCCGACGTGGTCGAGCCCGACACGCCGATGCTGCGCGACATCGCCAGCCAGCTCGGCATGGCGCGCCGGCACGGCTTCCTGATGGCGGCGCTGATGGGGCTGGGGCGCATGGCGCTGTCCGACTATCGCCGCATCCGGCGGGAGGCCGGCTTTTCCACCTACACGCCGGCGGAATTGCAGGCCCGGCTGTCCGCCGCCGGGTTGCGGGGCGATCGTCTGGCGAAGAACATCGGCCCGACGCCGCACCGCCATTCCTTCGTCGCCCATTCCCATGCTCGGCCGGCGGGCGGTCAGCCGGGGGACGATCCGGAGTTGAAGGTCCAATAGCGGTTCGCGCCAAAGCTCCACAGCATCACCAGCGCCGTGGCGGTGAGCTGGGCCGGCAGGTAATGCAGGCCCAGCCGCTGCGCCAAGGCCCACATGATGGCGCTGTTCAGGCACAGCCCCACCGCCGCGACGGCGACGAACTTCGTGGCGGTGGGCAGATGTTCCTGCTCGCTGCGGAAGACATGGCCGTAGTTGAGGAGGTAGCTGATGACGCCGCCGACGAGGAAACCCGCCGCCGAGGCCAGGACCGGCGGGGCTGCCACCAACTCCGACAGGGCTATGAGCACGCCGTAATGGCCGACCGCCGCCGCGCAGCCGACCGCCGCGAAGAGCAGGAACTGTACCAGCGGTGCGTGCGCCGCCCGGCCCGTGGTCAATCCTCGTTCTCGACCCATTCCCTCTGCCGCAGCTTGTAGCGCTGGATCTTGCCGGTCTCCGTCCGCGGCAACTGTTCCAGGAACTCCACCGCGCGGGGGTACTTGTAGGGAGCGATCCGGTCCTTGACGTAGCATTGCAACCGTTCCGCCAGATCGTCGCTGGGCCGCACGCCGTCGCGGGTGACGATGAAGGCCTTGGGGATGGAGCCGCGCAGCGGATCGGGCGCCGCGATCACCGCGCACTCCTCCACCGCCTCGTGGCCGAGCAGGACGTCCTCCACCTCCAGGCCGGAAATCTTGTAGCCGGCGGAGACGATCAGGTCGTCGGTCCGCGCGTGATACCAGAAATAGCCGTCCTCATCCATGCGGAAGGCGTCGCCGGTCAGGTTCCAGCCGCCCTGCACGTAGTTCTCCTGGCGCGGGTCGTCCAGATAGATGCAGCCGGTCGGGCCGCGCACGGCCAGCCGTCCGATCTGGCCGGGGGGCAGCGGGGTCAGGCTGTCGTCGACCACGCGGGCCTCGTATCCCGGAACCACCTTGCCCGTGGCGCCCGGACGGACGGCGCCGGGCGGCGAATGCAGGACGGCGTTCAGCATCTCCGTGGTGCCGAAGCTGTCGAGGATCTCCATCCCCGTCACCGCCTGCCAGCCCTCCAGCGTCGTGGCGGGCAGCGGCTCTCCCGCCGAGACGCAGGCGCGCAGCGTGCGCAGCCCCTCGGCCAGGGCCGGGTCCTCCTCGATCCGCGCGGTCATGGCGCGGTAGACGGTCGGCACGGTGAACATCACCGTCGCCCTGTGCCGGGCGGTCATCTCCAGCAGCCGTTCCGGCGTGGCCCGGTCCAGCAGCACAACCGACGCCCCCACCCGAAGCGGGAACAGCAGCATTCCCCCCTGGCCATAGGCGAAGGCGAGCGACGGCGTGCCGCAGAACACGTCGTCGCCGCCGGTCTTCAGGAGCGATTGCGGCGACAGGTCGGCCACCGCCAGTAGATCGCGGTGGAAATGCGCGGTAGCCTTGGGCTTGCCGGTGGTGCCGGAGGTGAAGGCGATCAGCGCCACGTCGTCGGCGGCGGTGTCCACCGCAGCGAAGCCGGCGTCTGTTTCCTCCAGCCGCCCTTCCAGGTCGCCGCCATTGAAGGTCACGACGGGCATTCCCCCGCCCGTCGTTTCCGCCGCCGCGTTGATATCCTTGGCGAAGCGCGCGTCGCACAGCGCCAGCGAGACGGCGGCCCGCTCAATGATGCTTTCCAGCTCCGCCGCGCGCAGCAGCGGCATGGTCGGCACCACAACGGCGCCGGCCTTCAGCACCGCCATCCAGCAGGCGGCCAGCATCGGCGTGTTGGTCCCGCGCACCAGCACGCGGTTGCCCGGAACGATGCCGAACCGCTCGGTCAGCAGCCGCGCGATGCGGTCCACCGTGTCGCGGAAGCGGCCGTAGCTCCACACGTCGCCGTTTCCGATGACGCAGGGACGTTCGTCCCAGCCGCGCTCGCGCCAGACGTCCAGCAGGGCTGCGGCGGCGTTGAGACGCTCGGGATAGGTCAGTTCGGGGCGGTCGTAGGAAAAATCGGGCATCTGCGCCGGCGGCGGCAGCCGGTCGCGGGTGAAACTGTCGATATGACCGGACCGGATCATCCCCTGACGCCTCCGCCACGCACGGTGTTCTTGAGCTTTCCCAACAGCCCCATCAACTGGACCACGTCGCCGTGGGGCATTCCCGCCGTCAGCTCGGCCAGCCAGCGGCGTTGCGCCGCCGCGATGGCCTGCGCCAGGGCGCTGCCTTCGGGGGTGATCCGGACGAACTGCATGCGCCGGTCGTTCGACGCCGCGGCGCGCGTGACCAGCCCATCCGTGGTCAGCCGTTCTACAATGCCGGTGACGTTGCCGTTGGTGACCATCATGCGCTTCGACAGTTCTCCCATGGTCAGCCCCTCCGGCTGGCGGTCGAGCAGGCACAGCAGGTCGAAACGCGGCTGGGTGGTGCTGAACTCGTCGCGCAAACGGCTGCGCAGCCGGGCGCCGATCAGAACGGCGCACGCCGAAAGACGCAACCAGAGGCGCATCTCCGGGGAGGCGGCAAGGTCAGCCGCAGCCTCCACATCGACCGACACGTCCCCCTGCGCCCCGGCCGATGCCTCGGCCGCTGCGGTGGCGGGTCCCTTCACGGTCTGTCTCCACTCCCGGTGGGAGGCATCCGCCGCAGCGCCGCCTCCTCTTCGTTCGAAGGCTTACTGTAGTTGGACGCTCGGCCTTTGAGCCATGCAAGGAAAGAATGCTTGGTGCACAAGCAATAATCATCTGCGCAGGGATCGGGCGTTTTGCCCCAAGCGCGACGCGGCCTATTCGGCGCTTAGATACAGGTCGATTTCGGCCTGCTCCATGACGTGGGCGGTGCCGTGGATGATGCCGTTGGCGACCTGGATGATTCGGTGGATCATCGCGACGGAGGTCTGGCAGTCCATCCTCAGCTTGTCGCCCGCCCCATCCTGAATGTCGACGGACACGCGCTCCAGCGTGTGGCGGACCACCTGATGCGCCTGGGCGATGGTGTCCTCGAACGGCCGCTTGAACTTGGCGGGGACGTGACCGTACGCTTCGATGGCCAGATCCTTGTCCGAGAATCCGCTGTCGCGGAAATGCTCGGAATAGCTCTTGGGCTGCCAGATCAGGCATTCCTCCAGCATGTCGGGCATGTCCGGAATCATCTCGATCAGCATCACGATTTCATTGAAGTGATTGAGATAATCGGTCGCCAGCAAGGTCTTGTCGGAAATATTGGTGCCGACCACGCGCTGCCGCCAGGCATGAAAATCCGCCAGTTCGTCCGGCGCCATGCCGTCGGTCACCGACGGATCTGAGTCTGGCGGATCGGAATCGGGCGGATCGGAGTCTGCCGGGTCGAAATCTGGTTCGGTCATACGCGACTCTGGCATTCGCGGCCCTGGCATTCGCGGTTCGACAGGCACGGGTCTGGCGAGGCGGTGCCGGGCGGCTTCCAAGCCGTTCCGCCACCGGTGCGCGACGCCGGGGACAGTCAGTAATATCGCACTCATCCCGGCGCAAGCCCACCGGCGCGCTTTTTTTTGATGCCGTGCAAAAAAACGCCGCCGGCGCGTCCCCGCTGGGACAGGCGCTGCGGCGGCAGTGACTGGCGGTTCAGGGAGGAATCACACCATTGGCACTCCCAACAACCGGCCTTTGCCGATTGTTCCGTTTCCCTCGCATGTGCAACGACCGGACCGGGGTCAGGCCTCCCGAAAAGCCCCCGCGCCCGAGCGAACGGGGTATGGCGCCGCCCGATCGGCTCAGGGACTTAATCCGATCAAGCTATCCCGAATAACCCTTTCGTCTTCACTCCCGATACGGCGCGAACTGCGCCATATGAACTTAACTTTGTAAGCGATCGGACGGGAACATTCGGCAAAGTCCGGAAAACGCGGCAGGCAAGCCAGCGCCCCTCGGCGGTTCGCACTGGCTGGAGGTACGGGGAAAAAGTCATGGATCACAACACCCGCCACCTGATGGAACATCTGCCCTATCTGCGACGCTATGCGCGGGCCTTGACCGGCACATCGACGCAGGGGGATGCCCTGGTGACGCGCACGCTGGAATGGTACCTGGACGGGCCGGGCGGGTCGACGGCGGTGGACCTGTCGCGCGGCTCGCTCTACCGATACCTAAACCAATTGCAGGACAGCTCCGGCGCCCGCGCCGGCGCCCCCGGCTCCCATCCGGTCGAAGCCGCGCTGCACAGCCTGGACGAGATGGATCGCCGCCTCTACCTGCTCGTCAATCTGGAGGATCTGCCGGTCGCCGACGCGGCCATCGTGCTGGGGATTGCTCCGGAGGACGCCGTGGAGCGGCTGAATTTCGCCCGCGAGCGGGTGCGGACAAGGCTGACGGCGACGATCCTGATCGTCGAGGACGACGCCATCATCGCCTTCGATCTGGCGGAGACCGTGCGCGGCATGGGCCACACCGTCTGCGGCAACGCCGCCACCATGGACGAGGCGCTGACGCTGGCCTCCCGCCATGCGCCGACGCTGGCGCTGATGGACATCCGTCTGGCCGAGGGCGACAACGGAATCGAGGTGGCGCGGGAGCTTCGCCGCCAGCGCTTCCTGCCGGTGATCTTCGTCACCGCCTTCCCCAACGAGCTGGCCAAGCAGGGGCTGGAGCATCTGGGCCCGGTGATCCCCAAGCCCTTCACCCGCGAGCAGATCGAGCAGGCGATCACCCGCGCCGTCTTCACCCCCCACCCCGAGGAAGCCTCGCTCGCCATGAAACACTGAGGTTCCGCGGAGGGCTGGGGAAGCCCAGCCGTTACTTGAAGACCACGGTGCGTCCGCCGTTCAGCAGGACGCGGTGTTCGACGTGATAGCGGACCGCCCGAGCCAGCACGATGTTCTCGATGTCACGCCCGATGGCCACCAGGTCGTCGGGCGTCATCGTGTGATCGACGCGCTCCGCCTCCTGCTCGATGATCGGCCCCTCGTCGAGGTTCGAGGTGACGTAGTGGGCCGTGGCGCCGATCAGCTTCACGCCGCGGGCGTGCGCCTGATGGTACGGCTTTGCGCCCTTGAAGCTGGGCAGGAAGGAATGGTGGATGTTGATGACCCGCCCGGCCATCCGTTCGCACAGGGCCGGGGACAGCACCTGCATGTAGCGGGCGAGCACGACCAGATCGACCTTCTCCTGCTCCGCGATCTCCAGCAGACGGGCCTCCTGCTGGGCCTTGGTGTCGCTGGTCAGCGGGAGATGGTGGAAGGGAATGTTGTGCCACGCCGCGAGTTGGTAGAAGTCGCGGTGGTTGGACACGATGGCCGGGATCTCGATCGGCAGATAACCGGTGCGGTAGCGGTACAGCAGGTCGTTCAGGCAGTGCCCGAACTTCGACACCATGATCAGCACCCGCTGGCGCCGCCCGGCGTCGTGCAGCTTCCAGGTCATGCCGAAGCGCTCGGCCACCTGCTCGGCGAAGGCCGCCTGAAGTTCCGCCTGCGACGGCCCCGACGCGACGGCCGAGAAATGAATGCGCAGGAAGAACAGATTGGTCCCGCGGTCGCCGAACTGCGCGCTGTCGATGATGTTGCACGACCGCTCGGCCAGGAAGCCCGACACGGCATAGACGATGCCCACGGCATCGGGGCACGAGACGGTGAGGATGTATTCGGAACCGGTGCCGGACATGCGCGCCTACCATTGCGACCTGGACTCAAGGGCGAATTCCCTAGCACGATCGTCCGCGGGATGCATCGTGCAATGTGGGAATACCGGAACGCCCCTCCGGCAGCATTTGGTAAGGATTCCCATGCGACAATGCGCCGTTTCGGCATCGGGCCGACGGCGGAGGCGAGCCATGGGCATGGGTGGAAAGATCATCGGCGAATACGCCAAGGGCAAGGTTGACAAGCTGCTGACCCCGGAAGCGGCGGAAAGCACGTCGCGGCACCGGATCATGCACTTCCTGGAGAACATGGAAGCGGCGGTCCTGGAAGCGAATTGCGAGGTGATGGGGCGCGAGCTTCCCAACCTCAACCAGACCTCCTTCCTGCGCATGGCCGTCCGGGTGGCGGAGCTGCGGGCCGACTATCTGCGGGCCGGGTTGAAGGTGGCGGATCACCGCCATCCCGACGCCGCCGCCATCGAGGAGCTGGCCCGCGTCCGCCGCGCCTACGAGGAGATGCAGGCCGTCTTCGAAGCGGCGGAACGGGTGATCGAGCGGGGGTACGTGAAGCTGGGATGAGTGCCCCTTCCCCCAGCGTCACGACCGGGTCGAGTTCAGGGCTTCAGGCGTCCATGCCGGGATGGCGGTAGACCATCGGTCCCGGCCCGCCCTCCTCGCCGTTCTTCTCCGGAAGCTGCGGCTGCGGCAGGGCGTGGAATTTGGGCTTGTCGGGGTCCAGCGTGTTTTCGAAGGGCAGGGTCATCGCCATGCCGGACCGGTTCCTTTCCGCCTCGCGCATCGCCTGCTGGAGCTGTTCGGCCAACTTCTGGTCCCATGCCAGCTTGTAGTAGCGCGGCTCGGCCCCGCCCTCCAACTGGAGCCACAGGTAGATCCCCTGCCCCTCCTTGATCTGGGCGCCCAGAATGGTGGCCTGGGCGGTGGCGCTCTGCGCCCATTCCATGCGGACCGGCTTCGGCTTGCTCAGCAGGTCGGCCATGCCGGCGTAGGCGACCGGCATGAAGCCGATGGAGACGGCGACCGCCGACACCTTCACCCACAGCCGGCGCGGCGCCCAGATGGCGATGGTGGCGAGCGTGGCGGCCAGCGCGACCGCGGCGACCTGGAAGTCGAGCAGTTGGGTCATGATTTCCTTCCGCTGCGCAGGGGCTTGTAAAGGCTGTGCACGCTGTCGCCGACCAGCTCGCCGGACTCCGTCAGCTTGAAGCGGAAGACGGTCAGCTCCTGCCCCTCCCGGTCCAGCTGGACGGTGGTGGCGAGGAGCTGGCGCGCGTTGTCGCCGTCCGGCCGCTTGGCGCTGACCACCACGGTGACCGGGACCGGGAAGACCGTCGCCTTGTTGCGGTAGAGATGCAGGTTCACCGCGTATTCGCCGGGCGGGATGCCGCGGCTGTAGCTGGTCTCGTAATTCAGTTTCGTCGGGTCGGCGTTGCGGCCGAGATCGTCGCGCAGCAGGTTGAAGATCACGCCGGACTTGTTGGAATAGCCGACCGGCACGTCGCCCGGCGCCTCCACCCACAGGTCCACGTCGGCGTCCAGCTCGTCGGGCCAGCGCGCCTCGACCATCACGTTGCCGGGCGCCGCGACGCCGGCCGTGTCGGCCTGCTTGGCCTCGGGCCGGATGTGGGGAAGCAGCAGGATGACCACCGCCACGAAGCCGCAGAGCGCCAGCGTGATGACGTCGCGGAAGACGGTGCCGGCGTCGTCGTCCTCGAACTGGTCAAGGGCCTGCATGGCGTTCCCCCACGGCGACGATCTCGGTGATCAGGTTCACCGTGGCGCCCGAAAGCAGGCCGATGTTGATGTTCAGCCAGATGTTCAGGACGCCGCCGACCAGCGTGGTGTAGAGCGCGACCGCCATGCCCTCGATCAGCTTCGACACCATCGGGCCGATGGCGGCGACGTCGCCGGCCTTCTCCGGGTCGACGCCCGACAGGGCCATGATGAAGCCGATGACCGTGCCGATCAGACCGAGGATCACCAGGGTCGAGGAGATCTGCCGCACCGTGCCGATGCGCGCCGACAGCTTGAACTTCAGGGACGACGCGGCGATCGACCGCGCCCCGGAATCCCGCCCGCGAACCTCCGCCAGATAACGTGCGGCGCGCGACGGGACGGAGGGGTCGAATTCCTTGGCGTGGTTCAATTCGCGGCTGGTGCGCAGAATGCGTTGCGCCGACAGGGCCAGTCCGGCCAGGAAGACCAAAAGGATCAACAGGCACAGATGCGTGCTGTCGGTGGCGACGATGGGGTCGATCAGCCCCTCCGCCCAGGCGGCGGCGAGAAGGGCGAAGCCCGCGGCGTTGACGACCGCGAAGCGCAGAAGCAGCAGGTAGCGTTGCGACACCAGCGAGAGGCCGGCGGTCAATTCGCCGCCGCGTCGGCGGCGCACGGTGGGCACGAGGGAGTGAACGGGGACGTTCTGGGCGTCTTCGGCCAAGGCGTCCGAAACAGCGTCCGTCATCGGGCAGCCCTCCATCCAGGGAGCAGGGAGCGTTCGGACTGGCACCCCGCAACCGGCGTGCCAGCGGTTCGTCGTCGGTCTCACCCGGTCCCGCAGCCTGCCGCCCCGGCCCGTTCATGTGCTTGGCCGGATGGGATGAATCGCCCCTGTGACAAACAGGCTACCCCGGAAGTCTGCCAAGCGCGTCCGGCGCGCCCATTGCTTTGGATCAACCGGTTCCGCGATTTCGGGCACGCCCGTGATTAATTTTCAGTCATAGTTTAGGACGCGACTCAATCACTGCTCATTGAATAAGCAGAATTATGCTGCGATGCAGCATTTCAATGCTGCGCCGCTACAATGCTCGACAGAGCGCATGCGAATACAGAAAACCCCTTTCCCGCCGGTGCAGGAAAGGGGTCGGTGGACGAAATTGTTCGTATTCGTGCGATCAGACGTCGCTGTAATGTTCCAGTTCGCGACGCAGGTCGGTAACCTCGCGCTGCAAAGCAACCACCCGGCCGACGTCGGGAGCCGTGCGGCGCTCTTCCTTTTCGAGTTCGTCTTCGACCTCGCGCTGCTCCTGCCGGATGATGTTGAACAAGGCTTTCCTCAACATCGCCACCTCCCGAGCTTATTTCTAAAATTTTAGCGCTTTCGGCCATCATCATCAAGGAATTCTTGGAAAGAGTCGAATCTTCGTAGGGTGGCGACGCCCTTCATGACGGCTTGGCCGCGACAATTGGCGGAGCTAACCCACCCGGCCTTGACAACCCTTTTGCGCGTCCCCATTGGTTAACGCTCACACCTTGGGCTCAACCTCAGGCCTGTTAGGGCCGGACGCCGCCTTTCCGATCGCGCTCAGGACTTTTGGTTTCGGCGGCCCCAACTCCTTGCGGAATCAGGGGCGAATGGAACGCAGACGTCTTCTCCAACTGGCGCTGACCGTCCCCCTCGCCGGGGCCGGCGCCTTGCTGCTCCCGCACGCCGCGGGCGCCCAGACCAAGCCCCGCCCGGCGGCGCGGCAGCGCATGGTTGTGCTCGACCCCGGCCACGGCGGCATCGATCCCGGCGCCATCGGCGTCCGCGGCACCCAGGAAAAAGAGATCACCCTGCACATCGCGCAGGAGGTGGGGCGCCTTCTGTCCCGGCAGCACCGGCTGGGGGTGACGCTGACCCGCGACGGCGACCGCTTCCTGTCGCTGGGCGAGCGGGTGGATGCGGCGCGCGAAGCGCGGGCCGACCTGTTCGTGTCCATCCACGCCGACAGCGCGCCCAACCGCGAGGCCCGCGGCCTGTCCGCCTACACCCTGTCCGAGAAAAGCTCCGACTCCTTCGCGGCAGCCCTGGCGCACAAGGAAAACGCCGTCGACCGGCTGGGCGGCGTCGACGTGAAGGATGCCAAGAAGGCCGTGAAGGAAATCCTGCTGGACCTGACGGCGCGCCACACCCGGCACGCGGCGCTGGTGGCCCGGCACGCGATCGTGAAGGGGGCGGGCAAGGACATTCCGCTGCTGGACAACCCGATGCGCTCGGCCAACTTCGCGGTGCTCAAGGCGCCGGACGTCCCGTCCGTTCTGCTGGAAACCGGCTTCCTGTCGAATCCGAAGGACGAGGCGATCCTGCGCGACCCCAAGGCGCGGCAGAAGATCGCCCGCGTTCTCGCGCGCGAAATCGCCGGTCTGGTGACGCGCGCGCCCTTCGCCTAGCCCGGATTCCTTCGCGCTCGCAGCGAGTGAAACATTCGTGCATCACCCTGGGACAAAACCACGATGAAGCCTGACACTCCCAAGATTCCCCATTGCCAACGCACCTGCGGCATGACTTTTTCCGCCCGCCCGTTCTTTCGGCGGGCCGGGGATCGGAGGCAGAGCGTGTCGGGGTTTGGCCGCCTTTGGGCGCTGGTCGGGATGGCCGCTGTCGCGGGTCTTGCGTCTGGCTGCGCGCCCGTCGTGCTGGGCGCCGCCGGGGGCACCGCCGTCGTCGCGGCCAGCGAGCATCGCGGCCTGTCCGGCTTCGCCTCGGACACCGAGATCAAGGCCCGCATCAACCACCTGTGGTTTCAGCATTCGCTGGAGATGCACAGCCGCATCGGCCTGACGGTCGATCAGGGCCGCGTGCTGCTGACCGGCCGCGCCACCGACGCCCAGATGCGCCTCGACGCCGTGCGCCTGTGCTGGCAGGTCGAGGGCGTCAAGGAAGTCATCAACGAGATCCAGGTGGACACGGACTCGGGCATCATGGACAGCGCCCGCGACACCTGGATCACCACGCAGCTGCGCACGAAGCTCACCTTCGATTCGCAGATTCACAGCCAGAATTTCAGCATCGATACCGTCAACGGCGTCGTCTATCTCATGGGTCTGGCCACCCACCAGGGCGAGCTCGACCGCGTGATCGAGCACGCCCGCACGCTGCCGAACGTCCAGCGTGTCGTCAATTACGCCCGCGTCCTCTAGCGCACCAGGGTTTCCGCACCGCCATGGCCATCCTGCCCGCCCTCGCCCGCCGTCTTGCCGCCTCCGCCGCCATGAGCCTGCTCGTGGCGCTGGCGGCGTTCACCGTGGCGGCGGGAGGGGCCGGCGCTCCGGCGATGGCGCAGCAGCCGCAGCCCGACCAGGGGCCGGCCAACCGCCTGTTCGTCCAGGCGATGCAGATGATCCGGCAGGCGGACAACACCTACGACATCGCCGAGGAAAGCCGATTCCTGAAGGAGGCCGACCGGCTGCTGAACGAGATCGTCGTCAAGTATCCGGACAGCGCGCTGGCCGTCCAGCTCGTCACCAACCAGTTCGTCGGCGACTTCGACTTCTTCGAGTTCCGCTCGCGCATCCGCTCGCTGGTCTGCAACGAGCCGATGACCTCGCTGTGCTTCCTGCACCGCGTGGCGGAAATGCTGCCCCCGGTGGAGACGCCGATCACCGCCGCGCGCTGGGATTGGCTGTCGCTGGCCGTCGCCTACAACACAATCGGCGACACCGCGCGGTCGAAGGAGATCATCGCGCCCTTCGTCAGCGCGGTGCGGCGCGGTGCCGCGTCCGACGGGGCCGGCCAGGATCTGTTCGTCGCCCGCGCGCTCGCCCTGATGGGGCAGAGCCAGCTGGCGCTCGACATCACCCGGCAGATCCCGGAATGCTCGACCCGCATCTACAACCTCGCCGACATCGCCAAGGCGGCGGCGTGGCGCGGCGACATGGCGCTGGCCGGCCAACTCGCCGAGGAGGCCAAGGCCTACGCCACCGCCCGCAACTGCAGCTGGGAGCTGGGTCTGGTCGCCCAGACTCTGCTGCGCGCCGGCAAGGAGGGGGCGGCCCGCACCCTGTTCCTGAACACGGTGGAGACGCAGTTCTCCAAATTCCGCGAGACCAAGACCGACTGCTGCCCGCCGGAGCTGGCCGTCGCCGCGGCGGAGCTGGGCGACACCAATCTGGCTCTCGGCCTGCTGCGCACCGTGCAGGACGAGAATCCTTGGACGATCCCGGCGGTGCTGGGCCGCATCGCCCGCCGCTCCGACGCCTCGGTGGCGCTGTCCTACGCCGAGCAGGTGCAGGACCTCGACATCCGCGGCGAGGCCCTGGCCGAGTTGATCGAGGCGGCGCTGAAGCGCGGCGACCCGACCAGCGCCAACGAGCTGATGAAGCGGCTGACCCGACTGGTGGACGAATCCGCCGGCCGCCGTCCCGGCCTGCTCGCCCAGAAGGCCAAGGCGGAGAAGGTGATGTACGGCGACGACCGCTGGCGCAAGAGCTTCCAGGGCTCGCTCAACGCCGCGGACCGGGCGAGCAACTTCGTCCGCCGCGACATCGGCGCCCCGCTGCTCGCCGCCCTGGTGCGGATCGAGACCGGCCTGCCGATGCTCGACTGAGGCTGGCTAAAGCGGATTTCAATCCGCTTTGGACCGCGACTGCGGTCCCGGCCGCAAGTGCGGCCGAAGCCCGGCCGGCAAATGAGGCCGTATGAATCTAAAGCGAATGAAAATTCGCTTTAGCGGCCTCGTCAGGGCCGCGCCGCCAGCACCACCAGCCCGGCCACCGGCGCACCGCTCTCATGGCGCAGGATATCCGGGCAGAGGCGCGAAACGGACAACCCCGCGGCGCTCAGGCCGTCCCGCACATGGCCCTCCGTATGGGCGTAGCGGCCGTGCGGGCTGACCCGCCAGGGCGCCCCGCCCTCCTCCAGCCGCTCCACCGTGAAGGCCAGCCGCCCACCGGGACGCAGCGCCACGGCGGCCTGCGCCAGCACCCCGTCCAGCGCGCCGAAGTAGCACAGCACGTCGGCGGCCACGATCAGGTCGAAGGCCGCTGGGCGGGTCGACAGGAAGGCACCGAGTTCCGCCTCCTCCAGCGCGTCGTAAAGGCCACGGGCGGCGGCGCGCTCCAGCATGCCCGGCGACAGGTCCACCCCGACCAGCCGCCGGGCCGGGCCGCGCAGGAAAGGGCCGCACAGGCCGGTGCCGCAACCGGCGTCCAGAACGTCCAGCGACCCGTCCACCACGATCCCCGCCCCGGCCAGCGCCTCCGCGAGCAGCGTCGGCGCGCGGTAGCCCAGCTCGCCGAGCAGCTTGTCGTCGAACTCCCCGGCGAACAGGTCGAACACTTGCCGGACATAGGCGTCGGACGCCCGTTCTTCGGAGTCCAGCCCGGCGATCGCGGCGCCGATGTGCCGGGCCACCGGATGGTCGGGATGGTCGCGCAGCCAGAGCCGGGCGAAGCATGCCGCCTCCTCGTGCCGCCCCTCCTCGTGAAGCAGGTAGAGGGCGCCGGACAGGTTGTCGTGCGCCTCGTCCCACGCGGGCCGCAGGGCCAGGGCGCGGCGGTAGGCGGTGGCGGACTCGGTCAGCCGGTCGCCGTCGCGCAACAGGTTGGCGAGGTTGTTGAACGCCTCGGCATAGGCCGGTTCCTCGACCAGCGCCCGGCGGAAATGCCGCTCGGCCGGCACCGCGTCGCCCGCCGCCTTCAGGGCCGAAGCCAGATTGTAATGGACCAGCGGATGGTCGAGGCCGCAGGCCAGCGCCTCGCGATAGGCCGCCACCGCCTCCTCCGCGCGGTCCAGGGCGCGCAGGACGTTGCCCAGGTTGTTGTGCGCCTCCGCGAAGCGCGGGTTCAGCGCCAGCGTGCGGCGGTAGGCCGCTTCCGCCTCCACGGCCAGCCCGTCCGAGGCCAGGGCGTTGGCCTCCGCATAGAGGCGCATCGCCTGAGCGGCCAATCCGCCGAGCCTCCCCACGCCACGGGCCAGCAGGCCCGGACGCGGCGACGGGGAACGGGGCGGATCGCTCGGTTCGGACACGGAACGGCTCCTGAATGGGGCATGGGCTAACAGCATCTTTACCGGGAACCGGTGAACATGGCACTCCCTTCCGGCAACAGACCGGTGGAAGGCCCTGAGACACGGGTCCGGATCGGGCAGACGGAAAAGGCGAACCCCATGAACCAGCCCCCCGACCAGGCTTCGCCGACGACACCGGACGACGTCGCCGCCCGGCTCGGCCGTGCCGTCGCCTACCATCGGGCGGGCCGGCTGGCCGATGCGGAACGCGACTACCGCACCGTCCTGGCCGCCGACCCGCGCCACCCTGACGCGCTGCATCTGCTGGGCGTTCTGGCGCTCCAGGCCGGGCATCCCGGCCCTGCCGTGGAGCTGATCGAGGAAGCCATCCGGCAGGCCGGCGGCGTCGCCGACTACCACGACAATCTGGGAAGCGCGCTCGCCGCGCTGGACCGCCACGCCGAGGCGGCGGACGCGCACCGCATGGCCGCCGCGCTGACTCCCCTGTCGGCCCAGCCGCGCCACAATCTGGGCAACGCCTTCCAGGCGCAGGCGCTGCCGGGATTGGCGGCGCTGGCCTTCACCACGGCGGTGGAGCTTGAACCGGGCTACGCCAAGGCTTGGTACAACCTCGGCAACGCGCTGCGCGCCCAGAACCGCCTTGCCGACGCCTTGCGCGCCTTCGCCCGCGCCGCGGTGCTGGCCCCTGCGATGGTCGAGGCCCACACCAACCTCAGCGATGC
The DNA here is from genome assembly GCF_016632405.1 of Azospirillum aestuarii. Lineage (NCBI taxonomy): Bacteria > Pseudomonadati > Pseudomonadota > Alphaproteobacteria > Rhodospirillales > Azospirillaceae > Azospirillum > Azospirillum aestuarii. Next base: position 958,344 of record NZ_JAEPIV010000001.1, read on the forward strand.
CTTGAGCGCCGCCGGGCGGCTGGACGAGGCGCTGGCCCAGGCCCGCGCCGCGCTGCGGCTGCGGCCCGACGACCCGAAGGCCCACCACAATCTCGGCACCGCCCTGCAACGCAAGGGCGCCTATGAGGGTGCGGAGATCGCCTACCGTGAGGCGCTGAAGCGCGCACCCGACAACCCGGTGACGCTGAACGATCTGGGCAGCGTTCTTCTGAAGCTGGGACGCCCCGCCCAGGCCGAGCGGTGCTTCCGCAAGGTGCTCAGCCGGAACCCCCACGCCGTCGAGGCCATCCACAACCTCGGCAACGCGCTTCGGGCGCAGGGGCAGTTCGCGAAGGCGGAAGCCTGTTACGAGGAGGCGCTGGCCCACGACCCGAACCTCGCCAGCGCCAGCGACAACCTCGCCGTCATCGCCCTTCTGCACGGACGGCTGGAGCGCGGCTGGGAGGGCTACGAACGGCGCTTCGCCGCCGGCCGGGTTCTGCCCGACCGGCGGATCGACGCGCCGCGGTGGCGCGGCGAGGGGCTGCGCCGGCGCCGACTGCTGATCTGGCGGGAACAGGGGATCGGGGACGAGATCCTGTTCGCCTCCTGCTATGGCGATGTGATCGCCTGGGGCGGCGGGCCGGTGACCATAGAAACCGACCCGCGGCTGGTCGGCCTGTTCGCCCGGTCCTTCCCACGCGCGACGGTGCGGGCGGAAACGCTGGATGCCGAAGGGCGGGAAACCATGGTTCCCCCCGACGTCGACCTTCAGATTCCGGCGGCCAGCCTGCCCGGACTGCTGCGGGGAACGCTCGCCTCCTTCGACCAGTTCACGCCCTGGCTGAAGCCCGATCCGGCCCGCACCGCCCTGTGGCGGGACCGGTTGGATGCCCTTGGGCCGGGCCTGAAGGTCGGCATCGCGTGGCGCAGCCAGCTTGCGACGCCCGAGCACAAGGGCGCCTACACCACCTTGGACCAGTGGGCGCCCCTGTTCGCGCTGCCGGGAATGGTGTTCGTCACCCTGCAATACGGCGACTGCGCGGCGGAGATCGCGGCGGCGGAGAAACGCTTCGGTGTGACCATCCACCGCTGGGACGATCTGGATCTGAGGGACGATTTCGAAGCCGCGGCGGCCCTGACCGCCAATCTGGACCTCGTCATCACCCCGGCGATGGCGGCGGGTGAGTTGGCCGGGGCCTTGGGCGTGCCGGTGTGGCGCTTCGGGCACCGCGACTGGACGCAGCTCGGCACCGCCGTCCGCCCCTGGTTCCCGACGATGCGTCTGTTCCAGCCACGTGCAGGCGAAACCTTCGACGAGGTGCTGGCGGGCATGGCGCGCGGCCTTGCCGCGATGCGGCCCGCTCCGCCCCCTGTTCCCGACCGCGTGGCCGCTCCCCCCTCGGCCCCGACGTCGCCGCCGCCCGCCGATCCGGAAGCCTTGTTGAACCACGCCATCGCCCTGCACCGGGCAGGGCGGCTGGACGACGCCATGGCGGCCTACCGCGCGGTCCTCGATCTGGCGCCACGGCACGGCGACGCGCTCCATCTTCTCGGCCTGACCCGGCATCAGGCGGGCCATCACGCGGAGGCGGAGCGCAACATCGCGGCGGCGCTCCGGATCGATCCGGATTTCCCCACCGCCTGGAACCATCTGGGCCTCGTCCAGCAGGCCCTGAACCGCCCGGACCACGCCCTCGCCTGCTTCCGCCGGGCGATCGCGCTGCGCCCGGACTTCCCCGAGGCGATGACCCACATGGGGCTGAGCATGAACGGGCCGGACCGGCTGGCCGAGGCCAAGCGCTGGCACCGCCGGTCCATCCATCTCGCCCCGGCCAACCCGGCGGCCCACACCAACCTGGGCTACGCCTGCGAAGTGGAAGGACGCTTCGACGACGCCGCGGCCCATTACCGGCGCGCCCTGACCCTGCGGCCGGACTCCGCCGACACCCTGAACAACCTGGGCACCCTCGCCAAGATGGCGGATCGTCCGGCCCTCTGCCGGCACTTCCTCGACCGCGCCCTGCGGGTGGCTCCCGGGCTGGCGCTCGCCGCCTGGAACGTCGGGCTGATGGCCCTGGCGGACGGCGACCTCGTCACCGGCTGGGCCGGTTACGGTCGCCGTTTCTCCGCCCGCCAGCTTCAGCGGGCGCGCCGCATCGCGCTGCCCGTCTGGAACGGCGAGCCCCTGCACGGGCGCCGTCTGCTGGTCTGGCCGGAGCAGGGGCTGGGCGACGAGATCCTCTTCGCCTCCGTCTTCGGCGACCTCAAGGAGAGCGGCGGGTCCGTGGTCCTGGAGTGCGATGCGCGCCTGGTGTCCCTCTACGCCCGCGCCTTTCCCTGGGCAACCGTGCGGGCGGAATCCGTCACCGCCGACGGGCGGGAGCGGTTCGACCCGCCGGATTGCGACCTGCAGATCGCCGCCGGCTCCCTGCCCGCCCTGCGGCGGGACCGGCTGGAGCGCTTTCCGGCCCGCCCGTCCTTCCTGACTCCGGACCTGGAACGGGCCGCCCTCTGGCGGGAGCGGGTGGACGCGCTCGGCCCCGGCCTGAAGGTGGGCATCAGTTGGCGCAGCCAGATCGTCACGGCGCACCGCGAAGGCGCCTACACCCGCATCACGGATTGGCTGCCGCTGCTGGAGGTGCCCGGCCTCCGCATCGTCAACCTGCAATACGGCGACTGCGCCGTCGAATTGGCCTCCATCGAGCCGGACGGCGTGCAGCGCGTCCACCGCTGGGACGATCTGGACCTGAAGAACGATCTGGAGGGCGTGGCGGCCCTGATGGCGGCGCTCGACCTCGTCATCCTGCCCGCCACCGCCGCCGGTGAGTTGGCGGGCGCCCTGGGGGTGCCGGTCTGGCGGCTGGGCAGCCGTGACTGGACCTGGATGGGCAGCGGGGTGCGGCCCTGGTTCCCCACCCAAAGGCTGATCGCCCCACACCCAGGCGAGACCTCTGCCGACCTGCTCCGCCGAATTGCCCGGATGCTGACCCGGATGATGACGAACCCCAACCCCGACGAGGTATGACGACGCAAGGAAACTCCGCCTTTTGGTCTAATCCCGCAACGAACGGCAAAAGGCAGGCCTATGCGGCGAATCGTCCTACCCCCCATCGTAAGGGGCGGTCACCCCCCGTCTTTGGAGTACTAGGACAAAAGTTTGGGGTTGTTTGGCAGCACGGATGGGTGAACACTATGGTTTCCGGCCTGCCGGACTTGGCAGGAGCCGGTTCGATCTGACGGAGAGCAGCCCATGCACACTGATGCTCGCCTATCTTCCTTGCAGGAAAAGCACCTGCGTCTCGACCGCGCCATCCTCGACGAGGAGAAGCGTTCGTGGCCTGACGATAGCGCCATCAAGCGGATGAAGCTTGAGAAGCTCCACCTCAAGGAAGAAATTGATCGCTTGGCCAGAACCAGTCACAGGGTGAATTAACACCCTTCCGGATCGATCCGATTCGAAAAGTCGGGAGCGGCGGACGGTTCGCTCCCGGCTTTCTTTATGTTTTCTTTCCGACGACTGGCGCCGCCTTGGGACGGAGCCCGGCCAGACGGCGCGCGATTGTCGGCAAGGCGCCGGACGCCGGCTGTCCCGGCGGCGCGGGGATCAAAGCCATGGTCGGGAACCAGGGCCGCGCCCCGGTGCCGAGCGCCGTCCAATCGCCCGGTGGCCCGAACCGCCAGACCGGCATGCCCAGCGCCCCCGCCAATTCCCCCACCGAACTCGCCGGCGTGACGACAAGGTCGAGCGCCGTCATCAGGGCCGCCACGCCATCCAGGTCGTCCTTCAGGTCCAGATCGTCCCAGCGGTGGATGGTCACGCCGAACCGACGCTCCGCCTCGGCGATCTCGGCGGCGCAGTCACCGTATTGCAGGGTGACGACAACCACCCCCGGCAGCGCGAACACCGGCCCCCACATGTCCAGCGGTGCGTAGGCTCCGCGACGCTCCGCCGTCATCAGCCCGCTGCGCCACGCAATGCCGACCTTCAGGCCGGGGCCGAGCGCGTCCACCCTCTCCCGCCAACGGGCGGCCCGCTTCGGGTCGGCGGTCAGAAAGGATGGGCGTTGCGGAAAGTGGTCGAGGCGGGTCCGCAACCAGCGTGGCAACGATCCCATGGCGACGTGGCGGTCGATGCCGGCGCAGGGCGCCTCCGGGTCCGCCGGGGCCGGACGCCACTCCGCGCGGGGGAAGGACCGCGCGAACAGCGGCACCAGCCGTCGGTCGCACTCCACCACCACGGCGGCGGCCCGCGCGATCAGCTCGTCCAGGCAACCGGCGAACAGGATCTCGTCACCGATCCCCTGTTCCGCCCAGACCAGAAAGCGAAGGCCGGAGGGGTCCTCCCCCTCCCAGGCGGGAACCGGGACGACCCGGGCGGCACCGGACAGCTCACGGGCGCGGAAGCGGGCGTCGTAGCCGGCCCAGCCCGTCTCCAGCCGGCCGCGGGCCAGATCCAGCAGCCCGAGGTTGAAGGCGGCCGCCGGATGCCCCGGCTCAACCGCCAGGGCACGGCGGCACCAGCGCTCCGCCGCGACGGCTTCGCCCCGGTCCCGCAGCAATCGGCCCAGGTTGCCCAACGCATCCTCTTGCGCCGGCGCCAGGGCCAGCGCGCGGACCAGCGCCCGCCGCGCGTCGTCCAGCCGCCCCACCCGGCGCAGCGCCACCCCCAGATTGAGCCAGCCAACCTCGCGGTCCGGGGCCAGGCGCAGGGCGTGGCGATGGCGCCCCTCGGCCGCCTTCAACGCGCCGAGCCGGGTCAGCACGGCGCCCCAATTGTCATGCGCCTCCGCCAGCACCGGGTCGGCCAAGGTTGCCCGGCGGTGAGCCTCGGCGGCGGCGGTCAGCTCGTGCGCCGCCTCCAGCGCGTTGCCGAGATTGGTCAGAGTGGCCGCGGCGGCGGGCTGCAGGGCGAGCGCCAAACGGAACCGACGCACGGCCTCCGGCGCACGGCCAAGCGCCAGCAGCACGGTTCCCAGGCTCGATTGGGCCGCACCGTAAGTGGGCAGCGCGTCCAGGGCACGGGTGATGCGCGCCGCACCCGCATCGGAATCGCCGCTTTGGTGCGCCAGCAATCCCGACAGGTGAAGAGCGACCGGGTGGTCGGCCCGCGCCGTCAGCACGCGCTCGTACAGCGGAGCCGCCTCGGCCAGCCGACCGTCCCGGTGATGGGCGGCGGCGGTGTCCAGCAGCGCGTCCGGATCACATGCAACATCGCCGGGCGGCGGTTCGTCGTCCCCGGGCATGAGCCGGCGCAGCGTGGCCGCCATCCGGCCCATGACGGCGTCCAGCCCTTCGCCGGGGCGTGGTTGGAAGAGTCGCATCGACGGGAACCAGGGACGGACGCCGGTGCCGAGCTGCGTCCAGTCGCGATGCCCAAAGCGCCACACCGGCACGCCGAGGGCGCCGGCCAGTTCGCCGGAGGAGACTGCGGGCGTGAGGACGAGATCCAGATTGGCCGTCAGGGCCGCCGCGCCCTCGAAGTCGTCCTTGAGATTGAGATCGTCCCAGCGGTGGATGGTCACGCCGAAGCGAGCCTCCGCCGCCGCGATCTCCGCCGCGCAATCCCCGTACTGCAGATTGACGAAGACCACGCCCGGCACGGCGAACAGCGGCGCCAAGGCGTCGAGCGTGACGTAGGCGGCCCGCCGCTCCCCATCCATGATCTGGCTGCGCCACGCGATGCCGACCCTCAGTCCCGGCCCCAGAACGGCCAGCCGGTCCCGCCAGTGGTCCACACGTCCGGGATCGGGCACCAGCCAGGGCCGGGCCGGGAACCGCTTCCTATCGGACCGCAGAAACCGCGGTAGCGACGCGGCGGCGACCTGCACGTCCACGTCACGCGGCTCCACGGTCGGCGGGCGGACCGTCGCTCCGGGGAGGGAGCGTGCGAAGAGCGACACCAGACGGCGGTCGCATTCGACCACCAGATGCCCGGCGCGGCGCAGCAGATCGGGATAGCAGGAGGCGAAGAGAATCTCGTCGCCCACCCCCTGCTCCCGCCAGACCAGCAGGCGGGCGGAGGCGACGTTCTCGCCACGCCAGGGCCGCGCGGCGAAGCGCCGCTTCTGGTCGCCGAACTGGGGGGTGTCGAAGCGCCAGTCATGCTCCGCCCATCCGGGGCGAAGCTCCCCCTGCTCCAGAAGCAGGAGCGACAGGTTGTAATGAGCGGTCGGCAGTGCCGGATCGATCCGGATGGCCTGACGGTAGGCGGCGATGGCCTCGGCCGGTCGCTGCCGCCGCGCCCAATGCATGGCGAGATTCGCCTGAGCCTCCGCCATCTCCGGCGCTCGGTCGACCGCCCGGCCGTGGCAGGCGAACGCCTCCTCGACACGACCCAGCCGGTCGAGCGCGCTGCCCCGGTGGCTCCAGGCGACGGCGGCGTCGGGTGCGGTCACGGTGGCGCGACGCAACAGCCGCTCCGCCTCCGCTGGCTGGTCGGTCCTCAGGTGGAGCGCGCCGAGGCTCACCAGCGCATCCACCTCCGACGGCGTCAGGGCAAGCGCCCGCCGATGGCTCCGCTCCGCCCCCGCCCGGTCCCCGCGCTCGGCGAGCAGGTGCCCCAGATGGGTGTGCGCTACGCCGAGCACCGGGTGAAGTCGCAGGGCGCGCCGCGCGTAGGCTTCCGCATCCTCGGCGTCGCCACGCCCCCGCAGGAGGGCGGTGCGGTTGAGCCAATGCTCCGCCGCGTCCGGACGGAGAAGCACGGCGTTGCGCTGCACCGCCAGAGCGGCATCGTGCCGACCAGTCGCCTTGCAGGCATCGGCCAGCGCGGCATGGGCGGCGGCGTTGTCGGGATCGGCCTTCACCGCGAGGGCCAGCACCACCACCGCGTCGCCGGCATCGCCTTGGCGAAGCCGCAGAATTCCCAGGAGATGGAGGGCTACGGGATGCTCCGGCAGGGCGTCCAGCGCCGTCCGGCAATGCTCCTCCGCCTCCTTCAGCGCCCCGGCGCGGTAGTGGGCGATGGCCTTGGCCACCACCGGGGCGACATCCACGGGTGCGGCGGTTGGACGGCTGGTGATGCCCTCGACCGGCCGCGCCAGAGCGCGCAGGGTCAGGGCGATGCGCGCCATGACGGCTGCCAGAGTCTCGCCGGGGCGGGGCTGGAACAGGCGCATCGTCGGGTACCAGGGGCGGACGCCGGTGCCGAGCTGCGTCCAGTCGCGGGCGCCGATGCGCCAAGCCGGCACGCCCAGGGCTCCCGCCAGTTCGCCGGTGGACACGGCGGGCGCGATGACCAGATCGAGCGAAGCGGTCAGGGCCGCCGCACCCTCGAAATCATCCTTGAGATTCAGATCGTCCCAGCGGTGGATGGTCACGCCGAAGCGCGCCTCCGCCGCCGCGATCTCCGCCGCGCAGTCGCCGTATTGAAGATTGACGAGCACCACTCCGGGAATCGCGAACAGAGGCGCGAACGCTTCCAGAGTGATGTAGGCGGCCTTTCGTTCGGTCGTCATCAATTGGCTGCGCCAGGCGATGCCGATCCTCAGCCCCGGCCCCAGGGCGGCCAGCCGCTCCCGCCAGACGGCGAGGCGTTCCGGGTCGGGCACCAGCCAGGGACGGGGCGGGAAGCTCGCCAGATCCGGACGCAGGAGGCGCGGGAGAGCGCCCGCGGCGATGTGGGCGTCGCAGTCCGGAGGGACCAGGGTCTCCGTTCCGTCGGCAGCCGCGGTTTCCCCCCGGACGGTGGCCCAGGGGAAGGAGCGGCTGAACAGGCTGACCAGCCGACGGTCGCACTCCAGGATGACCTGACCGATCCGGTTCGCCGCCACGCGATCCGCCAGGGCGGGGTAGCAGGAGGCGAACATCAGTTCGTCCCCCACCCCCTGCTCGCGCCAGACCAGAAGCCGGCGGACGGCCGCTCCGTCATCCCGCCAGAGCGGCGCCGCGATGGTGCGCTCCGGATGCTCCTTGGCCTTGAACCGGTCCTGATAGGCATCCCAGCCCTCCGGCAGATTGCCGCTCGCGAGGCTGACCAGGGCGAAGTTCAGCCGTGCCGCCGCCAGGGTCGGGTCGATGCGCAGGGCGCGGCGCAGGGTTCGCTCCGCTTCCACAACGCGCGTTGACTGCCATTGCAGCATGCCGAGGTTGGCATAGGCTTCCGCATGCCCCGCGTCGATGGACAGAGCGCGCCGATGCGCGGCTTCCGCCTCCTCGTTCCGTCCCAGCACATTCAGGGCAAGACCCAGGGTGGTCAGCGCGATGGCGCTCCGCGGTGCCAGACGAACCGCGCGCCGGTGCAGGCGCAGCGCACCCGGCCAGTCGTCCCAATCCTTGAGGACGTTGCCGAGGTTGGTGTAGCTGTCGGGATAGTCCGGTTGGACGATCAGCGCCCGCCGGTACAGCGCGGCAGCGGCCTCCGCCCGGCGCGCGGCCCGGCGGGAATTGCCGAGATTGTTCAGCGCCTTGCCATAGTCCGGCTGAATGATCAGCGCTCGCTGGAAGACGCCGGCGGCCTCATCCGGCCGCTCAACGCCGTCAAGACCGGTGCCCAGATTGTTGAAGGCCACCGCATCGGTGGGCCGCAACGCGATGCACGCTCGCAGCGCCATCACCGCGGCGGCGTGGTCTCCCAGGTCGAGCAGCGCCACGCCAAGATTGTTCCACGCCCCTGCCAGCAGCGGGTCCTGCGACAGCGCTTCACGATAGCGGGCCGCCGCCTCCGCCAGACGGTCGCCCCCCTGAAGCGCGCTGCCCAAATGGAAGAGCAGTCGCGCGTCCCGGCCCGTGCCCGTGCCCGTGCCGGCATCCACCGCCGGAGCCAGAACCGCCACCGCCTCGGCGAAGTCGCCGCGCTCGTTCAGAAGCGTTCCCAGGCCCCGCGCCACCTCGCGGTCCGTCGGATCATCGGACAGGGCGCGGCGCAGGCACAGTTCCGCGTCGGAATGGTTCAGGACGCGCAGCACGAGCGCCAGGCTGCGCCAGCCCTCGGCATGGTCCGGCTGCGCCTGGACCACTTGGTAGAAAGCCAGGGCGGCCTCGTCCAGACGACCACGGCGGCGGAGGAGCACCGCCACATCGAAGCGGGTCGCGGTGCGCCCGGGATCGGCGCGCAGCGCCGCCTCATAAGCGGCGATGGCATCGTCGATCCGCTCCTGCGCCTGCAGAAGGAGGCCGAGATTGCCGAGCGCCTCCGCATAGCCGTCCTGAAGCGCGATGGCGCGACGATAGGCGCGGGCCGCATCGTCCGGACGGCTCCGGTCGGCCAGGACGTTGCCCAGGCTGTTGTAGGCGGCGGCGAAGGACGGATCGATCGCCAGGGTTGCCCGGAAGCACGCCGAGGCTTGCGCGGCCTGACCGGCCTGATAGTCGGCGATGCCGGACAGGTGCCGGGCATCGGTATGGGATGGGTCGGCGGACAGGATGCGGCTGTAGAGTGCCCGTGCCTCGTCCAGATTCCCCGCGCGATGCTGTGCGATGGCGTCGGTCAGAACATCGTCCGCCGACCGGCCGTCCCAACCCTGCAGGCCCGCTTCGATCACGGCGCCGGATCGACCGCCGGGCTGTCCGCCGCACCGTCGGCGGCGTTGGGTGACGCCTCGGACCCGCCCTTGAACATCTTCCGGCAGATTTTCAGGGCGCGGTAGTGGTTGCGCGCTTCGACCAGCCGTTCGATCTCTTCAAGGTCGTCGCGGCAATCCGGCCGGGCTTCGCGCGTCTCGGCCAGAATGGAAGCAAAGCGCTGCAGGTTGAGCACCGCGTCTTCCGGGAAGATATAAATAAGCTGGATGACGAAGTAGAGCTTCTTTTCGATGCAATCGATCTGCTCTTCCTTCAACACCTCACGCCCACGAAGGAAGTTGGCGGTGTTGTAAAGGAAAAAGGAGCCGGGACGATCACCGGCCCCGATGACCGCACCGTTGATGATGACCTTTTCATTGGGGCGGAGAACGAACTTCAGAGGCATGAAACGGACCCGGTCCTTGTCTCGGCGGCGCGCGGAAGCGGAAGGCGATTGCCGGAAAGCGCCGCACCAAATGAAACGGGCGGCGGCTTGCGCCGCCGCCCGCCGGGCGTGATCCTACCCGAAGTCTCAGGCTTAGAACAGACGCAGGATCGACTGCTGCGACTGGTTGGCCAGCGAGAGGGCGATGGTGCCGAGCTGCTGACGGGTCTGCAGCATCAGCAGGTTCGCGCCTTCCTCGTTCTGGTCGGCCAGCGTCAGCTTGCTCGCGCCTTCCGTCAGCACGTCGCTGAACTCCTTGGTGAAGTTCTCACGGGTCGTGATGACGTTCAGGTTGGTCGATAGCGTCTGCGAAGACGACCGCAGGTTCTGCTTCGCGTAGTCGATGCTGGCGACCGCCTTGTCGATGTCGGCGCGGTCGGTCCAGTCGTTCTGCGCGTAGTCCAGACGCAGGCCCTGGCCGCTGGTGGTCAGGTTCTGGGCCTTCACCGTGATCGCGTTGGTGTTGCGCTCGTTGAGCTGCACCGTCAGGTCGTTCGAGGTGTTGGCGTCGGTCACCTGCACCGAGACCAGGTTGGCCGCGGAGTTGGCCGCCGCCGCCTGCTTGATGGTCTTCTGATCGACGTTGAAGCGCACCGTGCCGGTGTCGAACGCGTAGGCGTTCTCACCGTCCGACAGCTTGCCCTCGCCGCGCTTGGACATGCCGTCGCGGGTCACCGTGGCGCCGCTCAGGTTGCTGACCGAGATCTGGATGTCGACCTTCTTCTCGATCGACGAGACGCCGTTGCCGCCGTTGGCGGCCTGCTCCAGCAGCTTGCGGTCGACCGTGAAGGACACGATGGTGCCCGACGCGAAGCTCTCGGAGATGCGCTTGGTCAGGGCGTTCTCGGCGGTCGCCTTGACCGTCATCTCGCGGGCGGCGTTGGTCGTCGTCGCGCCGGACAGCGTGATCGTGCCCGACGA